>JBKQQP010000078.1:0-60650 GCA_052144335.1 Syntrophales bacterium
TCCAATCGCAGGAACGAGAATCAAGGCGAAAAGACATACCGCCCAATTCTTCCTTATGTTCTCAATCGTAGCACCCTGAATGAGGAAAAGATCAAAAAGGAAAATGCTCACGGGCAGCATGGCCGCATTCTCCTTGGAACCGATAGACAATACGCCTGAAAAAGCGGCTAAGGCAAAGAAAGTGGCGTTCTTCCACATCGTATCCCCGGTCCTCCCCTTCAGGTAGAAATACATGGCCATGATGTAAAACATCGCCGTCATACTGGCCATCCTCTGTACAATATAGGTTACGGCCATGACCTCTACAGGATTAATCGCCCAGAACAACGTGGACAGAAGAGCGATAGAATAAGCGTTCTTCTCATAGCGCCCTTCAAGAATGGGAAGTTTAAGGGTATTGTAAAGGAAAAGAAATAAGAAAACGGAAGTTACATAGTGGATGAAAAAATTGACGACATGATACCAGAAAACATTCAGCCCGTCGAAATAGTAGTTCATGGCAAAGGTGAAATATGAAACAGGCCTCTGCCACCTGGTACCACCAGCATAACCATAAAGGCTCTTCCCTATCTCCTGCCAGGACAGGGTCTTTATCTGAACGCTAGGATTCTCAACTATATTTATATAATCATCAAAATGCCATGAACAATCGAAACTGTTCGCATAGACGAGTATCAGTATGACAAACAGAAAAAGAGAGGCGGAGACATATCGCCGAATGCCCCTCATCTCCCATCTCATGGCTAAGACAAAGTCTTTATCGTGACCCTTAATGAGCATCTATTTCTAATGACAAAAAAGGGGTGAGGTACAAACCCCCACCCCTTCGAGACATGGAAAGCATATAAAAAGTTAACTTCTTGAAATTGCGCCGGTATAGTCAATCGAGAAGGTTGAACCGCCACCGACATTCAGCACGCTCATTGCTAAGGTGCTGATTCCTCCAGCTGTAACGGTTATGGGATTTTGGGCGGCAACTCTGTAACCATAATTCGATAAATCAGTCTCAGTAACAATAGTTCCACCGGGGGAATCACTGTAAAAAGCCTGTGCTGCCGTGTAGGCATTCCTTATCGCAGAGTTTGCCGAAGCACTGAAACCTCTCGCCCTGTAGGCCACAAACTGGGGGATGGCAATTGCTGCCAAGATCCCGATGATCGCAATAACGATCATCAATTCGATCAGTGTGAAACCTCTCTGTCCTCTTTTCTTGCGAAATGCTCTAATCATATTCATCTCTCCTTTCAATTTGCGCTTAGCATAAATATTTTTATGAGTCAATTTTAGTTTTTTTGTAACTATGGCCTGTATCATTAACTAATCTTTACTACCACCTCCTTTGTCAGAAGCATTACATATCCTATTCAGCAATATATTAAATACCGTTTGCGAATTATGTAGCAATTGTCATACCAAATTGTCACTCATAGCACATATTAGACAAGACAGCTTTTTTGTCTTTCATTATCAAGTCTTGGATATGAACATCTATTGACCAAAAATTTTCAATTTGATAACTGCCAAATCAAAAATCGGCAATTTTCAACAATTATCTGTTAATTTCACCTTTGAATTGTCTTATCTTGACACCCTCAGACGATTGTCATAGTGTCTGCTCGCTGGCACTGATAATGCATTAGAAAAGCGATGTCGGTCAGATTTGTAAGTTTAAGCCGAGTCTCGCGTTGATCAAATGATCTTATAGTTTTTCTAGATAGCGTTACCGATATGACCTGTGCTCATAAAGATTATGAAATTATATATAAATTTGGTGCGATATCTTGCAAGAGATGCAATATTTGTGAACTGATATTTTCTGAACAACACCGGAGCAATTTTGATCCAAAGAGAGTTTATGAAAACTATTATAAAAATGAAGTCCCCACCCGATTTCACTGGGTTGTTGAATACGTTATTAAACTATTCCGTTTCTTTCGTGCTTTTAAAATATTTACTGTTCATCCCGGCGCAACAAGCATTCTCGATATCGGAAGCGGAAGGGGATTTACTCTTCACTTTTTAAAGAAATACTACAAATTCCGAAGGACAGCAGGAACTCAGCTATCAAGAATCGCCGCTCAATATGCTCAAACCACTTTGGGTCTCGAGATATACGACAAAGACCTGCTCGAGGCGCCTTTTAGCAATAACTCCTTTGATGTTGTAACTATTTGGCATGTCTTAGAGCATGTTCTTGAGCCGGGCAAATATATTGAGAAGGTGGCTGATCTACTGGCGCCTGATGGAAAGCTTATAGTGGAAGTGCCAAATTTCAATTCTTGGTCACGGAAGTTAACAGGTAAGTATTGGCTCGGTCTCGACTTAAATTATCATTTATTTTTTTTCACGCCACGATCTTTATCATTGCTCCTCGAAAACTGTGGTTTCAAAATCAGGTTGATTCATACCTTTTCTCTGGAATATTCAACATTTATTTCTGCGCAAAGTATCTTGAGCAGAATTACAAAAACAGATAACCTTTTTTTCCGGTCGTTGGAATCTGATATTTTTACTCTTCGCACCATCTTGCACGGTTTCCTTATATCACTGCTCATACCTGCTTGTTTTCTGATCAACGTAGTATTATATTTTTCACGCTCGGGAGAAGTGTTGTTCATAGTGGCGGAGAAGAATCAGTGAAAGAAAGAAATAAGGCTAGTTATTTTATACAAATCTTTTCATCATGCTAATGAGTCGGCCTTGCTGCCGTGGTTCGATAAAATGATCAATGACAGGGATAACAAAAGATTAAATATTCTTTACGACATCCTCATTTTACTTTTCCTGGTAGTGATTACGTCTGCAGTCTATTTACAGGTAAAGGATTACGATTTTGTCAACTATGATGACAACGAATACGTAAGTGAAAACCCGCATATTCAGGCAGGTTTGACATTTGAAAGTGTCGCCTGGGCTCTTACTACCTGCCATCTCGGCACTTGGCATCCCCTTACCTGGTGCTCCTATATGCTGGACTACCAGTTATTCGGGTTGAATCCTGCGGGCTACCATGCAGTTAATCTTCTCTTTCATATCGCAAACTCGCTCTTGCTCTTCCTCATTTTTAGCCGAATGACGAAGGCCAGATGGCAGAGCGCCTTTGTAGCTGCTGCTTTTGCGATTCATCCCCTCCATGTGGAATCCGTGGCCTGGGTGTCTGAACGAAAGGATGTTCTCTCCACTTTCTTCGGGTTACTTGCTACAGGTGCCTATGTCTATTATACGGAACGTCCGAGTATCCGAAGATATCTGCTTGTCTTTTCACTCCTTGGCCTGGGCCTCATGTCTAAATCCATGCTCGTAACACTACCATTTGTTCTGCTACTTTTAGATTTCTGGCCCCTATGCCGCCTGCAGTTGGCGGATCCAACAAGAGCTGACAAAGAATTCCGCGACACCCCGCAAGAATATTATGACGAAAGACAGAATGCCCGAGAGAATCCCGATAAAATTCCAAAGGGGATGGGCAAATCCATATCGCCGGCGTCCAGGTGGAACGTTGCGGGGCGACTTGTTCTGGAAAAAGTGCCTCTTCTTGCTCTGTGCGTAATTTCAGGTGTGATTACGTATATTGCTGCACAAGAAGGAGAACACTTAAAAACATTGGAGGTAGTTCCTCTCACTTTGAGAATTGCTAATGCCTCAGTATCCTACGTTGGTTATATCTGGAACACGATCTGGCCCAACAATCTTGCTTTCTTTTATCCTCGCCCGGTCATGTTGCCCCTATGGCAGGTCTTAGGGGCATTGCTATTTCTCATAAGCGTAACATTGATTGCAGTCTCGCGGGCGAAGAGATTCCCGTACCTGATTGTAGGATGGCTATGGTATGTAGGTACGCTAGCGCCCGTCATCGGGATTGTTCATATCAGTGAACAGGCAAGGGCGGACCGGTATACCTATATTCCCCTGATCGGACTATTCATAATGGCGACTTGGGGTATTCCAGACATACTGGGGACATGGCGTTATCGCAAAAAGGTGCTTCTTGCCTTATCAGCAGCAATCCTCTCTTGCTTCGTCATCCTTACGAGCACTCAGGTAAATTACTGGCGGAACAGTATTACTCTCTTTGATCATGCCTTGAAAGTTACCACCGGTAATGTTCTTGCCCTCAATAACCGGGCTGCCACATATATTATCACTGGCAATTACAATCAAGCGATAGATGATTGTAACGAGGCAATCAAGATAGATCCGAAGTATGAGAAGGCCTATTTTAACAGGGGGCGTTCCTATCAGATGCTTGGCAATTACGATCAGGCGATAGCCGATTTTAACAAAGCTGTCGCGCTAAACCCGAAATTTGCAGAGGCCTATAACAACAGGGGGGCTGCCTACGGGGCACTTGGAGACTACAATCAGGCGATAGTGGATTTTAGCAAAGCCATTGTGCTGAAGCCGAGTTATGCGATGGCGTATAGCAATCGGGGGCTCGCCCATGGCAAGCTAGGCAATCATAATGAGGCGATTGCTGACTACAACAGGGCTATCGAGATAAATCCGAGGTATGCAGAAGCCTATGATAACCGCGGTACTGCTTATTACCTTCTTGGCAATCAAAGGCAGGCCATCGAGGATCTGAAAATGGCGGCGAGACTCGGCAACGAAAAGGCAAGGAAAGTTCTGAAAAGCAGTGGGATGAGCTGGTAGCGGAAGATGAAATGACTGCAGAATTTTTACTTTCTGTTTCGGCTAAAGTCACTCCTGCGTGAGAAGATCGAGAAAAAGATGGAAGAAAAAAAATACTACATAGATTATCTGAAGAAGACCGATCAATTCCCTCAATCAGTCTACCATAGGGCAAAACATTCTGTTGTTCGAGACATACTGAATGGCCAATCGCGAGGGAGCCTGGTGCTCGATGCAGCATGCGGTATTGGTAACGTGACTTCCGGATATTGCGATAATTTTTCAATCGTTGGGATTGATGAGCAATTGTCGGCCCTTCAATATTGTCGCGACCAACATTCCGGGAAGTATGTTCAAGGAGATTTATACTTTCTTCCTTTTACTAATAGCTGTTTCGATTTGATACTCTTTCTGGACTCAATCGAACATTTAACTAATCCTACCCTCTCTCTGAGAGAATTGGCGCGCGTTCTCAAAACAGGTGGACGAATTATAATATGCACGATAAACTATGGCAATCTTTTATGGAATATATTAGAGAATACTTGGCATCGCTTTTGTGGTGGCAATTGTAAGACTTTTTCCAAAGATGTGCATCCGACGCGATATAATACAAGATTGCTGCGCTCACATTGCAATCAGTTCTTCAGAGAAGTAAGTTTTGAAAAAAGAATACTGAAGATGGAACTTTTTTATATTGGTGAAAAAATCAGTTGACTAGAACCCCCGTGTATGAAGTCACAATAAGGCGGGAATTTTCTGCTGCCCACACGTTAATGGAGATCGGTGGGGCCTGTGAAAAACTGCACGGTCATAATTTTACCGTCGAAGTCTCCATATGCTCCTTTGAACTAGCCGATGCCGGCATTCTGATTGATTTCAGGATATTAAAGCAGTGGACGGAGGAAATACTGAAAGAATTGGATCATAAATATCTCAATGACATAAACTACTTCAAAGATACAAGCCCATCGTCAGAAAATATTGCCCGATATATTTATGACAGAATTTCGGGAAAAATAAAAGAAAGCTATCTTTACGTATCCCACGTTACTGTATGGGAGTCAGAGAACGCGAGAGCTACTTATTACGGAAACGGCCATGATCGACATTCAAAATCAAAAAGATAACAGGAATATAGATATACAAAAAGTAGGCGTTAAGGGAATTAAGTACCCCATCGTGGTCCTGGATCGCGCGAATGGCACACAACATGTCAATGCGACCATCAACATCTACGTCGATCTGCCTCACCACTTCAAGGGTACGCACATGAGCCGTTTTGTGGAAATCTTGAACGAATTCAGAGGGCAGATAAACATAAAGACCTTTCATAAGATTCTGGAAGAGGTAAAGGACAAACTTCATGCGGAATCGGCGCACATGGAAATTGAGTTTCCCTACTTCGTTGAGAAAACGGCCCCCGTATCGGGGGCGAAAAGTCTAATGGAATACACATGCTCATTCAGCGGACAAAACAGTATCAGCATGACAGATTTCCTCGTAGGAGTAGTTGTACCGGTCACTACTGTATGTCCCTGCTCAAAGGAAATCAGCAATCTTGGCGCCCATAACCAGAGAAGTATGGTAACGGCGAAGGTGAGGTTCAAGAAATTTTTCTGGATTGAGGACCTTATCAGGCTGGTGGAAGACTCGGCAAGCGGCGAGGTATATTCTCTCCTGAAAAGGGTTGATGAAAAATTTGTCACGGAAAAGGCATATGAAAACCCGATGTTCGTGGAAGATGTCGTAAGAAATGTGGCCCAGGAGCTAAACAGAAATAATAATTTCACATGGTACAGCGTGGAAGCTGAAAATTTTGAAAGTATCCACAATCACAGCGCTTACGCCTATGTAGAAAAGACTATCTGAAAGAAATAGTGCTGCATTATCTGTCATTTTTCTTTGACAAAAGCCGACTAATCATTTACAAAATTTATGTGGCATAATTAAGATATCGATTTCAAATTTGTGCCCGGAAATTTCCGCTTGATTGCTGACAAGTAAGATGGGAAGTTAATGTACGCCATGGAATCGAGTGAAAAACGCGAATACTTTAATTTATACAATCATGGATTCATCAGGGTCGCCGTCTGCATACCGGAGCTGAAGGTTGCTGATGCCCCATTTAACGTATCCCGCACAATCGAACTGGTTAAGAAAGCGTCAGCCAATAATGCCATTCTCGCCCTCTTTCCTGAACTCGGCATTTCGGCTTACTCGAATGAGGATCTCTTCCACCAGGATGCCCTTCTCACGAGCGTAGTGGACGGACTGACAGAAATTCTCCAGGCCACGAGAGAACTGAATATAATCCTGGTCATTGGCGCCCCCCTGCGTGTTGATTTCCGGCTCTTTAACTGCGGCATTGTCCTTTATAGGGGCCGCATCCTTGGCATTGCCGTCAAGTCTTATCTGCCCAACTACCGGGAGTTTTATGAGGGCCGCCAATTCAGCCCGGCTGAAGGTGCCCGATCAAAGGTTATCGATATCTGCGGGCAGGAAGACGTTCCTTTCGGAGCTGACATACTGTTTGATGTTAAGAATGTAAATAATTTCACTTTCTTTATAGAAATCTGTGAAGATGTCTGGGTACCCATTCCACCTTCCAGCTACGCTGCCATGGCCGGGGCGACCGTTATCGGAAACCTATCCGCCTCCAACATAACCGTGGGCAAATCAGATTATCGCCAATCCCTGGCATCAAACCAGTCCGCGCGCTGTATATCTGCATACCTCTATGCGGCTGCAGGTCCTGGAGAATCCACCACTGATCTGGCGTGGGACGGGCATGCCATGATCTATGAAAATGGTAATCTGCTGGCAGAATCGGAACGCTTCTCATGGCAGTCCCAATTGATTTATGGGGATGTGGATCTCGATAGGTTGGCTCAGGATAGGATGCGTATGAACAGCTTTGGGCAGAATGCCTGCACGCACAGAGAGCGGCTGGAAAGATTCCGGCAGGTATCATTCAACGTCATCCCAGTTGAAAAACGCATACTGCTGGACAGGGAGTATCCGAGATTCCCGTATATACCCGCGGATCCGGGAAAGCGCGATCAGCGTTGCTATGAAGCATACAACATACAAGTGCATGGGCTTGCCCAGCGTCTAAAATCATCGGAGATCGAGAACGTGGTGATCGGCATCTCCGGCGGCTTGGACTCAACCCACGCCCTGATTGTCGCGGCGAGAACAATGGATCTCTTGGGTCTGCCGAGGTCCAACGTTAAGGCCTACACCATGCCCGGATTTGCAACTTCAGAAAAGACTTACACGAATGCGGTGAAGTTGATGAAGGCCATCGGCGTGGAGGCCAATGAGATTGATATAAAACCAAGTTGCATGCAAATGCTAAGAGATGTAGGTCACCCCTTCGCAGAAGGGAAAAAGCTTTACGACATCACTTTTGAAAATATTCAGGCAGGGGAACGTACCTCCCATCTGTTTCGCATAGCTAATATGAAGAAAGCCCTGGTTGTCGGTACCGGGGATCTGAGTGAACTTGCGTTAGGCTGGTGTACTTATGGCGTGGGTGATCATATGTCTCATTACAGCGTGAATGCCAGCGTACCAAAAACCTTCATTCAGCATCTGATACGCTGGGTCGCGCATTCTTCGCTGTTCGAGAAGGCAACTTCGGAGGTCTTGCTCGACATCCTTGAGACGGAAATCAGCCCTGAATTAATTCCGGGGATAGACGGCGACCAGCCGGCACAGAAGACTGAGTCCGTAATAGGCCCCTACGATTTGCAGGACTTTAACAATTTCTTCATCACGAGATTCGGTTATCTTCCTACCAAAGTTGCATTCATGGCCTACTGCACCTGGAAAGATAAGACCAAAGGCCAGTGGCCGGATGTTCCGAAAAAAAAGAGAAACCAATACACAATCGGCGAAATAAAACGCTGGCTTACAATTTATCTGCAGCGCTTCTTCAAGTTGAGCCAGTATAAGCGCTCATGTATACCTAATGGCCCGAAAGTTGGGTCGGGTGGGTCCCTGTCTCCCAGGGGAGATTATCGGGCACCGAGCGACAGCGAAGCCACCGTCTGGCTGGAAAATGCTAAAAATATACCCGAAAGGGACGACAGAACAGAATGAGACGGGAAACTTATAAGGACTTTGATGCCACAGAGCTTCTCTGCCCTGAGTGTAAGAGAGCCGTCCCGGTGAGAAAGAGGCTCCTCTTAATTCTTTCTGAAGGCGACAAGTATGAATATATGTGTGTATACTGTGGAACTTCGGTGGGAGATAAGATCGTCAAGCAGAAAGATAATCTCAGGATAATCAAATAACAAACACTATCTAATCACTTTTTCTCCATGGCCTTCTTCAATTTTTCCCCAAGAGACCCAAGCTTGACGGGAGAGGAATCTTTTACATTCAGATCCTCATAAACCGGACTGCTGTCTGATTGACCTGAGGAGCCTGTCAGATATTCTCCAAGAATTCCCCGGCTATGAACATCCTCATGACAATACGCACAGAGGTTTTCCCAGTTGCTCCCGTCGAATGGGTTGTTGTCATGATTGCCGTCCTTGTGATGAACGGTGAGAAGATGACGTGTCGACTCATCAAACTCTCGTCCGCACCGAGCACATATAAGGCCATAGAGGGCCAGTGATTTCTCGCGGTAGTCTTCGCCCGGCAGTCTCTGTTGTTCTCTTTTCAGATCACGGACTACATCTTCGGCGGACCTCATTTCTTGCGGTTTATCCTTGACAGTTATGGTACGGACACGCCCGCCTTTTTTTCCGTAGGTAACACGGGGCATAATGCACACCTCCATGATCACAAACAGAATATACAATCTAATTTGATTAGATGGCTATTCGTATCTGCGTGGAGATAGAAATACCTTCAGAAATACCCTCACCCCTGTCAGAACTGCGAAGGCGTTTCTGACGGTTTTGAAAACAGGAAGACGGGCTCCAACATGCAAGATATTTTCAATGTCCGATACTATGCCCAGCAACCCCTGAATGCGCCTGGCAACGACTGACAATCCCTCAATCTGTTCATTTACTGTACGGGTTGCCTGGTTGATATTCGTGGTAATTTCTTCGAGGTTCTTGAGGATGCCGGGCAAGCTTTCATTAAGCATGTGCAACGTCATGGTTATACTCTTTGCGGTCCGCCAAAGCTGCAGCAGAAAGGGGACAGCTAACACCGCAATGAGAAGAAACACAAAACTTAGAATTACAACGCTGGTCTCGAGAAACATGTATATCTCCCGCTTCTTATGCGCATGCGCTCTCTATTACGCTTTTTCCTTTTCTTCCTTGAAGGCTTCGACCCCTGCATCTATTGCTTTCTTCAGGCGCCCTTTGGTCTCCAGAACTGTCTCTTTTCCCCGTTCAGCCAGGCCTTCAACTTTTGCTTCCATCTCGCCAACTTTTTCCTTGGCCGAAGATTCCAAAAGTTTCAGACGCTGAACGGCGGTTTCATAAGCCTTCTTACTCTTTTCCAGCGCTAATTCATATTCCTCTTTCGCCTTCTGTATCAGTTCCTCAGCTTTCTTGCTGAGATCCTCACGTGTCTCTTTACCGCTCTTAGGCGCATAGAGAATTCCAATGGCCGCGCCAATCAAACCTCCAACGAGTAACCCCTTGATGAAATCATCGACCCTGCTTGACATACACACACCTCCTTATCCTGGACGTCCATTTCGTCCAGCCAGATTATTACATGTCCAAGGACATACGCTCTCGCCACAGCAACAAACAATAAATGATGATTCTTCTTAATATTTTATACATGCTAACAGAGGAACATGCAATAACAAAATGAGAGTTTCGGACAAGTCTCGAAAAATATTCATTTCGCGGGAAAAAGATTTTTTTCGACCCATCAAGACAACCTCGCCGTCTCCACATTATCTTCACAGCTCTCTCTATTCAGGCGCACTCGAAAAGATTTCTGTGATTGTAACACCATAATAAAGATGTTAATAATACGCATAGGTTGAATCTTGAAAGTGAGGAAAATGAAAGAAACATCGCGCTACACTGAAACATCTTTTAGGAGGCTTCTCGAGACTATCCAGAAGCTGCGATCCAAAGACGGGTGTCTCTGGGATAGAGTACAGAAAAAAGAGGATATGGCAAAATATATACTGGAAGAGACCTACGAACTCATTGAAGCGATAGAAGATGGATCGCCTGCGGCTCTTAAAGAGGAGATGGGGGACCTTCTATTTCAGGTTTTCTTTTTGGCTCATATTTCTGAGGAAGCAGGCGACTTTAAGCTCCCAGATATTATGGAAGATGTGACGGAAAAGATGATAAGAAGGCATCCCCATGTCTTTGGCGACACCAAAGTCAAGAATATTGACGAGATCAAGGACAACTGGGAAGATATCAAGAGAAACATAGAAAAAAGGAATGACAATGCCCGCGGACTTTTTGACAAAATTCCTCGCTCGCTGCCGGCCCTCGAGAGGGCGCAAAAAGTAACCACAGCCGCCTCCAAAGTAGGTTTTGACTGGGTGAAAACGGAAGACGTCTTAGCTAAAATTGAAGAGGAGCTCAATGAGTTCAAATCGTCCCTGGCCGCCAATGACTGTAAATGTATCAGGGAAGAAATGGGCGATCTTCTGTTTTCCCTAGTGAATATATCAAGGTTTGTAAACGTAAATGCTGAGGAATCGCTCAAGGCATCCGTTGCGAAATTTATCGACAGATTCTCGTACATCCAAAAAAAACTTGCGGAACGGGGCAAAGACCCTGCCGGCGCCTCGCTCAAAGATATGGATGATCTGTGGAATGAATCGAAGTTGAAGGAATAATCATATAATGGAATATTTCTTATGTGTCTTGGGAATGGTTTTCATCATCGAAGGGCTCCCGTATTTCGCTTTCCCGGAAAAGGTTAAGTCTTATATTATGAAACTCCAGGAAATGCCCGACTCAGTCCTGAGGATCCTGGGGCTTTCCGCAATTGTCGCAGGATTGATTCTCATATATTTCGGAAGAAGTTGAAGGATGAAATTAGAGGATTTCGGCTATCATCTTCCTGGGGAACTTATCGCTCAAACCCCATGTGATCTAAGAGACGAATCTCGGATGATGGTTGTTAAGAGGAGTACAGGCGATATTGAATGCAGAATTTTCCATGACTTGCCGGAATTTGCAGGAAGGGGAAATGTACTGGTCATAAATGACACAAAGGTAATTCCGGCAAGGTTAATAGGAAAGAAGTCCACCGGGGGAATGCTCGAGATACTTCTCCTGTCACGTATGTCCGGAGAACCGAAATCATTAGAAACTTGGCAGGTGCTAATAAGACCTGCAAAAAGAGTCCGTGTGGGAGCAAAAATATTATTCAATGGAGAATGCGAGGCACAAGTTATTGATCGCATATCGCAGAAAAAATGGATCGTTTCGTTCGCAGCTGACCTGGCGTTTGCCAATTTTCTGAAAAAATATGGAAGGACACCTCTCCCACCCTACATCAACCGGCATAAGAACTCTTTCGAATCGTCTGCAGATGTAGACAGGTATCAGACAATTTATGCGCGGTTTCCCGGTTCAATTGCAGCACCGACGGCCGGTTTGCATTTTTCTCAGAATGTTCTCGACACCCTCAAAAAAAATGGTGTATACGTCGTGCCCGTTACATTGCATGTTGGTTATGGGACGTTTCTCCCCATAGAAGCAGATGATGTCGAAGAACATATCATGGAAGAGGAGTTTTTTGAAATAACTCCTGAAGCGGCAGAAGTAATAAACAGCGCCGAAAAAGTTATCGCTGTAGGAACGACATCGACAAGGGTTCTTGAATCGGCTGCCGACGAGGCAGGCAAGATTAAACCCTGCTCCGCCTATACCAGACTCTTTATCTATCCTGGTTACTGTTTTAAGAGGGTCGATACACTAATAACTAATTTTCATCTTCCCAAATCCTCCCTCTACTTACTTGTGTGTGCCTTTGCCGGCAAATATTTGACAGAGCGCGCCTACAAAGAGGCGGTGAGAAACAGATTCCGCTTCTACAGTTATGGAGATTGCATGATCATTCTATAGTTTCGGAGCAAAGGGGCGGTTGTCGGGCCGGCATTTCGTGAATTAGAAATCACCTCGACGCCAAAATGCCACGCGGGCTGCACGAAGAGATCCTTGGAATAAACATGTATTAGTCATGTATTATGTATCAATTTAAGCTGCTTAGGAAAAATCCATCATCGGGTGCCCGTCTGGGAAGAATCCATACAACCCACGGCGAGGTCAATACGCCCGTTTTCATGCCGGTAGCCACACAAGGCACTGTCAAGTCTCTTATCCCCGAAACTGTACAAAACCTTGGCGTAGAAATAATCCTTGCAAACACCTATCACCTTTATCTGCGGCCAGGGCCTGAAATTATTAAGAAGCTGGGCGGACTCCACAAATTTATGAACTGGGGCGCCCCTATACTGACTGATAGCGGTGGTTTCCAAGTATACAGCTTAGGTGCACTCAGGAAAATAAGTGATGACGGGGTCATCTTTAAATCCCACATTGATGGCTCGATGCATTTCATTAGTCCGGAATTTGCGATTGAGATTCAGGAGGCCCTCGATTCGGATATCATGATGTGCCTCGACGAATGTACGGCATATCCCGCCAGTTTCCAAGAGGCAGAAAAATCTTTGGCACTGACTCTAAATTGGGCGAGGCGATCAAGAAAAGTAAAAAAAAATAATGAGCAGGCACTATTTGGCATCATCCAGGGTGGGATCTATCCTGATCTAAGGCTGCGGGCCGTAGAAGAAATAGCGACGAATATTGGCTTTGATGGCTATGCCATAGGCGGGTTGAGCGTGGGCGAGCCCAAGGAAGAGATGCTGAATATCACCTCATTGACCGCTCCCCTCCTTCCCGATGACAAGCCTAGATATCTGATGGGTGCGGGAACGCCTGAGGATATAGTGACATGCGTGGATTATGGCATCGATATGTTCGACTGCGTAATACCCACCCGTTGCGCCAGACACGGATTATTATTTACAAATCATGAAAAGGTTGTTATAAAACACGCCCAATACAGGGATGACGATTCGCCTTTGGACCGCACATGCGACTGTTATACTTGCAGAAACTACTCAAGGGCATACTTGAGACATCTGTATATGACCAAAGAAATTTTGGCCATGGTTCTAAATACTATTCATAATGTCCGGTATTTCATGCACCTGC
The DNA here is from genome assembly GCA_052144335.1 of Syntrophales bacterium. Taxonomy (GTDB): domain Bacteria; phylum Desulfobacterota; class Syntrophia; order Syntrophales; family UBA2185; genus Fen-1135. The sequence continues at coordinate 13,815 of JBKQQP010000078.1, forward strand.
TGGACCGCATCAGGGCGGCGATAAGAGATGGTAAGTACAAAGAATTCAAAAAATCTTTTTTAACCGATCAAAATACAGCAATCAGCAACCGGGCTTGATTTGAATGGTTATTAAACCTGATAGCTGACAGCCAAACTGCAAAGAGGAGGATTTGAAATTGACAGACATTGCTTATGCTATGGGTGGCTTTGGCGGAGGAGGCGGCGCCGGAGGAGGAGGAGATATCAGTTTTATAATAATGATGGCTGTAGTCTTTGCCATCTTTTACTTTCTCATGATACGGCCGCAGCAACAGAAACAAAAGGAAATTAAGAAAATGCGTGAAAGCCTCACCCATGGAGATATGGTAGTAACTGCGGGAGGGATTCACGGAAAAGTGACGGCTTTGACAGATACTGTCGTGACGCTTGAAGTTGCTGAAAAAGTGAGGATAAAGGTTTCACGAGAATATATAGGTGCTGTTACTCAAAAAGCTACCTAAGAATCATGTTTAACTGCGATAAGTAGACTGTAGACCGCTTTGCGCCAAACACACGCCGGGTTACAGGAACAACGGCTTTCCCGGAGCGAAACATTTCGTCACGTACGTGATGACGGTGCAATAGAGCGCAAATCCAGTTTCGCACTTTACGAATTCGTCACTCAGGTTGAAAGGGGTAAAACATGCTCAAGGGTATTAAAATAAGGGCGGCAATGGCGTTGACTGTCTGCCTTTTGGGATTATTTTATATTGCACCTTCACTGACACCGGACCTTCCCGACATCTGGAAGAAACACTTGCCCATGGATAAAATTCACTTGGGCCTGGATCTTCAGGGAGGAACCCATCTGGTGCTGGAAGTTGACACAGAGAAGGCGCTGGAAAACGCTACGGAACGCCTGTCCAATGAAGTGAAAGAGACCCTCATGAACAGTAAAGTCCGCTTCATGTATCTTGAAGGCACGAGCAAGACAGGTGCCATATCCTTTGAGCTCCCCGACAGCGCATCGAAGAGCGCATTTGAAAAAGTCATAAAAGATAGTTATCCGGATCTGGAAACGGTCTCATCGGAAGTTCGGAGCGGCAGAGAAGTTGTTGTCCTCAAGATTAAGAACAAACGAGCGGAAGAGATCAAGAAAATGGTCATCGAACAGAGTCTCGAGACTATCCGGAACAGGGTAGATCAATTTGGTATTACCGAACCGGAAATCATACCCGAGCGAAATGACCGCATAGTCATACAGCTTCCCGGCATCAAAGATACAGAACGCGCCAAGAATCTTATCGGAAAGACGGCCCTTCTGGAATTCAAGCTTGTTGATGAAGAACACAGTATAGATGACGCATTGAAAGGCAATGTGCCCCAGGGCGATCAAATTGCTTATGAAACTCGACTGGATCGACAAACGGGGCGGAGGACAAATATCCCGATCCTGCTGAAGAGCCAAACCCTCCTCACTGGTGGTGACCTGGAGAGTGCACAAGTAAAGATAAGCGACAGATTCGGTGAGCCATATGTGGCCATAAAGTTTAATGCCCAGGGTGCGAAGATATTTGACAGGATAACAGGAGAGAATGTGAAAAAGCGCCTCGCAATTATTCTCGATGGCTCGGTCTACTCGGCCCCGGTAATTCAGGAGAGAATCTCAGGCGGCGAGGCCCAGATCACCGGATCGTTTACTATGGATGAAGCCAAAGACCTGGCAATAGTCCTGCGGGCGGGGGCTCTCCCTGCACCGGTGAATATCCTGGAGGAAAGGACCGTTGGGCCTTCCTTGGGCCAGGATTCCATCGACAAGGGAATATGGTCCGCCATTCTGGGAGGCATTCTGGTAGGCGTATTTATGGTTGTCTATTACAGACTCTCCGGAATTGTGGCGAACATTGCCCTGATTATGAATATATTCATCATTCTCGGTGCCTTAGCTGCGTTCAAGGCGACTCTGACCCTCCCCGGTATAGCTGGCATCGTCTTGATTATCGGTATGTCAGTAGATGCCAACGTTCTTATATTTGAGAGGATTCGTGAAGAGATTCGTGCAGGCAAGACTCCGAGGGTATCCGTTGAAACGGGATATGCCAAGGCCTTCATGACTATCTTTGATACGAATGTTAATGCTTTGATTGCTTCTCTGTTCCTCTTTGGGTTCGGTACAGGACCCGTCAAGGGATTCGCCGTTACCCTGAGCATAGGCATAATCTCGAGCCTGTTCACCGCCGTCTTTGTGACGAGAATTATTTTTGACTACTTCATCTGGTATAGAAAGATTGAATCTGTCAGCGTTTGACGCTCTTGTATCGGAACTTGCTTTGGAACTCTGATATAACTTTTGACCCATAGGAGACATAAATGGAACTTGTAAAGCCGGGAATCAATATCAATTTTGTCGGTAGGTTAAAATACGCAGTTATCTTCTCGGTAGTGCTAACCATTATCTGCATAATTTCTATCGCATGGAGGGGGCTAAACTACGGGATCGATTTCGCCGGCGGCACGCTCGTCCAGATTAAATTTCACAAAACAGTATCAGCCGACGACATTAGAAAGGTTCTGGTTCAGATCGGCATCGATGACAGCGTTATCCAACCGTTTGGCACCGACGAGGTAATAATAAGAACGGCAAAGTCCTCGTCGGAGATCAAGGGTCTTTCCAACAAGATCGATGAAGCATTGAATACGGCATACGGGAAAGACGCTTTCCAAGTGCAGAGGGTCGAGGTCGTGGGACCAAAGGTTGGTAAGGATTTAACGCAAAAAGCGATCTTAGCGGTTATTTTTTCCTGGGTCGGTATGCTTATCTATATAGCCATACGGTTTGAATTCCGTCATGCCGTAGGCGGCATTGTAGGTGTAATTCACGATGTTACTATAGTAGTAGGAATATTCTCCATCTTCGCCATAGAATTTACGCTTACCATTGTTGCCGCCCTCTTGACGATTATTGGTTACTCCATTCACGATACGATAGTGGTTTTTGACCGGGTTAGAGAAAACGTCAGAAAGAATACGAGGAAAGACCTTCCCACGGTCATGAACGAGAGCATTAATCAGACGTTGAGCCGAACTATTCTGACTTCCTTTACGGTGGCCATCGTCGTTGCCATTCTATATATATTCGGCGGCGCCGTTATTCACGATTTCGCCTTTGCGCTTCTGATCGGCGTCATCTTCGGCACGTACTCGTCCGTCTTTATCGCGGCTCCCGTAGTCCTTGCATGGGAGAGGTACAGACCTTCGACACTGAGAAAGAGAAGATAATTAGTGACTCCGCTTGAAACTGCAGGATTGACCGTCTTCATCCTCGTGCTCTTTATGGGAATCTTTTCCATAGTATTCGGCATTCCCGGGACAGCCGTAATACTTATTGATGTCATCCTTTATGCTTTGATAACCGGTTTCGAAAGAATCGGCATAAAGATCATCCTGATCCTGCTGGTCATCTCTATAGTTGCAGAGACCATCGATTTTTCATTGGGAATGGCAGGGGCGGCAAGATTTGGAATATCCAAGAGAGCAATTTGGATATCTGCAATTAGCGGTTTCATCGGTGCCCTGGTAATGACCCCTCTCTTTCTCGGCTTGGGCACCGTTGCAGGAATTTTTCTCGGTGGCTTTGCCGGTCTGCTCGCGATCGAAATGATCCACCAAGCCAAGTTGAAACCTGCGCTGAGGGTAGGCCACGTTGCTATCCTGGGAAGGGTTGCCGGAACTCTCATAAAAGGATTTTGCGCTCTCGTGATGATAGTCATCACAATGTCAAATATATATTCATGAACGGTTGATTTTCTTCATATGAATAGCAAGCTCCCCCGGGAAATTACTCGTGCCGGGACCGTTACCTGTGGGTCCGCACTGAGGCGGACGGAGATGCTTTCTGCGAAGGTTGCGAAAGGTTGAATCATGACCAAACCCAAGTCTAAAATACAAGAATACGCGGAAGCGATTGTCATCGCCATCCTTATAGCGCTTTTTATACGGACATTCGTCGTTCAGGCCTTTAAAATCCCTTCGGGGTCCATGAAGCCGACATTTGAAATCGGAGATCATATACTCGTAAATAAATTCATCTACGGCATAAAGATACCTTTTATCAGAAATACACTGATTCCCATCAGCGAACCGAAACGCGGGGATATAGTCGTATTTATATACCCCGAAGACCGGTCCAAGGATTTTATCAAACGTGTCATCGGGATAAGCGGTGATACCATAGAAATTAGGAACAAAAAAATTTACTTAAACGGCCTGCCATACAATGATCCCTATGGCGTTTACACAGATGATTTCGTCATCCCCGGCTCTATACAGCCACGAGACAACTTCGGGCCGATGAAAGTTCGTCCTGATTCTATTTTTGTGATGGGTGATAACAGAGACCAGAGTTACGACAGCAGATTCTGGGGTTTGGTTGACCTCAAAGATGTCATGGGGAAGGCTTTTATCATATACTGGTCAATTGCGCCCTATGATGAAAAAGGGGGTTCTTTCTTGGGCAGATTTTCGAGCGTGATAAGCAGAATCAGGTGGAAGAGAATCGCTCAATTGCCCCGCTAGCGGGCCGTATCTAAAACGAAGACGCGGATAGATTGCCGGAGCATTATTGAGGGCATAAAAAAGCTTTTTTTCTCTCCCTCGATATGATAAGAAGTAATCAATTGCCCGGAAAGATGATAGTCCAAACTTGGATATTGCCGCCGAGGCAGCCTTTTAATTTAATCCGGAGAGATTGAAAAAGGATATGGTCCAGAACAGCCATCAGCTTTTTTACCAGCCTTCTCATTAACAATGGGAAGGCTTTTTTTTAGCTATTTTCCGAGGTGAAATACGGCAATGGAACAGAAAAAAGTCGTCATGGATGCGGATGGCATAGACAGGTCTCTCACAAGAATAGCCTACGAGATCCTCGAAAAAAATAAAGGCACGGAACAATTATGTCTGGTGGGTATCAGGACAGGAGGCGTTTTCCTCGCAGAGAGGCTGAAAGGAAAATTAACCAAGATTGAAGGGGTTGATTTACCGATAGGCATTCTGGATATTACGCTTTATCGCGATGACCTGCGTCTGACGAACAAGAAGCCCATGCTGGGCAAGACGGACATCCCTTTCTCTCTGGATGATAAGAAAGTTATCTTAGTTGATGACGTCCTCTTCACAGGCAGGACGATAAGGGCAGCCATGGATGCCCTTATTGATTTTGGCAGGCCCAAGCTCATAGAGCTTGCGGTGCTCATTGACAGGGGACACCGCGAGCTTCCGATTCGTGCGGATTTCGTAGGCAAGAATCTGCCGTCGTCGTTATGGGAATCAGTGGTCGTGAAACTCATGGAGAAGAACGGGGTGGACGAAGTCGTTATCCAGGAAGATAACCAATGAAAAGAGAGCGCCTAAGAACTTGAACGAACAGAGGCAATAACTTGTTTGAGGTTCAACCATGAAGCTAGCGAAAAAAGATATCCTCGGCATCAAAGACCTTTCCGTTGATGAGATAAATCTAATTCTCGATACGGCGGAATCCTTTATCGAAGTCTCTACAAGGGAAATTAAGAAGGTCCCAACACTGAGGGGCAAGACGGTCGTAAATCTTTTTTTCGAAGCCAGCACAAGGACCAGGACTTCCTTTGAAATAGCAGGAAAGAGACTCAGCGCCGATACCATCAATATTTCTGCAACGACAAGTAGTGTCGTAAAAGGCGAGACCCTTATCGATACCGCCCGAAACTTGGAGGCCATGAATCCGGATGCCATTGTTATCAGACACAGTGCAGCAGGTGCGCCCTATATGCTCGCAAAAATGATCAAACAATCGATAATTAATGCCGGCGATGGGGCCCATGAACATCCAACCCAGGCACTATTAGACATGATGACTATAAAGGAAAAAAAGGGGGTGCTTTCGGGTCTCAAGGTGGCGATTGTGGGTGACATTGCACACAGCCGTGTAGCCCGTTCCAACATCTATGGCCTTACGAAGATGGGGGCTCATGTCATTGTGGCTGGACCGGCAATGATGATCCCCAGGGATGTCGGGCGCATGGGGGTGACCGTTTATAACAATCTGGCAGAAGCAATCAAAGATGTTGATATAATCATGATGCTGAGGATTCAGCTGGAAAGACAGCAGCAGAAAATTTTCCCATCTCTCAGGGAGTATTCCAACTTCTTCTGTCTGAACAGACAGAATATCAAGTTGGCTAAAGAAGACGTCCTGGTTATGCATCCCGGACCGATCAACAGGGGGATCGAGATTTCGCCTGACATTGCCGATGGTCCTTACTCTATAATACTTGACCAGGTGACAAACGGCGTGGCTGTCCGCATGGCACTGCTGTATCTTCTCATAGGAGGCCAACGATGAAATTACTGCTCTCGGGCGGAAGGGTAATCGACCCCTCACAGGGCCTGGATGCACACCTGGATATTCTGATAGAAAATGGAAAGATCGCCGAGATCGGGAAAAGTGCACATAAGCCCAAGACTGATTCCCGGAAATCTGCGTCCCGGGAAATCAATATCATCGATATCAACGGTATGGTTGTGGCGCCTGGATTAATCGATATGCATACCCATCTGCGTGAACCGGGGTTTGAATACAAAGAAACAATTCAAACGGGAAGCGAAGCCGGCGCTGCAGGAGGATTCACGTCCGTGGCCTGCATGCCGAACACCCATCCGGTCAATGACACCCGGTCTGTAACCGAGTATATAAAGAGAAAAGCAGCTTCGTGCAACATCGTTAATGTGTACCCCATTGCCGCTGTCAGCATAGGATCAGAAGGAGCCTCCCTTACGGAATTCATGGACCTGAAGGATGCCGGTGCCGTTGCATTCTCAGATGATGGAAAACCGGTGGCAAATAGCGCTCTGATGAGAAGGGCTCTTGAATACGCATCTTCCCTCGGCATGTCAATCATCTCACACTGCGAAGACACCTGCTTGTCTTACGGGGGATCTATGAATGAAGGGTTCGTATCCACCGAACTCGGCCTTAAGGGAATTCCCAATATAGCGGAAGACGCGATCGTTGCCCGAGATATAATTATAGCCGATTATACAGGAGCACTTCTTCATATTGCCCATGTGAGCACTGCGGGTGCCGTGAGACTGATCAGGGGTGCCAAAGCGAGAGGCGTAAGGGTAACGGCGGAGACCGCTCCCCACTACTTCACTCTTACCGACGAGTCATTGAGAGAATTCGATACATGTGCCAAGGTCAATCCCCCGCTCCGCACTGTCGAAGACGTCGAAGCCGTAAAAGAAGGACTTAAGGATGGAACCATCGACGTCATTGCAAGTGATCACGCTCCGCATGCGTCGACGGACAAAGAAGTTGAATTCGAATATGCCTCATCCGGTATCACAGGGTTGGAAACCTCCCTTGCTCTCAGCCTGAGGCTTGTTGACGATGGCGTCCTGACGCACGGCCAGTTGATACTCAAGATGAGTACAAACCCGGCGCAGATCCTCAACATTTCCAAGGGAACCTTAAAGACAGGCGGAGACGCCGATATCACAGTGATTGATCCCAACAGAAATTGGACGGTTGACCGTAACAGGCTGCTATCAAAAGGGAAGAACACACCCTTTCATGGGCAGGCGATGAAAGGAAGGGCCATAATGACAATTATGGGCGGGGAAATAAAATATCGGGACCTGCCATGAACACAAGGGTCGTGCATAAGACTTCAGCAATTGTCATACATTCCCTCGACTATGGGGAATCGGACCGTATTGTAACCTTTTACTCGAGCGATTTTGGTAAGATTAAGGGGATCGCAAAGGGCGCCCGGCGAAGCAAAAAAAGATTTCCCAATGCCCTTGAACCCTCGTCTTACTGCAACATCATTTTTTCCAAGAAAGGACAGGGGACACTCGCTCTCATTGAAGGGTGCGACGTCATAGACCACCACGCAAATATCCGGGTAGACCTTCATAAGACGCTCCTTTCCTCATATCTTATGGAGCTAATCGACAAATTCACGCTGGAAGGCAAAAAAAATATCGACCTATTTAAACTGTTGCTGGATTTCCTCGGCCTCATTGACGCTGGAACTTGCTCGGAAGCTTTGATACGTTTTTTTGAGATACGCCTCCTGAGACTTGCAGGATATGAACCTGTTTTAGATAGGTGCATGAATTGCAAGAAGCCCGTGGGCAAAGAGGTCACGTATCATTTTATCATAAGAGATGGCGGCTTGAGATGCAGTGAGTGCCACCGGAACAACACCGACTCTCTTTATGTTTCTTTGGGGACCATAAGAACGCTTCTCCTGGGAAAGGAGATAGATGTTGCAAGAACCAATATGATTACCTTCTCGGAGCAGACGGCCAAAGAAAGCCGGGACGTCCTCGTCGCTTTTATTCACCACATCCTCGGAAAAGAAGTTAAATCATTCATGGTCCTTAATGATATCCAAAAAATGGGAATCCTATCTTCGCCATAGCCCGCCTTCAGTTTTTCATGTTGACACGCATCTATACCCATGTTAGTTAGCCGCGGTTAAATACTCATAAAATCAAAGCAGAGGCCGCTAAGGAACCGAGGAGGGTCAGGTGAACTTTCAGGAATTAATATTTGCTCTTGACAAATACTGGGCAGACTACGGATGCGTCATTCAACAGCCTTATGACGTTGAGGTGGGAGCCGGGACATTCAATCCGGCGACGTTTCTCAGGGCTCTCGGGCCGGAGCCCTGGAATGTTGCATATGTCGAGCCGTCGCGAAGGCCCACGGATGGCAGGTATGGAGATAACCCGAACAGGTTGCAGCACTATTACCAGTATCAGGTGATATTGAAGCCGTCGCCCCTTGACATCCAGGGTCTTTACCTTGACTCACTGAAGAATTTCGGCATAGATCCTCTCGACCATGATATCAGATTTGTAGAAGACGACTGGGAATCACCTACGCTCGGCGCCTGGGGACTGGGATGGGAAGTCTGGCTCGACGGCATGGAGATAACGCAGTTTACCTACTTCCAGCAGTGCGGAGGCATCGACCTCAATCCTATATGCGGTGAACTCACCTACGGAATCGAACGCATTGCCATGTATATACAAGAAATAGACAATGTATACGACCTTAAATGGAATGACCAAGTTACTTACGGCGATGTGCACCACAAAGGCGAGGTGGAATGGTCTTTCTATAATTTCGAATATGCAGACGTGGGCATGCTGAGGAAATTTTTTGATATGTGCGAAGCTGAATCCATCCGCATGTCTGAAAAAGAGCTGATCCTCCCCACCTACGATTACTGCCTCAAATGTTCCCACATATTCAACCTGCTGAACGCCCGCGGTGCAATAAGCGTGGCAGAGCGCACAAGCTATATCGGCAGAGTGAGGAATCTGGCCAGAATAAGCGCCGAAGGTTATCTTAAGCAACGAGAAAAGATGGGGTTTCCCCTCCTGGGAAAAGTGAAAAAAATAGATAGGGGTGACTGAACAACGTCAACACCCGAATATCCGAACGCTTCTGAATTTTGATAGCCAAGCTTAAAATTTAGAACTGGAGATGATTAATGGGCAAAGAACTTCTACTCGAGATAGGGACAGAGGAAATACCCGCGGCTTTTCTGCCGAAAGCCATCAGGGACATGGATGAGATTATACGGAGAGAGTTTTCCAATAGACGCATCCAGCACGATGAAGTCAAAGCCATGGCAACGCCACGGAGACTTTGTCTGTGTGTTTTTAACGTGGCAAGCAGGCAGGAAGACCAGATTATTGAAAAAATAGGTCCCGCCAAGAGAGTTGCTTTCGATGAGCAAGGGAATCCAACCAAGGCTGCCGTCGGTTTCGCAACAGGCCAAGGAATTGACGTTTCGCAGCTCGAAGTAGTTGCGACGGAAAAGGGCGAGTATATTTGTGCGCGAAAAAAAATTACCGGAGAAGATACGATAGCTCTGTTACCTGAGATTATGACAAAATTTATAGCATCCATCCCCTTCAGAAAGTCCATGCGCTGGTCTAACCTGCAAGTTCGGTTCGCAAGGCCAATTCATTGGATACTCGCCATATACGGGGGCGAAACGATACCATTTGTGATTGGAAACACAGAAAGCGGAGACAGGAGCTACGGCCATCGCTTCATGAGCACAAAATCATTTAAAGTGAAAAGAATGAAAGAATATGTGACAAATTGCAAAAAACATTTTGTCATCGTTGATCCCGAGGAAAGGAAGAGGATTATACTTGAGGAGGCTGAGAAAGCCGCGGGTACTGTGGGCGGTAAGATCTTTTACACGGAAGATCTTCTTGAAACAGTTACCTATCTCGTCGAATATCCGACGGCCGTTTGCGGAAGCTTTGATAAGGACTACCTTAAGCTGCCCAAAGAGGTTCTTACGACCTCTATGATTTCACATCAAAAATATTTCCCTGTAGTCGATGATAAAGGAAAATTGCTGCCATATTTTATAACTATAAACAACACTCTCGCCCGAGACCCACAAGTCGTAGCTCGGGGTAATGAGAAAGTAATTCGGGCGAGGTTGGCAGACGCAAAATTCTTTTTCGAAGAGGATCAAAAAACCTCTTTGGATAGGCACTTTGATAAGTTAAGACAGGTTGTGTTTCACTCTCAACTAGGAACCTCATACGAAAAGGTCATGCAGATGAGAGAGCTTGCCCTGTTCATAACCGATCACATAAATCCTTCCCTCAGAGATACGGTCGATCGAACTGCCATTCTCGCCAAGGCCGATTTAGAAACACAGATGGTCTGCGAGTTCACCGAACTTCAGGGTATTATGGGGAGGGAATACGCATTGATCGCCGGTGAAAATCCTGTCGTCGCAAAGGCAATCTATGAACATTACCTGCCCACAGCTGCAGGAGGCGATCTCCCGGAAACGGATGAAGGCGCCATCGTCAGCATCGCGGACAAGCTCGATACCATCGTCGGATTCTTCGGCGTCAATCTGATACCTACGGGCACAGCAGACCCGTATGCGCTGAGGCGACAGGCCATCGGGATTATCAACATAATCATAAATAAGCGCTATCCTCTCAACCTGAAAGTCATGATCAACAAGAGCCTTACGATTCTAAATGGTAAGCTCAAAAGAGCCCCTGAGGAGATAATGGCCAATGTGCTTGAATTCTTCAGGGGCAGATTTGAAAATCTGCTCACCTCTCAGGGACACCCCTATGATGTGGTTGACGCCGTACTTGAGACGGGCGCCACGGATATTATCCGGTCATTTGAAAAAATCGTGGCGATGGAAGCATTCAAGTCGCACGCGGATTTCGAACCGCTAGCAATCGCTTTTAAGCGCGTAGGCAACATTATTAAGGACTTTAGGGATGGTTCCGTTGACCCCTCGAAGTTCGAAGCCGAAGAAGAAAGAGCCCTATACGGTGCCTTTTTGGGCACAAAAGAGAAAGTCATTAAGCATATCGAGAAGGATGACTATCTTTCTGCCCTGGTCGAACTCGCTACTTTGAGAAAACCTGTTGACGATTTCTTTAATAATGTCCTTGTGATGTCAAAGGACGATGCAGTGAGGTTTAACCGCCTTTCCCTTCTCAAGGAGATTTCAGGCGTATTCCATATGATCGCCGACTTCTCAAAAATTGTTACAGAAACCTGATCATTTTTCCGATATTAGTTCTATGGTTTCCTTTTTCGTTTGTGATATTTGTCACAACACCCTAAGGCAATCCTCAAGAAATAGGTTTGTGTTGTTTTTTGTCTTGTTCTGATTTAGTATGCGGAAGAAATTTTCTCCATTTGAAAACATGTGAATGTAGCGTAATGATTGTTAAATGGCATTAAAAATGGACGCTCTGCAAGCAGAAAAGAAAGTGATGGATAGCAATTTGACGATTAATCAGCAAGCCGATCTCGAGGAGCAACTGCGCCTCCGTAAGGCATTGCAGGATATCACAAACCGCATCCACTCTGCGCACAATACCAGGCAGATCCTCGTGGATCTGAAGGACGGTATTCTAGACCTCTTTGATGCCCATTCAATCACCATCTACATGGTGGATAAACTAAAAAATGAAATATATTCCATGTTTCTCGTCGGCTCTCAGCTTAAGGAAATCAGGGTGCCCGTCAGTAACAAAAGCATCGCCGGTTATGTGGCAAATACGGGTCGACCGATTAACATAGCTGACGTCTATGATATCGAGGAGCTCAAGACCATCGATAAGGACGTAACCTTTGATCACAGATGGGACAAGAAATCAGGCTTCAGAACCAAGCAGGTTCTGGCGGCTCCTATCTTTTATGAAAAGACCCTCAAGGGTGTTGTCCAGATCTTAAACAGAAAAACTGAGGGTAAATTTACAGAAGATGAACAAGGGTTCTTGCTGGAGATCGCAGATGTTTTAGGAATAGCAATCAACAATCAGGAGATATACGGAAGAAGGAGGAAGACAAGATTCGATTACCTCGTCACGCGCGGGTTTCTCAAGGAATACGAGCTGGATAGCGCCTGGGATAGAGCGAGAGAAGAGAAGGAGTCGATGGAAACCTTCCTGATGAGTAAATATAAGATCTCGATGAGTGATATCGCCAGATCTTATGAAGAATATTTCCACTGCAAGGTAATTCCATTCAACGACAAACGCCCCATCCCGGGAGACCTGCTGAAGAATTTGAAGAGAGAATTTCTCCGCCGTGAGATGTGGGTACCCCTAGAAAGAGTGGATGGAAACATCCACGTCATCATGGATGACCCTTACAACATCCTCAAGCGCGATACGATTGAAAGTGTCCTAAAAACGAAGGCAGTAAAATATGACGTAGCGCTACCGGACGACATCATCAAGTACATCAATCTGTTCTACTCGACGAATGAAGTCGACCAGTCGATAACGGACATTCTGGGACGACTGGTTTCAGATGAAGAAGCTGATGAAGATGAAGGTGAAGTTGTCACGGAATCAGATAGCGTCATCATGCAGATCGTGAATAAGATCATTAACGACGCATATGCAAGGCGCTCATCTGACATTCACGTCGAACCAAATACCGCGAAGAAAAACGTGGAAATCCGTTACAGGGTTGACGGGGAGTGCATGCTCTATCAGACCCTTCCGTACAATTACCGGGCCGCTATCGTCTCCAGAATAAAGATCATGTCTAATCTGGACATAACCGTAAAGAGACTCCCGCAGGACGGAAAGATAAAATTCAGGCGTGCCGGTGGTGAAGAAATCGAGCTTCGTGTTGCCACAATTCCTACGCAGGGCGGTGTGGAGGACGTGGTCATGCGAATACTCGCCAAGGGCACAACCATGCCGCTCGAAGAAATGGGGTTATTGGACAGAAATTACAAGGGACTCATCAATATTTGTGAAAAACCTTACGGCCTGATCCTATGCGTTGGCCCTACCGGTTCCGGAAAAACTACTACCCTGCATGCAGCATTGCACCACATCAATACCCCGGACAAGAAGATATGGACGGCGGAAGACCCTGTTGAAATTACCCAATATGGGCTTCGTCAAGTACAGGTGCATCCCAAGATCGGATTAGATTTTGCCGCTGTGACGCGCGCTTTCCTTCGCGCTGATCCGGATGTTATTATGGTAGGCGAAATGAGGGATTTCGAAACGGCAAAGACCGGCATCGAGGCATCACTGACAGGCCATCTGGTGTTCAGCACCCTGCACACGAACAGCGCCCCGGAGACGGTTGTCAGGCTTCTCGATATGGGTATAGACCCACTGAATTTTGCGGACTCCCTCTTGGGAATCCTTGCACAGCGTCTGGTGAGAACCCTCTGCACGGTCTGCAAAGAGGCATATAATCCGTCGATTGATGAATATAACGAATTGGTGGAAGGTTACGGCCATGACCTTTTTGAAAAACTGGATATACCTTACTCAGACGATCTGATCTTCTATCGTCCCAAGGGATGTGAGGCTTGCGTCAAGACAGGATACAAGGGAAGAATGGGTATCCATGAACTCCTCCTCAATACCGATACGATCAAGAGGTTGATTCAGAAACACGCATCTGTCGAGGATATTCGTGAAGCGGCAACCGCTGAAGGCATGACCACACTGCTTCAGGATGGACTGCAAAAAGCCCTCAGGGGTGTAACGGACGCGAAGCAGGTGCGAAGAGTCTGTATCAAATAATAAGAAGATAATCGAAAAATTTACTCAGGTGACTGAGTTCTTATAAGAGTTTGTCCTTCCAGGAGCTGATCTTTTGTAGGGCCTCAAGGGGCGTCATATTAGGAATATCCAGCGATTTGAGCTCACTCGCGATCATGTCCTTCTCGTCCACAAAGAGGCTTAACTGCGCCCTGTCTTTCGGAGCCGATCTCCTGCCGCGGGCGATCTTGGGCATGCCGACCTCGTCGAATTCCCCCTTTTCAAGGTTATTCAAAATCTCCCTGGCCCTCACAATGACTTCCTCGGGCAGTCCCGCTATTTTCGCCACCTGAATGCCGTAGCTCCGGTTTGTTCCGCCTTCTACGATCCTTCTGAGAAAGATGATCTTGTCTCCCCACTCCTTGACGGCAATATTGAAATTCTTCACTCCCTCCTTCGTAAAAGCCAGGTCTGTCAACTGGTGATAGTGAGTGGCAAAGAGCGTGCGCGCCCCAATGAGTTTCGGATCGTGGATATATTCCGCCGCTGCCCACGCAATGCTGAGCCCGTCAAATGTGCTGGTGCCCCTGCCAACCTCATCTAGGATGATCAGGCTTCTCCTTGTGGCATTCTTCAAGATATTGGCAACTTCATTCATCTCGATCATAAACGTGCTCTGCCCCTTCGCCAAGCTGTCCGCCGCTCCGATACGCGTAAACACCCGGTCGACAACGCCGATACGTGCTTCCCGCGCCGGTACAAAGCTTCCCATCTGGGCAAGGATCACGATGAGGGCGATCTGCCTGATGTATGTCGATTTTCCTGCCATGTTCGGGCCGGTGATAATCAGGAGGCGGTTTTCATCCAGATCGAGACGGACGTCATTGGGCACAAAACCGTCCGGCAGAGGCATCCTTTCCACGACAGGGTGCCTGCCGTCCTTTATTTCAATCCTGTCTTCATCATCGACAACAGGGCAGCAGTAGTTATAGCGCTCCGCCGCCTCCGCCAGAGATGCGAGGCCATCGAGGTCGGCAATATGTGAAGCCGCGGTCTGAATCCGTTTTATCTCCTTAGATATCTCTCCCCTGATTTGGATGAAGAGATCGTATTCCCGCTCCTTGCGTCGGTCCTCTGCGGAAAGCACGGTATGCTCGTAGCCCTTCAGCTCCTCGTTGATATACCGTTCTGCATTCACGAGGGTCTGTTTTCGGATATAATCCTGCGGTACGAGACTTGTATTCGCCTTGGTGACTTCAATGTAATATCCGAAGACACTGTTAAATCCTACTTTCAGAGAATTGATCCCCGTTCGTTTTCTTTCCCTCTGTTCAAGGGCGGCGATCCATTTTTTCCCATCTCTGCTCGCGGATATCAGCTCATCGAGGTCCCGGTCATAACCCTCCTTGATGACTCCACCCTCCCTAATAGTCATCGGCGGGTCTTCGACAACGGCTCTCTCAATCATGCTGCAGATATCTGGCATTTCGTCAATCCCGGCATAAACTGACGCCAAGAGGAAAGCATCCAAGCCGCAAATGAAGGCCCTGATCTGTGGCAGCGCCTTCAGAGATGTTTTCAGAGCAATCAGGTCGCGCCCATTGGCGACGCCCATAGAAACCCTGCTTGCCAGCCTTTCCAGATCATAGACATGGGAAAGGGCATTCCTCAGATCTCCCCTCAGGATGTGGTTTCCCTTAATTTCAGATACCGCTGCCAGTCTTTCTCTGATTTTTTCCGGATCCACGAGAGGATAGTTGAGCCACCACCGGAGTCTCCTCGTACCCATGGACGTGATTGTCTCGTCGATAATATGGAAGAGCGACCCCTCTTTTCTGTTTTCGGTTATAGTCGCAAATAATTCAAGATTCCGCTTGGCGATTTCATCCATGATGAGATAGCTGTCGGTCTCATACCAATGAATGGCATTAATGTGGCCAAGGTGATCCTTCTGCGTTTCTTCCACGTAACGGAGGATAGCGCCGGCTGCGGCCACAGCAGCCGGATGTCTTAATATACCTTCCTTAGTCAGGAGCTCTTCGGAAAAGTATTCTCTTAATCGGCTACAAGCGGCATCATAATCAAAATAATCTTCCGTGAAAAAATTTATTCTGGGTCCGGGATTCCTCTGCGACAACATCTTCACAACAGCCTTTTCACGAAAGTCCTCCTCGAAGATGACTTCGCGAAAATCAAAGCCGCTTATTTCCGCTATCAAGATATCCCTGTTTTGAGACTCCGTGACCAGAAATTCCCCTGTAGATATGTCCAGGAAAGCGAGGCCGAACCTGTCTTCTCGGAGCGCAAGAGCCATCAAGAAGGCATTTTCTTTGATATTCGCACTATCTTCTTCATCTACAAAGAGAGCCGGCGTGATGATACGCACCACGTCCCTTTTTACAACGCCCTTCGCTTCTTTTGGATCTTCAGTCTGCTCACAGATTGCTACTTTGAAACCCTTCTCGATGAGCTTTGTGATATATGATGAGGCGGCATGGTAGGGTATGCCGCAGAGGGGGATGCTGTCTTCCTTTCCCTTGTTCCGAGATGTGAGAGTAATCTCCAGGATCTTGGAAGCGGTAATTGCGTCTTCAAAAAACATCTCGTAAAAATCCCCCATCCTGAAAAAAAGGATGCAGTCCTTATGCTGCTCCTTGATTTCCAGGTACTGCCTCATGGCGGGGGTTAAATTCGTGACGCCGGTCATTCCCACTTATCACCTTTTTTCGTGAGGTCGATATACTGCACACGCTCTACCTTTCCCCGGTCACTGATGAAGGAATTGAGGAGCCAGCTTATGACGCTGATGATGAGGGAACCGATTACGGCCGTCCAGAACCCGTGAACCTCAAACCCGGAAATGATGCCGGATGCCATCTTCAGCATCAGGGCGTTGATTATAAAAGTGAAAAGCCCCAGAGTCAGGACATTAATGGGCAAGGTGAGAATCAGCAATATAGGACGGAATAAGGCATTTAAGATTCCGAGTGCGGCCGCCGCGAACAATGCGGAAAAAAAACTGCTGACATGAATGCCTTCCAGCAGGTAGGAAGCTATAATGATAGACACCGTCAGTATTATCCAGCGTATGAAAATTCCCATGATAACAAAATCTCTCAATCAAAATGCGTGAACTGCTCCTTCATTGCGCCACAAACGGGGCACTCGTCAGGAAGTGTTCCATCCGATACGTAACCGCATACCGTGCAGACGTAGTATGTGGTTTCCCTCTCCTCCATCACGTGGCTCATTGCTTCTTTATAGAGCTTTGCATGAACCTCTTCCACATCCTTACTCTGACTAAAATGAAGTACGGCCGCGGAGCTTCCTTCCGCCTCCGCCTGTTTGGCAAATTCATCATAGGCGACCCCGGCAACTCTTGTTTCCGATTCAAAGCTCATGGCGAGGTTTTCCTCGGTGCTCTTCACCCGCCCCAAGACAAGGAGCGCCCGCGCCCCGTGGATCTCCTCGGAAAAAGCGATGACACGAAAGAGTTTCGCGATCTGAGGGTATCCTTCCTCCTTGGCCTTTTCAGCAAATGCCTTCAGCCTTAGCGCCGCCTTTGCTTCACCCGCATATGCTTCATATAAAGCATCTGTCGTACTCATCCCCAAGAGCCTTTCTCCGCAATTAATCGCGTCCAGCGAAAAAACATGCAACCAGCATACCGATAAGAGACGGGAATCCATTCAGTCTCGATTCCCAAAGGTCACCTTCGTATCGGCTTCTCGTTATTCAGGGTTAAACTCTTCCTTCCCGGCGCCACATATGGGACATACCCATTCGTCGGGAAGTTTATCAAACGGGACGCCGGGAGGAATGTTACCCTCCTTATCCCCCTCCGCCGGGTCATACACATATCCGCAGATGCTGCAAACATACTTTTCCATTTTTCCGTACCCCTTCTATTGATATTGAATGATAGGTGTAATGAAAAATTTGAAAGATTTCCTTCCCGTCAGTGATATCGGCTAAGTGTCATAAGGCTCTCGCTAACATTTATTGACAAGAAGATTGTCTTGTATTATAAGGCGCAACTCATATTAACTTTTAATATCGACTTTAAAAGGATTTATCAAGACTTTTTCATAAAGTGCAACGCGTATAAGACGATTGTTGACTTTCGGATTATCTTATACTATTGAAACTATTGAGATCAATAATTCCCCGGTAGCTCAGTCGGTAGAGCAGATGGCTGTTAACCATCGGGTCCGTGGTTCGAGTCCGCGCCGGGGAGCCTTAAAGAAGGGGGGTCCAATCCTATAAAATTGGACCTCCTTTACTTCGGCGTTGTCTTTATAATTCTGCACCAATGTACCACTTACTTCCTGTAGCTCACACCAACCAGATTTTTTCTTTTGTAATAGATTTCTATTGGTAATCGTGATAGGCATATTGTAGACTTCTATTTGTCATAGATTATATACTTCTCAACCATTAAACCCAACCAGAGGGTGCCAAAACCAGTCGTAATAAAATAGACGAAAGGGAGGAATGATTATGAAAAAGAGACATATGTTTATCTGGTGTTTTGTAGTCCTCGTTCTGTTGGTCATGGTGGTGCCGTGTGCATTCGCAGGATCTGCCGGCCAGTATGTTGACGATTCAGTCATTACGACCAAGGTCAAAGCTCTTCTCGCCAAAGACGATACCCTTAAAGCGTTTGACATCAATGTCAAGACCTACAACGGCATCGTGCAACTGAGAGGTTTCGTTGATTCCAAGACAACCATCGAGAAAGCAGGCAAGATTGCAGGCAGCGTCGAAGGGGTTAAATCCGTAAAGAATGACCTAATCGTGAAGGGGGCCAAAGAAAGCGCCGGTGCATACCTTGACGATTCCGTTATTACGACCAAGGTCAAAGCTCTTTTTGCCAAAGACGCAGCACTCAAGGCGCTTGGAATCAATGTCGAGACCCACAATGGTATCGTGCAACTGAGCGGTTTCGTTGATTCCCTAAATACCGTTGTGAAAGCAGGCAAGATTGCGGGCAGCGTCGAAGGGGTTAAATCCGTAAAGAATAATCTGATAGAGAAGTAAAAAAGAAAAGGCAGGGTCGATTGGCCCTGCTTTTTTATCTACATTTCCATCGGTAATCTCTGCCTTTAACCAGAAACCAATGGTGAAAATTTGTAGGTGAACTGTTCAATTTGCCCTAACAGCCCGTTTCCCTTGATATATAACCGTTGTAGAGAAGTTCTTACTGTTGTGTGTCCCGGCGAGCCAGTAATGACAAGGGGTTTGCCAATAAAAGGTTAGCCCCTTTTTCTTTATTATCTCACTTTTTACCACTTCTTTACCACTCCTGAGAACTCATCACCTATCTCGTGCAGTACCTTTTTATCCTATCAAGAATTACAGAAGCGCATGGTAGGCTTTCGCAGAGCGCGGGTGGATGGTGCGCCTACCTTCCTGAAATGTAGCATCTGGCAATTTTGACTTGCATACCATGTTTCTAACTGTAATCCTTATTGGCAGTTACAGATAAGAGAATATCTTTTGCGACGTCTGACCTTTTCTACCCAGAATTCCTACGATATAGGATTAAGTCAAAAGCTGGTTCGAAATCAGGTTTTGACGCACTTGCAGTAATTCTTCCACAAGTCTACTATTATATATATGTACTGCGATAGTGTTCAAATTCATCCTGATGTAAGAACAAGAGCGTATTTTCTTCACAGTTCCGGAAAAGGTAAAATTTCACTGAACAGCGCGACTGGCGCGGCATTCCTGATTGTTCCGTCGCTCGTCCCTATTCTTTTAATAATAAAGTGGACTATATACTGTACAGTCGGCCCCATGATTGTCACACGTATCGGGTTCGATGATCGATGATCGGGAAGGTGATCTGGATGTCGCCCGGAGTTGATTCAAGCATTTTTTGCTCGACCATTATCGCCACGGTAGGCCGCTCATCCCTGGGGCGATCCGTAGAGAGCATACTTACCCAAATATTGCCAGCCGAGTTTGAGGTCATCGTTGTCAACGACTCTGGCTGTCCCCTTCAGGAGGCCGATTGGCAGCGCTCCGAAAAGGTAACCATACTTCACACCAGTAGGCGCGAGCGGTGCGTTGCGCGCAACACGGGTGCGGCCATTGCACGGGGGGCTTACCTCCACTTTCTCGATGACGACGACTGGATGCTGCCTGGCGGACTAAAAGAACTCTGGACCGTGGCCTGCAATAACAGCGTGTCGTGGGTCTATGGAACTTCGAGATTGATTGATAAAGAAGAGAAGCTGCTTGCGGCGCATCATATTGAGGCAAAGGGCAATGCATTCGTGCAGGTGATGTCGGGCGAGTGGCTCCCCTTACAAGCGTCTCTGATAAGGGCCGACAGCTTTTTTGAAGCCGGTGGGTTTGATCCACGACTCACTGTCTGTCAGGACAAAGATATATGTCGGCGCGTGGCTCTTCGAGGCGAGATGGCGAGCACCAATATTGCGGTGGCCTGCATTGTCAGGGATCGAGAGCACAGCACGACAAATTACGCGCAGGCAACTGCTCAAAGCGTCTGGTCTCGCGATAATATACTTGCCGAGAAAGGGTCGTTCACGCGCATGTGGGGGTCCGCGACGACGTCCTATTGGCGGGGCCGTTTGGTCCGTGCTTACCTGACATGTGTTCACTGGAACATGTATCACCGAAAGATAGCGAATGCATTAGCCCGGTTTGCAGGGGCAACAGCCGCCTTTGTCCTGTCCGCTAAGGATACGCTTTCCCGAGATTTCTGGCGGGCTCTTGTCCGGTCTCATACGAGGAAAAATGTCTCTTAGTGAAGGTTTATGCACATAGTGAAATTGATCAACTTTGTGAAGCTTCTGTCATCGGTAGAGCGCAGGTTGGCACTGAAACTTCTCGTTGGAGAGATTAGGCGCCGACTCTATTCGAATGAGGCGCTGTGGGGGTTCCAGTTCGACCTCACAGGCGACTTTGATGTACCAGAATTGGATAGCTCGGTGACGATCAGAGCATTGGAGGAAGGGGATATACCACGACTGCTAAATGTCGAGCAACGAGGTATGGATGAGACCGAATTCCGCCTCGTGGTGACCCAGAGGCTTCTCGCCGAAGCCAACCTTCCTACCTGTTATGTGGGTGTTACAAAGGAGGGGCAACCTTGCTGCATGTGTTGGTTGATCCGTACTGCCGATAGCGGGGCTTTTCGAACTTACTTTGGTAATGGTTTCCCCGAACTCCAGCCGTACGAGGTCTTGTGTGAGAAAATGTTTACGCATCGGGATTTTCGAGGCAGACGGATGATGAGGTACATAACAATGAGTCTCTTTAAAAAAGCCGCACAGGAAGGGGCGCTGCGAGCTGTGGCCTTTATCCGCGCAGAGAATGCGCCCTCATTGGCCGGGGCTAGAGCGATAGGGTGGGACCCATTTATTCAAAAAAAAATTCTCTGGAGACTATTCCGGCGTCAAACCATCTTGGAACAAGCTCAATTCTTGAAACAGAAGCCGATGGAGCATGGGAAAGTGAGTGCCACTGTCAGTGTTCAATATATTAGTACAAGTACCAGCCAACGGCAAGGCCGGTAGTGATCTACCCGTTAGTGCTTTCAATCGATAATATTCACCTCTTTACGATAGTCCCTCGTATTGGCTTGCAGGTGTACTGTTCAATTCTCCCTAAGCATCCGTTTCCCTTGATAAATAACCGTTGAGGAGAAGTTCTTGCAGCTGTGTGTCCCGGCGAGCCAGAAAAAAGAGGTCCAATTTTCAAAATTGGACCTCTTCTATTTTGGAATTATCGTTGCAATTTCGGCTATCTCTTACAGCTCAAAAATTAATATCATAAGCATCGTTGTTATCATTAGACCACAATACGTACGGCTGTAAGAACTCTTATGTTGGAAAATTATCCGGCCAAATCCCGATCCAATAGACAATAACCATTCGGGTATCACTTCCTTCTTGTAATGCTGTTTTTTGAATTCGCATTCTTGATGCAATATTTCAATCGGAAATCAGCAATGTGCGGTAAATTACGGGATGGGACTTCCTCCATTGACTGTCCATGCAGATGAGGGTATGGTCTCACAACTTAACCACTAACCTTTTGGAGGAAACGATTATGGCTACAAGAAAATCAATATGGGTCCTCTTCGGTATCTTGGTGACCTCGGCCTGGGTTTTTGGGTCTGCCATTCAGGCGGGAGCACAGACATCGATCTTAAATGAATATACGGCGGCCTGGAATTCACATGATACGGAGAAGGTGGTTTCCTTTTTCACGGACGACTGCGTCTATGAGGAATTAGGTATCGGTGTGATCAAGCGCGGCAAGGAAGAGCTTAGAGCTTTCATCAATAGTTTTTTCGCGGCATTTCCGGACACAAATTTTGAACTAAAGTCCTCTTTCATCTCCGGCAATTGGTACTGCGGAGAATGGGTTTGGACCGGCACTCACAAAGGAGACATGGCCGGGTTACTCGCCACGGGCAAGAGATTCTCAATACGGGGAGTTTCTGTCGGAGAATTAAAAGAGGGTGAGATCAAGAGGAACTCTGACTATTATAATAAGATGGATCTTTTGCAACAACTTGGTATCAAACTCGTACCTGCCTCCCCTTCCAAATAGCACTATCTCACCATTGAGAGGAGGTCGATAGAGCTAACGCTGATTGCGAACACATATCGTAACAAGGGGTTGCTGATTTCAATGGGGTTAGTATCCCCTGGCGACTTCGGGAACCCCGATGGCGTTATGCCCCCTTTCTTATCTTTTGACGGCGGGTCAGCATGAATATTTTATTCAGTAATTGTAAACTTTCGGAACGACCTCTTTAGAATAGTTGAGGGCGTATCGTTTAATTTGCGCTAAGTGCTCTTTTGCGTTGGAATAATATGGTAGATGAAAAGTTCTTGTCGTTGTACGTCCCCTGGAGCCATAAAAAAAAGAGGTCCAATCCCAAAGGATTGGACCTCTTTTGCTTTGGTGTTGTTTTAGTATCTTTAAACCGAAAACCACAGAATCGGCTTCGGCGTCACATTCTTAGAAACGCCAGTTGACAATAACCATTCCTGGTGCCAATCCGTTGGGGAAGTCGGACCATTTATTATCGGAAATAATATTGATCACTCCGATTTGAACCCCGCCTGATGCCTTGTCGGCATAATTGAAAGCGCCCAACTGAAGGCCCGAAAGCTTGCCTGCGTAGTTCACGACACCCGTCTGAAGGCCTTTCATGTCCCCTTTCGCGACGTTGGCGATGCCGAGACCCCATCCTGCGTAGTTCTCTTTCGCGTAATTGAACAGCGACCACTGCACACCGCTATAGCTCTCTGCATAGTTGACAAGGGCCAAGCTGAATCCGGTACTATCCTTCGACGATCCGTTGACGATTCCCAGGGCAAACGCATCCTGCGGGTTTTCACTCCATATGCCGAGCGTGAAGCCTTTAATCCTTGTCTCTTCGCTGAAAATGGCAATACCGGGAGTGAGACTGAGTTGTACCGCTTTCCAATCTTCAGCCACTGCCTGCCCAGTAGTAACCATAATCATTATGATACAGAAAAGTACGAGCATCTTTTTCATCGCAACTCTCCTTTCACGAGATTTATTAAACTGCGCTTAAGTCTACACAGGACAGTTGCGTGAGTCAATGAAAATGCTCAAAAAGATAAAACAGGGCGTGCTCCGGTTTTTGAAAGCAGGCATGTAAGTATTGAGTCAACAGAGGATATCATAAAGTTTGGTTATCGCTTTAAGGATCTTTTCGATTCATATACAACTGTTGATACAAAGTTCTCGCAGTTGCATGTCCCGCGGAGCCAAATAAATCAAGGGGTTGGCATGTAAGAGGGCTGGCCCCTTGTCGTCCAAAAATCTATTTTCTCCCCACCCTCTCCCCACTTTTTAATTTTTGAGGTAGGTAGGGTTTCTTTGCTGTGGATGGGGGTAGACACGTGGTTATGGGACAGGAAGCTGATTCTGGAGCAACCTCGTGAGCCTCTTACTACAATTAACTTGTCTATGGCTTTAGTCACGATGTAAAGCATGGAAGAGTGGGTATCGTCACCAACATAAAACCCCTTCGCACTGCCTTTTCTTTGTTGTGTCTTTCTTTACACACATTTTTTCGTATAACAGTTCCTCCGTAGACTCGGGCGAAATATAAGTAACCGATGCTTCTTCATCAGTTAGTTTTCCTATTGCTCGCTCTTCTTTATTGTAAAATATTATTTGAACACTCTTGTATGTCCTATCTTTACAATTAATCTCATATAAAGACCTTAATTGCCTAAAGTTATCAAGGGTCGGGTCAATTTTTCGGAAGTCCGCTATCATTTTTAGTCGAATTTCT
Source organism: Syntrophales bacterium (assembly GCA_052144335.1). Classification (GTDB taxonomy): domain Bacteria; phylum Desulfobacterota; class Syntrophia; order Syntrophales; family UBA2185; genus Fen-1135. Next base: position 38,169 of record JBKQQP010000078.1, read on the forward strand.
TCATCCTCTGGTATCATTTTAACGAATACTCGAACAGAATTGTTTGGTAGATAATTTATACTTTCAGCATCGTAAAGACGGAGAACACCTCCTCCTGTCGCGTACCTTATCCACTCCGCACCACCCACATCCTTTGGACAGGGTAATATCGGTAAGCAGGTGAGTAATAAAATAATAATACCACGAAAAACATTTCTCATAGCACTCCCCTCTTCATAAGAAACATGGACTTCTCACCGCCCATTCTTTTTTGAGCCTTTCGTATCAGTAGACAGGTGAGTAGTACAATAAAGAATCTACGCTTACCCATTTTGCCTCTTTTTCGGATGTCCCTCACTTACAGTTTGTCTAATCACCTTTAGGATGCCACCATCAATTCAGAAGTCAAGCCAATTAATTTGCCTTCCCTGCCTTCTTATTTGATGTAATATTATAGTGCATTTGACGTGCAAATCGTGATACTAAGAATTGCTCTCATCTATTGTTGAAGGGAGGGTTTAGGAACTCTTTTCTATCTGGTTATCTGCAATATGGACTGATTATTGAGACCCCTTTTCTCAAAAGAGGCGGGGGTTTTTATTTCCAGGCGAAGGTTATATTCTGGAAGCCGTTAGTACCGTGGTTATCGAGATACTGACAATAACAGCGTTTGATTTTTTAGGGCTGAATCAAGATATCTTAAGTGAGTATTATTCAATTAGGCGTATGCGACATTGCCTTGCGATGCCTCGATAGGTGGAAGAACTATAATGAAGAAGTTGCTATTGGGGTCCGTGCTAATATCCCTGCTAATCACCGTCCAGTTTCCAGTCTTTGCGCAGGATAAATGGACTATTGAACGTCAGGGGCAGGACGTAGAAGTGCACCCGCAGTATGACTACGATTACTCCAAACGTTACAGAGGCACAATCGATGCTGATGGCAACGTACAACTTCATAACTATGAAACTGGCGATGTTTTTCGTGGACATATCGACAGCGATGGTTCCTTGTACATGCGTGACTCTAAAGGTAACAGGGTTAAGGTTAGCCCAAGGTAATACACTTCTCAAGAGAGAGCGGGGTTTTGTGTCTTGTGGGAAAAATGAAGAAACACGATATTACTTTAGTCTCTTTGGTCTTATTCTGTTTAGTATTGGTTGGATGTTCCAATCCATATGACACAATCAAAGAACAGAAGATGAAAATTGATGAGTTGGTTGCAAAGCTTGATAAATGCAATCTTGAGTCACAGGAGAAATGTGCACAAGGAGCAAAACAGGCTTTTCATAATACGTACTATGATAAAGAAAAAATTACGTCTGCAGGTTATGTGAATCACTACAATAAGAAATTAAATAAATGTTTTATAGAAATTACTGCCATAAACTTAAGTAAAAATGGAGATTACTCTACCTCAAAAAATCTTTTCGATGTTTTTGAAGGTAAGGAGTATGCAACTTTGTCCATATCCGTACCACAAGGGAAAAGATATTCTGAAGTAAAACCCACTACATGCAAGATGCTGGATAACACATGCACGACAGAAGAAGAATACAAGACATTTGTAAAACCATATATGGAAGAATAGGGACAATTATAATTGCTAATCAATAGAGGCTGTAAATAAAAAGGCGGAGCCAATTTGAGAGATTTAAAATTCATTGCGTAATAGTGAGCACCTTCACAAAGAATATTTCACAAAAACGGCTGTTGTTCATTGCTTGCCTAATACACATAAAATAGTATATTATACGTATAGATGTTACTATGCCTACAAAGTGAAGCATGCCAGATTGCCGTAGAATGCTTTTATTCTGTCGCGGATCTAGTGTGTATGAATTAACGGATGTCGGCGAGGTATTTCACATCAGTGCAGCATCAGGCACATTCTCCAGGAATTCGTGTACCGGTTAGTTATAGAAACCGTCATTTCTCGTTAAACTACGATCAGGCAAGACTGACAGATTGCGCGTCAGTTGTTGGTACCGTACAGTAGTCCTATCAACTTACACACCGCAAACAAATAGCATGACGGACTATTGAGAAACTTTCCCTATAAAAAAGTTAATTATATCAGCATTTAAGGAGGAGTCGGATGAGAAAGGTCATATGGGATCAATACAGGAGCAAGTTGATAACAGCAGACCAGGCAGCAAAAGTCGTGAAATCCGGGGACTGGGTCTACTTTAGTCATTTTGTCATGAATCCTGTCGCCTTGGATAAGGCGCTCGCCAAAAGAGTGGGAGAGATGACTGATGTCAATATATCGATAACGTGCGGGATGCATCCGATGCAGGTTGCCATCTGCGATCCTGAACATAAGACGTTTACATACAACGTTTCATTTTTTAGTAGGAACGACAGGTCGTTGGCCAAGCAGGGGATGGCATTTTTTATACCATCCAACTACCATGAGCAGCCATGGCGGATTCGAAACGGGTTTGCTCCTCATCCCAACGTGGCTATGATTAAGACAACTCCCATGGATAAGGACGGCTTTTTCAATTTTGGCACATCCTGCTCCTATACCAAGGCTGTTGTGGAAAATGCAGATGTTGTCATCTTGGAGATTAATGAAGGGGTGCCCAGATGCCTAGGTGGCCATAGCGAAAATATCCATATCGCCGATGTGGATTATATCGTGGAAACTGAAAAGGCCCCGTTGATGACTATACCTAAACCAACGGCATCTTCCGAAGAAATCAAGATGGCTGAATTTATCATTGCAGAGATAAGTGATGGAGCATGTCTGCAGTTAGGTGTCGGCGGCATCCCCAACACGGTGGGAAGCTTGATCGCTGATTCTGATCTCAAAAATCTGGGGATGCATAGCGAGATGATATGCGATGCCTTTGTCGATCTCTACGAAAGGGGAAAGGTCACAGGACTCAATAAATATGACAATAAGAATAAGATGGTTTACACCTTTGCCATGGGCACGTCAGGTCTTTATGAGTTTCTCCATGATAACCCCGCCTGCGCGACCTTTCCGGTTGATGATACAAATAAAGCCGAAAATATAGCGCGGAACGACAATGTCATAAGCATCAATAATGCCTTACAAGTCGATCTTTATGGTCAAATCTCTTCAGAATCCATAGGCGACAGGCAAATATCCGGTTCGGGCGGACAGGGCGATTTCGTCATAGGTGCGGCAAAGTCAAGAGGCGGCAAGGCATTTATTTGTCTCCGTTCAACTCGTATGGTTAATGATCAGCTTGTGTCAAGAATAGTTCCCGATATACAGGGAATCACCTCGGTACCAAGAGCATGGGCTTTCTACGTAGTCACTGAGTTCGGTAAGGTTTGCCTCAAGGGCCAATCCACCTGGCAAATTGCAGAGAGTGTAATTTCTATTGCGCATCCCAGTTTTCAGGATGATCTTATCAAAGCCGCTGAGAAAAAAAGAATATGGAGGAGAAGCAACAAGCGCACGTAGTAAAGGCGCCATATAGTATAATACCGGTGCACAGGCAGGGTTTTATCCGTATACACAGCATTGATAACTAATGGCGAACCCAGCAGGCTTTCAAAGAAAGACAGGGAGTTCTGAAAACTATATAAGAAAAACATATGGGGCGCTTCGGGAGGTAATTCACGAGATCATGGCAATCCCGGGACAAGCTACATGAATAAACCCGCGGCGCCGGTAAGCGGAACGATTCCATCATAAATAAGCAAGATATCTTGACCCATTGACAGGTACTATTATGAACGGCGCAGAAATAATTTTGAAGACTGCAAGAGATGCAGGGATCGAGATATGTTTTGCCAATGCAGGCACTACAGAATTGCCCATTGTTGCCGCCTTTGATTCAATAAGCGGCATCCGCCCAGTCCTTGGTCTATTTGAAGGTGTTTGCACCGGTGCTGCTGACGGCTATGGTAGAATGAAGCAGAAACCTGCCATGAACCTGCTCCATATGGGCCCCGGACTAGCTAATGGCATTGCAAACCTACATAATGCTCATCGTGCACGAACACCGGTTTTCAACATAATCGGTGACCATGCTTCATGGCATCTGTTGGCTGATGCTCCATTGACTATGGACATTGCATCCATAGCCAGAACAGTTTCCGGATGGCAGAGGCATAGCAGTTCAGTTAAAACTTTGGCAAGGGATACAGTCGATGCAATAGAAGCATCCCTTATCGGACAAATATCCACACTTATTGTGCCCTCTGATCATCAGTGGTCTGAATCTAATGGCGTCACAATTTCCATACCGAAATTTACTTTTGACTCTATTGATTTGAAAATTATCGAAGAGGCTGCAAAACTTATCAGGAAATCGCGGCGGCCTGCTCTGATTTTAGGTGGTCGTGCCCTGCGTAAAACTGGTCTTGACGCAGTTGCAAGAATTAAGGCGAAGACAGGATGCGATCTCTTTATGGTAACGTTCCCAGCTTATGCAGATCGGGGAGCTGGATTACCCGCCCTGACTCGTATCCCCTATTTCCCCAAACACGCCCGAAATATGCTATCAGAGTACGATGCAGTCGTAATGGTAGGGACTAATGAACCGGTCGCCTTTTTCGGATATAAGGGGGGAAATAGCTATTATCTTTCTGATGAACAGAAAAAGCTTCGAATCGATACAGACAGACAGGATACGTGCTCTGCATTGCTATCTCTTGCTGAAGCTCTAAACGTTCCCACATTTAGCGGCGTTATTAGTCCGTTTTTAGCAGAATATAAATTACCCGAAATCCCTTTTGGTGAATTAAATCCCGAAAAGATGTGCGCTATTATAGCAGCCCTCCAACCGGAGAATTGTATAATAGTGGATGAGGGACTTATGTCTGCAGCAAAATACCACTCCTTCGCCGCTAATATTAAGCCGCACGGCTATATCACCATCACAGGCGGCGCCATTGGTCAGGGAATGCCCTGTTCCTTAGGAGCGGCACTGGCCTGCCCGGATCGACAAGTAATCAATATCGAGGCCGATGGAAGCGCAATGTATACATTGCAGGCATTATGGACACAGGCTCGCGAAAACACAGACGTGATCACATTGATATGTTCGAACAGAAAATATTCTACTCTTGAATATGAATATTTGCAGGCTGGATATCGTCAGCTAGGGAACAATTTTTTGTCACTAATCCAACTGGATAATCCCAAGATAGACTGGGTTGGTATCAGCCAGGGAATGAATATCCCGGCAGTTTCAGTAAATACATCACAAGAATTGGTAAGTGAGATGGAATTAGCCTTGGGCGAACCAGGCCCTCATCTAATTGAGGTTATTCTCAACGGATAACCTTTTATTGAATAAGATTTTGTATTCCAAGGGAGTTGAACTCAAAGAAATGAGAACTGGAAGCAGATTTGCGGGATGCTTGTAAAAACACATTCTATTACTCCATGATTGGGTAAAGTTAACAACGGCGCTACGAATAGCATGGAGATAGCTATCGGCCAAATCGCAATAGTCCCGCGAAAACAGTTTTGCGCAGCTTTTAATAATGCTTCGGTTGGTTTTATTTCAACCCCGTATTAAGCCGACAGTTACGGCATTGATCACTAAGTGCACTTGCTGAAAACATAAATGAAGGAGGAGAAAATGGCTGAAGTCAAAAGAATTGACCATGTCGCAATTGCGGTAAGGGATTCCGACGCCGCGACAAAGCGCTATGTGGACCTGCTTAAAGCTAGGCACATTCGTACGGAAATATTGCAAGAAAAGGCTGGGGCGGTTAAGGTTTCCTACGTGCAACTGGGAGAAAATGTCATCAGCCTGATCCAGTCGATGGAGGCAGACGGCTTCCTGAATAAGCACATAGATCAGCACGGCGAAGGTCTCCATCATTTGGGCATCGAGGTCGACGATCTCGACGACTTTATCGCGGAAACAAAAGGAAAAGGCTTCAGAATTCCCCTGAGCGATGAGTTCAGCAACCGTAAAGAGGTTGTTTTGAGTCCGCGCGACAGCGCTGGTGTGATTCTCCAGATTCTACAATGGAAGGGAGGTAGCGACAAGACTGTTGGAGACCGCATCCAAAGGATTCTTCGCCTAGAAAATATACCAAAAAAATAAAACTATAGACCCACTACGAGCTTGAAAAAAGGAGGATGGAACGATGTCGCAGCAAGTGGAGAAGATGGACAAAATAGGAAAAACCGTGGCGTTTGCCGTTTTCATCGCCCTCGTCGTCGACGGGATGAACCTCCAGACGCTGCCGCTCGCGCTGCCTAGCCTCATGAAGGAGATGAGCTTTTCGAGCACGATGGCCGGGGCTCTGGCGACCTACACGCTTATCGGCATGGGGCTAGGGGGGGTGTTTGCCGGTTGGCTCGCCGACCGCATCGGTCGAGTAAAGGTCTCATTTTGGTCCATTGCAATCTTTTCAGCCGGCACGACTCTTTTGGCTTTTTCCCAGAATTACTGGCAGGTGGCGCTGCTTCGATTCCTGTCCGGTCTCGGGATTGGCTCTCTATACAGCGTCGGGAATTTGCTGGCATCCGAATATGTGCCAACGCGCATCAGAACAACGGTCCTCGGCATCCTGCAGGCTGGCTGGTCGGTCGGCTACGTGATCATCTCTCTCATTTCCGCTTATATACTCCCGAATTTAGGCTGGCGACCCCTGTTCGTCGTCGCCGCGCTAACCGGGGTTTACTCTCTTTGGCTCCTGCACAACATATCCGATCCACCGAGCTGGTTTGCAGCCCGCCAGGCTGCCAAGGCAGCCGGAAAGGTGAAAAACGAGTTTGCCCTTATCTGGGCGAACAAAAACATCCGCCGAACCTTCATCTTCTGGAGCCTTACCGCCATCGCGTTGCAGTTCGCATACTACGGTGCACAGACCTGGCTGCCGACTTACCTAGTAAAAGATCTCGGCGTCAATCTCAAGAATATGGGCTGGTACATCGCAGCGACCTACACTATGATGGTCATCGGAAAGGTAGTCACGGGCTACCTTGCGGACAAATTCGGGCGAAAGTTCATGTGGGTGACTTGCGGCATCATTACGGCCGTATACTTGCCCTTTGTCATTTACGCTGCCACTCCAGGTAATGTCGCATTCCTGCTTATCATCTTCGGGTTCCTCTATGGGGCGCCCTATGCAATCAATGCGACCTATATGAGCGAGAGTTTTCCAACATCGGTCCGCGGTACAGGCCTGTCAACGGCCTATAACTTGGGCCGCATTGGTTCGGCCATATCGCCACTTATGATCGGTTACTTGGCCACGACCTATACCGTCGGTGCGGGGATTGCACTGCTGGGAATTTCTTACGCGTTCATGGCCTTCATCCCCGGATTCTTCATCCCTGAGAAGATGTATGATCCGAAATCCCTGCAGGCCGCAGATATCCGGGCAGAGACGGAAAAATAGCTGCATCAGGGCAGAGACCGGCATCTGGAAGTGGGAATGGCAGTACCTGAAGCCAAGTGACATCTAATTCTCCGAACAGCATGGATGAATTAAGACACGTGCAGCCTCTAGGCTGTGAATCATATTTAGAGTAGTATTAAGTCGATGAATGCTGCTTATCGGGGAGGGCGGAATCCTTCCCAGCCCTCATACAGCTTGAATCAAAACCGGCAGATTGTAGTACGATTAGTCAATATAAACAATCCATAATGAATGAAAAACCGACAGCGCTGTTACTCAAAATGGATAAATGTATGGCAACCGGCTGCAATCATTTCGACATACTTCAGGGCAAGCGCTGCATCGGGTGAAATATAAAAATATACGAAGGGGAAGGCTTCATGGAAGGCAAACCATATTCTAAGGGCCTCGAAGGCATAGTAGCTGACGAAACTCGCATTTGCAAAATTGATGGTAACAGTGGGAAACTATACTATCGGGGTTACTCCATAGAGGATCTTGCTGCCTATTCAAACTACGAGGAAGTTTGCTATCTGCTTCTCTATGAGCAACTTCCAACCACTGCTGAACTGAATAATTTTTCGGAACGCATGCGGCAAAGCCGTCCCCTCGTCCAACCCGTTCTGAATATGATACGATCTTTTCCTGCCGCCGCTCATCCTATGGAATTATTGCAATCGTCAGTCTCCTACTTGAGCGGTTATGTGAAACATCGTATTGAACATTCAGCCACCTGTAACTGTCGTGACACGCTTTATCAGGTATCACAGCTTGCCAGCGTTGTCGCTACGTATGGTCGCTATCGGGAAAAAAAGGAATATGTAACGCCACGGATGGACCTCTCGCATGGGGCCAATTTCCTGTATATGCTCAGTGGAATTGAGCCGGACAGCCTCGAAGGCGAAATAATGGATAAGTGCCTGCTAATACACGCTGAACACGATTTTAACGCATCCACATTTGCTGCGCGGGTTGTCGCTTCAACCCTTTCAACCTGCTACTGCAGCATATCAAGTGCAATAGGTGCGCTGTATGGATCGCTTCATGGAGGGGCAAACCAGCGAGTTATAGAGATGGTCGAGGAAATCGGAGATAAAAATAATGTGGCGGTTTGGATGGAAAGAACCTTTGCCCAAAAGAGGAAAGTCATGGGTATGGGTCACCGTGAGTATAAGGCGAAAGACCCACGGGCAAACATCATACAAAAATTTCTTATACAACTTTCTGAAAAGAAGAAGGACTTTCGGTACTATGAGATTTTGCAGGAAGTTGAAAAGGTATTCCGCAGTAAAATGGAAACTGCGGGTAAACCCATTTATCCAAATGTTGATTTTTACTCCGGCGCCGTCTACCGCCTTCTGGGTATTCCATCTATTCTCTTCACCCCGATTTTTGCGATGGGGAGGGTTGCCGGATGGCTTGCTCATGTTCTTGAACAAAGAAGCGACAATCGCATCTATCGTCCGGAAAGCCTGTGGGCAGGGCCTGAACCCCGCAGCTACATTCCCATTGAGAAACGATAAAGTTCGATGGTAAAGCCTTAGGCCGTCTTATTACGTTTTTAAACCCATCTAAACAGCTTAAGACCGGTTAAGTCCCGATTAGGTTCATGACTAATTTATCTTCCTGAAGCAGAATATACTGTTATTTTGATGAGTATGCATCCTCTCAATCCGAAATGAATCACGCTCACCTCAATATGGATCCTGAATATTTCTCGTATTGATGCATTAAATGATAGTGGTCCATACATTGGGAGCGTGAAGTTAGCATCTGTCTGAATTATGATCAAAATGGCCTTCGTGATACAAGAACTCTTCAATACACAGCTTGGATGTTCCGCGGAAACCGAACCGCGTCAACACATCATCCTGTGTTCAGATGGTCGTACCATACAAGGATTTTTTCCTTGAATAAATGGTGAACGTTTTTTAATATACCAGGAATACAACTTAAATACTACGTAAGTGAATGTGCTGTATCTGCAATGAAGCGGACATCCGTGAAACCCGACATGTTCTTGGAAGCGTTATAGGCATTTTTTATCTGGTTGACCGGTCTTCGGAATTACCTCTTTCTATATCAATGCCTAACTCATCAGCATTGTCATTTCGATTAGTCTTTTCATCATTGTCCCTAATTGTTCGCAGGCGCATGAGCATGAGAGGCACAAATGGCAGAAAAAAAGAAAGCACGCGCACGGAAAAAAAGCGGCGATAGAAAGAGAACGAATAAACCCGCTTATCGTACTGGATGCGGAGCTGCACGTGGTCTCCGCGAATCGCGCCTTTTATAAATATTTTCAGTTTTCCGCCAGGGAGGTGCAGGGACGTTACCTGTATGAACTCGGCAGAGGGCAATGGAATATCCCTGCGCTCAGAGAACTCCTTCAAGGCATTCTCACCCGTGATGAAATTTTCGATAATTTCGAGATTGAACTAGATTTTGAGAAGATCGGGAGAAAGAGAATGCTCCTCAATGCCCGTAAGGTCAGCCACGAAGCCATTCCCCGGCCGCTGATCCTCCTCGCCATGGAGGCGATGAAATGATAAGAGCGGTGAGGGAGAAAAATATTTTAGGAAAAGGGCAAGCATGAAAAAAGCCGGTCCCAAAGCAAAGCATCTTGATAATCTTCGTAAGCGTGCGGAAAATAAGATTCCCATATCCGGGATCAGCACCGAGAAGATGTCTCCTCCCGAAATACAGGAGGTCGTTCACGAGCTTCATGTTCACCAGATAGAGCTCGAGATGCAGAATGAGGTGTTGCAAAAGTCTCAGGCGGAGACTGCTGAATCACAGTACAAATATAGCGATCTTTATGATTTTGCTCCCGTAGGGTATTTCACCTTCGATAAAAAGGGACATATCATCGAGGCGAATGTAACCGGTGCGTCCTTACTCGGTGCGGAGAAGCGATCCCTTGCCAAACAGCCTTTCCAGCGTTTTGTCGTACCCGGGCATCTAAGCATCTTCCAGTCCCATCTTCAGAAGGCCCATGAATTGAGAAGCAAGCAGATCTGCAAACTGAAGCTCATAAGTAAGGACGGCAATCAGTTCGATGCGCTGATCGACACCATAGCTGTCATAGATGGAAAAGGTAAATTCAATCACTACAGGTCTTCGGTCACGAACATCACCGAGCTTACGAGAGCAGAACTTCTCCGCGAAAGCGAGATGAAATACCGCGGTTTATACGAATCCACTCAGGACGGAATCGCGATGGCAGATATGAAAGGCCGTATCATTGAATGCAACCGGGCTTTTTTAGATATGCTTGGATATACTGAGAAGGAAATAAGAGATATCCCTTACCGGGAAATGACGCCGGCAAGATGGCATGAGATGGAAAGAAATATTGTCACAATCAAGATCCTGAAAACGGGCTATTCCGACGTTTACGAAAAAGAGTATATCAGGAAAGACGGTACGGTGATTCCTGTCTCTATGAGAGTATGGGCGATTAAAGATGAAGCAGGAAACAATGCAGGGATGTGGGGCATTGTAAGGGACATCACCGAGGGCAAGAGAACGGAAGAGGCGTTGAAAAAACTCCAGGCAGATCAGCAGATCATCCTCGATTCCGTGCCAGCATGGATTTTCTATAAGGATAAAGAAAATCGCTTCATACGTGTGAACAGGGCATTGGAAGAGATTATGGAAATGTCAAAAGAACAATTGGAGGGCAAGTCTCTTTTTGACATTTATCCGAGGGACCAGGCAGAAGCTTTCTGGAAAGACGATAAAGAAGTAATGGCGTCCGGCAGGCCGAAAAGAAACATCATTGAATCTATGGATACCAACAGGGGTAATCTCCGAGTCGAGACGGATAAGATACCTTATCGCGATGCAGAGGGTAATATCATCGGCATAATAGGATTTGCTCTCGACGTTACGGAACGGGAGTTGGCGGAGGAGGCGTTGCGCCGGAGCGAAGAACGCTACCGGAGTATATTTCAGAGGAGCCATGCCACGACGCTCCTGATTGACCCTAACACTGGCGAGATCGTGGATGCCAATACCGCGGCCTGTATGTACTACGGCCACACCCTCGCGGAACTGAAAGAGATGAAGATTACGGACATCAACAGCCTTACGCGCGAGCAGGTCTTTGAGGAAATGGAACTGGCCAAGACCGAACGCCGGAATCATTTCGTTTTCTCGCACCGTCTGGCAAACGGCGAAGTTCGACCCGTGGAAGTATTCAGCGGCCCGATTGAACTGGACGGAAGACATCTGCTCTATTCGATCGTGCATGACATCACAGAGCGCAGGCGCGCTGAAATGGCATTGGCAGAGCGCACGGCACAGCTTGAAGCCGCCAACAAGGACCTTGAGAGCTTCAGCTACTCCGTCTCCCACGACCTGCGTGCGCCTCTACGGGCCATTGACGGGTTTGCACGTATGATCCTCAAAAAGCAAGGAGATAAATTTGACAAGGATACCCTCGATAAATTTAATATAATCAGATCCAACGCGAATATGATGGGCCAGCTCATCGATGATCTGCTGGCCTTCTCCCGCCTGGGCAAGAAGCATGTGTCTCTAACGGCGTTGGACATGAACGCGCTTATCAGGGATGTATGGAAAGACATGGAAAACACAAACCCGGGGCGTAAGATGGTGCTTACAGTCGACGACGTCCCCTCGGGCTACGGAGACAGGGCGCTCATTAAACAGGTGTACATCAACCTTTTTTCCAATGCCGTAAAATTCACAAAGAATCGCGATGCCGTAGATATTGAAACCGGCGGCTACTCAGATGGAGATGAAGTCGTATATTATGTCCGGGACAACGGTGTCGGCTTTGACATGGAATATCACGATAAATTGTTCGGAGTCTTTCAGCGTCTTCATAGTGCTGATGATTTTGAAGGGACCGGCGTTGGCCTCGCGATTGTTCAGCGGATTGTGCATAGGCATGGCGGACGGGTTTGGGCGGAAGGAAAACCGGACGAGGGCGCGTGTTTCTATTTTACACTGAAAGGAAAAGAGTAGACCTTTTAAAGGCGTTAGAGGCTGGCGGAGGCGGTTTCTGTGCTTGCCGTATGGGATAGAGCATCATTGGAGCCAGGCAGCAACGCATGGACTCGGTTCTCGACCGCCTCCTCCAATTCATCGAGCTGGAAAGGCTTGGCAAGGCAGATATGCGCACCCGCATCCTTCAGCTCCTTCAGGCCGCGGGAACTGCCGCTTATGCCGATGATATAGACATCGGGGAATTGCATCTTCAAAAAATTGCAGACTTCAACACCGCCCATTCCCGGCATCTGGGCGTCCGTAATGACAACGTCGTAACTGTTTTCCTGTAGCCGCCGGACAGCCTCAATCCCGTTGCATGCCTCATCCACCCCGTGACCCGACAGCTTCAGGATGATGGACAGGACTTCCACAACGTCAGGGCTATCGTCTACGACCAGTAACTTCATCTTTGGTTTGCACCGTTTCTAAGTTAAATCTTCCTTTTATTTTATGATATCAAGAAGGGATTTGCCATAGTCGCTTCCCTGATAGTTAATTGCCAAATACCCGACATTAATATCAGGAAAAGGATGTTTGCGTGAGTCCTGTTCAAGGAAAGGAACAGACGAAGCGGAGCACATTGCCGGCTTATGATTGACGAATTCCGCGGAATGTCAGATTTATGCCACGCACTGGGCTAAGATGCCAAACAGACGCATCTCGTCAGCGCAAGTGCGATGGAGACAGGCTGTAAACGTGAATACAAAGATAATCTTTTAATCATAAAAACAAGGCTGCCCGGCAGTGTATTTCTAATTTATTTCTTTTCCGGGCCGGGGGGATTCACAGGCTTTCCAGACTTTGCAGCATTATCACGCAGAGAGCTCCTAGTATCTGACTGTAATGGTTCCTCAGTCTGCTTCATATCTTCTCCTTCATTTTTCGCAGGTTCATTCAGCATCTCTTCATATTCGGGTATGACGATACCCCTTCTCACCATGATTTCATAGATCCTGTCGGCGCGATTCTCCACATACCTCGAGGTGCCGGTGGGATTGAACCTTATGGGATTCGGAAGGACGGCCGCGAGCCGCGCCGCCTCCTGGGCAGTCAATTCTGACACGTCCTTGCTGAAGTAGTGACGGGCGGCAGCCTCGATACCGAACACGCCGTCGCCCCATTCGACGCAATTGAGGTAGAGCTCGATAATTCTCTTCTTGGAGAGATTTCTCTCCAGCCGCCACGTGAGGATGGCTTCCTTGATCTTACGCACAGGATTTTTGGACGGAGTCAAGTACAGGTTCTTTGCGAGCTGCTGGCTTATCGTGCTCCCGCCTAAGGCAAATTTTCTCTTCTTAATGTCTTTTTCAATGGCCTTCTGCATGGCCTCATAATCGAACCCCTCATGACTCCAGAACTTGTCGTCTTCTGCAATAATAACTGCTTTTATAGCGTATGGGGGAACTTGCGACAGGGGCACCCACTGCTGAATAATCTTTTTCTTCTTGCCCTGGTTCTGCCACTCCTTTTCCCGGTACTCCATGAAGGCCGTCTTTTTCGGGGAGACCTTTCTCAGTTTGGCGACGTCCGGGTAAATAAAGTATAAGCCGATACTGGCAACCAGGGCGGCTACAAGGAGAAGGATAGCAAGTCTGATAATTTTCTTCATCTCAATCCAAGGAATTACTTCACGCCTGCTTGCTTGCAAGGGACAGGGAGGATTCAATTCTTCCTCTGGCGTCATGCCATCGAGAATGCTTCATATACCAAATCGTCATCTGAAAGCAAGGGGTAGGAGCCGACCTCCCGGGAAGCATTGTTGGAGCAATCATGACCGCCATGAGCGCCCGAAACAGCTATTTTGTTGAAGCCAAATAGCCTTATTGTATTTGATTTTATTGAACATTACTAGTTTATGTGAAAATATGTTTTGACTTACGATAATTTTTTCTGTAAAAGGAGCCGTTAGCTTTTCTTGTGTGCAGTTTGTCATCCATTGTCTAAATCTGTGCACCGTTAACAAAATGGGGATCCCCCGAATGAAAAAGAGGAGGTACTTCATGATGAGACGGCGGATTTTCCTATGGATGGGACTGATTGTCCTGTTCACTGCATTTGGCCTCAGTCAGGAGGTCTTTGCAAAGGAATATAAGGTTAAGCGAGGCGATTCACTCGCCAAGGTTTCAAAAAAGTTCGGCGTTACTCCTCAGGCCTTGATGGAAGCAAACGGCCTGACACGCGATGCCCTCCAACCCAGACAAATCCTCATTATTCCCGATAACGGGAAGAAAAAAGTAGCGAAAGTCAAAAAGACAAGCTCTAGTGGCGCCGAATACTACGTGGTGAAAAAGGGTGATACCCTTAAAGCCATCTCGAAGAAAACAGGTCATCCCGTAAGTGAAATCAGCAGGCTGAATCACGTCGATGCAAGATCATTGAAGATAGGACAGAAGCTTGTTCTGGCCAGGCACGGCCCGGTAAGAGAATTGGCGACGGCGAGAACTGACGAAACAGATGAATCAGCCGAAGACGATGAGTTCTTGGGCGATGATGACGACCTCGTCATGAACACTGACCTGGCGGATTTGGATGGGGATGCAGACACAAGCTCTGAATTGCTCGGCAACTGGAACAGTCCCCATGAAAGGTCATTATTTGTCCGTGTCGCCAAGGGATTCTTGGGAGCTCCCTATCGATTGGGAGGATCATCAGTCAGAGGGCTGGATTGTTCAGCATTTGTGAAAAAGCTTTACGAATTTTTTGATGTCAACCTTCCGAGAACGGCAAAGGAACAGGCGCACGTGGGCAAGCGCGTATCGAGAGATGAACTCAAAGAGGGAGACCTCGTCTTCTTTAATACGCGGCGGGCCTATGGACATGTTGGAATATACATAGGAAACAATGAATTCGTCCACGCCTCAGCCGGGCGGGAGAGAAGAGTCAGGATAGATACCCTCGACAAACCTTACTATGACAAACGCTTTGTCAAGGCCGTCAGAATCAAGGGGCTAGACAGCGGCGTATAATCCGCCCTCCGTAGGGAAGAAGGAAATATCTGGGAAAGATGGGACATAGATATGTCCCATTTTTTTTAAACATATGTCCACGAGATAAGCCCGTACTGGAGAAGGCACATTTGTATTGATTTATTGGCATACCATAATATATCTTAATCACAGTATAGACAGCAAAGATAAATCGCAGTCAGGAAATTACGGAACGCGAATTGCCTTTTGATAGAGGAGCGAAGCACGGCGAAACAGGAAATGAATAATTGTGAGAATTGTGAGGAAGGCAGACATGTATAAAAAACCTTTATCGTTCATCATCGTTTTAATGTTTTTCTTTTTTATTGGCGGCTGTGTTAGCACGAAAACTTATGAGAAGAAGGCAGCGGAGGCGGATAGTCAGGCCAAGGAACTCGCAGCAGTGAAGGCGGACAGAGACGAACTGGACAAGGTCTTGAAAGCCAAAACCGATGATCTGTCAAAGTCAATCGCCGATCTCAGGCAGGAGACTGCCGACCTCGAAGCTGAAAATACAAGACTGAAAGCGGACCTTGCAGAGCTGAAAAAGAAAGAGGCAGAGGTTCAGTCTGAGAGCAATACCTATAAACAGCTGATGCAGGAAATGAAGGGCGAGGTGGCCAAGGGACAGGTGACAATTTCAGAACTTAAAGGAAAACTGACCTTGGACGTAGTAGACAAAATCCTTTTTGCCTCCGGCCAGGCAGAGGTGACGAAGGAAGGGTTGGCGGTTCTGAAGAGGGTCATCGATATACTCAAGAATGTCAAAGATAAGTCGATCCGTATTGAAGGGCATACCGACAACGTGAAAATCAAAGGCGCCCTCGTTAAGCAGTATCCGACGAACTGGGAACTTTCGGCGGCACGGGCCATTAATGTCACAAAATATTTACAGCAGCAGGGTATTGATCCTGCCCTCTTGTCAGCCACTGCTTTTGGGGAATACAAGCCAATAGCAAGTAACGACACGCCCGAAGGTCGAGCCAAGAACCGAAGGATTGCCATAATTCTCCTGCCGAAGGAGTGAACGCATAACAAGAATCTCATGGGCAAGACGATCACCGAAAAAATAATTGAAGCACATATTGTTGCCGGTAGATTCGTTCCCGAAACTGAGATCGGAATCAAAATCGATCAGACCCTGACGCAGGATGCCACAGGGACGATGGCCTATCTTGAGTTTGAATCGATGCACGTTCCGAGGATCAGGACGGAATTGTCCATGAGTTATATTGATCATAATACCATTCAGAGCGGATTTGAAAATTCCGATGACCACAGGTACCTGCAGACTGTAGCACAGAAGTACGGCATATACTTTTCCCGGGCTGGAAACGGTATCTGCCATCAAGTGCACTTTGAGAGGTTCGGAAAACCGGGGAAAACGCTCCTCGGTTCCGACAGCCACACGCCTACAGGTGGAGCACTTGGCATGCTCGCCATCGGGGCCGGCGGCCTCGATGTGGCTTTGGCCATGGCGGGTGAACCTTTCTACTTTACCTGTCCTAAGACAATCAAGATCAACCTTAAAGGGGAACTGCCTCCCTGGACATCCGCCAAGGACATTATCCTGAAGGTTCTTGAGATATTCACCACGAAGGGGAATGTCGGTATCGTCTTTGAATATGGGGGAGAAGGTACGGCGACTCTTTCGGCGCCCGAAAGGGCAACTATTGCCAATATGGGCGCAGAATGCGGCGCAACCACCTCCGTCTTCCCGAGTGACGAGATGACGCGGATTTTCTTGAAAGCCCAGGAGCGGCCCGATGACTGGCAGGAAATAAGCGCCGATTCGGATGCGGAATACGATCGAATCGTTGATATCGACCTCTCTCGTCTCGTTCCACTCACAGCAAAACCGCACAGTCCTGATAATGTAAGCCCCGTGAGAGACGTGGAGGGAATTCGCGTAGACCAGGTCTGTATTGGAAGCTGCACAAACTCATCCTTCAAAGACTTGGTAACAGTCGCCAAGATTTTGAAAGGCAATGTGGTTCACCCTAAAGTCAGTCTTGTTATTGCACCTGGCTCGCGACAGGTGTTGGAAAATCTCGCTGTAGAAGGTTATCTTACGGACCTAATCATGGCAGGGGCGAGACTTATGGAAAGCGCCTGCGGATTCTGCATCGGCAACAGCCAAAGCCCCCAGACAAGAGGGGTGTCTCTCCGCACATCAAACAGAAACTATCTGGGCCGGTCAGGCACAATCGACGCAGATGTTTACATCGTAAGTCCGGAAACGGCGGCAGCCTCGGCAATAACCGGAAGACTCACCGACCCCCGCGGCCTCGGCATGCCATATCCTCGAGTGAATACGCCTGATCGATTTCACATTGATGACAGCATGATCATCACGCCCGAATCGACTGAAAACTCGTCTACTATAGAAATTTTTCGGGGGCCGAATATAGGCATCCCGCCTACGAATGACCCGTTTCCCGATGCGATTAATGGTGAAGTTACCATCAAGGTCGGGGACAAGATCACCACCGATCATATCGTCCCTGCCGGGACCAGGATGAAATATCGATCAAACATACCAAAATACTCGGAGTGTTTTTTTGAACCTCTGGATGGACAATGTTCCGAACGTGCTACAAAAATCCGCGACAAGGGAAAACACAATGTTATCGTCGCCGGGCTTTCCTACGGTCAGGGTTCGTCGAGAGAACACGCCGCCATATGCACTATGTTTCTGGGTGTTAAGGCCGTTATAGCTAAATCTTTCGAAAGAATTCACGCGGCAAATCTGATAAACTTTGGAATACTTCCCGTTATCTTCAAGGACGAGCGGGATTACGAGCGCATCAATCAGGGGGATAGCCTCGAGATTCCAGATGCCAGGAAGTCTATCGAGAGAAATGGAAGGATGATCGTAAGAGTCATCTCCAGCGGCGTATCATTTGAGGTTAATTACAACCTATCGGAGCGGCAGAGAAAGATTCTCCTCGCCGGCGGTGCACTGAATCTAAGGCGCATCTGACATTTCCCGTCATGTCGCACAACATTACGAACAGTTACGGGAGCGGCCATGTCTCTTGTCGATGAGATATTCCATCGCTGTCTTGGCGGCCCTTCGAAGGGCGGATTGACGGCGCAGAATGTCTCCCTCTACCACGCCTCCCCTTTCACAATCTTTTGCGAGACTTTCGTCTCCTCAGAAAAAAAAGACCCCATGAGCCCGTACCGCGAACTACTTCTCGAGAGGGGCCGCGAACACGAACGGAGAGTGATAGACACGGCATTCCCCTCATGCAGGCGATTTCATTATGAGACGCCGGAAGAGGGCTTTCGCAGACTGCTCAATGAAATGGCGAGCGGCGTCGAGGTCATATCCGGACCTCCGCTGTTTTATCTCCCCGAGAATATGCAGGGAAGATTAGACGTCATCGAGAAGAGAAGCGATCATCATTCCGTTTTTGGAAACTACTATTACATCGTGACGGAAATCAAACAAGCAAGAAGAATCAAGAAGGAACATATCCTTCAAGGCGCCTTCTACACCTACGTGCTTGCGAAGGTACAGGAGCATCTCCCCGGGATTTTCAGGATCATCAACCATGACCTAAAGATACTGGAATATTCCTTCTCCGATTATGAAGCGGAGCTCCAGATTGCCATGAAAGGGACCCAGGCAATCATGGACGGCACGGATCGGCCGACGGCAACCTACAATGCGGCGGAGTGGCCATGGGAAAGGTACATCAATCATGAGGCGATAAGAATGAGAGATGTTTCACTGGTGGGACAAGTCGGTCCGAGAACGAAAGAGAAGCTGGTTTCACGTGGATTTAAAAAGGTATGGGATATTTCATCTGCCAGGGTTGAATCTTTGCAGGCAATTCAAGGCATAAGTGAAACTGCTGCAAGAAAGCTTATATTGAATGCCAAGGCCATCATGAAGAATGAACCAATCCCTATCGACCTCTCGGGTCTCAATTTCCCTGCAAAGTCCGTTGAGATATTCCTGGATATGGAGGGGACCGATGAGCCGGATATGGAAGGCGCAACAGATGCCGTCGATTATCTCATGGGGGTTATTGTTCGCACGGGTGGCAGGGATGAGTATCATCCATTCATCGCCTCCAAAATGGCGGATGAAGGAAAAATGTTTTATGATTTTATGTCCTTTCTGAAGAAGCACGGTGATTACGTCATCTACCACTGGCATAATTACGAACACTGGCATATGAAGCGCCTTGCCCAGAGGCATAACCTTGTGGAGGAGGCCGATACGTTAGTTTTGTCCCATATGGTTGACCTCCATAGGATCGCCACAAGGGCCTTCGCGTTTCCCACCTATACAAATGGCCTCAAAGATATAGCTGCTTTTCTCCGCTTCAAGTGGCGTGACGGCGATATCAATGCGCTCGATGCCATAGCCTATTATCTCAAATACCAGATCGATCCCGATGGATATCGGGAAAAGATCCAGGCTGTTATTGATTATAATGAAGACGACTGCAGGGCGACAATAACAATAAAGGATTGGCTTGCCGAGCAGAATAATAGTTCCTGAGCCCAGATTCGCTGACGCTTGCAGAAATAGGATCGGCGCATACTCGCGGTTATCTCCTGCAATGGCTTCAAAATATCTCCTCCTGACGAAAAAAGCCGAATATAAGCTGACTCCTGTAGACAGTCCATCTCCTTTATGATAGGAAAAAGCATGAAATCCTCAGTCAGAAAAGCTCTTGCCTCGATGGCTAAGATAAGAGTCCGGTCTACAATCGTAGAGATGGACGGTGACGAGATGGCAAGAATCATGTGGAAGCTGGTTAAGGACAAGCTGCTCCTTCCCCATCTTTCCATGAACATCGAATACTACGATCTTCATATCAAGAATCGGGATTTAACAAACGACCGTGTCACCACAGAAGCAGCGAGAGCCGTGATTAGGCATGGTCTAGGTGTCAAGTGCGCTACTATCACCCCGAATCAAGGACGCGCCGAGGAATACAGCCTCAAAAAACTGTGGAAAAGTCCAAATGCAACAATCAGGGAAATTCTTGGCGGAACTCTTTTTAGAAAACCAATCCTCGTAAAAAATATCCAGCCATCCGTATCCGCATGGAAGAAACCCATCATTATTGGAAGACACGCCTATGGCGACGTTTACAGCAACACAGAGATGCGGACAGATACCCCCGGAAAGGCAGAGCTCCTTTTCACACCCATGGGGGCCACTTCCCCCATCAGGCGGACCATCGGGGAATTTGCCGGGCCAGGGATTATCCAGGGTATACACAATTCCGACGAGTCCATAAAAAATTTCGCAAGAGTCTGTTTCATGTATGCCCTCGATGAGAAGATTGATCTCTGGTTCAGCAGCAAGGATACCATCTCCCAGATATACGATGGCCGGTTCAGGGATATATTTGAGAGGGAGTATATGGAAAACTGGAAGGAGAAATTCGTTCGGGCAGGCATCTCATATTTCTACACACTGATAGATGATGCTGCGGCCCGCATCATGAAATCTGAAGGCGGCCTTCTCTGGGCCCTCAAGAACTACGACGGAGACGTCATGTCCGATATGATCGCATCTGCGAACGGCAGCCTCGCCATGATGACCTCCGTCCTCATCTCCCCGCACGGGCACATCGAGTACGAAGCGGCTCACGGCACGGTACAGAAACACTATTATAAATATCTCCGCGGCGAAGAGACATCCACAAACCCCATAGCGATTATTTTTGCCTGGTCGGGGTGCCTGCGCAAGCGCGCCGAGCTTGACGCGACTCCTGATGTGAGTTCGTTTGCGGATAAACTTGAAGCGGCGGCGCTTTCCACCGTGGCATCTGGAATCATGACGGGCGACCTCCTCTCGGTTGCCAAACGTAGCCCCAAGAACAGGAAAGTAAATACGGAAACATTTATAGATGCAATCGCCGAGAACCTCAGAAAGAAATTGTTTGGTTAAACCAAACCTGAAAGACATGTCCCTGGCGGAGCTTGAGACCTTTATCTCGAGATTCGGCAAGGAGAAATACCGGGCGAGGCAGATCATGAAGTGGCTTTACCAGTCGAACGCCGGATCCTTCGAGGACATGACAGACCTTTCCAGGACCTTCCGGCATGAGATACACGACGCAGCCAGAATCACTCTTCCGGAGATCGTAAGAACGCAGGTCTCAAAAGACGGCACGAAGAAGATCCTCTTCGGATTAGAAGACGGTCTTTTTATTGAAAGTGTACTCATTCCCGGAAAGAATCACTGGACGGTTTGTGTGTCCACCCAGGTTGGCTGCCAGATGGGATGCGCATTCTGTATGACCGGCAGGCAGGGATTCAGAAGAAACCTCCTCCCTTCGGAAATAACAGGACAGATAACAGGACTCCGGTCCGGTATGCCGGAGGGAGAAAATATTAAAAACATAGTCATGATGGGAATGGGGGAGCCTCTGGCCAACTATGATAATACCGTAAAGGCAATCAGGATAATCACCTCCGAGATCGGGCTCGGTTTTTCACACCGGAAGGTCACCATATCGACCTGCGGGATTGCACCCATGATAGAACAACTGGGCAAAGACATCTGCGTCAATCTGGCGATTTCCCTGAATGCGCCGGACGATATCACGAGAAGCTATCTCATGCCCATCAATAAGAAGTATCCCGTAGAAACACTTCTCGACGCCTGCCGGAATTATCCCATGCCGGGACGGAGAATGCTTACATTCGAGTACATTCTTATCGCCGGCATAAATTCGTCGGCAAATAGTGCGGAAAAACTGGCGCGTCTCCTAAGAGGGATGCGATGCAAGCTTAACCTGATCGCTTTCAACGAATTTCCCGGTTCAACATTCAGAGGACCTGCTCTGGATGAATTACGGGCGTTTCAGCAGGTTCTCCTCGACCACCATTACACGGCGATTATCCGGGCGAGCAAGGGAAGCGATATCCTGGCAGCCTGCGGTCAATTGAGCGGCCAGAAGAACGAAAGGGGGTGATAGCAAGACAAGGATTAATATGATGAGGAACGATTGTGCATATCTTGTCTGCACGTACTCTTAATTAACGTTTACAGATTGAGGATTAAAAGGAGGAATACTGTATGCCTGGAGTCTTCAAAGACTATGCAAAGAACAAATTGAGAAAACCTGCGCCTCTGAAAGGAATCAGGGTAATAGAGGTTTGCACACTGCTCTTCGGACCTGCCGGGCCG
>JBKQQP010000079.1:0-29911 GCA_052144335.1 Syntrophales bacterium
GCCTCGAACTGGTGGAATCAACTTCTGACTCCATGTATTTAGTTGATGAAAATTACAGATATCTATTTATTAACAGTCAACATTTATCGAGAATGGGCATGCCATCAGCCGATATCATTGGCAGGTCGTATGAAGAATTTTACTCACCTGAGCAAACGGAAGTATTTGCGGAAAAAGTAAACGAGGTCTTTAAGACGGGGAATTCAGTTCAGCAGGAACATCACAGCAGGAGAGATGGCAGGTATTTTCTACGTACGTTTAGTCCGATTAAAGAGGTTGATCCTAATGGACAAATTATGCGTGTGGCTGTGGGTTTCAAAAGATATCACCGATCGCAAGTTGGCGGATGAAGCCCTTAGACAATCCGAAGACTGGTACCGGACTATTTTTGAAAACACTGGTACCGCCACTCTCATTCTGGATGAGGATACAACAATCGCTCTTGCTAATACCGAATTCGAGAAATTGTCTGGTTTTACAGTTTCAGTGGAGATATCTTCGCTTGTCACCGGAAAATAGAGGGTGAAGGTGCTTCCCTTTCCCTCTTCGCTCTCTACGTTAATGTATCCATTATGATCCTTCACCGTACCCCAAACCACAGCTAACCCTAAGCCAGTTGCACTTCTCCCCATGACCTTCTTCGTATAAAATGGCTCAAAGATACGTTCCAGATCAGCAGCTGGTACGCCTTCACCCGTAGACTATGTCGTTCTTTCCGTATTCGATACGGATGGAATGTAACGTTTCAAAGGAAAGTGGAAAGATATTGAAGTGTTTCGACAATACCTATACTACTGCCTTATATTGTTTCTAGTTTCTTATCGATTACACGCTTGAATGCTTCAACAACTTGAGGGTCAAACTGCTTACCGGAATTGACTATGATTTCTTCCCGGGCTCGCCAGGGCGGCATGCCCTTGCGGTACGGACGGTCAGTTGTCATGGCGTCGAAAGAATCGGCTACGGCCAGTATCCTGGCACCCAAGGGTGTTTCTCCCTTTTTAGATTTTTCTTTCTTCCCGTCGCCGTTGTTTGAAAAGTAATCATGGTGGGCCATGACGATGGGGACAACTTGCTTGAGGACAGATCCCACTGAAGAAAGAATCCGTGCTCCCTGCTCTGGATGTTTGTTGATCTGTTCCCTCTCTTCACTCGTCAGATTGGCTGCCTTGCGCAGAATCTCTCCGCTCACCTCCACCTTTCCGATGTCGTGAAGTAGTCCTGCTACACGGATGTTCTCAACGTCAGTACGATGCAGCTCCATGGCGATGGCAACGTCCATAGCAAGTTCTGAGACTCGGACCGAATGCCCTTTGGTGTACCGGTCTGTGGACTCGAGATATTTCGACAGTATCTCCACTACCCCAACGTATGCATTCTTTAGGTCTTGGAGACGGCGTTCGTTCAACTCATATAAACTGCCAACCGTGATACTTGCCAGTACCAAGAAACCGCCCCAGGAGGAAAGCCTGCCCATATCTTGTAACAACATGTGTGGGGTTAAAAATTTTGAGGGGAAAAGCAATGCACAAACAAAGACAAACAAAATTGACATGATGGCGGTGAGAAGTCCCATGCGACGCCCGAGAAAGTATGAAGCCACAAGAACAGGAAGATAATAAAAATTGAGGACAACTGAAGGATCATCAAGGTAGTATGTTCCAAGGAAGGCCGACAGAAGAATTGCTAAAACGAGCATTGCCTCAAAGTTTTTATAAAGATATTGTTTAAAGCTTTCCATTTGAGTTCCGCTCCTTATAGAACCCGCACAGTTTCTACTTTAATTATCGGATAAATCACGCACTTACTTGAGAGAAAAAAATCGCCACAACTAACCATTTCAATTTAATACATTCCTATTCGCTGGAATAAAAAAGGCAGGATCAAAATAATCCTGCCCTGAGAAAAGGAGGGTTGACGAGGAAGTTTGATAACGTTAACTCTTATTATTACATCGGTATATATCTGTTGAAACTTTAATGATTTGATTGCGAAATTATTTGGGCATAACTATTAATTAAAGAATAATAAAAAGCGCGACGCCAATCAATACCTATATTATGAGCTGGGATTGATTAATCTGCCGAGAAGAACACGTGACCTTCCGTGGGCGAAGGCATGACATCTTATCCGAGAGCCGGATGCGAGAAATCCCCCTGTCCGGTTCGATGAGCGGGGTGCGGAAACGGAACTATGGCAAGGCTAAACGGGCACCGCCAGACGAAAGGGACGGAAACAGACAAGCCGATACCTACGGCAACCGCGCCACATCTCGACTCTACATCGGCTTAACTACAGAATAAGCATTTCTCTCCATTGCCCATTTTCATCTTTACTGGGGACTCTTCGGTGAGCGAAACAGATGACCTCTTTTGCTAACTTCCCGTAATGTTGTTTTTTAGAATTTCCATTCTTGGTGCAACATTTCACCGGATAATGTATACTTATCCTTAAGTTCAATCATTCTCAATATTTTTAAAAAATCTGCCGATAAGATAACATAACGGAGCGACATTAACTGCGAATGCTTTTTATGAAGATGGTAATTAATTTAACCTGCTTAAAAGTCTTGATGATTGTGATCCTTTTAGTAGTGCTATTAGAGCCTTCGCACGCCGCTAAAATGTACAAGTGGATTGACAGCGAGGGCGTTGTCCATTTTACGGATGAACGGCCGGAAGGCGTAGATAACCCACAATCAGTGCGGGTTGAGGGATCTGACACCAAGACGGAAATTTCCACGGGGGAAGACAATGCGCCCCCAAAAACAAAGGCATCAGGAACAACACCCACAAAAATACCTGACACTATTCACAAGCTCAAGAATTTTCTTGTAATGAAACAGGATCCTAACTGGTGTGCACTGACCAGTATAGCCATGATTGCCCAGTATTATGGTTACCACATAGATCCGATGCAGGTGTCGATTGAATCCGGCATTCCCTTGGAGCAGGGCATGACTCTGGAAGCGATTCTAAAATACTTCGAACAACTAAAGGCGCTTAAGCTTGATGTCAATTACCAATATCACGGCACCCTGGAACTGATAAAACAAAATATTGACAATAATATCCCAATTCTCTGGCTCCACTTCGTACCGGTAGGCAGGAGAGTGGGCCGTCATGCGGCAGTGGTGATCGGATATGATGACACCGCGAGAAAAATGATCGTGGCAGACCCTGCATGGGGGGCTGAAGTTGCTATGCCTTACACGGAATTTTTACAGCGGTGGTACGGAACAAGCCAATTAATGATCGCCGTAACTTCAAGAATATGAAACGGCAGCTTCCCAAAGTGCCCTCCGCTTTACTTCGTAATCTTCACAATAGAGAAAAAAACTGTGAACAACGCTCGTTCTATTAAGTGGTTTAGATTGGTTTAAAGATGTAATGCAATTGGGGAATAAAACTTTTTATTATAACACTTACGTTTTGCATGTTGCGAATAGCCAAAATGCTCTTGAGTAAACTTGTTTACTTGTTTTTTCCAAGCCCTGGATACAGTTTCTCCCTGCAGTCCGGACAAATGCTGTGGCTAAATCTTGCATCTGTATATTCACTGATGTAATGCTCTATCTGTTTCCAGTAACCATCATCGTCACGAATTTTCTTGCAGGCAGAACATATGGGCAATAATCCGCTCAGAGTTTTTATCTCATCAAGTGAAGTCTGAAGTTTGTCTATAAGTATTTTGTTATTCTCCGAAATAATTTTCTCCTCAGATATCAAGTAAACAATGACTATGAAGAAGCCGAAATGGACGAGAATATTCCAAGATTCAATCAAATAATTTTGAATAACCTTTCCAGCCAACAAATTTGCAGTAACTATTGTTGCCGTGCTGATAACTGATATGATAAATCCTGCATTTCTGTTGATAAGCCAGGATAAAATACCAATGGGGATTAAATAGAATACTTCAATTCCTATTTCGTAGCCCGTTAAATAATCAATGACACCGATAATCAAATTCAGCAGAAGAGCAGTAGACCAAATGAACGGGGTTGACTTTTTTGCAAGATAATCAAGGAAATACATAATTGATCCTGACAATTCTAGTCGGTTGCTATAAATTCATACTTTAGTTTCGCATAAATTCTCTAATTTTTCAAATGAAGAACACTGGCGGCAATGCGGAAATTTGTCGTATTTTTAGACGTTAAGGTAACCGTCCCTTTTCCACAAGACCTCAATACAATCATTAGAGTGCTGAGCACAGTTCCTAAGAGAACAAATTACAGAACTCGAGGGCTGCTGTGTCAGCGGCGCCTGCTGCATTTTTTAGAAAAACTCCCTTGACATACAAGTGCCGTGCCTCTTATTCTCTACCTATCGAAAAGGAATTTCTTATGAATATTAGAAAGCACTGGAATATCCATTGTGCCGTCATTCCTTTCAGTTCCGGCGGGAGGATGACGCATACTTAGTTTTTTACGCGGGCCAAATGCGGTACACCTGATGTTGCTCCAATAAAATATCTAAATGAAGGGGGGCTATCATGAGCTTTACGAGGATTTGGCACAAAAATTATCCGGCCGGCATACCTGCAGAGATTCAGTTCGACAAAATAACCATGCCTGAGGTTCTCACCCGGACGGCTAAGAAATTTCCAAACCATACGGCCCTCATTTTCATGGGTACACAGATCACCTATCAGGAGCTCGAAAGCCTGGTCAACAGGTTTGCGCAAGCGCTTCTTTCACTGGGCGTAAAAAAAGGCGATAAGGTGGCCATGGTGCTCCCCAATATTCCGCAGATTGTGATTGCTGATTTTGCCGCATTCCGCATAGGGGCCGTTACGGTGATGAACAATCCTCTCTACACGGAGACCGAGCTCTCCTATCAATTGAGCGATTCAAATTCCACTTTCTTGGTTACTCTGGACGTGATGTTCCCTGTGGCCAAGAAACTGCAGGAAAGGACGCAGGCAAAAAAAGTCATCCTCTGCTCTTTGAGTGATTATCTGCCGCCACCGCTCAAACCCGCATTCCCGCCGGCAGAGATTCCGCCGCAAGAAGAGGTTTACCGTTTCATGGATTTACTTGATGCCCAGCAAGACGCGCCTGTCCGCAATGTGGCGACTTTAAACGACCTGGGAGCCCTCATCTATACAGGAGGAACGACGGGGATCAGCAAGGCGGCTATGTTGAGCCATGCAAATATTTCCTTCAACACGCAGCAGTTCCGCACCTGGTTCAGCGCCGGAAAGGATGGGGAGGAGAGGATGCTGGCTATTTATCCCTTTTTTCATGCGGCGGGCTGGACTGGCATGCACAATACCTGCGTCTATGCCGCGTGGGTAGATATCCTTGTTCCTCGGCCGGAGCCGGGCCAGATCCTCGGCCTCATCGATAAGTTTAAGCCGACCCTGTTGCCAGGTGTTTCCACGATCTTTGTTGCCCTGCTAAATAATGAGAAATTTGTCAATATGGATCTCTCCTTTGTGAAGGCCTACATTACGGGCGCTGCTCCCATGGCCTTAGATACCATCGAGAAGCTGAAGAAAGTGCGCAATGTGCCCTTGATCAATGTATATGGGTTGACAGAGATAACCCCTATGGGAACAGCCACCCCCTGGGGTGGAAGGGAAAAACCGGAAACAGTAGGTGTTCCCCTGCCGAACACCGACCTAAAAATCGTAGATCTCGAGACGGGCAAGAAGGATCTTAAAGAAGGCGAGATCGGCGAGATATGCTTCAAAGGCCCTCAGGTCATGACGGGCTATTACAAGAAGCCGGAAGAAACGGCAATAGTCATGGAGGACGGCTGGCTCAAGACTGGCGATGTCGGTTTCATGGATGCGGACGGATATGTCACCATCGTGGACCGTAAGAAGGATGTTATCAATGCCAGCGGCTTTAATGTTTATCCCAAAGAGATTGATGAGCTTCTGATCACTCATCCGAAGATTCTGGAGGTATGCACCATCGGTGTCCCCGACGCCTATCGCGGAGAGACCGTCAAAGTTTTTGTTGTTACAAAACATGGTCAAACTATGACCTCGGAAGAAGTCATTGACTTTTGCAAAGAAAAACTTGCGGGATACAAGGTGCCCAAGCTCGTTGAATTCATGGCTGCGCTTCCCAAGAGCGTCGTAGGAAAGATTCTGCGCAGGGAACTCAGGGACATGGAGGCGAAGAAAAAGGAAGGTAAATCCTAGTTGGTTTTGTTTCCGGGCTTCCTCACACTTTATTGACAGAACCTTAGTGTTGCAGTAGATAATTAGTATCATTTTGCTTAGTTCAGAAAAGGAGGTGCGAGCATGGCCGGCAGTGCAATTGCAACTTCAGTCGACGAGGGCTCTTGGTATCAAGGAGTCACCCCCAAACATTGGCGCGTGCTATGGGCAAGTTTCCTGGGGTGGATCTTTGACGGGTACGAAACCTTCGCCCTTATCGTAGCGATTGGACCCATCCTGACCACTCTGCTTCCACCTGAGGCCCGCTCGCAGTTGGGGGCTTACGCCGGGCTGACCATCGGCGTCACATTGCTCGGTTGGGGCGTGGGCGGTGTGATCGGCGGCACGATCACCGATTATATCGGGCGCAAGCGGATGATGATCTACTCAATTCTCGGCTATGCGTTTTTCACCGGGTTGACCGCTTTGAGCTGGAGCGTGGAATCCCTGATTGCATTGCGGTTTCTCACCGGCTTGGCCATGGGGAGCGAATGGAGCACTGGTGCGACGTTGATTGCTGAAACGTGGCCAGATCGTGCCCGCCCCAAAGGGGCCGGCTTTATGCAGTCCGGATTTGGCTTCGGGACGTTCCTTGCTTCACTCGTTTGGTACTTCGTGCACCCGTTGGGACCGCAGGCCTGGCGATGGCTGTTTGTCTTCGGAGTTATGCCAGCATTCTTTGTATTCTACATCAGAAGGAAGATTGACGAGTCGCAGCGCTGGATCGACACGTTGCGCGAGAAGCGCTGGGCTGCAACAGAGGTGGATGCGAAAGTTTCAGTGCAGACAGAGAAGCGGCCATTCACCCTGACGGAAATCTTCCAGGCGCCCGAGAGCCGCCGCCGTGTGCTGCTCACATTCGCCATGTCTTTGACTACGATGGTGGGCTGGTATGCAGTCTCCTCTTTACTTCCCGGATACGTGGCTTCTGTTGCAAAGGGAGAAGGATATCAGAACCTCGCGTTCTGGGGCAGTACGGCGGGCATGATCTATAACGCCGGCGCTATCGCTGGCTACCTGTCGTCGGGCTTTCTCGCTGATTGGATGGGACGCAAGAAATACCTGGCGTTCCTTTTCATTGGTTCACTCATTCTGACGCCGATCACGTACGTCTGGACACATGATCTGCAAGCGGTGCTGATCGCCGCGGCAATCAACGGGTTCTTTACCCTCGGGCAGTATTCATGGTTTGCCATCTATCTCCCGGAGCTGTTCTCAACGGCTGTGCGCTCCACCGCTGCGAGCTTCATATTCAACGCCACCCGGCTCATAGCTTTCATGGGTCCTATCGTTGCCGCCTCGATCGTCAAGAGCTTCGGCGGCGTAAGCACGGCGGCGATGAGCCTGGGCATGATCTACTTCCTGGGTCTGGCAGCGTGCTTCTTCCTGCCGGAGACAAAGGGGAAACCATTACCGGCCTGAGAGAAACCTGTCACACGGCGACATCTAGTCCTTGCTCAATGCACGGGCGGCGCCTCTACTGGCGCCGGCCGTCCGCATATATCCGAAGATGCTATCCCAGTAACTGCCGGTTCGAGTGGCGCTTGCCCTTCTTTGCTAGGATAGAATTACTTGACAGGACGAGTGTGATCTCCTAAGTTTGCCAACCATGTGTCCCAAGACAACCTCCGAAACCACCGACGGGAAACCCATTCTTGCCCTCGCAGTCATGAGCGCCATCTGGGGCTATAACTGGGTAGTCATGAAGGAGGGTCTCAGTTTCTGCGATCCATTTGTGTTTGCCGCTATCCGAATATTCCCGGCAGCAATCATTCTTTTCGGTATACTTATCTGGACCAAAAAAGATTGGCGTCCGCGGCAGGTGAAATGGACGGTTCTCCTTGGATTCCTTTCCACGACAGTGGGTTCTGGCCTTCCCTTGTGGGCCCTCGCAGGCGGCGCTGCGGGGAAGACGGCTGTACTGCTTTATACGATGCCGTTCTGGGCTATCCTTATGGCCTGGCCTATACTGGGCGAGAGGATAAAAGGTCTCGAATGGCTGGCTGCAATTCTCGCTTTCGCAGGACTTGCATTGATTGTTGCTGTCGATGCCGTCGGGGAAAACCTCTGGTCGAGTATCCTCGCGGTGCTGGCCGGAATATCGTGGGCGGGAAGCGCCATCATCACGAGGATAATGAGGCGTGATACCGAATTCGACCTTCTATCGGTTACGACCTGGCAGATGATCTATGGTGCGGTGCCTCTCATAATTATTTCGGTCCTGATGCCGTCACCTTCCATCCAGTGGACTCACGTATTCGTCGCCGCCCTGCTATATAATGTCATTCTTGTATGTGTCGGTGCATTCCTGCTCTGGTTTTATGTACTGGAGAGGCTTCAGGCAGGGATGGCGACCATGGGAACGCTCCTCACTCCGGTCCTTGCCCTTGTCTCAGCCCGCATTCAGCTCGGCGAAATCACATCTTCGCGCGAGGGCCTTGGTATCGTTTTAATCCTCTCAGGAATAGGTCTGCTGGGCGCCATTGCTTTCTTGAGAAATCGCCTGGTAGAAAAGTAAACCGCATATTCTGATCTGTTTCAAGCTAATCACGAACAAGAATGAATAGGATGGAATTTACTTCAGGCAGTAACCGCTGGAGCCGTCCCGGCACTTAATCCCATCAATCCAAACAGCGCCGGACAGGTCTGCATCAGTCAAGTATGCACCATTGACGTTGGCATTGACCATATCTGCACCGACTAGGTTTGCATCTCTCAGGTCTGCGCCGGACAGGTCTGCGGAGGTCAGATTCGCATTGGACAGGTTTGCCTTAGCCAAGCTTGCATCACGACATTTTGCGAAGGATAAGTTTGCGCCGGACAGGTCTGCTCCGGCCAGTGTTGCACTTGTCAGATCTGCGCCAGTGAGGTCAGCGCCGGAAAGGTCCGTGGAGGATACGTCTGCACCCGCCAGATCTACACCGGTAAGGCTAGCGCCGGAAAAGTCCATGAGTGACAGATCGCAGGCCTGACATTTCTTTGTTCGCAGCAGTTGCTCGAGGGATGTTCTGCTATCCGCAAATCCTGCTTGTCCTGTGAGCAACATCGCCGCAATGATGAAGGATAGGATAATCGACGCTTTTTTCATAGTTTTTCTTTCATAGCGAAATCTCGTCTTAAGATACAGAGTTGGGAGGCGGGTCACAATCAGGAATAACCTGATTTGCCGCTTCAAAAAGCCTGACGGCAGGCGTAAAGAGTATTTGTAAGCGCGATCAATAAGTCGATATATCCAGGCTATTAACTCTCATGTCCGCAGGCTCAACGGAAAAGGCCATAACTGCTTCAGCCATGGCCTTCACGTTTAGCTTGCTGCGAGTCCTACATGTTCCGATGTAAGACTGATGGAGTGTAGTCTCCTTCCTATTTCTTGGGTGGCTTCAAAAGCACAAAGGCAATGATTATACCCACGACTGCTAGAGCTGCCGTCGGATAGAATGCAACAGCGTAAGAGCCGAAAGTATCCTTGGCCTGGCCGGAGATGATACCGCCGAGAATAGCGCCCACACCGTAGGCAAAATAGACAAGACCGTAGTTCTTCGCGTAGTTCCTGACACCGAAGAATGAGGTCGTTGCTGTCGGCGCTATGGCCAGCCATCCACCTAAGCAAAGCCAGAAACCTATGAAGCAGACGACATAAAGGGCGATACTTCCCTGGCCTGCCGTCAACATACCCAGTGAACAAACAAGAATGATGACGTAAGAGATGATAGCTGCAATCCTGGGAGTCAATTTGTCGGTAAGGACTCCGAAGATGGGCCGTCCGGCGCCATTGAAGATGGCGAATACGCCAACAAGAGTGGCAGCCGTTGCGGCATCGATCTTGATGATTTCCTGGGCGACAGGACTGGAGATGCCGATGGCCATAAGACCGGCGAGACAGCCGATGGTGTAGCACAGGAAGAGGCCGTAGAATGTGGATGTCCCCGCCATTTGTTTCATATCGAGGTCCGCGCTGCCAAGATGGGCAGCAGCCGGGGGCGTCCAACGTGCAGGTTTCCAGCCTTCCTGGGGATAACGGAAGGGGATGAAGAGAACACAGACTAAAATGAGGAAGACAGAACCTAGATATAGGAACGTCTGCATCGGGCCGACAGACTTGATGAGAGCTGCCGCGACGTTTGCGGAAATGAAAGGTGACCCGCCGAAACCAGCAAGCGTGAGTCCAAGGGTGAGACCTCTCTTATCAGGGAACCATCTGCCGACAACGGCCAGGGGGACGCCGTAGGCCAAACCTACACCGCCGCCGCCGATGATGCCGTAGCAGATGGCCAGCATGAGTATACTTGATGACTGACTTGCCAACATCCAACCGATCCCGAGTATAACGCCACCCAGGATGCCGAGATTCCTCGGCCCTAATTTCGCTATCAACTGGCCGCCGATGAACACTAAGACAGCAAAACAGGCCAGGAAAATCATGAAGGGAAGCCCCGCTTCCGTGGCGGTGACTTTCATCAGCTCTCGCACAGGTTTGGCGAAGACGCTGTACGCATAAACACTGCCCAAACAGAGATTGATGATGAATCCAAATACCACAAAGAGCCATCGTCCCGACTCCTCTGCCATTCCAAACAGTTTCTTGTCGCTCATCTGACGTCCTCCTGTTTAATGATAGTCGCGGCGTACATAGATAACTCACGCTGGCTTGTCAAGAAGAATATGTTTGACAATCGATGGGTGCGAACCGGACAAGATTCCTGAAATGCGAGAGCCGCCCATATTTGAGCAGGCGGCTCGCAGGTGACTTGCAGAAAGATGATTGTATTAGCCTTGTTATGACATGTTTCGTAATTTAAATATTTTCAAACTGATAGCTCAAGGTTTAACTACCATGACAGGGCATGTAGCTCCTTTGACCACTTTGTCTGCGACACTGCCCATCAATTGCTTTAAGATGCCTGTTTTTCCATGCGATGAGATCACGACTAAGTCAATCTTCTTCGCCTTCTGCTCACTCAGTATAACTTCAGCAGGGAAGCCCCTCTTGATATCAAAAGAAATTGTGACTTTCTTCTTCTTAGCAATTTCATCGGCTTCCTTCTTCAGCCTGGCTTTGGCTTCTCTGAGACTGTCATTTTTTAGTGCCTCGATGAGCTTATAATCAAGACAATAGTCTATTGCGCAATCCTGAATTCCCTTATCTATAACATGCAAGAGGTAGATTTTGGCTTCATGTCGGCTTGCCATGTCAATGGCTTTCTTCAAGGCTGCATCTGAATACTTGGAAAAATCTGTCGGAACGAGAATGTTTTTTGGTGCAAACATAAAATTAACCTCCACTTTTATTTATCTCTATTTATTACTTTACATCACCAATACTTGTTACACAACAACTTTTTGAGACAAGACAACTTTTTGAGACAACTTTTTGAGATTATGGTTGGCCGCCGGATTGTGTCAAGGCTACTCGATTGGCGGCTCTTCGCCATATATCGTCTTGAGCAGGCCCACGATCTTCCTGTCGCGCCACCGGGAGACGTCGATCAACCTCTTACCGGACATCACTTCATTCATGCCTTGCACAAGTTTATTCTTGGCGTCATCAGAAATTTCATTCCAGGTCGCCATATCTTTCCAGATGTCTCCGAAAGCCTTTCCGATATGCTTGATAAAATAGTCGTAGCCCCCCTCGCCACCGCCTAAATGATAAATGAGGTGCTGACCCATGAATGCCCATCGTATGCCGGGACCAGCGAAAAGAGCTCGGTCGACATCCTGGACACTGGCAACACCCTTTAACACGAGATCTACAGCTTCTCTCCACAAGGCCGCAGCTAGGCGATTGGCGATAAAGCCCGTTGTTTCTTTTTTGAGGACGACAGGCATTTTTCCGAGACTGTTAAAAAACGTCCTCACGTCTTCAACGGTCTGAGGGGTAGTCTGATTTCCGGGCACAATTTCCACCAGCGGCACAAGGTGCGGCGGATTGAAAGGATGAGCAACAACACAGCGCCCGGGTCTCTTCGTGGATTTCTGCACCTGTGTCATGGGGAGAGACGAGGAACTGCTGGCTAGGATCGTGTCCGGTTTCGCAATGGCATCCATCTCGGAAAATAGCGGTATCTTGATTTCGAAATTTTCTG
This sequence comes from Syntrophales bacterium, assembly GCA_052144335.1. GTDB lineage: Bacteria > Desulfobacterota > Syntrophia > Syntrophales > UBA2185 > Fen-1135. The sequence goes on from JBKQQP010000079.1 coordinate 12,264, forward strand.
AAGCAGATTCCTGAACATAATCTGCATCGGAAATGGTCTGCTCCAGCGAGCTGGCAGAGGTGATATTCCCTTTCATCTTTTGGGCCCGCGACTTTTCGATAAGACCATATTGGGCAAGCTCATCGAGGTAGCCGATTGCCCTCTGCAGGCCGCTCTCCTGCGCCGCTCCGATTTTGTCAAACATCTTCACTTTGAAATCCTTGCTCGCATAGTAAGCGGCCCAACTCGCCCCGATCAATCCCGTGCCAACGACGCCGATATTCTTTACTTTCAACATTTCGCCTACCTCCTTTTTCTATGAAAGACGTTTTGATTAAAAGGACGAAAACCGATCATCAAATGCCGTGTTATTAATACTGAAAATAAAGGGAGAGAGAATCCGAAAAGGAAGCGCTTAAAAAAACATTTTCACCGTAGATCTAACGGGAAAGGATTGTGAAGAATCGACGAGCGTCCGCGCGCTTCGATACAGCTTTTAAAAATTTACCTCAGACCAAAATAATTGTAAATTTATTTTTTTACAACTGTAATCTGGCTTTGACATGTGGTTCAGATTGAAAAATGGCTTAACGACAAATTGATCACGTCAATAATTGAAAAAGGCGTTACCACAAACACTATGGCCGCCATCCTTAATTATGCCTGCAATCGTGCATCTCAACGCTGCATGATCTTCATAAACTTATCGAGCCTTCCCTTCTCCTGCAGGGTCTTCACGATCATCTCCTGGGCGGTAGCTGGAATAGTGGGAATCTGTTCCCTCTGCAAAAGTTCAACCGCCTCAGCCGGGCAGCCCGTCACGCAGAGCCCGCAGCCGATGCAATTCGCAGCATCTACTATGGCGGTATCATCTTTTATCTCAATTGCTTTCATCGGGCAGCGCTCGTCGGCACATGTGCCGCATCCTGTGCATTCATCGCTATTGACGCGGGACACAAACCGGCTGGGTTCAAAGGCATGGGGATGATGCAACTGGGTTTTCCCTCGCAGAATGGTGCAGCAGCATGGGCAGCAGTTGCAGATCACGTGCGCTTGGTCTGCGCTGTTGTTGCTCGTGTGAACGAGCCCCGCAGCCTCCGCCTGGTCCAGGACCCTCATCCCTTCCTCCTTGCTGATTCGGCGGGCAAAACCGTGCTCTACGAGAAATTCACCCACACCTTCGAAGGCAAGGCAAACGTCTTTCGGCTTGTCACATTTTGCCACGCTGACCCTGCAGGCACATTGCGTCAGCGCGAGATAGTTTGAGTTATTGATCAGATTCTTGACCTCTTCATAGTGGTGAATGCGGTCTTGCGGCATGATGGATTTTTCCACGGCAACGACCCGCATGAGAGGTGTGGGATTGCCGGCAAAAGAGGCGCCAAAGGCTTCCTGATGGTACTCCTCCCATAGTCGAGACAGCCGCTTGTGCATGGATGTCCCGCCCCCCTTCATGAAGGGGTACTCAAACACACCCGGAACGAGCCCGACCAATCCGTATAGCCGTTCACCCTCTTTAGCCTTGGAAAAAATGATTCCCTTGCTGACCATGGACTCCAGCCGCTTTTTCGCTTCGTCCTCGGAGATGGCTGCTGCTTTGGCGACGCTTGCGGCATTTTTCGGCTTGAAGCTCATGTTTACGGCGACCTCTGCCTCCTCGGGCGTAAAGAGCGTGCGAAGTATTTCGTCAATGGACTTCGTCTTGGGCGCCGTCGCGGGATGTGAATCCAGAATCTCCCTTAATTGTTCGTATGTATCCATGAGCATCCTCCTTTGTATTTCCTGTCCTGTTGCTATTCAAATAAGATGAGAGTAATGAGATCAAGGTCTCTATCTCCGACATTCTTGATGGCATGAGACTCGCCATGGCCAGTGCGAACCATGTCCCCTTTTCTTATTGTTGTTTCAAAACCATTGTCATTTACAAGGCCTTCTCCTTCGAGGACATAGTATAATTCAAAATCTCCCTCGTGTTTGTGATACCCAACGGAATTTCCCGGCGGTATAATCTCTCTTGTACAGAGTCGTCCCTTTCCCGACAATTCGTCTTTTTCGAGGATATGGAATAACTTTAATGTTCCCTTTCCTCCTTTCAATTCATGAATAAGCTCTTCTCGCATCTCACTACTTCGTCTAATCACCTTTACGTTACCCCTTTCCACGCCGTGACATTTCTTATTTATCAACTTTTCTATTTAGATAGTCAGAATAATCTCTTGTCACCGGTGAGTATTCTTTCTCCATTAATTTCGAAGAAATCAAGAAATCAGCTGTCGATCTATTACATGCAGTGGGGATGTTATAGAGCACTGATATTCTCAAAAGAGCCTTTACGTCTACGTCATGCGGATGAGGTTCCATAGGATCCCAGAAGAATATGACAACATCGATATTTCCGTCCGCAATCATTGCGCCTAGTTGTTGATCTCCGCCAAACGGGCCGGATTTCAGCCTTATTATTAGGATGTTTCAACGGATGTTCCTGATCTATCCTTGCCGCTAAGGTCTCTTCCACTAACCTCCCGGTTGTTCCCGTGCAGATTAATTGATGGTTTAACAGTATGCTAAAGTTCCAAATCACCCACTCCACCAAATCCTCTTTTAAGTTGTCGTGTGCGACCAACGCAATGCGTTTTGTACTTTCCATGTTACCTCCGCAATTTAGTTGAAGCAAACCGCTTCCCAATACAGCGCTATACTATTTAAACAGACTGTACCCAGAATTAACGCGGGCTTGAGTTCTCACGGGGCCAATAGCCTGTCCAACTTTGATTTTATCTGCATACCGACCATCTTGCCGATGCCCAGTTTGCCACGCGCCTTTCCCAGCTTGATGCTGGTCTCAATGATGTTCCTGGGCACGTAGGATTGTTGGCCCTCTGGTTTGCGAAGCAGGGTGAGGGATTTTGTGCGACAAGTATCGACACACAGACCACATCCGATGCACCGGTCCGGATTCAGGATCGCTTTCTTATTTTCCACATGAAGGGCCTCCATCTGACAGCGTTTGGTGCAGATGCCACAGCCCTTGCATGTGTCAGTATTGAGGCTCGCAGCAAATGGGCTCGCTACCAAACTGGCTGGCTTGGGATCACGCTTGAGCAGTCTCAGGACACCGCAGCAGCACCCGCAGCAGGTGCAGATGAAAAGGGGCTCCTTGGCGTTTGCCGGTTGCAGCACCAAGCCCGCCTCCTCGGCTCGTCGAAGGATCGCCAGGGCTTCTTCCCGAGTGATGGCCCGGCCGCGGCCCATTTGCACGACGCCCTCAGCAGCTGAACCAAACTGGAGACAACTCTCCTCAGGCTTGTCACAGGCTTTTCCGAGGATGCGAAATTCTTGCCGGCAAATGCAATTGGAGACGGCAAAGGTCGTATGCTTACGCGCCAACTCCTCTGCCCGCTCATAAGGCATTATCTCGTGCTGAACCGTAATGCTCTTCTCCACTGGGATTGTACGCATTTGCGGCATTTTGCGCCAGTCGCCGGGGTCAAACAAAGAGGGCATGTATTCTTCGAACTCCTCGACAAGCTCCCGGCTTAGTTTGTTTACCTGCCCCTCCCAGATGCCCACTACAAATTGTTGCGCCATATACTGGATCGGCTCACCCTTTCGCCTAATTCCTATAACTTGGCCCTTCTTATCCATCTCTTTCAGCCTTTGGGCGACCTCCTTGATGGGGAGCTTGGCGCGTCTAGCTACTACCCGTGGCTCCTCGGGAATGAGGGCCAAATGGACCGCGAGCTTGGCTTCGTCAGAGGTGAAAAGCCGGCGCAGAATGCGAATTTCCACGCCGCTCGGGGTGCGTGGAAAACCTCCGGGCAGGTTATCCAGATGCTTGGCCAGTTTCTCATAAATACCTCGCACCATAGCAAATCGCCTTTCTTTGCAGTTATTCTTTCGTTCTTTACAGAGCGTTGCCTCTCTGTCTTAGGCATAAATATTAGAAATACCACGGATAGTGCAGTTGTCAATCATTAAAAAAGGGATCGAATTGCCTCAGATTAAATGTTACCTAAGAGGGGTTTAAAAAAGGATCGTTGACTCATAAATAGGTGTTACCGAACACTGACTCCAAGAAGGAGGGTAATCTATGATGTGGTCACGGCTTAATCATCTAAATCAGTAACAGCGTCTTGAACCGAGGGAGTCTTCGATTTCGGAAAGAGTCTTGAGTTTCTCTACGACTTCTACGAAAGAGGCGGCGGCATATTCTATTTCATTTGCTGTATTCGCGATGCCGAGGCTAAATCTCACGGTTCCCTGCGCTGTCTCCTTAGGGAGCCCCATGGCCGAGAGAACATGCGAAATTTCGACCGAATGAGACGTGCAGGCCGAGCCGGCTGATACGGCGATGTCTCTTCTGTCAAGGTCGCGGACGATTGTCTCAGCCATGATACCGGGAACGGATGCGCTGAGACAGTTGGGCAATCTCGAGACAGGATGACCATTTATCACAAGACCCGGAAGAGCGGCAAAAATATGCTTCTGGAGTGCATCACGCATTTTTCTGATTTCATCGATACGTGTGGCAAGTGTTTCCCTTGCGAGTTCACATGCCTTACCCAATCCTACTATGGAGGCAACGTTTTCCGTCCCGCTCCTCACTCCTTTTTCCTGTTCACCTCCGTAGAGAATGGGGTCGATCCTGATCCCTTCTCTAATGTAGAGCGCGCCGATACCCTTCGGGCCATAGAGCTTGTGTGCAGCAATGGAAAGTAGATCGACTTGCAATTCCTTAACATTGAGCGGCACTTTTCCCACAGACTGCACAGCGTCTGTATGAAAGGCGACGCCTCTTTCAACGGCTATCCTTCCTATCTCGGAGATAGGCTCGATGGTGCCCACTTCGTTGTTGGAGTGCATGATGGTTACGAGGATCGTCTTATCCGTCAATGCCTTATTCACGTCTTCCGGATTTACGATGCCGTGATGATCAACGGGGAGATAGGTGATGGTGAAGCCGCTTCTCGCGAGATACTCGCAGGTGCGGAGAACAGCGTGATGCTCAATTGCGGAGGTAACGATATGATTGCCGCGGTCTTTACGCACACGGGCGATGCTCTGGATGGCAAGATTATCCGCCTCTGTCCCACCGCTCGTAAACACAATCTCCGATGCGTTGGCGCCGATGAGGGCTGCTACATTGCCTCTGGCTTCTTCCACGGCCTCCCGTGCCGTCCTTCCCAGGGTGTGAGCACTCGAGGGATTGCCGAAAGAATCGCGCAGGAAGGGAAGCATAGCCGTGAGGATATCAGGATTAAGCGGTGTTGTGGCGCAGTGGTCAAGGTAAACGATCTTCATATAAATCCCTTCCGAGTGTCTCCTTCAAGTTCCGGAAGCTGCATCCTAAATCTTTCTGCCGACAGCAAAGCCTTCTTCGATTGCCTCTTTTATCATGCGGGGCTTGGCGCAATCTCCGATTTCATACACCTCAGGAATCTTCGTCATGGTCTTTTCATCGAGCGTAAGGTTTGACTTAAAGCCCACGGCGAGCACCACCGCATTTCCTTTGAAGAAGCCGGCGCCCCCCTTTTGCTCGACCTTTACACCTTCTCTTGTTATCTCCTGGACGATGGTGTTCGTCTCCATCTTGATGCCCTCTTTCTTCAATCTCGCGAGAAAAAAAGGCCTGTAAGTGGGAGATACATTGTCCGCCATGCGGCTCAGCATCTCTATGACGGTTACTTGGGTGACACCTTTTGCGCGCTCGAGGAGAAATTCCGCCGTCTCGCAGCCGACCATGCCGCCTCCGACAATGAGGACATTACCGCTTACGGTCTTGGCGCCGGTCAATACGTCTTCTGCCAATACGACATTTGGACCAGCCACGCCGGGTATATTCGGAATGAGTGACGAGGAACCCGTAGCCATTATCAGGACATCTGGCTTTTCTTTTTCTATTGTCGCAGGGCCTGCGTCGTGCTTGAGTTTTATTTGCACCCCGGCCTTCCGTGCACGGGATGCAAGGCTCGTGATCAGGGTCTGAAGTTCATTTTTATAAGGAGGTATGGAGGCGATGAGAAGTTTCCCGCCCAGCTCGTTTCCTCTATCGTAGAGCGTGACTTTGTGGCCTCTTGCTGCGGCTGTCATTGCTGCTTCCATGCCGCCGGGGCCGCCGCCGATAACAAATACCTTCTTCGATTTCTTCGCGGGTGCGATTGCGTACTCCGCCTCTCTTCCCGCAAGAGGATTGACCGAGCAGCTGGTCGATGCGGCCGTCCCCCAGTCTTTGTATGTTGTCAGAATATCCGTGAGACAGTTGGAGCATGCAAGGCAGGGAACGATCTCTTCGACCCTTCCTTCCCGCGCCTTGTTGGGAAGTTCGGGATCGGCAAGGAGAGCACGGGCCATGCCGGTCATGTCCGCCTTGCCCTCGGCAATCGCTTTCTCGGCAACGACGGGATCGTTTATGCGATTGGCAGCAATGACGGGAATGTCGACCCAGCCCTTGATTCTTTCTGCAAGGTGAAGGAAGGCCCCTTTTGGGAGCACGGCCTGGACGGTGGGAACGGGTGACTCGTGCCAGCCGGTGTAGACGTTAATCATCTGGATGCCGGCGTTCTCGAGGATGCGTACCACTTCTTTGGAATCTTCTATCGTGTGCCCTCCCTCCATCTGCTCTGCGACGTTGAGACGGCAGCCGATGGGGAAATCTTTGCCTACAGCCTCTCTCACGCTTGCGATAACTTCGAGAATAATCCTCATCCGGTTTTCCAAGCTGCCGCCGTATTCGTCCTTACGCTTATTGGTTATAGGAGAGAGGAACCGGTTCAAGAGATAGCCTCCTCCTACGAGCACCTCGACCGCGTCAAAACCGCCCTGACGGGCCCTGTGGGCCGCCCGTCCATATTCTTTGACAATATAGTGTATCTCAGGGACGGTGAGAGGCCTCGCTACAGTACGCGTCATCTGGTTTAACACCGGCGACGGACCCACTACTTCGGCAATCCCATCCGTGAGTATCACGTGATACGAGGTGATGAGCTGCGCCGCTATCTTCGCCCCATGCGCGTGCACTGCGTCTGCGAGCTTGCGTACGCCCGGAAGAAAGCGGTCATCATATAAGCCGGGCTCTATGGGCGATCCGGCGTGAACCGGCGAAAAGGGAACGATGATAAGCCCGACGCCTCCTTTTGCCCTCGCCGCAAAAAAATTGACGAGACGCTCGCCGATTGTCTCATCAAGCTCGCAGAAGCCCGTAGTGAGCGGCAGCATAACGATCCTGTTTTTTACTCTCATTGTGCCGATGTCGATAGGGGTGAATAGATGCTTAAACTGTTGCATTACAAAAATTCCTCTTCCTTACGTATTGGATGCTCATTATAAGCAGGAATAAAGCCCTGCGCTACTTTAAGAATGCATATGTAGCGCAGACCATCAGGTCTGCCGAATAAGCAGGACTCAAGTCCTGCACTACAAAGAGCATATTTTCATACTTTTGCCTAATAATTGACTTTGTCTATTCCCTTGAGGCCCAGGATCTGGCGGGCCTCATCCGGTGTCGCCGGATCAATGCCAAGCTCTCGCGCCATACGCACCATCTTCGCAACCTGTTCGGCATTGCTCTTCGCCATCTTGCCGCGGTCTAAGTAAAGATTATCTTCCAGCCCCACTCGGCAATTCCCTCCTATAAGCAGGGACTGGGTGCAGATGGGAAATTGTGCACGGCCCGCCACGCAGACGGAAAATTCAAAATCGCCGATCTGCTTCTTTGCATAATCCACAAGGAACATGAGATTTTCTGAACTCGGCGTGATGCCGCCCAGGACGCCCATGACGAACTGGATGTAGACGGGCTTCTTGACATATCCCGCCTGGATCATGAAGGCGACGTTGTTTACCATGCCGGAATCGTATATCTCGAATTCCGGTTTGGTTCCGTGCTCGGCGAAAATTGCGCAGTATTCCTTCATGGATTTGAAGGTGTTCGGAAAAATAAAGTCTTCGGACATGCCCAGGTATTGTTTCTCCCAGGGGAATTTGAATTCCTTGAATCTCGGTATCGCATGGAATAGGGCGAAATTGATGGACCCCGCATTGAATGAGGCCAGTTCCGGTTTATACATGGTAACCGGAGCCACGCGCTGTTCGACGGTCATGCCCAGTCCTCCGCCGGTTGTGATACAGACGACGATGTTGCAGCGGCTCTTGATCTTTGTGATAATCTCTTTCATCAGATTTACATCCGGCACGGGCATGCCTGTCTGCGGGTTGCGCGCGTGGACATGGCACACGGCTGCGCCTGCCTCGTAGGCCCGCACGGCTTCATCAGCGATCTGCTGCGGAGTAATGGGTAGGTATTCCGACATGGTCGGGGTGTGAATACTCCCTGTAATGGCCGCGGTGATAACAGCTTTTTCTTTCATCTCTACGTACTCCTTTTCAAATTATCATTTTATTCGCACGAAATTCCCGCCAATCGTTCTGCCGCTTTTCTATTGCGTTTGAAATCCGTCATCAGGCGAAAATTCAGTCGCTGCGTTGCCGGAGGTCCGGCTGCAATAACGGATAGAATGGTCGTAGGCGTGGAGAGTCCCGACAGTGATTCACACAGACGCGCCATCTTTAGACGGTCATGGACATCCACTCCTTCCCTTCCTTTATGATACTTGGCCAGCAGCTTACCCACCTTCGGTATCTTAAGATCACGGCTGCTGGGCCTCGTGACCAGAATGCCGCCGCCGATATCAGCGAGCGTCTGCCCTGCCCGCAATATGGCGCCGTTCATATATATTTTTGCCGCATTTATGGAGAGTGTCTCGGGCAGCATAACGCCGGAGTCAGTCGCCGTGGCCAAAGCGGCGGAGCCCGCCACAAGGCCGTAGAGGGTTTCCGCATCTACGCTCATGTTGATCAGCTTGTCTTGGACATGCGCCTTGTCAGCTACGCCGTTGTAATCTGCAATAGCCATCCCTGCTCCGATGGAAAGATCGATGTAACCGCACCGGCAGGCCGAGGAGGCGAAACGCTGGAAATCGGAAAAGCGGTGGACAAGGCTGGCAGTTGCCGTCCATTCGCCGCAGAGGAATACGCGCTCCCAGGGGACGAAGACGTTATCAAAGAGAATGTGGGCGCTCTGATGCATGCCGAATGCGGCATTGCCGATATCTTCAGCCTCCATGGACATGAACTTTGCGTTGCAGCATGCGGAATCATTCACATGAATGATACCTTCCGCGTCTCCCGGAACGGCAAAGGCGACTGCGTAAGCTTCATCGTTAGGACCAAGGGCAGTAGTCGGCACCACGAGCCGTTCATGGGCAATGGGCGCGCCGGACTGCTGGAGCTTGGCCCCGTTGACGATGATGCCGTCGCGGGTGCGTTCAACGATCCTCACGTAAAGATCAGGATCTGCCTGACGGTGTGGCGGCAGGGAGCGGTCTCCCTTGGCGTCCGTAATGTTGCCGGAGACGGCCAGGTCTTTTTCCTGGCACATGGTCATGTATTTCTTGAATCGCTCATGGTAGCTCGTCTTGCCCCCGCTTGACTTATCCACATCATGCGTCACGGACCAGAGCGCATTGATGACGGCACCGGCGACGCAGCGCCCGCCGAAACAGCCGCCCGTGTAGCGCATCATGGTGCGCTGTAGCTTCATCCTACTCATAAGGTCATCCTGCGATTTTAAGATTTTGAGAAAGCGGCTGATCTTTCCGCCTGTAAGATCGCTTTCGGCTACGATCAACCGGTGCAGTTCCGGATTTAGCTGCGGATCGCTGGCTAGTTCATAGGTTGCCTTAAGGGCATTAACCGCCGGTCTCATAACCGGATGGGAGGCAAAATCGGATACCGCTTTGCCGTCAATGTAAAGGACGGTCTTCATGGCTTTTAATGTTTTCAAGTACTCTTTTCCGTTCATCATCGTCTCATCGCTCCTCAAACTCCGGATAGGTATTTATGTATTACCATCCCTTAATCCACATCTCGTCATCTTCATATACCTTCTCATCGTCTTTATCTGCATCCTCGGCATCTATCTCGATCATACGGCCGGGATTGGCGTCCTTGAGGATTTCTCTATAAAACTCATGCTGGATGAGAAGGTTCATGATGTCGTTTGTCCCCGTCCATATCTGGATGAGACGGGCGTCACGCACCATCTTCTCGATGGGGAATACGCTCGTGTAGCTGATCCCCCCGACGATCTGCATCGCCAGATTGCAGACATTCCATGCTGTATCGGTAGCGCATTTTTTTGCTTCACTGACCATCCTCCGGGCGGTAGGCATACCGGCATCAACGCTCTTGGCGGCCGCGATAGTAAGGGCGCGAGCTGCATCCAGTTGCGTAATGGCATCGGCGACCTTAAAACTGACTCCCTGAAAGTTTCTGATCTTCTGACCAAAGGCCTTCCTGCGATCGCTGTATCTCACTGCCACCTCGAGGGCGCCGCGTCCCATACCGAGCGAAGCCCCAGCCGATGTCATTCGTTCGGGAACCATCATCGTGTTAAAGATGTTTGTGCCTTCGTTGAGCCCGCCGATCAGGTTTGTAACAGGGACTTTGACGTCCTTGAAAATGAGGCGTCCTGTTCCGCCGCCCCTGGTGCCCAGAAGCTTGTATAGGTACTTTGCCTCCACCCCCTCGCGCTCTTTTTCAATAAGAATGAGACTGATCCTCTCATGAGGCTTGCCCGCCGGGTTAGTATTGCAGTAGACGAGAAAGAAATCGGCGCCATCCGCGGCGACAACGAAACGCTTCTGTCCCTTGATGGTAAAATATCCATCCTTCAATTCCGCACGGGTCGTAGCGCCGAAGAAATCAGACCCGCCGCGGGGCTCCGTCAGGGCCTCGGCGGATACCAGATTTCCCTTCAGCATCGGTTTGAGAAACTTTTCTTTTTGTTCATCCGTCCCGTAGACATTCAAGGCTTCGCCCACGATGGAAGGCATAGCGAATGCACAACCGAGGGCGGTGCCCAGAACGCCGATTTCCTCCAAGGCAGCTATTTCACCCGTCCAGTGCATACCGCGGCCACCGTATTTTTTGGGAAATCTCAGACCCAGGAGATTTCTATTACCCAAATCCTTCACATACTCCCGCGGGTAGCGGATCTCGTCGCGATCCATCTTCTTGAGGAGATCGGGCGATACGTTGTTCTTGACGAAATCCCTGACCTCTTGTTTTAAGGCCAGCTCTTCTTTAGTTAAGAATACATCCTGAAGCATAACAATTCTCCTTTCGTCAAATGTGATGCAGTTGTAAAAAGTTCATTTTCACACCATTTATGGTGCGTGCATTGTAAGGTGGATATGGCATGCTGAGCCAGGATTGGATTTTTCTGAGAATCCTGTATGGCAAGAAAAGTGCATTTTTTTCTGCCCCGGAAGGAATTAGAATTTGACACAGAATCCGGGATGGTATAGTCTTTTCGCCAGTGATTTGAGGTTTTATAAATTTCACGGGATGATCATGAAGTTGGATGGTCGAGGCGATTTTGTGATTTCTCCCCTCAATTAAGGCGGACAGGACGATACCATCCTTGTTCGCTACTGCTTTACCTGCTGGGAGACATTCCCCGGCGATCACGAGAGCATCTTTATCACTGTTTGGTAAATATAAGGACGTAAGCTTCTTCGACATCTAGACGGCGCCTTGATTGTTCTTCTTTGAACAGGCCGCCTCCACGGGGAGGCTTCCGACAGTGATCATAAGCACGCTCATACTTCGGGCCAGAAGCCCCTTTTTTTAATAGAGGCGTATCCTGTACCGACCGCGTCCTCATCCTGTGATAAGGCCAGATAGAAGCAAAATATTACAGAAACGACTTGACAATTTGCCCCGTATATACTATCAAGAAACGCATGGTAAGTAAATGTTACTTACCATCTAATTCTTACTATCTTGTCTCGATACGGCATAATTGCTCGTTAACAACCCTTAACGCATCGCCTGAGATATACTTCAGTTTGTTTTGAAAGTCAAACCGTGGCGTCGAATTGTCAGGAATTTCCCAATAAGAATTCCCGTTCCATATCATTATGGCCATAAAAACGGCGAATATCAAAGCGTTGGGTACCAATCAGGGTAGGGCGAATGGCTTGTGAGCGCGTTACTTGCTGCCTGCATTCTGTGAGATGCTTGAAGATAATTCTTTTTGCCTGTATTTAGTCTTTAATCGATAAAGGAGAGAATGAGGATGGAGTTCAATCTGAGTGATGAGCATCGGATGTTAAAAGACAGCGTTGCCAATTTTGCCGAAAAGGAATTGAAGCCTATTGCCGAAGAGATCGACCGTGATGACCACTGGCCGGAAGGGCTTTGGCAGAAGCTCGGTAATTTGGGGATTATGGGAATCACAGTGGACCCTGTATATGGAGGGGCCGGCGCAGATATTTTATCGGCTGCTTTGGTCGGTGAAGAATTGGCGAAGGCCTCCGCTGCAGTCGCTCTGTCCTGGGGCGCCCATGCGAATCTCTGCTGCAACAACCTGAACAGCCATGCGAACGAAGAGCAAAAGAGGAAATACCTGCCTCCTCTTTGCACGGGTCAGCATATCGGCGCTTTGGGATTGACGGAGCCCAATGCCGGTTCCGATGCGGTCAATATTCAGACAGCGGCGAAACGAAACGGGGATCATTACGTAGTTAATGGAACCAAGATGTTCATCACCAATGGACCTATTGCCAATACTATCGTGCTCTATACGAAGACCGATAAAGGGTCGGGTGCCAAGGGGATTACAGCATTTATCCTCGATACGAAATTTCCCGGATTTTCCGTCTCCAAAAAATTGAACAAGGTTGGCAATCGGGGATCGGCAACGGGCGAGCTGATACTTCAAGATTGCATCATCCCTGCGGAAAATATCATTGGCCAGGAGAATAAGGGCATCGCGGTGATGATGGGGGGGCTGGATGTGGAGAGGGCATTTTTCGGGACCTATGCCCTGGGTATTGCGCAGGCTGCCTTTGCGGAATCGATCAAGTACGCGAAGGAAAGGGTGCAGTTCGGAAAACCGATTGCCTCGTTCCAGATGATACAGCAGAAGCTCGCCGACATGTATACGGGGATTGAGGCGGCGCGCCTGCTTTGTTACAAGGCGGCCATTCTGGCCGATTCGGCGAAGAGTGGCGGAAAGGGAACGGAAGTCCATCAGATCTCCGCTGCCGCCATTCTGTTTACAGCCGAGATGGCCTGCCGGGTCTGTGAAGAGGCCGTTCAGATTCACGGAGGATACGGCTATTGCCTGGAATATCCGGTGCAGAGATTCTGGCGTGATGCGAAGTTAGGGACCATCGGGGGAGGGACGTCCGAAATCCGAAGGCTGATCGTGGCGCGGGAAATTCTGGGCATGTAAGGCCGGCCCTTTATAATAGTTTCAAGAAGAGAACGGGGAGGTGTGTTCGTGGAGAAGAATTTTTTTGAGGACTACAGCGTAGGTGAGGTATTTGCATCGCCGGGAAGGACAATTACGGAGACGGACATCGTCCTGTTCTCTGCCTTCACCGGGGACTGGCATCCCCTGCACACCGATGTCGAATATGCGGCAAAGACGCCTTTCAAGGAGAGGATCGCCCACGGCATGTTGGGGCTCGTCGTCGGTATGGCCTTGCCGTTCCGCCTGGGGCCTTATGTAGTTCTCCCGAAGAGCTTTATCGCATTTTACGGAATGGAGAACGTGCGCTTCACGAGGCCTGTGAAGATTGGAGATACCATTCGGTGCAAGGTGAAGATAAAGAGTCTCACGGAGAAAGATGCAAAGAGTGGGATTGTAGAGGCGGAGAACATAATCAAGAATCAACGTAACGAGGATGTTATTGTTTATACCACCAAGATCTTGGTGGGAAGGAAATCATAAAATAGAGAAAGGATATGAAGGTATGGCGAAACAAGTTGCTATTGTAGCGGTTGCGCAGAATGCCGGAGCCGAATCAAAAGACAACTTCTATGACCAAGCCTACGCGGTCACGAAGGAGGTCTTGGATAAGGCGGGAATGACGAGGGAGGAGATCGGCACTGTCGTCAGTGCGTCATCCGACGTCTTTCACGGCGGCATATCTTGCGCCAATTCTTACTATTGGGAAACAACGGGCGCCTTCCTGAAAAACGCCTCACGTCAGGATGGAGAATCCCTTTTCGCCCTATTCTATGGCGCGATGCGGATCATGACCGGGCATTATGATACAGCCCTGGTCATCGGCCTCTGCAAAGGATCCGAAAACCCTCCCAACGATACATGCACTCTCATGTATGCTGATCCCTTTTATCAAAGAGGAATCGGGCTGACGGAGACGATGGCGGCGGCCTTTCAGATGCGGCTATATATGGAGCGATACGGCATCACGGCGGAGCAGTGCGCCAAGGTGGCTGTAAAGAACCTCGGAAATGGCCTGAGAAATCCCTTCGCGCATAAGAAGGGGCGTTATACGGTTGATGATATCCTCGGGTCGGAACGGCTTATCGATCCTCTGACTGCTCTTCAGGTAGCGCCGAAATCAGAAGGAATGGTAGCGCTCATTCTCGCCTCGGCGAAAAAGGCAAAAGAAATAGCGGACAAACCCGTATGGATTAAGGGCTTCGGAAGCTCTCTCGATAATTATTATCTCGGTGACCGTGACCTCTTGAACGGGCAATTGAAAAATGCTGCAGACAGGGCCTACAGGATGGCCGGGATTACTGATCCAGAGAAAAAGATCGACGTGGCCGAAATCACGGAACCCTACGCCTTCCAGGAACTGATGTGGTACGAGGGATTGGGATTATGTAGAGAAGGAGAGGGCGGTCGTCTGATGGACAGCGGCTTCACCGAGATGGACGGGCAGATTCCCGTTAATCCATCCGGCGGCGTCCTGGCCAATAATCCCTACGTGTCGAGAGGACTCCAGCGTGTCGTGGAAGCTGTTCTGCAAATCAGAGGCGAGGCCGGAGAGAGGCAGGTTCCCAAGACTGTAAAGACGGCCTTAGCACACGGTACTCATGGCTATGCCGGCCAGTGTCACGCCGTGGCCATTTTGGGCAGATAGGGGGTGGAGCATATGGGACGACCAGTAGCCATAATAGGTGTAGGACAGACGAAACACGGAAGAAGAATGGATGTCAGTTATCCGGACCTCGTAAGAGAGGCCGTCATGGCAGTGTTTAATGACACGGGACTGACGCCAAATGATATAGATGGAGTTGTATCCGGTACCATGCCTTCCATGATGGAAGGGATTGCCCTGACCCATTTCTATTTTGCCGATGCCATGCAGGCCGCAGGAAAGCCGATTATGAAGACGGAGACCTGCGGATCGACAGGGGTTTCCATCGCTCATACGGCATATTACTGGGTCGCATCGGGCATGGCTGATCTTGTCCTGGCGGTGGGTCATGAAAAGATGAACGAGGGAAACAGCCAGGCAACCATGACGACGGTGGCCGAGCCGTTTTATCAGAGGTATTTCATATCCGGCGCGCCGGGCGTCTTTTCCATGCAGTCCCAGATGTGGATGGACCGCTATAATATACCGGAAGAGAAGATTCGCGATGCCGCCGCCTTTATATCTGTTACCCATCATGATGACGCCTTTGACAATCCTTACGCGCATATCAAGATGAAGGTCACCATGGATGACGTGAAAAATGCGCGGATCATTACCTATCCGGTGCGTCTCCTCGATGTATGCCCGAACTCGGACGGCGCCTGCGCGGTCATTTTCGCTTCTAAGGACATGGTGAAGAAACTGGGGCGAAAGCCGGCGTGGATCAAGGGCGTCGGCTACCGAGGTGAAGAGTATTTCTTCGGCGACAGTGATAAGGTGGTCTGGGAAAGCGCGATCCAGGCGGCAAAGCAGGCCTATGATCAGGCAGGGATAAAAAACCCCAGAAAAGAGCTGGATGTGGCGGAGGTATACAATCCGTTCACCTTCCAGGAGATGCTCTTTTATGAATGCTTCGGGTTCTGTGAACCGGGAGAGTCACCGGACCTCGTGCTGAAGGGAACCTTCTCGCGCAAAGGGGAGCTCCCCTGCGATCCTTCGGGCGGTACTTTATGCACGAACCCCATTGGGGCGACGGGTCTCATCCGGGTTGCCGAAGCGGCCCTGCAGGTGATGGGCATGGCCGGCGATCACCAGGTACCCAAGGCGAAACTGGCGCTCTCCCATGCGATGGGAGGCGTGGACCAATTCAACGGCATTATGATTCTCGGATCAAAGCTATAGCAAATTAGGAGGATGAAATGGAAGCGAAAGAATACAAGACGATCAAGACAGAAATCCGCCTGCCGTATGAGCTGGCATACGGAGCTACATGGACCCGCTTTTTCGAAGGTCTAAAAAATAAGACCATCTTTGGAACGAAGTGTACAAAATGTGAACGTGTCCTCGTTCCGGCACGCAGCTTTTGCCCGCGCTGCTTTGTTGATACTGAAAAGTGGGTGGAGGTTTCCCAGGTAGGCACTTTAATTGCCTGGTGTTACACGAATTATAAATATTTTGGGATGCCCACGGAGCCTCCCTTTATCGGATCTCTCATTAGGCTGAACGGAACAGACGTAAATTTTCTCCACCTCATGGGAGGTTTCGATCTCAACAATTTTGATGAGGTAAAAAAAGTAATAAAAAGCGGGATGAAGGTTGAGGCAGTTTGGAGCGATGACAGAAAAGGACACATCATGGACATCAAGTACTTTAGACCCCTGTAGGGAAGACGGTCCATCGAACTGTTTTAGGCAAGAACATGTGCACATGAGAAAAAATCGTAAGAAAGGTGGTGATTGCGCAAAGGTCGATCAGAGACGGCAAAGCAGGATAAGAGGAAACCTTACCGAAACATAATAATAGAGAAAAGAGGGGGAAGATTATGAGTTGGCAGGACTACTATAAGAGTCACGTAATGTCGGCGCAGGATGCGGCGAAGATACTTCAGTCAGGAGATTGTTTCTGGTTCCCGCTGCTGATGGGCCAGCCGTCCATGCTCATTCCGGACGCCATCGCAGACAGGAAGGATGAGCTCAAAGACGTGGAGTGGATCACATGTCTGACCTTGAGACCATACAAACTCTTCAAGCCTGAATACAGGGATACGTTCACATTCCTCAGTGGATTTTACAGCACCCCGCATATGCAGCAGATGGCCGCCTCGGAATGGTCTAACTTCATTCCATACCAGAGTTCAGACGCCGGGCGAAAATACTCGCACAGAAAACGCGTTTATAATAGACGGACCGGCATCGTCACCCAGGTTACACCTCCAGACGAGCACGGATACGTCAACCTGGGTCTGGACACCTTTTATACAGAAGCTGTTATGGATCAGAGCGAGTGGGTGATTGCCGAAGTGAATCCCAATATGCCGAGGACTTACGGCCAGACGAACTTCCACGTCTCGAGATTCACCGCTTTTGTCGAGAACCCCAATCCTATTATCGCCGTTCCCACGCCCCCGGCCACCGACCTAGAGATTAAGATGGCCGAAAATGTGGTGGCTCTCCTAAAGGACAGAGACTGCATCCAGGTCGGTATCGGCGCCGTTCCCGCCATGATCAGCAAACTCTTGGAAAACTCAGGTCTCAAGGATCTCGGCATTCACACGGAGATGATGCCGGCCGGTACACACAAGCTTGTGGAAAAGGGGATTGTCACCTGCAAGTATAAGAAAGTGAATCCCGGCAAGATCGTTCTGGCCTTTACCCTGGGCGATAAGGAGCTCTATGACTGGATAGCGAACAATCCCATGTGCGAGTT
>JBKQQP010000080.1:0-3864 GCA_052144335.1 Syntrophales bacterium
GTGGTTCAGAGAATTCCGGTCAAGATCGTCATGGAATCACCGTTCGACCCCGTTCACCCTTTATTGCCAGGAATGTCCGTTGAACCTTCTGTGGACGTGAGCCGGCAAACTGGGCCCAAACTGGCTAACAAATAGAGGTCTCGTGGACGAAAGTCATAAGAGTTATAAATGGCTGGTTACCGTAACTGTCATAACTGGAGCAATAATGGGTGCTCTCGATATGAGCATCGTCAACGTCGCCCTGCCTCACATGCGGGGAAGCCTCGGGGCTTCTGTTGAAGAGATCACCTGGGTTTCAACAGGCTACATTCTCTCCAGTGTCATCATCATGCCCATTGTCGCCCTTCTAAGTTCCCGGTTTGGGCGCAAACGGTTCTATATCTTTTCCGTCATCCTGTTCACAGGCGCTTCCATGCTTTGCGGAATTGCCTGGGATCTTTCGTCAATGGTCATTTTCCGTATTCTTCAGGGCATAGGCGGCGGCACCCTTATACCTGTCGCACAGGCGATACTTAGAGAAACATTTCCCCCCGAGGAACAGGCAATAGCTATGGGTATCTATGGCCTCGGTGTCATTCTGGGGCCTGCGTTTGGACCTACTCTCGGAGGATGGCTTACCGATAACTATTCCTGGCCATGGATCTTTTATATCAATATCCCCATCGGCATCATCAACACCCTTCTGGTAATACGATACATACAGGACCCGCCATATCTCGTCCGGGAAAGGGGAAAACTTGATTTTGCAGGCCTTCTTTTTATGGCGATTGGTCTGGGAACGCTGCAGATACTACTCGAAAAAGGCAATCAGAATGATTGGTTTTCATCCGATTTTATCATATATCTAGCAATTATTTCCTCCGCAGGTCTTCTGCTGTTTATATGGCGAGAATTGACCACGGACAAGCCAGCAGTTGATCTGCGAATCCTGAAAGATGTCAATTTTACCTCGGCAACCTTCCTTGGCAGTGTGCTCGGCATAACCCTTTTTAGCAGCATCTTTATCCTACCGCTTTTCCTGCAGCAGCTCCTCAATTACCCTGCCCTAGACTCGGGGCTGGCGCTTATGCCCAGGAGCATAGCGATGGCTGTTGCAATGCCTGTCGGTGGGAAACTTTACAACAGGGCGGGGCCAAGACTGTTAATCGGGGTGGGACTCTTTGTGAATGTAGTTTCATTTTATCAGCTTTCTTGCCTCTCGCTGGCTGTCGGTTATTGGGATATATTCGTCCCTCAATTCCTGCAGGGAATCGGGTACGGATTTATATTTGTCGCGCTGACCACAGCGGCACTCTCTACCATTGAAAAGCCTCTTATGACTGCTGCCTCGGGCCTCTATAACGTTGTCAGGCAGATCTTCGGCAGCATAGGCATCGCTCTGGCCGCCACTTTGTTGACACGGGGAGAAAACTGGAACAGGGCAGTCATTACGGAGCATGTGACCATCTTCCGGGATGTTACCTCAGAATCACTTAGCAGGCTTTCATCTTTTTTCTATTCTCACGGCTTAGACCGGATTAGTGCAGGCAGAAGGGCGCTTAAGGTGTTGGATGGATTTATCATGCAACAAGCCAGCATGCTTTCATTTAACCACATTTTTTTTCTGATGGCGGTGCTCTTTTTGTTCTCAATACCCCTGGTCTTCCTTATTAAAGACAAACAAAGGACTGTAAGCACGGATATCGTTGCGGACTGACAGATGAAATGGAATTACATATGGGAGAAAAACCGAATATCGCAATAACCATATCGCGTCAGATGGGAAGCGGTGGATCGTATATCGGTTACTTGACTGCGAGAGAGCTCGGGTTCAACTACGTGGATCGCGAGATCCTGCAACGGGCAGCAAAACATCTCGGCACAAACACGGGGGCGCTGGAAGACCTTGATGAAAGATCCACAGGTCTCGTCAAGAATATTATCAGGGGGTTCTCTTTCGGCCTACTGGACGCCACCTATGCACCTCCGACGATACGGCCGGTTTACGACAAGGATTTGTTCATGTTAGAATGCAGGATAATGGATCAGATCGTCGATGAGCACAGCGCCGTTATCGTCGGTCGGGGTGGATTTCATGCATTAAGAGACCGGCCGGGAGTGATTCGCATTTTTATCCATGCCCCGAAGGAGTTCCGAGTCAATCGGATAATGACGGTGCGTAATATAAAAGATATGCGGAAGGCACGGGATGAGGCAGAAGAATCAGACCGCAGAAGGGCCAAATTCATACGGGACATGGTTGGCATCCATTGGACAGACGCGCGGAACTACCACCTCTGCATAGACTCAAGCTCTGTAGATTTCCTTACGAGTGTAGAGATGATCATCCGGATGGTGGAGAAACAAAGAGCCATCTGAAAAAAGAACAATAGCTTCACATAAGATCGTCCCGGAATTTCGGATGCAATTAGAAATCATTCACTACTTAGCCTCTCCATTAGACATTTAACATGGACATGCAGGGCCATCAAAAAATATAAAAATACACTTTGAAGAGGAAAAAATATGTGCAGGAAATACCTCGTCTCCCTGGTTGCCGCTGGGCTCTTATGGAGTGCCTCTGTCACCCCTGCTGTGTCGGAGACACCTTCCGGCTTTATTCAGAAAGACAATGCCGTCGCAGAAGTCAAAATGACGGGGGACGCAACCAAAGTCACACTCGCGGAGGGTCTGAAGACTGTAACTTCCGAAAGCCATGTCGTCAAGGTTGCGAGGCAGGATGAATCCATCGCCGAGGCTGACTCCTTGATTGCAAGAGCCAGGCTCCTCCCCAGCGTTAACGCATCAGGCTCGTACACATCCCTCGCAAACCAGCCTGCGGACTTGTATCTCGGGCAGGCGATCCCCATCTCTGACCGGTACTATAAATCCTACGGCATAAACATTCAACAGATCCTTTTCGACTTCCGGGGCAATCTTTCACGCTACGAAGCGAGCCGCATGCTCCTGGAGGCTCAAAAGTTGAACACTGCCAGTATCCGGAACGCAATCGCCCTCGAATTTACCATCGGCTTTTATGACTTCCTCGAATCGCAACGGCTAGTCGAGGTCGCAGGGAAAGAGGTAGAAAGTGTTGAGGCACATCTCAAGAATGCACAGAACCTGTACGGTGCGGGGGTCATCACGAAGAACGACCTGCTTCAGGCCCAGGTCAGGCTGTCCGATGCCCGCCAGAGGCTCCTTTTAGCCAAGAATATACAGTCTATACGCGCCGCACGGCTGAATAATCTTCTTCTCCGGCCTCTGTACTGGCAGGTTCAAGCCATTGAACAGGAGCGGGAAATATCGTCTCCGGGAGGTCTCAACCTCGATAAGGCCTGGCAGACGGCTCTTGCCGGACGACCCGAGATCCAGATTGTCGACAGGACACTGCAATCCCTCGACCTCGAGAGTGTTTCGAAAAAATCGGAGTTTCTCCCAAAGTTCTTTGCAAGGGGCTCTTATGATTACATGGAGAATTCCTACTCGCTTCATGACGACAACTGGTCATTAATCCTCGGTATAGAAATTAACCTGTTCGAAGGCGGCAGCTCCCTGGCGGATCTTAAGAAAACGAAATATCGAAAATTGCGGCTCGCAGAACAGAGGGCCAAGCTTGTAGATGAAATCAAAATTGAGGTTCAGAGATACATTCTGGACCTGCAGGACGCATACGAGCGCATCCAGGTGACACGGGATGCCGCGAGCCAGGCACAGGAAAATCTGCGCATCAACAAAGCGCGCTACGATGAAGGTGTGGGAACGGCCACGGAGGTTCTTGATGCCGTCACCCTGCTGACGACTGCGGAGGCAAATTATATTCGCTCTGTTTACGATTACAGGAAGGCAGAAGCGGCGACACACTATGCTGCGGGCGAAGATTTG
>JBKQQP010000081.1:0-4335 GCA_052144335.1 Syntrophales bacterium
ACGTCGATGCGGCAAAACGTTTCCCGCAGGTTCTGCAATATAATAGCTTCCTGTTCTTATTCTTACCGTAGTTGCCACGTACACCAACATTACCGTTGCCCCTCAGGCCGTAATCTTTACAACCTCTTTTGGGGCAGTATATATATTCAATTTCCAACACGGTGAAATACCTCCAATCAGCAATTCTAAGTGTGTCAATTAAGAAAGCAGGTCATAAAACAGTTGGAACATCAGAATGGGTCGTTATGAATCCTCATTTAGTTCTTTATTTGACAAGACAAACTTTATGGAACGATCCTTTCTGTGTTATACTATAACTTATCTTCATCCCTTGTCAGTTATGGAGATGTAAGTTATGTCTTCTTAAGGTGTTTTTGAGAAATCAGACAATCGGCAGGAGCCCTTTTTTGTTGTAAGTGTATTGAGGAAAAATGTGTAGGGTGATTACTTACTTTTTCTAAGGGCGAGACAGGCCATAATGCGTTATTCTATTTGGAACGAAATGATGAGACCTTGCATGGATTTGCATATTATTTTTCGGGTGCCACATCAATATATTCATTTTCTACCCAGAGCATCGCATGGCGTATCAGTTCACTGGTGTGTTTTAAATTAAGTTTTTCCTTTATTCTCTCTCGATAGGTTCCTATGGTTTTTGCGCTAAGTTTCAGTTTGCCGGCTATTTCGTTCGTGCTGAAACCTTTTCCAATGAGTTGAAAAACTTCGAGTTCACGATCGGTAAGTCTTTCTATGGGGGATTTATCGTAATCATCAATCCTCCCGACAAGCTTGTTCAAAATCTCTTCCTTAATTTTCTCACTAACATATATTTTCCCGCTCAAGAGAGAATGAATGGCATCAACAATTGACCCTGATGTTTCCTGTTTATTGATATATCCCTTTGCGCCCGCAATGAGCGATCTCTCAGCGAATCGAGACTCATCATGCATAGAAACTACAAGAACGGGAAGATTCTTATAATATCTCTTGATTTCTTTAATAAGACTGAATCCATCTCCCCCTTTTAGGGATATATCCACAATAACAATATCAGGTTTCAATCTCTGGATTTCATTCCACGCTCTGCCCGTATCCTCAGCTTCTCCGCACACCACAAGGTCATTTTCCTGGTTTATAAGTTCACACAGCCCGAGACGAAAAATCGGATGGTCCTCTACAATCATAATTCTGATTTTCTGATCCGCAGGATGAACATTATCACTTGTAATCATATCTTCTTTTCTACTTTATCATTTGGGTTCCTGAGTGAGCAGGCAACTATAGTGCCCCCGATAGCATCACGATTTATATCAAGCGATGAATGTATCATCTTTGCACGATAGCTCATAATGCGCAAACCCATGCCTTTTGTAGGAATTGGTTCCAATATACCACAGCCATCGTCTTTTATTTTGAGAATAATTCTGCCGTTGTCTGAAAGCAGGTCTATGTTAATGTGCTGAGCATTACCATGCTTTATTGCATTTTGTACCGCTTCCTGGGCAATATAAAAGAGATGTGTGGCTATAGTATTGTCATGGATATATACAGGGTAGTCACAATTGTAAAGGCAGGATATACCAAACACCTTTTCTGTGTTGACAGCCAAATCTTTGAGAGCAGATGCGAGACCATCATCGACGAGATATACGGGACAGAGTCCCCGTGCCAATCCTCTTGCCTTTTCTATTGCCTGCATTATCAGGTTTCTGATTTTCTCGGCATATGTTAATTCTTCAAATCTCATTTCTCTCATTCGATTGCTCAATACCTTGCTTAATACTTCAATACCAATCAGGTGGGCACAAAGATCATCGTGAAGATCCTGACCGATTTTCTGGCGTATCCTGTCAGCTATATCCATGATATCTTTTTCCAAACGCCTCCACTCAGTAACATCCTCGATTGTCGTAAGCATACACGGCTCACCTCGAAGCTCGATTATCTCAGCCGATAACAATCCCCTACGGACTTCGCCTGATTTCGTGCAGAATTCAATTTCCTGGTTACGTATATGTCCCTGTTTTTCAATCGAACTTGATATTTTGTATCCTTCCTCCGTGTTCGGGAATATTCCCAATTCTGAAGGGGTCTTGCCAACGATCTCCTCCAGACTATAACCCGTAAAATGAAGAAGGCTGTTATTCACATTAATGAAGCGCGAATCTTGCATCGATGTTATGCAAATGCCGTTAGGGCTTGAACGGAACGCCTTGGAAAACATTTCCTCTGAGCGCTGTAACGCCTCTTCTGCCTGTTTGCGTTCAAGTATTTCCCCCTGCAGGTTTGTACTGTATTCTTCCAACCTCTCCATAAAGGTATTAAAGTAGGACGCGAGTTGACCCAATTCATCTTTAGATTGTCTATCCACACGTGCCGTGAAATCACCGGTAGCACCGGAAGCAAAGCGGTGTATCATATCTTGAATCGGACTGGTGATTGACGAACTGATTCGTAAGGTAATTGGAAGCACCAATAGCAAGGACATAATAACCGTTGCAATAGTGACGTTTCGGAGAGTATTCAGTGGCGCGTATAACTCATCAAGATAGCCGGAAGAGGCTACGATCCAATCAAGCTCCGGTATATAGTTGAAAATAACAAGCTTTGCACGGGGAGCTGCTTCATCGGGGTTATTCCATGAATAAAGAATTTTTCCACTCTTTCGTTCACACATCTCCTGTATGAAATATCGGTCACTTGCGTCTTTAGCATAAAAAACATTTTCGTTCTGAATCTTGGGGTGGATAATAAGGTATCCCTTACTGTCAACAACATAAGAATATCCTGTTTCACCGAATTTCAGGGATAAAATGCTGTTGCGGAAGTCGTTAACGTTTATGAGCTTATTGAATTCCTCGCGATAAGAAGTTGCAGAAATGATCCAGTCCCATGGTGCAAAATAAGTCATATAAAGCGCTTTAGGCCGCGGTTTTGTCTCATCAGGGTTTTTCCAATCGTATTCTAAATAACCTTCCTTCCTTGCTTTTTGCTCCTGAACAAACTCATGATCTGAAAAATCCACGTTCAGAAGGGCTTTCTTGGGGTGCACCATAACAACACCATTGCTGTTAATACAATAGAGGTAGCTCATGCCTTCAACCGTCTGGCTGAGCAGGATGGATGTCGCCCGTGCTTTTGCATCGTCTTCCGATATTTTCCCCTGTTTGTATTCACGATAGTAATGATTTATAATATCGCGGTTTTTTTCCGCCATGGCACGGAGGCGGTTCTTGATCGATACTGTCGCGGATGTTTTGACCATGTTGAGGATTGTTGCAGTAGAATTATTCAGCTCACTCTCGATACGTGCTTCGATAGTTTTTCGTACAAGTGAATAGATTACAATACTCCCCAGTGTGGTGGCTAGAATGAATACCAAAGAATAGCTGACGAGAAGCTTGTTCCGGATACGTAAGTTATGTAACGGACGAAAGCGGAACATTATTTATTCACTCCAATAATGAATAATGCCAGCACGGGCATCCGATGAATCTGGCTGTCAGCAATTAGCAGAATGCTTCCCACGCGACGCCCATATAAAATTACTCATGTATCATGAGCCAACGGTGGTATTATTTAAATTCTGAGCCTGTAAAACGACTCCTGACCTTCGACGATATGCTTTGTGTACTAAGCTGAGCGATTCATTTGCCGTTCGCCATGCCCGAGAGAAATGGATTTAATTTTTTGTTGGCTGGTTTCTCGATATCCGCTTTCGCTGGTAAGGCGTTTCGGTTCACTGAGAATGGAAGTGAATAAATCTTCCGTTCGTGTGTTGTAAGGCCAATTTTCATTTTCACAATGTTCTTGAGAGATATACTCTCTAAATCAATTTTATGAATATTGCCACAAAAAAAGCTTGCTCTCTTTTGAAGCAATCTACTCATTATGTGCGCATACATCTAGCGGCGGCTTTCTTCTTCAAGACCCATTCCGCGTCATATCTCTAATAAAGCCATCTTTTCTTCCTTTTCCCTGACCTTAAATAGGAAATGCACTCTTTCAAGAAATTAGCCTAGGTAATTTACCCACATAATTTTCCGCATAACACTTACAACAAAAAGAGTTTTATGCCGATTGTCCGCTTTGCTGGATACCTTTAAGAATATGATCGATCAGTATAATTATAACTAGCAACCGTAATTTATTCCCAGAAAAAAAGACTTAGTTCGTCACATTAACAGCAATTTAGAAATAACTCTTATAAAGGAGGAATACTGTATGCCTGGAGTCTTCAAAGACTATGCAAAGAACAAATTGAGAAAACCTGCGCCTCTGAAAGGAATCAGGGTAATAGAGGTTTGCACACTGCTCTTCGGACCTGCCGGGCCG
>JBKQQP010000082.1:0-87472 GCA_052144335.1 Syntrophales bacterium
CAAAATCATAGAAGCCAAAAGCGAAACCAACAACAAATACCATGAAATCCTGTTCTTCTTCGACATTCGTTCACCTCCTGCATTAATCTTTTCAATGGAAACCAAAATTCTTTGTTATTACTCCTGCCCGCCACTCTTCTCGAGAAAATAGCGCTATCTCACCCGCACCCAAAAGAAAATGTTCAAAAAAACAAACGCCCTATTTGCCGGAACGCACCGGGAGTGCCCGGAAGAAGGTGTCGTGTGCTTGGTAACGCCAGTTCCGCCGGTGGCCGAGGTTGAAATTGAAGTAGGAGGCGCCGGAACCGCGTGTTTCGGATGCCCAGATCCAAGTGCACGTGAGATGAATTAGTTCCGTTAAATGGATATTATACCCACAGTCAGACTTATAAGTTTTGGCAACATCATACAGTCCCGCCAATTCATCCTGCGTCGGCATCCGCCAGTCCGTAAAACCGCCCCCACGATAATTCTTACAATAGCTATTGGCACCCTGCCAATCGATATCTGCCCCATTATCCGTCTCTGCCCACATCAGTCCGGTCTTGGTATCCAATACCGTTCCGTTGCCTTTTGCAATAAACCGAGCGTAGCTATTTTCTTGTGCCTGTAAATGTCCGGAAATTAACAAGACAAATAGAAAAGTAAGAAGTATAAGCCTTATGAGTAACGATCTCATTATATTTATTGAAAGTGAAATCTTTTGAATTCGTTTGTATTGTGACAAGAGGGCAAATTCTTTCAACTTCATAGGGCGAGTGCCCCACTTAAAAGTAATTGGCTCACTTTTCGAAAACGTTGGATTAAATCCTCCATCCCTAAAAAGTGAGCCGTGGATGAGCCACTTATGTCGGCATCTAGTTTAGAGAGTTACATCTTATTCATTACTACAAAATGATCCCTGCGGTTTTTCGCCCAGGCTTCCTCATTATGCCCTGGATCGAGCGGTTTTTCCTTCCCGTAACTGATTGCTTTTATCCTTGCCTTTTTTATGCCCAGGGTGACAAGATAATTCATCGCGGCATTCGCGCGTCTATTCCCAAGGGCGAGATTGTATTCGGCAGTGCCTCTTTCGTCGCAATTGCCTTCAATTCTGACCATGTAGTTTTGGTTTTTATTGAGCCAGTCAGCTATCTTATTAAGGGATACTCGTTCCCCCGATTTGAGATTATATTTGTCAAAATCGAAATGGACATCTGAAAACTGCATTCCGCCTTCAACTGCTTCCTTCTTAGACTCCTGCTCCGCCATCGACTTCTCAGGTGCCGACATTCCAGCCTTCTTCGCCTGATCCGGCGATTCACCCGACTTTGCCGCTGCTTGTGCCTGAACCGTCGGCTGTTCACCAGCAGATGTCTGCTTTACGGCCGCCGTTGAGCACCCCCAAAGCACAAATCCAGCAATAGTAAAAACAATCAGCGCCACAAAAAACCTTTTCATATATGACCTCCTTGTAGTAAAGTTGTTCCCGAAATAATCTATTTTGAGGAAATTGTCAATTGATTTTTACATAAATAATTGGTATATAAATCTCATAAATGAGGAGACTTATGACAGCAAAAGTCACTTTAATGTCAGACATCATGGATGACATCAGGCGAGTCTTCAAGGCTGTAAACGACCAATCGAAAAGAGCGGAGCACAAAACCGGCATTACCGGCCCTCAGCTCTGGACAATTAAAGTTATCGCCGAGTCCCCCCCCACAAATCTTAAGGACCTGGCAAGCAGGATGTTTGTACACCCCGCCACAGTTGTCGGAATAATTGATCGACTTGAGGCAAAGGGACTTGCAACGAGAACACGTTCAAAAGGCGATCGGCGCAATGTCGAGATTGATCTGACGGATTCAGGAAGGCGGCTTGTGGCCCGATCCCCGGAGGTGGCTCAGGGGTTATTGGTAAAGGGGCTTAAGAGTTTATCTGCAAGCGAACTGGAGAATCTGGCTGATTGCCTCAGAAAGCTGGTGAGAATTCTCCATGCGCAGAAACTCCCCCCTCAGCTTATGCTTTCCCCGGAAGTTAATCTTCCGATAAGAAGACGGAAAAAAGATACAAACTAAATACATATTATATCAGTAGAGCAAATCTCAGATTTGACGGATGATGACAACCGGTGTGTATATAAAAAAGTATCATATTGAAGAACCCATTCTATTGCCAACATTATCCCGTCAGATTTACTATTGCATTTGCTGAAAAGTTCCTGTCAGGGAAGTCCTTGCTTGCATTTTTCAAGAACAGGCACATCTTCAAATTCCTTACAGATCGAAATATATCATCGATATTAAGGGTCATATAAATTGTACTTGGATATATGTCGGAAACAGTCTCAGGCTTTACTGTTCTCCGTTCGTATGACTTGAGTTATTTTGATTTGTTCTTTGATCTCTTCGTTCTTTCAGTTTTTCCGCAATCGTCATTACTATTCCGATGAGGCTCTTTTCCCTGCGTCTAAAATGGGGTTTGACATTTATCACTTCTTTGCCGAGTTCAACGTCGACGGATGCAGATTTTTTGAAGGCCAGGATCTGGGAAGGATAGACACTCCTGTGCCCTGTAATCAAAAAACTGATCACACAGGCAATGGCTGCATAAGGAGCAATATTCGCCCCGAAAAGTTCAATGGCCATTATGCTTGCTGCAACGGGTGTGTTAGCCGCACCGGCCAGGAGACTGACAAGGCCGATTGCAGAAAAAGTGGCCACGTCCAATCCAAAAATTTGACCGAAGAGATTTCCGGAACTCGAGCCAACAAAAAATATGGGTGTTATGATACCCCCGCTTCCCCCGAAAGCGAGAGAAATGCTCGTGAAAAGGCATTTGATGATAAATGAATACCAATGTAAAGATTCCCCGGATATCGCAGATTGAATAGTACCCAAACCGAGACCTAGATAGTCTTTTGAAAATGCAAAAGTCAAACCGACCAGGATGAGGCCACCTATGATACCCTTCAGTGGAGCCCACACCTTGAATCTTTCTGCCGCTTTTTCCCCTGCCTTCAGAGCGCCAACGAGAAAAGCTGAGCACAGGCCAAAGAAAACTCCGGCGATGACAACCTGCACAAAAAATGTCTCTTTAATGGCAGGCACAAAATTCAATGCGTGATAGAAATAAGTGATTCCGAGACTTGATGAAATATGGTAGCTCACGATCCCGGCAATAAAGGATGGCAACAAGACATCATACAGCAGACTCCCCACAAAAAGAACTTCGACCCCGAATATGGCACCGGCTATAGGTGTTCCGAAAACGGATGCAAATCCTGCACTGATTCCGCAAATGACAAGCTTTTTCCGATCGCTGTCCGCAAATTTTAACAAATCTGCAACAATGGATGACAGCCCTGCACCGATTTGCGCACAGGGTCCTTCTTTCCCTACAGATCCTCCCGAGGCTATCGTGATGATTGTCGCAACGAGTTTAACAGGAACTACCGCTGCTTTTATCTTGCCGGAGCGCTTATGAATGGCCTCGATAACTTTTTCTGTGCCGTGCCCCTTTGCGTCTGGGGCCAGGTATTTTGTAAGGACAACACTGATGAATAAGGCCAGGGGCATCAGAAGAAAATAGTACGTATAACGATTGCTAAAGGCAATGCTCCAGTTCAAGAGTTTCAGAAATACCGTCGTGGACAAACCGACAATGATACCGATGCCCGTCGCAAGCACAACCCATTTGAGTACGCTTACGAAAAGAACGGACTCCTCAACCAGACTTCCTTTCATTTCATTGAAGTGTTCTTTACGATTAGGACTATCTTCTATCCCGGCTGTAGTATCAGGCATAAATGATTCTTACACAAATGAGTGGTATACAGATTTTATAAATTAGGCCGTGTCTCACGGTGGATATCCGATAAAATGAATAGATTCTAGTAAGATTCGTTTTATTGGATCTTCTCTCTCGCCTCATAGAGACATTTGTTTTCCAAGATCAGATAACTCACAGTATCTGACGATTCAAATCTGAGGATACATTGTTCTAACGACCAGGGTTTATCATAATGAAATCCTTCTTTCCCGTCAATTACAACAAACCATTCATTGCGATCCTCAGCTATGTATGCCAGATGACAGCTGTCAGGGCTGAATGTGAGGGACCCGTCAATAATTTTACCGTAGCTCTTGCCCTCTTTACTATCATAAGAAACAAAGGACTTTTTGTCGGACTTGTGGATATACGCAATATGTTTCTCATCAGGACTTATTGTAAGAGATCCTTGATCCTGAGGTGCGATAACAACGTGACCTATGTATTTCATTGTGAGCACCTCATTGGTCGCATTTTCTTCAGCCCTGACTGGGCTGCAGACCAGGAAGAATAAGCCAACCGCAATTAATAACGATCTTTTTGACATAAGCACCTCCTGTCCCAATCCGTTCCAGTGAGGGAATTTGTGATTAAGCCGGGTTCCCGTTCTATTTATTAAGCGACTAATATACCTGCATTGCATAAATAGGGACGTTATCGCTTGAGCAGCTTGAGAAAGGAGGTTTTTTACATCTCGGCCCAGTCGAAATACGTCCCTTGTTGATTTATATAGCAATGATTGATATAAAAATCAAATAAAAAAGAGCTTGCTTGAAACGTTACTTTGATAAGATGGGTTGTCCCCATTTATTAGAGAAGAACAAAATGTTTCAATTAATTTCTATAGAAATAATATGTATAGAAACATTATGAGGCCGTAAATACCGAGCGCGGTAAAAAGTGATGCAGGATGACGTATCAGTCATGGTAATGGATATAAGATAGCGATGCAACAATAGAAGTTATTGAAGTCTTTGCTTGGAACTATGCATTTTGCGGAGTGGGGCGAGGGGATATTATGATATTCTTATGACACGGAAAATTTCTTCTTGACTAAATATGTAGCATTATGATAATCAAATCATCAGATGATTAGATATATTCTAACGTATTGAAATGAAATGGAAATGTATGGTCGCTGGGATTGATTTGAAAGTGACTGAAGCTTTTGCTGAGGATGTGGGGAAAGGCATGGCGCGCCTGAGTCCTGAGGATATCAATTCATTGAAAGCTGTCCTCGGGGATATCATCGAAATCGGCGGCGAGAGGACAACGGTTGCTAGAATCACAGGGACTTTCCCTGAATCACAAGGGAAGCAATTAATCCAAATCGATGGTAACACGCGGGAGAATGCCGGCGTTCATATAGGTGGGCTCGTAAAGGTTAGGAAGATACCGCGGACAACTGCGGCGACAGTTGTACTGACTCCCGTTGACTTTTCGTATGTGTTGCCAGATGAGGGTGAACTTGAGCAATTTGCAAAAGTCCTCCAGGGTCTTGCTGTTATAGCCGGTGACAAAATCAATATTCCTTTTCTGGCAGGGAAAGAACGCTTCTTTCAGGTTGAGGCAACTTCGCCCACGGGCGGAGTGATTATCAATCAGAAGACAAGATTTGTATTGAAGAAACCTGATTTTTCTTTAGATGCAGCCTCTCGTGTTTCCTATGAGAATATCGGTGGTCTTGAAAATGAGCTCAGACTCGTTCGTGAGATGGTGGAGCTCCCTCTACGTTATGCAGAGGTATTCGAAAAACTTGGTATAGAAGCGCCCAAAGGCGTGCTACTCTACGGTCCTCCAGGAACTGGTAAGACACTAATTGCCAGGGCCATCGCGAGTGAAACCAAGCTTCACTTTATGAGGATAAACGGACCTGAGATAATCCACAAATATTATGGCGAGAGCGAAGCAAAACTGAGGGAAATCTTCGAGGAGGCTTCCCTAAAGGCACCAAGCATCATCTTCATAGACGAAATCGATGCCATTGCCCCAAAGCGTGCAGAGGTATTAGGTGATGTGGAAAAAAGGGTAGTCGCTCAGCTTCTTGCCCTGATGGACGGCATGGTCTCCCGAGGGCATGTAATTGTCATAGGCGCAACTAATATTCCAGAGATTATCGATCCCGCGTTAAGGAGGCCAGGTCGATTTGATCGGGAAATTGTGATTCCAGTTCCGAATGTCGAAGGTCGTCTGGCGATACTGGGAATTCACAGTCGCAACATGCCCCTATCACCTGATGTCAATCTTGATAAACTTGCGAGTATTACTCATGCCTTTGTTGGGGCTGACCTTGAAGCCCTCTGCAAGGAGGCAGGCATGGTCGCCCTGAGAAGATACCTTACCGTGAAAGATGAGAATCACCTCGATAAGATACTCACGAAACTTGATAACCTCCAGATCACGATGGAGGATTTCCTGACGGCTCTCCGGGAAGTAGAACCTACAGCAACACGTGAATTCTTCACCGAAAGATCTACAGTAAAGTGGAATCACGTTGGGGGATTGAAAGATATTAAGGACACACTGATATCTATCATCGAATGGCCGACACGATATCCGGACCTTTTTGCGCTGGGAAGAGTAACAGCACCGAAGGGAATTCTCTTCTCTGGGCCTTCCGGCACGGGCAAAACACTTATGGCAAAGGCCCTAGCAGGAGAAACTGGTCTCAACTTTATTTCCATTAGTGCTCCTATTCTCTTCTCAAAATGGCTGGGAGAATCGGAAAAGGCGCTCCATCAAATCTTTAAAAAAGCGAAACAGTCGGCACCATGTATACTTTTTTTTGACGAAATAGATGCCCTAGGAATGAGTCGTAATGCAACGTTAGAAGCAAGTAGCACCGTGGAGCGTGTGTCAACGCAGTTCTTCAACGAACTGGACAATTTGAGCGACCATTCCCAAGTAATTGTCCTCGGGGCTTCAAATAGGGAGGAGTTTCTTGATCCGGCTCTGACGCGCGCGGGTCGTCTCGATTGCATCCTGAGGTTCCCGATCCCTGATGAAAAAGACAGGCTGGAAATATTCAAGGTGCACACTGGTGAGAGACCTCTCCATAACGATGTGAATATAAATGATCTGGTCTTATTAACTGACGGTATGGTCGGTTCACAGATATCGTTTATCTGCCGAAGTGCCGCCATGATGGCTATTAGTGAGCGCATCAACAGCTCCGGGAATCCACCAGCAAAACTTATCATCAGTGCCCGTAACTTTCATGATGCCATCAAAAGCCTGGCAAAGTAGGGAGGAGCAAAACATTGTTGAAAGAAGTCAGAAAAAAGCGGGCTTACGAGGATATCGTTCTACAGATTAAAGTCCTCATCGAAAAGGGAAAGCTAAAACACGGGGACCAGCTGCCCAACGAAAAAGAACTGTCAGAAACTTTTAAAGTATCTCGATTGACCGTACGTGAGGCTATACTTTTCTTAGAAACGATAAACCTTGTTGAGAGGAGACAGGGTAATGGAACGTATGTAATGGCTACAAGCGAGGAAGCAATTATAAGACCCTTGGCAAAAGCACTCTTTCATGATCGGGACAGCATCATGGATATATTTGCTCTTCGCAAGATTTTAGAACCGGAGATCGCAAGATTAGCGGCCATAAATGCATCGCAAAGAAAAATAGCTCAACTGGAAGAGATTATAGCAAGACAGGAAAAAGAGATTTCTGAAGGGCGAATTCCGGTGAAGTTGGACTCCAGCTTTCATTATATCTTAGCCACGATGTCGAAAAATAAGGTGCTCGGTCGTCTCCTTATTGCCCTTGTGGGCTTTCTCGGTAAGACGCGAGAGACATATCTTCAGACCGAAGAAAGGAAACAGAAATCACTCACTGGCCATCAGAATATTCTTGCGGCAATCAAGGAAGGCCATGGAGCAGCCGCTCGACAAGCAATGATGCAACACATAGAGGAAGTGGAGAACACACTTTTCAAGAAAAAAGGAGGTGGTGAAGAGAGCGCTCGATCTTCATAAAAATGCGTATACACAAAATGGTCTTACGGGTCAGTCTATGGCTGACCATTCATAACCGAAGGAGGTAGTATTTATGGCAAAAGTAACTGAGATAACTGTATGGACGAGGGGCGTGGTGATGGACAAGGAAGCGCGCGACGTTGCCAATGCCTTCGCTCAGGCAGCAAAGATGGACGGCAAATTCGTTCAGGCTTTTGACAATTACGAAGACTTGCCGGACCGCGTTCTTGTAACCACGAGGAAGTATGTTCGAATCAGCGATGAAGATATCGAGATGAAATATCTCTATACCAACGGTCATCCTGACATCGTGGTCGTTGTTGAACCAACCATTGTAAAAGGAATTAATGTTTTAAAGGGGATGCCCGAAGGGGGCCTGCTCATCATTAATACGGCCAGGCCCATCAATTACATGCTCCAATTCATTCCCAATGCCGACATACTTGGCGCTGTTGCCACCGTCGATGCCGACGGCATATCAGGAATAAGAACCGTCGATTTTTCCGGATCAGAGGGCGGCGTCGATGCGTCCGGTATAGGCGCCGGTATTGCGGCCCCTATCCTGGGAGCGATGGCGAGGGTAACCAAAATGGCGAAAAAGGAAAACCTCGCAAAGATCGTCAGCGATGTGGCCGCCATGGAGCGTGGTTTCAAAGAGGTAAAACTGGAAAAATTCAGAAAATCCCGTGCCGAATATTCATGGGGAGGTTAAATACGTGTTGAGTACATTATCATTAAAAAATTTAAAGGAAGGAGAATAATATGGCTATAAAGATACCTAAAGACAGAGAAGTACCTTTCGGAGCAATCACTCCGGCGCCTGTTAAACAGCAGGAGCTCTTTATGACATCAAACTGGAGGATTGTCAGACCGGTTATCGACCATAAAAAGTGTACTAGGTGTTTTACCTGTTATGGTGCATGTCCGGATTCCTGCTGGTCATACAATGAAAAAGAGGATCAAATGGAATGGAACTGGAAGTTCTGTAAAGGCTGCCAGATCTGTATCTATGAGTGCCCGGCGGATGCTATATCTTCTGCTCCGGAACTTGATTTTGAAGACGGGGTACAGCGTTTAGAAAAACCCTTTTAAGTAAGAAGGAGGAAATAATATGGCTCAAGAAAAAATGCTCAGTGGGTGTGCAGCTGCAGCCCAGGGAGCAAAATTTGCGGAAGTGGAAGTAATATGTTCTTTCCCCATCCGTCCCTATACGGCGATCATGATGGAACTTGCCAAGATGGTTGCAAATGGCGAACTGGATGCGGAGTTTATACATGGTGAAGGCGAACACGCTCAGGTTTCGGTAGTTCTTGGTGCATCAGCGTGCGGC
This sequence comes from Syntrophales bacterium, assembly GCA_052144335.1. GTDB lineage: Bacteria > Desulfobacterota > Syntrophia > Syntrophales > UBA2185 > Fen-1135. Next base: position 9,124 of record JBKQQP010000082.1, read on the forward strand.
GCAAGGGCTTATACGGGGAGCTCCGGCGTTGGCGTTACATATGCTTTTGAGGTTTACAGCCCGGCAGCGGGCGGGCGCTACCCATTTCAAATGGCAATTGCGGACAGGACATTGGACCCGCCAGGAGATTTTGGCTCCGAACATACCGATGCAATGTCTGCGAGAGACCAGGGTTGGCTGATGGGATGGGCGTCAACGCCTCAGGAGGTCTTTGACAACACCCTCATCAATTACCGTGTCGGGGAAGACCCCCGTGTAATGCTTCCCCAGTTCGTCTGTCAGGATGGATACTTCCTTTCCCACATTGCAGACAAGGTCGTATTGCCGGAACTCTCACAGGTGAGGGAGTTCTTGCCCCCCTACAGCTCGCCTCACCCTTTAAGTACCACGTGTCCCGTTTCCCATGGCCCGCAAATCAGGCCGGATCAGGGAGCGCCAATGGATGCTCAACGGGCAGCGACGTTTCTGGAAGTGCCCGCGGTAATCGAAAAAGCAGTGGCCGATTACAACAAGATTTTTGGCCGGAAGTTAGACCCATGGCTGGAGAAGTATATGATGGAAGATGCAGAGGTCGCATTCTTTATCCAGGGGGCCCATGCAAATACATGCAAATCCGCCATCCGGCACTTACGGAGCCAGGGCCTGAAGGCCGGCATGGTGAGACCACGCTGGATCAGACCATGGCCGACCCAACAGATCATGGAAGCGCTTGCACATGTGAAAGTTGTGGCTACGGTGGAATCCAGCACCTCCTATGGTGGCGCCACAAGGGGCGGCAACTTGATTCATGAGCTCAGTGCAACCCTCTATGACCTTGATAAGAGACCGTTGCTGACATCATTTATGGCCGGTCTCGGAGGTGACGTAATTCTTCTTGAAGACTTTCACTATATGGCGAAGATCATGAAGAAGATGGCTGAAGAGAAGAAGGTGCGTCAGAAGGTATACTGGGTTGGATTTGAAGATGAACAATAGCAAGGATAACAAGGAGGTGTCAAATTATGCAAGCCTTTGATTATAAGAAACAAGTTTTAGAACCTATCAAGTCCCTTAAAGGTGCACCGAGGGAAGAGATGTATGTGCCGGGACACAGGACATGCGCGGGATGCGGTCCTGCATTAAATTACCGACTTACGGCAAAAGCAGCAGGCAAGGATACAATATTCATCGGGCCTACAGGATGTATGTACGTGGCAAATTCAAGTTATCTGTGCACGCCCTACGCAGTATCATGGATCCATGCCCAGATCACCAACGGTGGAGCTGTGGGGTCGGGTATCGAGGCAGCCTACAAGATACTGGCGCGCAAGAAAAAATACGACGGGGCTTTCCCCAATGTCATTGTCATGGCAGGTGACGGTGGGTCCGTGGACATAGGCCTCCAGGCGATGTCTGCCATGATGTATCGCGCTCATGACGCGCTGTTCATCTGTTACGACAACGAATCTTATGCAAATACAGGTATCCAGACCTCGCCAACAACGCCTTACGGCGCAAATACTACCTTCACACCGCCTGGTAAAGAAATTCCGGAGGGCAAGACACTCTTTCCTAAAGACCCCCCGCAACTGGTAATCGGGGGACATCCTGCGGTAAAATACGTTGCCACTACGTGTGTTTCCTACCCCGTCGATCTTATGAATAAGGTGCGCAAGGCTCTCAATTATGATGGACCTACGTTCCTGCACATGCTCGCACCCTGCCCGAAGGGATGGAAATTTGATGAGAAACTGACACTCGAAATGGGTAGGCTGGCTGTGGAGACAGGTATGTGGACGCTATATGAATGGGAAAATGGCATCTACAAGTACTCACGTTTGCCGAAGAAATACAAAACTGTAGACGAATATATGAAATACCAGGGAAGGTTCTCTCATCTGAAACCGGAACACATTGCCAAGATGCAGGCCTTCGTCGACGAGAAGATTCAGCGGATTAAAGCGATTGCAGTTGAAGCTCCGATTCCTACGCCGAAGAAAAAGAAGGCGTAGACTACGACGAGGGATGAGAGTCCCTCTGCATTGCGTGATTAGTTCAGAGCGCTCTGCCGTAATCGGCCGGGCGCCCTGAATCTCTTTAACTCATAAAGACACAGATATCGGCATATGGTGATTGGAAAAGATCCGGTACCGTGTAAGGTGGTGACATGGACTTGAGTATAAGATGCCTCCTCACGAACGTCGGGTGAGGGGAAACCTTCCGCCAAATTGATAAAGGAGGGAAAAATGGGAACCGGAGACAATGTAAAGACAGGTTTCATGAATAACCCCTGGATAATGCTAACAGCCGGCGTACTCGGCATGGCTATGATATCCAGTCTTCAGTATTCCTGGGCTCTTTTTGTTCCTGATATCCTTAAGTCCAATCCAACATTCTCAAAGGTGGAGATTCAGGCGGCCTTTGCGACATTTATAGCATGTATGACATTTGCAGGGCCCCTGACTGGCTACCTGATGGACAAGTTCGGCACAAAAATTTTCTTCTCACTTGCGGCAATACTGGTAGCCGTCGGATGGGGGAGCATTGGCACACATGATAAGACTTTGTCAATGTGTATCTCTTACGGATTTGCGGGTATCGGCGCAAGTTTCATATACACGGGCGGCATAGCCGCATCCTTGAAGTGGTTTCCAAAGAAGAGGGGCACGGCTTCCGGTATCATGGCTTGCGGTTTCGGTTCCGGAGCGGCACTTTTCGGATGGCTCATAACCATACTTGTTGCGAATTACGGCTACAAGATAGCCTTCTTTTATACCGGCATTGGGTTTGCGGTAATATTGCTTCTGGTTGCACAGGTACTGAGATTCCCTGAGACCGCTGGCACCGCAGAAGCGGCTGTTTCCGACAAACCGAAAGAAGCTGAAGCCAAGAGTTACACTCCCGTAGAAATGTTAAAGACGGGGCAGTTTTATCTGATGTATGGCATGTTCGTACTTATGGCCATAGGATATATGTTCCTGACGCCGAACATTAAGCTGATGGCTAATGACTACAAGATTCCGGCGGCAATATTTACTATTACCTTTACGGCATTCACTGCAGCAAATGGGATTGGAAGAATCGTTTGGGGCATAATTTCAGACAAGATCGGCAGAGAAAATGCCATGTTAGTTGATTTTGTCGCATGCGGTCTGCTATATATTCTTCTGCCGTTTGTATCGGATAATCCGTATATGTTCATGATCGTCGTAACGGTGGCATTTTTCTGTACCGGGCCAATGTTTGCTTTCTTCCCGCCTATTACTGACGATCGTTTTGGCGAAAAATATTTGTCTACAAATTATGGCATAATGTACACGGCCAAGGGTATTGGCGGTCTGATAGGACCAACCTTTATCACTGCTCTTGCTTTATATTATGCCAAGTCGCATGGCTACGAAATTGGGTGGACGGTCGGTTGTTCGGTTATTGGAGCTGCTGCTATCGCTTCGGGGATTGGCGCGCTGATTCTGAAAAAGATAGCTAAACCGGTGGGAGTTTAGCCGTCGCGTCCTGCCGCAACACCGGTAGAGGCAACACTCAAAACGTCATCATCGATTGGGTGACTAAAAGAATGGTCTTAAGAGAGTTTTAGACGGGACGCCCGTGACGGCGGCAAAGATACCTCTTTGCCAGTGAATGTTCCACTGGAGGTCGGCTGGCAGCAAGAAAATTCCTGCTGGTCGGCCTTCCTCTTTTGAAAACGGAGGTGAGACAAGTGGAGGTCCTGATTGTCGGTGGCGCCGGAGATGTGGGAAGACATCTCGCAAAGGTGCTTCCCAAAAAAGGGCACAAAGTAACATTCCTCGACCAGGCTTCTGAACCCTTATGGCTGAATGAGAATCTCAACCTTGCCTATCTCCGGGGAAATATTTCCGATGCGACGATAACCAAAAACGCTGTCCGTGGAAAGGATTTGGTCATCTGACTTGCCTGGAGTTTTGCCGATGATCCGTACACAATTTTTGACACAGATATAAGAGGTCATACCCATTTCTTGGACGCAGCTTCATCAGCCGGCGTTAAGGGTTTTATCTATACAAACACGGCAACTGCATATGGCCGTGCCGTTGTGCACTCCGTGACAGAGGTTCATCACTGTCTTATTGGAGAAGCAAGGAAGCCTCTATACGCGCTTGGTAAGTTTACGGCAGAAGAGCTTTGCAAGTACTGCTATAAGGCCCGTGGGCTTCATGTCACAATCTTCCGTTTCTGGCGGGCTTTCGGTGATAGCATCGGTGGGAGTCACTGAAGGATTTAATCAGGAAAACCATAAACAATCAACCCCTCGAGCTGGTGCGCGGTGCGGGTGGCGCATTTATTACCATGGCTGATCTCGAAAGCGCCATCATGCTTGCAGCGTCGAGACCCATTGCATCAGGTCAGATTTACAATTTGGGAGGCTTTTTTCTCACATGGGAGGAGATCGTGAAGATCATTGTGCATTTCACCAACTCCAATTCGCCTATCCGGTTTATCCCTTCTGAAGAGTGGCATGGACCTGCATTTTTGAGCGAGGTATGGGATTTGGATTGGAGTAAGGCAAAAGCCGAATTGGGTTTTAGGCCGACCGCATCTGCAGAAGTGATCCTCTCCTTGTTCACAGAAGCTATGAAGAATTGCATTGCCAATGTACAAAAAGATGCCATTCAAAAATAAATGTGTGGCCTCTTTATTCCAGTTGCTCATAAGCATCAAGTAGATCACATCAGTTTTGGCATCGAATCCCGGCAGGTCAATCTTCTGTCACAATCAGCCGATTAGAAGACTTCAATATCCTGTCTTCGCCATTGATTAGATGTGGAAGATATAGACAAATGTTCTATGGGAGAAAGAAGAACTTCTGAAAATATCAACGATCGGCAACGTCGAGTTTTTCAGGATGAACTATCCAGCACTGAGGATCATCGGCGAAGAGATTAGGGGCGCCTCGGGATTTTGAATAGGCGTAGGCCACGGCCCTGCACCCACGGCAGGATGGCCAGAGGGAACATCTGCCGCACTCGCCCTTGTAACTTTCTCTCTGCCTGAGACGCCAGAGGACTTTGGAGGTGGACCATATCTCTCGCAGAGAGGTTTTACTGAGGTCGCCTATCTTGATCCCCATGCGGCGGCAGGGCATGACAGACCCGTCACTGGTAATGGTCACTCCGGAAAATCCGGCGCTGCAGCCGGAAAGAGCGAGCTGGCTTTCCGGTGAAGGCCTGAATCCCGAGAGGACTCCGGCCAAAGGATCACCAGAGGCGACTTCGAAGGAAGGGCTATCTAACGCGAGAGCCCTTTCGTAGCCAATCTTAATCTCCTGAGCGGTAAGGAGGCTGTCCAGTAATTTTTCACCGCTTCCGCAGGGCACCAGACGGGAAAAGCCGATGCCGGAGAAGCCAGCGGCTTCTGCTATCTTTGCCGTTTCTTCAACGCTCCCGATGTTGAGGCGGGAAAGAGTCATATTCGCGCTCACGCAATTCCCCGCATCGATGAGAAGGCGGGCGCCTTTAGTTGCAGCAGCAAAGCTTCCCGGACCTCGCATGCTATCATGTATTGTGTGAGGTCCTTCGAGACTGATCTGAATGTCTGATATGGCGAGGGCCGACGCCTTCCCTGCGTCTTCTTCAGTAATCAGACAACCGTTGGTCAGAATAGCAACCTTGTAACCGCTCTGTCGGGCGTGGGTGATTACATCCCATAACCCTTCATAGAGAAACGGCTCGCCGCCGGTAAAATTAATCGACGGGGACAGAGATATATCGTACTCCTTTTCCCAGGCCTCCAACATCTCTGTGGCCCCGTCGATATGCTGCTTTAATTCATCAATGGACATCTCACGCGGTTTTCTCCGCCGCTGATAGCAATGCCGGCATCGGAGATTGCAACGCTCGGTAAGATGCCACTGGATAAAAAAATCAAATGTCTTCGTTGCCGGACCGGCAACTATTTGCCTTTTCACTTCTTTCAACTGTAGCATAACTTACCAGACTCTGCAGACCTCATGTACAACCAGAACTTCTCTTCTTCGCGCTTGGCTCGTTTGCTCAGTTCGTTCCTTTTTAGGGTCCTCATCCTTTTTCACCTCCTTTCATGTTTTTTTAAGCCTGGGGATGCAAACTCCTAAGATGATCATATTGACCATCAGTGGGATTATTTTTTTATGCTTTTGCGAGACTCGATCCCGATAACTATGATTGTTTACTAGGAAAGAGCGTTCTTATTCTATAGGGGAAAGCCTCATTTATCTTTGTCAAATGCCTTAGTTATTTTCACGATCATCCGCGCCGGGGCGCCGTCCGAATCCAGAATCTTCATCGGAAGGCATATCATGTCATAATTGCCGGGCAGGGCCTCGTTAAGATCAAGCCCTTCAATAACGAGAATCCCCGCGCCCAGCAACAATCTATGGACGTCGGGACCATTTTTTTTGTATCCGCCGACGGAGAGATAATCTACGCCAAGGGTCTTGATGCCGCAGGTGGCAAGGAATTCCGCCGCATCTTTCTCGATGTAGACAAAGTCTTCGGTAAAGGTATTTTTATGTAGTAATTTGTTTAGCGAGTTTCGTGTCCTTAAAAGGATCCTCTCGCCTTTCTTAATTCCCAATCCGGCAAGTTCCTTTTCTTTGATGGTATCGGCATCCGCAATCCCGACGATCCTCGCGGGGCCTATCAACGAATCAAACAAAAGCCGGTCAACTCCCTTTGCGCCTTTGATAAAATGCACCGGGGCGTCGACGTGGGTGCCGGAATGAGCGCCCATCGTTATCTTCGAAAGATTGACGGTATCGCCTTTGTCCATATCGCGTACGCGCTCAATGGAAAAAGAAGGATCAGTGGGCCAGTGCACCATATTTGATTTCAAGGTGAGAGAGAGATCAATCCATTTATCGTCTTTCATCGTATTCTGAATTCTCCTTCGCCGGTTTGTCCGATCGGTCGCGCTCGAGATGGCGCACGCCGTCTTTTCCGGCGACAATTACATCCGTGGCGAGACGTATAAAGAGACCGTGTTCTACTAAGCCAGCGCGCGACTGCAAATCGGCAGCCAGTTTGGCGGTGTCGCTTATCGGACCAAAATTAGCGTCGAGAATGACATTACCCTGGTCGGTTCTAAAAAGTTTTTCATCTCTATTTCTTCTTGGCTTCACTTTAGCACCAATTTTCTCCAGGAAAAAAATATGGGACTGCCATCCGAAGGGGACCACTTCAATGGGAATGGCGCACCGCGTGCCTAAGACTTCCGACATCTTTGATTCATCAACGATGATGATTTCACATAGGCTTGCCTGGGCGACGATTTTTTCTCTCAGAAGGGCACCGCCGCCGCCCTTTATGAGGTTAAGATGTCCGTCTACTTCGTCCGCGCCGTCGATGGTAAGATCGATGACGGGGTTTTTGTTCAAGGTGGTGAGCGGAATTCCCAGTGTACGCGCATTTTCGAATACCTGCCGGGAACAGGGCACGCAGCGTATGTTCTGCAGCACTCCTGAACGGATCAGCTCCGCAATTCTTGTTACGGCATAGAGGGCCGTGCTTCCATGACCCAAGCCCACGATCATGCCCGATTGCACAAAGTCTACGGCCCTTCGGGCAGCGTGCTCTTTCAGTTTCGCGGTTTCGGATCCCACTCGCAAACTCTTCCTGCCTTTCAGAGGTTGCATCATTATTATTTCTTGTCCATTTTTTAAATTATGACATAGTTTGTTAGAAAAGGAAACCGGGCAGTTTATCAAAAAACATGAACAGCATGACAATCAGCATGAAGTGATTCGTTCTCTTGAAGACACCTTTGTAGCCCGCCGCGTGTGCTCTCATAAAATTTATCCCGTTCATGGCAAGCCACAGGGAAACCGCAATAAGGGACATATGGATGAAGGCCGACTGGAGCAGGCCATAGATAACGACGAGTTGCAAACTTACCGCTGTTGCCATGATCCACTGGAAAGTCAACCGATCAAGTTGGTCACCCGTGAAGACTTTCGTGAGAGAGGGAAAACCGGCCTCTTCATATTCCTTGCCGAAGACGAGGAGATGGATGAAAAAGTGAGGGACCTGCCACATGAAGAAGAAAAAGGAGAGGACCGCCAACCGCGGGTCCGAGAGGCTCCCTCCGCCCGCAATCCAGCCTATTGCCGGCGGGATGGCGCCGACTAGGGCGCCGGGGATCGCTGCAAAGGCATTGCGTATCTTAAGCCATGTGTAAAACCCGTTGTACCAGAAAACCGCGCCAAACCCCAGGAGGGGCGCCGCTAACACACCCGTGAAGAGGAGCGCGACTGAACCTGCACATATTAGGGCAACACCAAAGACGAGGGCGTGCCTCGGTTTAATTCTTCCCGATGGTATGGGTCTTTTGGCTGTCCTGCGCATAAGGGCATCGGTAGCACGCTCCTGCCAGTGATTGAGGGCGCAGGCACCGCAGGCCATGAGAAACACGCCGGTAATAAGAGAAGGCAATAGCGGCCAGGGTTTATGCGCTGCCAGGAGCAGGCCGGTAGCGGCGGAAAGAGCGGCAAAGAAGGATATCTTCACCTTGCAGAGGCAGAGATAGGAACGGACGTTAGAAAAATCCCCTTTTTCTGCCCGCTGGAAAGCGGAACTGAATACGGATTTGGACAGATTGCGTCTTTTTAGAAAAGGCTTGGTGGCCATCATTTGAGCGTCTCCATATAAGAGGCGATGGTCTTTAGCTCTTCATCCGTCATCGGAACTTGGGGCATCACCGGGGGAAATCCCTTGACAGTGGTGGAGCGGGGATTCAATATATGTTCACGAATGAAGCTCTCGTCAACGGTAACACTCTTCTCCTGCCCGGCTGCGATCACCTTCTCCCTCCTGCCTACGAGGCCTTTAAAAGTAGGACCAACCTTCGAGGTACCGTCCAGAGTGTGGCATCCGAGACACCCTTTTGCCTGCATGATCCTTAGCCCCAGATCGGCGGCTGTTCTTCCCGGCACCGCATTGACCCACTTTTCAAAATCGCCCGGCGTCATGGCGACAATCTTAGAGCGCATGTGGGAATGGCCGACGCCACAGTACTCGGTGCAGAAGATGTCATAGTCACCCGTATCGTTCGCAGTGAACCAGAGGTGGGTCTTCATCCCTGGGACGCAATCCTCCTTGATCCGGTAGGCGGGGATGTAGAGACAGTGGAGGACATCTACGGATGTCATGATGAGCCTCACCGGCTTTCCGACAGGAACGCGCAGCACGTCGCTCTGCTGGCCGTTGTCATACTCGAAGAGCCAGGACCACTGTCGCGCGGTAACATTCACGGTCAAGGCATCCTTGGGAGGATTGCGTATGTACTCGAAATCCACCCAGCCGAAGTAGAACATGAAGATGACAAGGATGGTGGGGATGACTGTCCATGCCACTTCGAGAAGCATATTTTCTTTCACGTGCTCCGGGTATGGGTGACTCTCCCTTTTGAATTTCACGAGGAACACAACCATGCAGATCGTTACGATGGCAAGGAGGATCACGCAGCAGACGACAATAAAAATGAACGCCCCTTCCACTTTTCCCGCTGTATTTGAAGGTCCAAGAATCATGATCCACTTCACCTCAACCAGACGTCGACGAAGGTCAGCCCGATTAGCAGTGTCAACGCTGAAATGGCAAGGGTCAGCATCCCCTTCAGGAACCTTCCTTCATACTTGAGGTGCATGAAGAACATGAGGACCAGACCGGCCTTAGCGCACGCGATCACAAGGGACCCGAGGACGCTGTACTGGGCGAGGAGACGCAGTTTGGCGACTGCAATGGTCGCAGCCAAAAGGGCGAGAAGGGCGAGCCACACGGCGGCGTAGGTCCCGGTTGCAACAATATGATCTTCTGCATATTTTTCTTTCATCTTTCTTCCTCAAGTGATCAGGTAAAATAATGGATACAGATAAATCCAGATGATATCCACGAAATGCCAGTAGAGGCCTGTGTTTTCCAAGCGAGCATAGTTCTCCCCGTTGATCGTCTCCGTCCTCGTGAAATAGAGCATGAAGGAGATGACGACGACTCCCACGAGGACATGGAGGCCGTGGAGGCCCGTCATGACGTAGTAGAGCCCGAAGAAAAGAATCTGCCCTTTGGCGAGTTTCAAGAGCAGCGGGGAGTCGGGGTATATCCCCAAGTTAATCTTGGCGGTCCACTCAAAATATTTGATGACGAGGAATGCAACCCCCATAAGAATCGTCGCAAGCTGGAGAATGATGGAAGAAAGCTTCTCCCCTTTTTTTACGGCAGCAATCGCAAGGGCAATGGTGAAGCTGCTCGTGAGAAGAATGACGGTATTGATCGTTCCCAGGACGATGTTCTCCTCGGCGGCGCCCGAATGAAAGTCCTGGGAATACTTATACCGGTATATGGAATAGAGAAGGAACATGCCGCCGAAGAAGAGTATCTCCGTAAAGAGAAAGAACCACATCCCCATCTTTTTCCCCATCTTGTCGATGTGTCCTGTTTCCTTCCTCACTCTGTCACCTCGCCTCATCTTCATAGGGGTAGGGCCCCCGTGTTATGACAGGTATCTTTTCGAAGTTCTCTCGCGCCGGAGGCGACGGGATGGTCCACTCCAGCGTCTTTCCTCCCCAGGGGTTCATGGGGGCCCTCTCGCCCCTAAAGATCGAACGGATCAAATTCGCAAAGATGATGATCAGACCAATAGCCAGAAACCACGACCCCATAGTGGAGATCACGTGGTTCGTGTGATATTGCGGCGGGTAATCGAAATACCTTCTCGGCATTCCCTGGAACCCTAGGACGAACATGCTGAAGTAAAGGATGTTGAAGCCGACAAACAGATTCAGCCAGCCGATCTTAGCCAATTTCTCGCTATACATGCGTCCGGTGATCTTCGGAAACCAGTAATGGAGCCCCGCTATGATCGAGAAGCCGGCCCCGCCGAACATGACATAATGAAAATGCCCGACGATGAAATAGGTGCCGTGGAGATGGAGGTTTGGCGCCAAGGCTCCGATGATGAGGCCTGTGAGGCCACCGATGGAAAAGAGGAAAATGAAGGATAAGGCAAAAAGGAGCGGCGCGTCGACCTCTATGGAACCTTTGTAAAGCGTGGATACCCAGTTGAATATCTTGACCCCGCTCGGCACCGCTACCAGGAAGGATACGAAGGAGAAAATAACACGGGCGGTATCGCTCATCCCGCTGGTGAACATGTGGTGGCCCCACACGGCATAGCCGACTATGGCGATCCCCAGGGCTGACATGCAGATGGCGGCGTAGCCGAAGAGCGCCCTCCTCGAAAAGACAGGGATAATCTCGCTGATGATCCCCATGGCCGGAAGGACCATGATGTAGACGGCGGGATGAGAATACATCCAGAAGAGGTGTTCGTAAAGGATCGGGTCGCCACCCTTGGTGGGGTCGAAAAATCCGACCCCAAAGAACCGGCCCAAAAAAATGAAAAGCAGGGTGATGGCAAGGACAGGCGTCGCCAGCATCTGTACCCAGCCTGTGGCGTAGAGCGTCCATGGGAACGCGGGCATGCGGAACCACCCCATCCCCGGCGCCCGCATGCGGTGAATGGTGGTGACGAAATTGAGACCCGTAAGAATTGATGAGAAACCCAGGACAAAAACACCCATGACGGCTGTCGAAACGTTGGCCGGCGTCTGGACGCTGTAAGGGGCGTAAAAGGTCCAGCCAGTATCAGGCGGCCTGCCCTTTATGAAGACCGACAGTAGCACTAGTGTGGCACCGGTTACATAGAGCCACCAGGACAGGCGGTTGATTTTCGGAAAAGCCACATCCTGCGCCCCGATCAGAATAGGAAGGAAAATATTCCCGAAGGCGACGGGGATTCCCGGTATGATGAAGAGGAATATCTGGATTACGCCGTGAAGGGTGAAGAATTCATTATAGGTCTGCTGGCCCATGAGCCACCCCGGCGAAAGCAGACTCAGCCTGATCATGAAGCCTAGTACCACGCCGACGGAAAAGAAAGAGAGGAGAGCCATAAGGTACATGACACCGATTCGCTTATGATCGGTGGACATCATCCACTCTGCGATAAGCCATCGGTACTTTCCTGTCCTTTCGTAAAAGCCCGGCGCAGCAAGCGTTTCATTTATCAGCGTCATATTCCTTCCCCTTGCGGTATCTTCTCGTTGTAACTTGGAGGTACACAAAAAATGTCACCATGGCGGCGAGAGTGATGAGGCCGATCACTGCCATGAAATTGAAAAATTTGCTCTGTCCTGGCGGTTCGTGGGAGAAGCAGTAGAGCAGGGCCTTCCTGAACCCGGTCACGGTTTTTCCCTGGGCAGCTTCCGTGAGGCCCATGTTCATGTCGTAGGAAGAGAATGTTATCGGATAGGACTGGCCGTACTGGAATTTGGTCACATAGAAGTACCTCGATATCTTTCCGTCTGGCGCCAAGAAAATCAACACCACCGGGTGGCTGAATCCGTGGATGTCTTTCCGGTACTTGAAGCCTACGGCCTCGGTCAGATCATGAATGCTCTCCTTTGTACCAGTAAGGAATTTCCAGGCGTCTTCCGGAAAGGTCTTATCCGGTGTCCTGTCGAAGGGGCCGATTGCCTTCATATAATTTTTCTTGAGAGACCGCGCGGTCTCTGGCTTATCCCCCTCGTCAAAGCTCACGGTTATTACCCTGTAGTCTTTGCCTGGCAAAGCGGCCAGCCGGGGAAGGGCCTGGGCAAGGCCACCCAGCATGAGAGGGCAGATATGTTCGCATGTATAATAAACCAAGGTGAGGATGGCGGGTTTCCCGAGGAGCGCTTCCAGTTTTATTCTGTTTCCGTCTTCGTCATAGAAAACTAAATCAGTAGGGATGTATTGCCCCGTCTTTTCCTCGATTCCCATTTCTCCAGTTCCGGCGTCGCCCTTATCCAGCGTTTCATGTCCGTAGATGGTGTTCGCTAAAAGAAGACCGCAAATGCATATGCCCAAAAATAATTTTTTCATTTGTCCACCTCTTATTTCTGCCGCTTCCCCAAACCCCAAAACCACCACCAGCCCAACAGGTTAATCCCGACTAAGAGAAATGCGAAGACGACGAAGATAAAAAACATGTCCGGTGAAAGCCCAGGGTGATTGATCTTGGCCCGATCCACACCATTGAGGCTGAGTATATAGGCTTCGAGGTCGGCAATTTGCTGTTGCGTGAGGCTATTGGTGTCCCCGAAAGGAAGCATGCTGACCTGGGGATTTGGTCCTTCCGGCCGTGAGCCGTGCTGTATGTAGACATCGATTTTTTCTGCAAAAGCCTTCGGGTCCGGGCTGAATAAATCACGGTCAGTCGGGCTGAGCGGCGGAATCGTCCCGTCCTTTGAACCTGGATTCGCGATTCCTCCCGTCCCCTGAGGGCCATGGCACGATGAACAGGTCCCCGTGAAGATAACGGCGCCGTGCTCGGCGCTGCCGATGATGGTAACAGCCATACCAGTCCCCCCCTGGGGACCTGTGGAAGTTGCAGCAGCTGCTGCCCCTGTAGGAGCGGAAGCCGTTGCCGCCACCTTTTCTTTGAGGCTGAGCAGATATTCCACCAGTTGATTGATGGCCTCGTCAGTTAAGGATGTAAAAGAAGGCATGATGCTCGTAGGATCATGGGACTTGGGGTTGCGGAGCTGGTCTTTCAGCCACTGGCCTGAGCGCCCTTTGATGCCTTCCCCGGAGAGATCGGGTCCGATGCTGCCCCCGATGCCGCCAATGCGGTGGCAGGCTGCACAGCCGTTAGACTTAAACAGGCCCATCCCCGCCTTTTCGCCTGCCGAGAGAGCCGCCGGCACGGGAGGGCCCGGTGTAGATGTGGATTTACCGGCGGCCTCAAGCCCTTCGGTCTTGCTGTAGGCGCCTGCAAGGGTGAGGACAGCAAAACCCGCAACAACAATAATCCAGCCTGCCATGGCTACGGGTCTCTTTAAAGGATGACGCTCCGGGTCGCGGTCAAAGAACGGCAAGAGAAGAAGTATCGAGATGCCCACAACAGGAATACCTATAGTGGCGATAACCTCCAGAGACCCCGGAAAAAATTTCAACGCCTCATAGAAGAAAAGGAAGTTCCACTCCGGTTTGGGTATGTAGGAGGCATCCAAGGGGTCCGCCATACCTGCGAACGGCGGGGAGGCGTAGACGGACAGGGCAATCAACAGGAGGATTACGAGGCTCGCTGCAAGGCCGTCCTTGAAGACCTGGTCAGGCCAGAATGGGCCCTTTTTTTCGCGTTCCTTTTCATCCCAGGGGCCTGCGTTCCCTACCTTTCGGAGAGCGACTAGGTGTATGGCCGCCAAGGCCATAAGACCACCCGACAGGATGGCGACGTGCAGAATGAAAAAACGGGAGAGTGTCAACTGGCCGATGATACCGCCCCCAAGCATCATGCGCTTGATCATATCACCGATGATGGGGACAGTGCCCGCGCTGCTCGCTGTTACTTCCACTAGCCAGTAGCTGCGCTTGTCCCAAGGGAGGGCCCCGCCGGTTAGCATCATGGCCATGGTGAGAAGGAATAGAAAGACGCCGGTTATCCACTGCAATTCATGGGGCCGCTTATATGCCCCCCAGATGAAGACCTGTGACATGTGGAGGAGCACGAAGACGACCATGGCATTAGCGCCCCAGTAATGAAGTCCGTGAATCAGCCAGCCGAAGGGCACTTCCGTCCGCAGGTAGTTCAAGCTGTTATATCCTTCGCTGAGGGTCGGCACATAATAGAAGAGCTGCCAGATGCCTGTCACAACCTGCAGAAGGAATATAATCAGGGCAGAGCTGCCAAATACATAGGCGTAGCCGGCTCCTCCTGACATGTCTTCTTCTAAAGACAGGCGGATAAATTGGGTAAGCGGCCAGCGCTCATCTATCCATTTCAACATGCGGGAAAACATGGATGGTCTCCTATACGGGAATCTTTTCCGGAGTACCGCTCTTGAACTGCTTCCACTCCACATAAAGAACGCCGTTTTCCATTTTTGTCGGCAGTGTATCCAGACGGCGGGGAGCGGGCCCACCAAGGACAGTGCCGTCGGACGCATATACGCTACCGTGGCAGGGACATTCAAAATGGCCGCTTGCGGGATTCCAGTTATAATAACAGCCGAGATGGGGGCAAATGGGGGAGAACACGCTTATTTCTGCGTCACTCTTCTTGACCGCCCATAAGTGGCGGATCACTGATTCCTGTATGTAGGCGTCCACCTGTACATCGGCAACGTTCAAGCTGATCGGCAGACCTTCCGGCAATGTCCCGATCTCCGCAACTTTTATCCAATTTGTCTTCATGGTTCGGAATGCTGGTCCAACGAAAGAGCTGATGAGCGGTATTCCCACTGCCAATCCGCAGAGGAAGGTCAAGATGCCTGTTCCCCATTGCAAAAATCTCCTGCGTGTACTCTGATTTCCCGCGGGTGTGTTGGTCTCTTCCATTGGTTCTCCTCTCAAAAAGTGTCCCGTCGTTACTTGAACGTCTTCAGTATGTACTCGGCAATTGCCCTCGCCTCTTTGCCAGGGATGGTATTTTCATCAAACCGCGTCATTCCCGGCCCGGGGTTCCTCATCTTGGCGACGATGTCGACAGGCTTTTTGATGCCGTTTGCCTCCAGGGCTTTTTTATCGATGGGCCTGGCGGGATTAATGATATTCCCTCCGTTTGCATGACAGACGGCGCAGTTCTGCACAAACGCCTGCTCGCCCGGTGAGGCCTTTACCGCTTGTGCAGGTATGTGGAAACAAAACAATCCAGCGAAGAGCCCTGCTACGGACGTTATGAGAATTTGTTTCATCTTCAGCCTTCCTCTATTTTTCGCACAGGTTTTCAGGTTATCTCCTTTCATGGGCGGCGCTTTATGCCGGTTTGCAGTGCACAGTAACTCCCCTTTCCTCAGTTTCGTATAGCGAGGGTGTCAGCCAGTTCCGGCCATCCCGGGCAATCAGAATCGCCGCCGGTTCGATGACTCCCGTTCCCGCTGGATAATTGGGAAAATCGGGCGGCGCCGAAAGTTCCCATGCTTCGAGGATTGGCGTCATAAGCGCCCACGCCGCCTCGATCTGATCTGCGCGCTTGAAGAGCGTTCCATCCCCCAGCATAACGTCTACGAGCAGTGTCTCATAGGCTTCCGGAGGTTTAGCATTGAAGGCTTCGCAATAGAAGAAATGCATATCCACTGGGCTCAGGTGTATCTGCAGCCCGGGCCGCTTCGCCTGAAAACGGAGTATGATTCCTTCGTCAGGTTGGATGCGTATCATTAGGCGGTTGGATAAAAAATCCCGAATAGCTGTCGCGGGAAACGACTGGTGCGGTGCAGGCCTGAACAGTATGGACACCTCCGAGATGCGGTGTGGGAACCTCTTTCCCGTACGCAGATAAAACGGCACGTCCTGCCATCGCCAGTTGTCGATAAAAAATCTGACTGCCGCGAAGGTCTCTGTCGTTGAATCGGGTTTTACTCCCGGCTCATCGCGGTATGCCAACACATGCTGCCCATCAATCCATCCGGAGCCATACTGGCCCCTTGCCGCATGTTCGTGGACGTGGTCCCGGTTTATCGGGCGTATCGCACGGAGCGCGTCTGTCTGTTTGTTCCGGATTTCATCGGCATCGAAAGAGACAGGCGGTTCCATGGCGATCATGCAGAGGATTTGAAGAAGATGGTTTTGGATCATGTCCCTGAGGGCGCCCGTCTGATCGTAATACGCGCCTCTGTGCTCGATCCCGACCTGCTCCGCCACTGTTATCTGCACGTTGTCGATGTACCGACGATCCCAGACCGGTTCAAAGAGGGCATTGGCAAAGCGGAAAGCGAGGATGTTCTGCACTGTCTCCTTGCCGAGATAGTGATCGATCCGAAATATCTGGGATTCATCAAATGCCGCCGTTAGCACCTTATTCAAGATCCTGGCAGATGCGAGATCACGGCCGAAAGGCTTTTCCACAACTATGCGAGCGTCTCTGTAATCCCTTCCCATGCCGGCCATGCCGAGCTGCCAGGGGATGACCGAAATCATCTGCGGAGGCGTGGCGAGATAATAGATCCTGACGGCTTCCGTGTTCCATTCCCGGTTCAGGTCGTTAAGGTGCTGGGCCAGGGCTTCATAGCATTCGGCATTCGTAAAATCGGCTACCCGATAATGGAGAGAGGAAGCGAATGGCTGCCACAATTCATCAGTGGGTTTGTCCTGACGCGAGAACTGCTCAACGCCCCCCCGGAGGTGCTGCCGGAACTCGTCGTCGCTCATCTGCTTCATATCCATGCCGATAATGGTAAAACGTTCTGGCAGCCACTTCTCCCTAAAAAGACTGTAAAGGGCAGGAACCAGTTTGCGCCAGGTGAGGTCGCCGCCCGCGCCGAAGATTACGATGGCCACGGGATTTCCATTAGCTGACTTTTCCATAATTCAATCTTCCTCCCACTTCGTATGAAAGACGCCTTTCTCATCCACCCGCTCGTATGTGTGGGCCCCGAAGTAGTCCCTCTGGGCCTGAATGAGGCTGGTCGGCATCCATACACTTCTGTAGCCGTCGAAATAGGCTAGGGCCGCCATCATCCCTGAAGCCGGGATTCCGAGGTTCGCCGCAGAGCAGACTATTTCCCTCAGGTTATGCTGGTATGCCGCAACTTGCTGTCCCAAATCAGGTTCTACAAGCAGATTCGGGAGATCAGGGCTTTTTTGATAGCTCGCGCAGATATCTTCGAGGATTGCAGCGCGAATGATGCACCCTCCCCGCCAGATACGGGCAACATTCGCAAGGTTAAGATTGTAGCCATAGGCTTCTGAGGCCTTGCGGAGGAGGGACATCCCTTGGGCGTAAATGATGATAAAGGAGGCTTGCAGCGCTTTTTTCAGCGCGCCGACAAAAAGATCACGCTTTCCTTGGTAAGGCGAAAAAGTCCCTCTCAAGACACGGCTTGCTTGGTCCCTTTCCGCTTTGTAGCCGGAAAGGTCGCGCATAGAGACAGCGGCATCAATTATAGGCACAGGTACCTGAAGGTCCATGGCTGTCTGGGATGTCCATTTTCCTGTCCCCTTTTGACGAGCTTCATCAAGGATCACATCGATGAGCCTCTTTTCTGTCTTCTCGTCCACGCGTCGGAAAATATGGCCGGTGATTTCCAGAAGGTAGGAATGAAAAATATCTTCATTCCATCGTTCATATATCCCGGCCAGTTCATCATCCGTAAACCCTATTCCCCGCTTCATCAGGTCATAGGTCTCGGCAATGAGTTCCATGAGGCCGTATTCAATGCCGTTGTGAACCATCTTGACGAAATGTCCCGCCGAACCCGGACCCAGGTATGCCACACAGGGTTCCTCCTGGACGCGTGCGGCGACTGCCTCGAAGAGAGGCCGTACCCTTTCATAAGCCTCCGGCTGGCCTCCGGGCATGATGCTCGGACCGTGGCGTGCCCCGTGCTCTCCGCCGGAAATGCCAACACCGAGAAGCTGAATCCCGGCTCTTGCCAGAGTTTTCTGCCTTAAGTTGGTATCGGTGAAGTGGGAATTGCCGCAATCAATAAGGACGTCTTTCGCCTTCAGAAAGGGGAGGATGTCTCTGATGACATCATCTACAGCGGGGCCTGCCGGGACGAGCATGATGATGGCCCGCGGTGACTTAAGCATCGCCAAATATTCATCGAGAGTCCGCGCACCCCTGATATGCCTCCCCGCCGATTCAGCGTGGAGGGCGTTGACCTTGTCATGGTCTTTGTCGTAGCCGGCTACCGCATACCCGTGATCGGCCATATTGAGAATTAGGTTGCGTCCCATGACACCGAGACCGATCAGGCCTATTTCATACTTCTGTTTACCCATTTTGTCTCCTCACTTTGCAGACAGATTGCGCCTCACCCATCCATCACCAGGCCGAGACCCGCCAGAGAAGCCCGCGTTGAGACGTAATCACTATGGACGATGCCGCGAATTCCTAGTCCTTCCGCCACATCAACGAACATTTCCCGATCTTCTACGTAAGCCACCCGCAACGGGTCGACCTGGGCGATATCCAGGGCGATACGGTAGATGTCGGCATCCGGCTTCCGGCAGCGGACGAAGCATGAGGAGATAAAAAAGTCCACGAAGTCCGTCAGCTTGAAGGTATGAATCCGGTGAGTAGTCAGTTCCCGCCCTTCATTGCTGACGGCCGCAATCTTCAGGCCGTACTTGATCTTTAGACTGCGGACCATATCCATCATCTCCGGTATTGGCTTCGACTGGTCGAACATGAACGACCTGAAGTCTTCCAGCGTGAAGGATCTCTTTTCGTAGAAGACTACTCGATTGAGATACTCATGGAGGGTCAATTTTCCTTCCTCATATGTGTCGAATGTCAAATGATGCCTCTCGTTCATCTCTTCGTAATCGAGCTCAAAGACCGCTGCCGCCTGCTGGCGCATCCTGCTATCCCAGCCGTTTGTAAGTATGACGTTGCCGATATCCAGAAAAAGATGTGTTATCTGTCTTCCCGCCATGCTGTCGACTCCTCTTCATGCATCTGATGGCTTGCACTTTATGCCTTCAATGCGTCGCTGCTTCCAGAAACGCAGTCCGTTTTTCAGACAGCATCGCCATCAAGAGATCAAATGGTTTGATGAACTTCTCGACTCCTTCATCCTCGAGAGAATGCGTCACCTGATCTAGATTGATCCCTATGTCAGGAAGGGATTTCAGGATTCTTTCCGCTTTTGCCAGGTCTGTTGACAGGCGCACTGCGGGCTTGCCGTGGTCCCGGTAAGCCCGCAGTGTCTCCATTGGTAATGTGTTGATTGTCTCAGATCCGATAAGGGGCTCCACATACTTAACGTCGCTGTAAGCAGGATTCTTAGTGCTTGTGCTTGCCCAAAGCAATCGCTGGACCCTGCCGCCCTGTTGTGAAAGGTATGTGAAGCTGGCAGAATTGTAGATTTCCTTGAAGATGCGGTATGCCGCTTTGGCGGAGGAGACGGCCACCTCCCCGCGGAGCGCTTTCGCCAGCATACCTTTCCTGCCTCCTTCTTCGAACTTCCTCTCGAGGATGGGGTCTATCATAGTGTCGATTCGGCTAAGAAAAAAGCTAGCCACAGAAGCAACGCGGTCTATGGGCTTCCCTTGGACTACCCGATCCTCCAGCCCGGCAAGGTATGCCTGGACCACCTGGCGGTATCGCGAAAGGCCAAAGAGAAGCGTGATATTGATATTGATGCCGTCGCTGATCAATCGGCGAATGGCGGGGAGACCCTCCGTCGTTGCCGGTACCTTGATGAACATATTCGGTCTGTCCACCGCTGCCCAGAGCCTGTGGGCCTCAGCCACTGTTCCCTCCGTGTCATGAGCCAGAAGGGGCGAGACCTCAAGGCTGACAAAGCCATCCCTGCCCTCCAGGCGGTCATAAATGGGGCGGAGTTGATCCGCGGTAAGCTTGATGTCATGAACGACAAGGTGTTCGTATATCTCGTCTACTCCCTTTCCATCTATGGCGAGAGAACGAATAGCTTCGTCATAATCGTTGGTCTCTGCGATAGCCTTTTCAAATATGGCTGGATTGGAAGTAACTCCCGAGAGGCCGTCTTCCTCTATGAGTCTCTTAAGTGCGCCGGACGTAAGCATAGGACGGCTGATGGAGTCAAGCCAGATGCTCTGGCCAAGGCTTTCAAGTTTCAATAGAGGGTTCATCTTTTTTATGCTCTCTTTCACGTCAAGTTTTCCATCATCCCTGACTCCCTTCGTTCCTCATGGCAAAGCTCCCATGGATGCGATCACCTCCAGGATGGGGCCAGGATATACGCCAAGCACGAGGAGAAGAACTATCAGCACGGACAAGGCGAACATGCCTGATGGCATGGAAGACGCAACAGCTCCCCCCGTTTCCGGTAGAGGCGTGTACAGGACGACGAGGACGCGCAGATAGTAAAACAGGCCAACGACACTGGCAATAACCAGGCAAATGACCGGCATCCAGAGAAGGGAGCCGATGCCAGCTGCCAAAACGTAAAACTTGCCGATAAATCCGGCCGTAAGAGGTATTCCGGCAAGCGACAGGATCATGGCTGTGAAGATTCCCGCGAGCCAGGGGCGGCGAAAAAAAAGCCCTCTGTAGTCATCGAGTCTGTCTGCATCCCTTTCCTCTACGGAAAGAATAGTGATAACCCCGAAGGCGCCGATGGTCATTATAAAGTAGGCAACGAGATAAAAAATAACCGCTGTCATCCGGACTTCTCCACTCGCCAGGAAAGCCACCATGAGGTAGCCCATATGGGCTATGGAAGAATAGGCCAGGAGGCGCTTTACGTTATTCTGGAAAAGTGCCAGAAGATTTCCCGTAAACATGGAGGCTACGGCCACACACACGAAGAACACGACCAGCGGATTCCCACTGGGCATATCAACCTGTATGAAATAGCGGAGCAGAACAGCAAAGACTGCGCCCTTGGAGACGGTCGCAATGAATGCTGTCACCGGCGCCGGAGCGCCCTCGTAAACATCTGCTGCCCACATATGAAACGGGACGAGAGCGAGCTTGAAACCTATCCCGATAATGATGAGGGTCGTCCCCGCAAGAAAAATCGCGCCTGTGCCTCCGCCTGCAGCAATCTTCACGGCAATCAATGAGAACGCCATGGTTCCCATCTCGGCATAGATGAGGGCCATGCCGAAGACAAGAAAGGATGAGGAGAAGGCGGCGAGGATCAGATACTTGATCCCAGCCTCGATGCAAAGCTCATTCAGCCGCATATATGCGATCATGGCATACAGGGAAACACTGAGGATCTCCAGCCCCAGGAAAAATGAAGCAAAGTGTGCGGAAGAGACCAGTATGGCTGAGCCCAGTAAGGCAGTCAGAAAGAGGATGTAGAATTCTTCCCGGCTCTCCTTGTGGATCTTCAGGTAGTCGTAACACAGAAGAAGGGTGAAGAGACCGGCTACGAGGATGAGCCCGATAAAGAAGAGGGCGTACCCGTCGATGATAAGTAGCTGCGTCAGTTGAGACGATGACAGGGAAGGACTCCATCGGAGCGAAAGCACGGCCAGGGTGACTGCACCAAGTGTCAGAGCAAACGTGAGCCCATGGCTCCTCTGGAAGGCGATAGCAAGCATGATTGCTACCGGCGCTGCCGCCAGAATAACTAGCGGCAAGAAGGTCGTGAAATCATGGGCTGTCATTGCTGCCTCCCGAACATCTTGATTGAACTGCCTGCCGATGCGGCGCCGGCGATCTTATGCAGGCTGACAAGGCTGTCCCGCGCAGTATCTAGGTAAGGCTGGGGGTAAAGGCCGAGCCAGAGGATCACGACCATCATGGCGACCATCATGGTCATTTCTCTCGCTTCCAAATCGGGAATTCGCCAGCCTTGCCGGTTGGCCCCGAAGAAGGCCTTCTGCGCCATCCAGACAGCGTAAACCGTGGACACCACAAGACCCAGAGCGGCCAAAACTGCCATGACCACGCTCACCTGATATGTACCCAGAAGGATCAGAAACTCACCGATGAAATTTCCCATCCCCGGGAGTCCCAGGGACGCCATGGCAAAGAAGAGCCACACTCCTCCCATGCGAGGGGCTACGACCCACAGACCTCCCATGCGCGGCATTTCCCGGGTGTGAATCCGCTCCTGAAGCGCGCCTGCCAAGATGAAGAGGGCCCCCGTACTGACTCCGTGGCAGAGCATCTGAATGACGACGCCCTGGAGGGCCTTCTCATTCCAGGCAAAGATGCCGAGAAGGACAAAACCCATGTGACTGACACTAGTGTAAGCAACGAGGCGTTTGAGGTCGCTCTGGGCGAAGGCCAGGGCTGCCCCGTAGAGGATGCTGACGATACCCAATGTCATGGCAAGAGGCGTCAGTTCCGCCGAGGCGCCGGGGAAGAGGGGAATAGCAAACCGCAGGAGGCCGTACCCGCCTGTCTTCAGGAGAAGGCCGGCGAGAATAACGCTCCCCGCTGTGGGAGCCTCGGTGTGCGCATCCGGAAGCCAGGTGTGGAACGGGACGGCAGGCAACTTTACAAGGAAAGCAGCAAGAAAACCCAGCAGGAGGAAAATGGCCGGCCCGGATTCCAGGGGAGTTCCCAGAAGCTTGAAATAGTCAAATGTATAGATTCCCGCCTCCCTCCCGTGGATGAAATACAGCCCCAGTATGGAGGCCAGCATCAACAGACCGGAGAGCTGAGTGAAGATGAAGAATTTAGCGGCGGCATAAATACGCCGCTCGTGTCCCCAAAGAGCGATGAGAAAATACATGGGAACAAGCATGAGTTCCCAGAAGAAGTAAAAGAGAAATAGATCCATGGCGGTAAAGACGCCGATGATCCCTGTCAGGGTTGCCATGAGGTTGAAATGGAAGAAGCCGACCTGCCCGTCGATTTCTGTCCATGACGAAATGACAGCCGCCATTCCCAGGAACACTGTGAGAAGAACCAGGAGCAGGCTGATGCCGTCCATGGCCAGATGGAAGCTGATCCCCAGAGGTGGAAGCCATGGCCGGTTCACCTCGGCAAGCCAAGCGCCGCCGGCAATGCTGACTGCATAGGGCTCTGATAGCCAGAGGCAAACGACGAGAACCAGATCAAAAGCAAGCGCTACGAGGGAGATCCATCTGGCCATTATTTCGTTCTTCCTTCTGGCATGAGGGCCCCGCGACCCGGCAGCCCAGGCCAGGAGTCCCCCCGCCAGAGGGATGAAGACTATCCAGAAAAGAATCATTCTGCACTACCCCATTCTATATCTTGTCATAACACCAGGACCAGTCCCAGGGCGATTACTGCGCCGAGAGCCACCCCCAGAGCATACTGTCGGACCATTCCCGATTGGGTCCGGGCCAGGGACAAGGACAATCGGGAACTGAACCAGGCCGCACTGCGGGAAAAGAGGTCCACGAAATCACCCCTGTTAACGCGGGCTGCCCATATGAAGGGTTTCACGAAGAGTGCGTCATAAAGGAGATCAAAGCCCCAGCCGCTGGCCGCGAGACGATGAATCAAGTTTCCCGCGGGTTTCCCAGTGACATCCACGACGAGACCGGGCCTGCCTATGTACAGCCACCAGGCGGCAAAGACACCGGCAAGGGAGATGAGCGCGGCCGCAAGAAAGAGGAGTAAATCGACGCTGAAGGATACGGGCAACATCTTCACTTTCGGCAAAGATCGTGACATGAAATCCGAAAAGACCGTCACCGGTCCGATTACCGCAGGCATTTCTACAAAGCCGCTCGTAAGCGAAAGGCCAGCCAAGACAAGAAGGGTAATGGAAATGGTCGGTCCGGGCCTTTTATCTACGGCGGTCATTGCCTTGCCGAAGAAGACCAGGAAAACCAGGCGAAAGGCATAGAGCCCCGTAAGAAATGCGCCAGCAGTTCCCGCTGCCCAGAGCCAGAAGCTTCCCTGCTCGGATGTCCAGGCGGCAAAGAGGATCAGATCCTTGCTGTAAAAGCCGGCAGTGATGAGCGGAAGGGCAGCAAGAGATGCGGCCCCGATGAGGAATGTCCAGAAGGTCGTCGGTAGTTCCTTGCGGAGCCCGCCCATCTTGTAAACGTCGTGTTCCCCGCCAAGGCCAGCAATGACGACGCCTGCGCCCAGAAAGAGGAGGGCTTTGAAGAAGGCATGAGTCATAAAGTGGAAGATGGCTGCCGACCAAGCCCCTACGCCGAGGGCCAGGAACATGTAGCCGATCTGGCTGATGGTGGAGTAAGCCAGTACCCGCTTGATGTCCCGTTGGGCGAGCGCACTTCCGGCAGCGAGAAGCAGAGTGACGGCGCCGATAATCGCGACGAGTCCCTGGACGAGAGGCGCTAGTGTGAAGAGGATGTGCATCCTGGCGATGAGATACACCCCAGCCGTAACCATGGTGGCCGCATGGATGAGAGCGGAGACCGGCGTGGGGCCCGCCATGGCATCGGGGAGCCAGGTCTGGAAGGGAAGCTGGGCAGATTTGCCGATGGCTCCACCGAGAAGCAGCAGCGCCGCCCAGAAGGTTATGTTCGAGCCCGCGGTCCACTGCCAGGGTGCCGCCGCGAGAATCCCCTGAATGTTCAGTGTATCGAGGTGGACGAAAAGGAGCAGAAGGCCGATGGCGAAAGCCGTGTCACCGATGCGTGTGACTATGAAGGCCTTGTTGGCAGCCTTTATATTAACAGGATCATCATACCAGAAGCCAATGAGAAGATAGCTGCAGAGCCCCACCCCCTCCCATCCGAGATAGAGGAAGAGCAGGTCATCCGCCAGGACCAAGGTCAGCATGGATCCCACAAAGAGATCCATATAGGCAAAGAAGCGGCTTATGCCTTGCTCCCGGGCCATATGTTCCGTTGAGTAGAGGAGAATAAGGAATCCTACTATCGCAACTACGAGAACCATAATGACGGACAGGGCGTCGACGTAGAGAGAGATGACAGGCGAGAATCCGCTCACAGCAAGCCACGTCCAGAGGGGCTGCGTGTAGGCCCCTCCGGGTGGAGGCGAGAGGATGAAATTGGCCCCTGTCAGAATCGCCACTGCCGCCGCAAGACCCACGGCAACTGTGCCAACGGCAGACACACCTCGCCTGGACAGACGGGAACCCGTAAGTATCAGGATGACAAATCCTGCAAACGGGAAAGCGGGAATCATCCAGGTAAACTCGAACATCTCAGCCTCTCATTTTGCTGGCACAGTCCACATCGAGCGACTTGTGCCAGGAGTACATCAAGAGAATCAGGGCAAGCCCCACAGACACTTCAGCTGCCGCCACGGCCAAGACAAAGATGAACATCACTTGACCATCGGGCTGGAGCCATCTCGATCCGGCAACGATGAAGGCCAGGCCCGCTGCATTAAGCATAATTTCCAGGGACAGGAGAATAAAAAGGATGTCACGCCGGATCAGGACGCCGGTGACACCCAGCGTGAAAAGAACAGCCGCGACAATGAGGCCGTGTTCCATGGGGATGCCGTTCATGCCTTATTCCCACCTTCCTCTTGCTCCTCACGCCTGCGACCCAGGTGGTAGGCCAGGTGATATGCCCCGACCAAGCCGGCCAGGAGCAACACCGACGCCATCTCCACGCCCAAGATATAGGGACCGAAGAGGGCCATGCCCGTCTCCCTGGGGCTCACATTCTCCATCTGTACGACAGATCCCACACCTCTCCTCAGTATCCAGACAAGTTCAGCAAGGAGGATAGACGTGAGCATAGTGGGCCCGATCCATACGATCGGAGTGAGCCAGTGCCGCTCTCTCCCGACTGACCGGGAACCCGGGTTCAACATCATCATGACGAACACGAACAGAACCATGATGGCGCCTGCATATATAATCACCTCCAGGGCGGCCGCAAAAGGCGCCCCCAGGGTGAGAAAAATCATGGCCACGGCCAGGAAGGAAACGACGAGATAAAGCAGAGCATGGACAGCATGCATTCCCGTAATGACACGTACCGTCGCTGCGATGGCAACGATGGAAGCTATGTAAAAGGCATAGGTCATAAATTTATCTTCCTCATGGGAGCAGGCTCTTCACATCCACAGGTGGGGCTTCGTCTTCGCCCTCCCCTTTGCCCTTACCGGCGATGGCAAGTCCGGCGACATTGTAATAGTTATAGTCCGGGTATTTCCCGGGTCCACTTATAAGCAGGTCTTCTTTTTCATAAACAAGGTTTTGCCTGACGTATTCCCCCATCTCGAAATCGGATGTGAGCTGGATCGCATACGTGGGACAGGCCTCTTCGCAGAAACCACAGAAGATGCAGCGTGAAAAGTTGATCCGGAAAAAGGCCGGATAGCGTCTCCCCTGCTCGTCTTCAGCGGCCTGGAGTGCGATGCACGCCACAGGACAGGCGGCGGCGCAAAGGTAGCAGGCGACGCACCTCTCCGCGCCGCACGGGTCCCGGGAAAGGATGATCCTGCCCCGCCAGCGGGGCGAAATACCCGGCATGACCTCGGGATAGAGAATCGTCTCCCGCTTGCGGAAGGCGTGCAGGAAAACGAGCCATATGCTTCTCAGGTTACTCCACATAGATTCAATTTAGCTCCCCGCGAGTAAAATACCCCCTGTCACCAGGACATTAACCAGCGCCAGAGGCAGCATCCATTCCCAGCCCCATGTCATGAGCTGGTCATAACGGGGCCTCGGAAGTGAGGCGCGAATGAGAATAAAAAATGCGATGAAGAAAAAAGTCTTCACCATGAACCATAAGAGGGGCGGCAGGTACGGCCCGAGCCATCCGCCGAAGAAAAGAGTGACGATCATTGCTGAAATAAGAGTGATGCCAAGATATTCGCCCAGAAAGAACATGCCAAATTTCATCGCCGAATATTCCGTGTGGAATCCTGCCACCAGTTCACTCTCTGCCTCCGGCAAATCGAACGGCAGCCGCCGTGCCTCGGCGATTCCGGCGATGATAAAGATTACCAGGCCCAGGCATTGGGGGATGCAGAACCACAGACTCTTCTGCGCTTCTACGATCTCTCTTAAGTGGAACGATCCCGCGATCATGACGACGCCCATGACAGAGAGCCCCATGTAGACCTCGTAGCCAAGCATCTGGGCCACAGCACGAAGTCCCCCGATGAGCGCGTATTTATTGTCCGACGACCAGCCGGCAAGTGCTACGCTGTAGACGCCGAGGGACGACATGGCTAAGAAAAAGAGCACGCCTATGTCAAGGCCGGCGACTTCGATGTTGGAAGTAAAGGGTATGACGGCGTAGGCGGAGAGCACCGTCACCACGATGATCCCTGGGGTAATAACAAAAACAGGCCTGTCCGCGAATGGGGGAATCCAGTCCTCCTTAGTCAGTATCTTGATCATGTCTGCCAGTACCTGGAAGAGCCCGAAGGGACCGACGCGGTTGGGTCCGTAGCGGTCCTGCCAGAGGGCGAGGAGGCGCCTTTCGAGCCAGATATTCCCGGCTGCGACGACCAAGGCTCCCACGAGGACGCCAAAGATGATGACAAGATTCCTCACGGTGTTTGTGCCCCCTTTCCCGTTTCTTTGCTGTCAGGCAATAACCGCACGCACACTGGCAATGTAATCCCCAAAAGTCCTGGGAGACCGGCGGGCATTCCCGCTAGACCCGGAGGGAGTGACTCGTCAAACCGGACGGGAAGGCGGAGTTCATGTCCAAGAAGGGATATCCCGACCACCTGCCCATCGTGGACCCGACACGTCTGGCCGTCTAAGGGATTCAGGGCCATGTAAGGGGCCGGGCACAAACTGGCGATACTGGGAGAGTGGATACTCAATTCTTCGGAACCAAAGATGTGGTAGATGGGCACCGCCAGCACCTCCCCTGGGCGGCACGTTCCCAGAGGGGAAGAGCTTGCCTGAAAGTAAGACACTTTTCCTCCATCCCGGAAATCAAAGAGACGCACTCCCGGGTCACCGCCTCTGAGGGGTCCTCCAACCTCTTTCTGGAATTTGTTGACGGACTGGACGGAGTTCCAACCGGGTGACCAGAAGCGCGCGATCAAGGCGGGCGGCGGCTCTCCCCCAAACCCTTCCATGGAAAATGCTAGAGGGGAGTCGAGGTCGTCGGGCGGCTTCACTTCATGAATGGTGCACTGGGCGGCCATGGCCGTCCTCCCGCTGTAACGATGCGGCTGCCTCGGGACCTTCTGTCCTGCAATGCGGAGTGCCGCACCGGGAAAACTTTCCCGCAAGGTTTTCAGGGCAGGTATTTCTTCGCCCATGGCTGACGTCACGTCATCAAGATTCTGCCAGGCGGGCGCACGGTGGTATCCTGCGGCCGACATGATCTCCTGGAGCCAGCGCCAGCTTTCCTGCACATCTCCAGCCGGAGCGAAGGCCCGATAAAATCGCTGGGCCCGCCCTTCACTCGAAACCAAGGTGCCGCTCCCTTCCGCGAAGGCGGCGGCTGGAAATATCACGTCTGCCCTGGCTGTGGTGGCGCCCTTTGTATGGTCGATGACGATGACATTGCGCGCCGCAGCCAGAAGGCGGTCCACCAATGATCGGTCGGCGCGGCGATAAAGATCATTTTCCACGATGACGAGCGTGTCCGCTGATTTATTTTCAAGGGTCTCCGCCGCCTCTTCCAGGGGCATTCCCCCGAAAAGACCGAGTCCGAGGCTGTTGCATTCCGGTGTGACGTAGTAAAGGAAGGCTGTCTTCCCAGTGGCGCAAAGTGCCGATGCCACGTTGGCAGTGGCTTGTATCAAGGCCTCATCGCCCATGGCTGTTCCGGAGATGACCAGGGGACGCTCGGCATCCCGCAAGGCCTGGGCGATCAACTCCGCCCGGGATCGCATATCTTCCGTAAGACCGGGAACGGTGGGGGCGGTTTCCTGTAAGGCGTGGGCCACAGCGAACCCAAGACGCGCTAGGTCATCGGGTGCGCCACGAAATGTGGACGTCGCCAGCGCGTCGAGGCTTGTAGCCGCAGGCGTAGCAACGAACATGGGGCTCCGCTCATCCTGGATGGCCTCCCGGACGGCGGCATCGTCCCAGTAAGGGATATGCAGTTTCCTTGCGATGGCCATGGGCTTCTGCCTTGCCGAGTGGTGTAGGGCCAGGGCAAGTATAGGAGCGGTGTTGGAAACATCCTCACCTACGATGAAGACTGCATCGCATCTTTCCACGTCTTTCAGCGAAGGCAGGCGGGCTGGGCCTTTCGCTATGATTTGCAGGATCGCAGCGATCAGACGGTGATCTTTTGTTCCGAGGCCGCTGCAGAAATTTTCCTGCCCCACGAATTTCCAGAGGGCAAAATTGGCTTCACAGGAGGCCCGGGGAGACCCGATGCCGACGATACCTGATCCTCCCGGTTGCATAAATGCCGAGATAGCTTGGAGACATCTTTCCGTGGTTATCTGTTCGGTCTTGATATCAGCAGCGGTGCCTCTCCGCCGATACAGAGGGTGACGTATTCGATCTCCACCGTTGATAAATTCATATCCGTAGCGGCCGCGGTCGCAGAGGAAGTATCCGTTGACCTCGCTGTTGTAGCGGTTCTGAATCCTTCTCAGGGTGCCGTAACGCTCGCCGGCAATCGTGTTACAGCCTACGCCGCAGTGGACGCATACGGAAGGGGCGGTCTGCAGATCCCACTTCCTCGTGTAATGTTTCTTCAAGGTCTTGTCGGTGAAAACACCGGTGGGGCAGACCTCGACCAGGTTGCCGCTGAATTCACTCTGTAGAACGCCGTCCTTATGGCGGCCAAAATACACCGAGTTGTGCGACGCGAAGACATTGAAGTCCCTTCCTCCGGCGTAATCCCGGTAGAAGCGGACACACCGGTAACACTGGATGCAGCGGTTCATCTCGTGGTTCACGAAGGGCCCGAGATTCTGATTCAGATGAGTCCTCTTGCGGAAGCGAAACCTGCGGTAGACATGGCCCGTCATGACCGTCATGTCCTGAAGGTGGCATTCGCCGCCCTCGTCACAAACGGGACAGTCATGGGGATGGTTCGTCATGAGCCATTCTATGTTGCTCGCGCGAAATTCTCTCGCCTCGGGATCATCGATGGACAGGCGGGTGCCGTGGGCAGCAGGAGTCATGCACGACATAACCACCCTGCCGTGCCGGTCCGTTTCGTCCCGGAATACCTTTACGGCGCATTGGCGGCAGGCTCCCACGGAATGCATGGCCGGATGCCAGCAGAAATAGGGGATGTCGAAGCCGATGGACAGGCAGGCATGAAGAAGATTCTGTCCGTCGCCCACTTCGTAGGGTTTATTATCGATGTAGATGATCGCCAATATTACCTCCAGGGACACTTTTTTTCTTTGATGTGCCTCTCGAAATCCTCGCGGAAATATTTCAGGGCACTCTGGAGCGGTTCGACGGCGCCCGGGGCCAATGCGCAGAAGGTGTGCCCCGGCCCCAGCATTCGGCAGTGGGCGGCCAGTATAGCCAAATCTTCCGGCCTGCCATCCCCCTTCTCGATGGCGTCCAGTATCAACATCAGCCAGGGCAGCCCTTCCCGGCAAGGGGTGCACCACCCGCAGGACTCGCGGGCAAAGAATTTAATCAGGTTGAGGACCATACCCACGGGACACGTCCTGTCATCTAAGATGATCATGGTACCTGTGCCCAGACGACTACCGGACTTCTGGCAAGATTCATAGTCCATCCGTAAGTCCAGGTTATGTTCAAGAAGGAAGTCTGTCGAGGCCCCGCCCGGCATTATCCCCCGCAGGCGATACCCCTCCCTCATCCCGCCTCCGTGTTCCTCCAGAATCTCTCTGATGGTAGTCCCCATGGGAAGCTCCCAGGCGCCTGGTGTCTTCACGCGGCCGCTTGCTCCGTAGATCTTGGTTCCTCCATCTTCAGAATGGCTGAGCCCCCTGTACCACTCGGCCCCCTCGGAGATGATGTGAGGAATGTTGCAGATGGTCTCGGCGTTATTCACTACGGCCGGCTTTCCCCACAAGCCGGAGAGCTGCGGAAATGGGGGCTTTGACCGGGGGATGCCCCTTTTTCCCTCCAGCGCGTTCAAGAGTGCCGTCTCTTCGCCGCATATATAACGTCCGGCACTCGTGTGCAGCCGCATCTCCAGGCTGAATCCTGTACCGAGAATGTTTCTCCCCAGGTACCCCCTCTCATAAGCTTCTCTAATGGCATTAGTAAGGCGCCTTGCCGACTGGAGGTATTCCCACCTGAGAAATATATAGGCGAAGTCAGCCTCGATGGCGTATGCGCCGATGATAAGACCCTCGATGAGCTGATGCGGGTTTCCTTCCATGAGAAGCCGGTCCTTGAAGGCTCCCGGCTCCATCTCGTCCGAGTTGGAGATGATGTACTTCGGGTGCGGTGCATCGGCACCCATAGGAACGACGCTCCATTTTGCTCCGGTGGAAAAACCGGCTCCCCCTCGTCCTCTCAGGTTTGCGGCCTTCACCTCTTCCTGCACTCTTCCGGGGGTCATGTCCCGGAGCGTCTTACGGAGGGCCTGGTATCCGCCGGTACGCTCGTATTCATCGATGGTGAGCGGTTGACCATTAGGCTTGATATCCTGGGTAAGAGGGCGCTCCATTATTTCCTCTATTTATATTGATCAAGTACACTATCAATCTTCTCCCGGGTCAGATCTCCATGGAGTTCCTGATCGATCATCATCGCCGGTGCATGGTCGCAGGCGCCTATGCATGAAACGGGAAGCAGGGTGAAACGGCCGTCCGGCGTTGTCTGTCCCATAGTTATCCCCAGTCTTTTTGTCAGGTGAGCCAGCATGGTCTCGTAGCCCATTATCCAGCAGCTCACAGTATCGCAGAGATAAATTACATGCCTCCCCACGGGCCTGCGGAAAATGAAGGGATAGAAAGTGGCCACCGCATCCAGCTCTTCGGAGGTCATGCCGAGGAGAGGGGCAATATCCTTGATCCCCTGGTCCGATACCCACCCTTGATGTTTCTGCACCACCTTCAGTGCCTCCAGGCATGCGGCCTCCCGGTGTTCGTCCTTCCCGATTTCCGACAAGATTTCTTTTTTCTCTTTTTCAGACAGCATAGTTTTTTCTGTCTATCTCCAACTAACGGTCCACATCGGCCAAGACATAGTCGAGGCTTCCCAAGATGGCAATCAAGTCAGGAATCATCAGTCCCCGGCAAAGCATCGGCACGGCCTGTATATGGGCGAAAGAAGGCGTACGGATGCGCGTGCGGTACGACGTGGTGCTCCCATCGCTTATCAGGTAATAGGTGGCATTCCCTTTGGCGGCTTCAATGCCGAAGGCCGCCTCGCCCGGGGGTATCACCGGGCCCCAGCTCACGGAGAGGAAATGATCGATGAGCGTCTCAATGTGGTGCATGGTCTTCTCTTTCAAAGGCGGCGTGGCAAGGGGATGGTCTGACTTGTAAGGGCCGGCCGGCATATGTTTCAGGCACTGTTTAATTATCCGGAGGCTCTGGCGCATTTCTTCAATCCGGACAACGGCTCTGCTGAAGCAGTCGCCTCCTTCCGCAGTCGGGATATCGAACTCCATGTGTTCGTAGCCCGAATACGGCCGCTTCTTCCGGAAATCCCAGGGAAGGCCGCATGCCCGGAGATTGGGACCCGTCATGCCCCATTCGATGGCCTCCCCCAGGGTGCAGGCGCCGATATCTTTCGTGCGCATTTGGAAAATGCGGTTCCCCATGATCATCCGGTCATACTCGTCAAGTTTTTTTGGCAGATAGTCCAAGAATCCCTGGATAAGCTGTTCCCATCCTCGAGGGAGGTCCTGGGCGACACCGCCGATGCGAAACCACATAGGGTGCATCCGGCCGCCGCAGATAGCCTCGACTATACGAAATGCCCGCTCCCGGTCGTTGAAGGTGTAAAACACCGGCGACATCGCGCCCACGTCTAGTGCGAACGTCCCATACCATACCAGATGGCTGATGATGCGGAAGAGCTCGGCCATCATGATGCGGATCATCTTGGCCCGGTCCGGAACATCTATCCCTGCAAGGGTCTCCACAGCCTGAACGTAAGGGAAGTTGTTCATGACGCCGCTGAGATAGTCGATGCGATCGGTATAGGGAATGAAAGTATGCCACGACTGCCGCTCGCCCATCTTCTCCGCCCCCCGGTGATGGTAGCCGATATCCGGTACGGCATCGCAGATGTGCTCTCCGTCCAGCGCCAGGACGATGCGAAAAGGGCCGTGTGTGCCGGGATGCTGCGGCCCCATGTTTAGAAACATGAAGTCTCGGTCCGGGACTTGACAGGACATTCCCCAGTCCTCGGGACGAAATTGAAGCGCGCTATCTTCTCTTTTTTCCTTCTCTTCAGATAACTCGAAGGGTCCTATCTCCGTGGCACGGGCCGGGTGGTCCTTCCGAAGCGGATGCCCCTGCCAAGTGGGGGGCATGAGAATCCGCTGCAGATGTGGATGCCCGTCGAAACGGATGCCAAACATATCCCACGCTTCACGTTCGTACCAGTTGGCAGACGGCCATAAATCAACTATGCTGGGAAGAGAAAGGTCATTTTCCATAAGCGGCGTCTTGATCCTGATGTCCGCATTCCTGTCATAGGAGAGGAGATGGTAGACAACAGCAAAATCGCCCTCGGGCTGGCCCTGACGGTGAGAGCGGACCCGCTCGTCGATCGCGGTGAGATCATAGAGTGTCCGGTATGGCGAGGGTATCTCCGTTTTCAGGTAGCGCAGGATCGGAAGGGCTTGCAGAGGGGGCACCCAAATGGTTAGTATATCATCCTTCGTCGGCTGCGGCATGATTTCCTTGTCACCGAACCGGCTCTGGATGTCCCAGAGTATGGAGTGGCTTTCTTCCATCCGCATCCTCAAATCTCATCAGGAGAGGGGAGGTTGGTGAGGCCTTTTCGCAAGCTTCTTTTCTCATCCCGGAGAGACGGTCTATCCCCTCTTTTCACAATCTGAGACCCTGCGACCCAGCTCAACGGCCTCTTTTCGTTGCCTACTGCCTTCTGCAGAAGGAGAATCCCTTCCAGAAAGGCTTCAGGCCGAGGGGGACAGCCGGGAACATAAACATCCACGGGAAGGATTTTGTCCACGCCCTGGATGACACTGTAGATGTCATACATACCGCCGGAGTTGGCGCAGGAACCCAAAGAGATCACCCAGCGCGGCTCCATCAACTGGTCATAGAGCCGCATAATCAATGGCGCCATTTTAATAAAGGGAGTCCCCGCTATGACCATCACATCCGCTTCTCGGGGCGAACCCCGAAGTATCTCCGCGCCGAAGCGCGCAATATCGTACCGGCTCGTGACACTGGTAGCCATCTCCACGTAGCAGCACGACAGGCCGAAATTGAAAGGCCACATTGAGTTCTTGCGCCCCCAGGCCACGAGGTCCTGGAGCTTTGCCACAACGATGCTCTTGGCGATGGGATCTCCGCCTGCGTCTCTTGCTCTCAAGGAACCGGTCGGGCTTTTTTCGATATGGGAGAGGATCATCAAGTGTTTCCTTTGACCGTCAATTGCGCCTTTGTTGCTTCAAAGTCCCCCAGTCAAGGGCTCCCATTCTCCACAGGTAGAACAGGGCTACCATAAGGATTCCAATGAAGATTACGATGGCCAGGTAGCCGCCCCAGCCGGCCTCCTTCACGCAAACGGCCCAGGCGAATATGAAAATGGATTCAAGATCGAAGATGACGAAGAACATGGCAACGAGATAGTACTTCACGTCGAAGCGTATCCATGCCGCACCAGTCGGCATAATGCCCGATTCGTATGGCTCGCCGGTGGTCCTCCCCGTATGCCTCTCGCCTAAAATATAGGAGAGCCCGATCATGGCGGTCGCCAGGAGAAGGACTGCTGCCATGTAAACGGCCAAAGGCCACAGGCTTGCGACTTGTATGACCCGGTGCTCCAACGCTTGTTTCCCCAGAAAATAAAACTTTGAAACTTCAAACCATTTTAACTAAGGCGCCGTCACTAATTAAGGATTTATCGTTACAGCTTCATGCCTTTTTTTCCATAGGCGTAAGACTTAATCTCTCTAATCCAATGTCTCAATTCTTCTGAGGCAATGGATTAGAAGAAATCTCTTGAGGGTTGAAGATTTACGATGTAAGGTCGGCAAGTGAGACACGCCGAGGCAGACCGTCCTCTTTTCACTGGTTGCCGTTTTCTTCGGAAGCGGCTGTATTGAAAAAGCTATTGTTGATGAACGACAGAAAATTACTGACTGCTGTTTAAGAAACCAGTCATGATAGCTTGTACAAAAATCTTTTTCGTGTGCCCCAAAGGCCGGTAATCCAGAAAGACATCAGCCGAATAATGGAAGAGTCCGCGTCACCCTTGAACATCCTGATTGTCGATGACGAACTGAACATTCGCAAGACCCTCTCCGTCTGCCTCGAGACGGAAGGACACAAGATTGTCGCGGTCAGCAATTACGAGGATGCCCTTTCGGAAAACGCCCGCCGTTACTTTGATGCGGCTTTTGTTGATCTACGTCTCGGGACAAAAAGTGGTCTCGACCTCATCCCGGCGCTTCTTTCGGGCTCTCCGTGGCTCAAGGTCATCGTCATTACGGCCTACGCATCGATCGATACAGCAGTAGAGGCGATGAAGAGGGGCGCTGCTGATTATATTCCGAAACCCTTCACTCCTTCCCAAGTAAAACTCTGCGTAGATAAGGTTGCCGAGGTCCGTTCGCTGGAGCAGCGTGTAGATGCCCTCCAGGCGGATTTGAACCGCATCAATCCCGAAGTGGACCTAGGCACCACAAGTCCCCTTATGCAGAGGACTGTCGAGCAAGCAAGGCAGGTGGCTCTGACGGACGCCATTGTTTTGCTCACAGGAGAGAACGGAACTGGAAAAAGCGTTCTTGCCCGGGCAGTTCATGGGTGGAGCAAACGGGCAAATAAGCCTTTCGCAGAGATCTCATGCCCCGCTCTTTCCGCGGAGCTTCTCGAAAGCGAGCTTTTTGGACACGTGAAGGGGGCCTTTACAGGCGCCGTGCGAGACCATCTGGGCCGGATCGCCTTCTGTGAAGGAGGCACACTGTTCTTGGATGAGATAGGGGATCTGCCGCTGTCTGTCCAGCCAAAGCTGTTAAGATTCATCCAGGAAAGGGAATACGAACGTCTCGGCGATCACGCGACCCGGAAAGCGGATGTTCGCCTGATCGCGGCAACCAACATGAACATCGAGGAGGCCGTCAGAAATAATCGTTTCCGCGAAGACCTCTTCTATCGGCTGAATGTCATCCAGATAAAGATCCCACCGCTCCGGGAACGCCCTGATGATATTGCGGACCTCGCCCGCCGATTGCTCATCTTCTTTGGGAGAAGCCATCACTGTGCCCATCAGCACTTCACCGAAGAGGCGTTGCATACGCTCCGCCGCTATTCCTGGCCGGGAAATGTGCGTGAACTGCGAAATGTAATCGAACGGGCTTCCATACTCTGCAAATCTGAGTCCGTCGGAATCGAATATCTGCCGGAAAAGCTGCTCATCGCAGAAGACTTTCCCATGCCTGGGGATTTTGTTTCTCTCGATAAGCTGGAAGAGATGCACATCCGTCGCGTCCTCGCTACAGCAAAATCATTGCAGGAAGCCGCCGATATTCTCGGAGTAGATCAGGCAACCCTCTGGCGACGCCGCAAACGTTATAACATCTGAAGAGACACTCCTCTCTCCCCCATTTTCCCTCCTGAGGCAGCTTGCACTTTGCAAGACATGCATTACCTTCTTCTTGCTAAGTGCAAGGCAAAGCAGCTTACGTAAATCCATATGTCTTGATTTTATTGTATTTCTCTCTGGCACACCGGTTGCTTTAACATAGAGAAACAAGGAGAGAAACTGTGTTTAGTTTAAGGCAGAAGCTATTTCTTGGATTCGGCGGCCTGTTGCTGATCATTGCATTAACGGGTATTCAAAGCATCAGTAAGGTCACAGAATTGGGCGATGCCATCGATGTCATTCTCAGAGAGAATTATCAAAGTGTGCTCGCCTGCCAGAACATGAAAGAATCCCTGGAAAGAATGGATAGCGGGGCGCTTTTTATCCTCTCCGGCTATGAAAAGGAGGGGAGGGAAGCCATTGATGGAAACCTCCCGGAGTTTGAGAAGGCGCTGGCGATCGAATTGAATAATATTACCATCCCGGGCGAAGGAGAGAAGACCGCCCGCCTCAGCGAACTTTTTGTAAAATATAAGACCACGATTCAAGTCATGGAAGATCGAGTTACCCCGCATGAAACGCGGCGGGATATTTATTTCAATGAACTATTTCCCTTGTTTCGGGATATAAAGGGAACGGCGGATGCGATCCTCAATATGAACCAACAAAACATGTACGATGCCAATCAATTGGCGCGCCACAAGGCAACCAAAGCCCGCGAGCAAATGTATTTTCTCCTGATTCTCGGCGCTGTCCTGGCCGTCGCCTACATATTATTGATCGGCAAATGGATCCTCCGGCCAATTGAACGTTTGACGCAGTCTGCTGAGGAAATCAAAAGGGGTAATCTGGACCTGACAGTTAAGACCGATACCCATGACGAAATAGGGCGCCTTTCGGAGACATTCAACGCGATGGCTGCAAGTCTTCGGGAAGTCCGCCGCAGCGATGAAGCAAAACTTGTCAGGATTCAGCACTCGACGCAGCAGGCATTTGATAATCTTCCGGACGCCGTGGCAATTCTCGACTTGGATGGAAAGGTGGAGACGGCAACGGAAACTGCCGGAAATATCTTCGGACTGAAGCGCAACATCCGGATTGAAAGCGTGCCTTTTAAATGGATAACCGATTTATACAGAAACGCGCTAAAGGGCGATCACAGCTCATCGAAAGAAGATGCGACAGCTGTTGTACAGCATTTCGTAGACGCAGAGGAACATTTCTTCCGGCCGACGACCGCTCCTATCTTCAATAATAGAAAGGAGCTTATCGGCATAATCGTTATCCTCAAGGACGTCACGGATCAACTGGAGCAAGACGAACTAAAGAAAGGGGTCATTTCCACGGTATCACATCAGTTGAAAACGCCTCTTACGTCCATTCGCATGGCTATTCATCTCCTCCTCGATGAGAAAGTCGGACCCCTCACTCCCAAGCAGCAGGAACTCTTGATTGCGGCCCAGGAAGACAGCGAGCGCCTTCAGAAGATCCTTGTTAATCTGCTTGATATCAGCCGTATAGTATCAGGCAAAATGGCTATGGAGTTTCATGCGGTACCACCCCAGCAAATTATTTCGGAGACTGCTGAATCTTTTCGGGCAGCGGCCCTCGGCCACGGTGTGAAAATTCACACGCTGCTCCCCGGCGACCTGCCTGAGATCCGGGCTGATAGGATGCGGATCGGGCATGTCTTCGCCAACCTCTTGTCTAACGCCCTGAGGCACACCGCATCTGGTGACACAGTGATTGTAACCGCACAGGCTGGTGAAGAACAGGTTGAGTTCTCCGTTTCGGATACGGGTAGAGGAATACCCGAACAGTATCTCTCCCGGATCTTCGATCCATTCTTTCGTGTTCCGGGACAGGAAGCCGATACGGGCACGGGCTTAGGTCTTTCCATAGTCAAGGAAATTGTCGAGGCGCACGGCGGATCAGTCGGTGTAAAAAGCCGCGTGGGTGAGGGGACCACCATCTCTTTCACCCTTCCGAAATACACGGGAGAAGCCAACCCGCATAAGAATGGCGAATAGAAACTATAAGGGAGGAAACACTATATGAATCTCATAATCTGGCTGCCGACGATGTTTTTCTTGGGCCTTATATCGATGGGGCTATGCTACCTGTTTATGAAATTCTGCGAGAAAATTTAGATAATAGAGTGAGGTGATCCATGATTTATCTGACAGCAATTGTGGCAGTTTTCTTGTTTGTTTACCTGGTTGTGGCCCTCGTGCGGCCAGAGTGGTTCTGATAAGCGGGCTTTGAGGCTGAAATAAAAAAAAGGAGTCAAGACAATGTTTATTCAAACCTGGTTTCTTCCCTTCTTGCTTCTTGCAACAGCGACTGTCATTGCGTTCCCCTTAAGTCGCTACATGGCGTGGATCATGGACGGAAAATACCGACCGCTGCCGGTTTTTGGCTGGTTCGAGAAACGCCTGGACAGCGGCCCACAAAACTGGAAGCAGTATACGGGTTCTCTGCTTATTTTCAACACTGTACTGTTCATTTTCGGTTTCCTTGTCCTAGCACTCCAGCCGTGGATGCCTCTCAATCCCGATGGAAAAACGATGCTGGCCCCAAGCACCATTTTCAATAGTGTGGTGTCATTCATGACGAACACGAACCTTCAGCACTATGCCGGAGACCAGCACCTGTCGAACTTCAGCCAGATTTTCTTTTGCATCGCTAACATGTTTCTGTCCGCTGCGATCGGTCTCTGTGCGCTGACTGCGATCATCCGTGCTTTTCGGAGCTCCTCAATGTTAGGCAACTTCTTCGTCGACATGTGGCGGGTGCTCGTTTACATGTTCGTACCGGCTGCCTTTGTCATCAGTCTTATTTTTATAACGCAGGGCAGTCCGATGACTTTTCAAACTTCCCACAGCCTTTCGACGCTTGAGCCTGCGGCAATGGGGACAACGGACACGGGCGAGGCAAAGCAGCAAACCATTATTGTGGGGCCAGTGGCGGCCCTTGAGTCCATCAAGATGCTCGGCACCAACGGCGGCGGGTTTTACGGCATGAACTCCGCCCACCCTTTCGAGAATCCTACCGGGTTGTCGAACTTTTTTAACGCACTGTCCATGATGATGTTCCCGTTTGCCCTTGTACTCATGTACGGCCGGATGCTTCACAAGTTCCGACACAGCCTTGTCATTTTTTCGGTCATGCTGGTATTAATGGCGGGAACGGTCATCTGGTCGGTCTACTATGACACGCTGAAACCGAACCCGGCATTGACCGGCCATCCCGTGGCGAGGACATACGATATTCCAAGCGCAACGGCGCCGGGTGGGAAAATGGTTGTGTCCATGCCGGCGGTTCCGGACTTGCCGGTGGACCAGCATCTGGGCAACCTCGAAGGCAAGGAGATGCGCTTCGGTGTATCCGCAGGCGCCACTTTTGCAGCGCTGACGACAGACGTGACGTGCGGCGCGGTGAACGCCGAGGCCGACAGCCTCAACCCCATTGCTGCCCTTTCGCCCATGGTGGGTATGTGGCTGAATTGCGTCTTCGGCGGCAAAGGTGTGGGAATGATCAACATGCTGCTCTACTTAATCATCGGGATATTTGTGGCTGGCATGATGGTGGGACGGACGCCCGAGTATCTGGGGAAGAAAATCGAGGCCCGTGAGGTGAAGCTCGCGATCATCGCCCTGCTCATCCATCCGTTCATGATCCTCATGCCCACGGGAATCTTCGCCGCGACGAACTGGGGGCTAAAGGCCGTGAGCAATCCCGGCGCTCACGGTTTTTCACAGATGCTGTACCAATTCTCTTCGGCCTCCGCCAACAACGGCTCGGCCTTTGATGGATTGGGCGTTACCTATGGTTTCTGGAATGCTGCAAACCCGGCGCCCGAGGCGATCGCCTGGGATATTGCAACGGGCCTGGTAATGCTCTTCAGCCGCTTTCTTCCAATCATCGCGCCGATCGCCATGGCGGCATATCTCGGAGCGAAAAAAGCGAGCCCCTTCGGTCTGGGCACCTTGCGCGATGATAGCATCACCTTTGGGTTTCTCTTGTTCGGGACGATTGTTATCATAGGTGCTTTGCTCTTTCTTCCAGTCGCCACACTGGGACCCCTGGCAGAACACCTGGGTCCCATTCCTTTCGGCGGCTGACCGCCAACAGGGCTTTATAAACCCATTACCAGTAATTGCACAACGATTGAGGAGTTGGATATGAATAATGTTTCCGATATTACAGAAACCGTACAAAAGGCATCGTCGCAGCGGCCGCTTCGACGGATAAAACCGCGGGGGCTCTTGGAAAAGGAAACAGCGAAGGCGGCGTTGAAGCAGTCGTTTGTCATGCTGAGGCCGGACATACAATGGATGAACCCCGTAATGTTCGTGGTTGAGGTAGGCGCATTCCTAACTCTATTATATATCCTGCAGGCAGCGTTGGGAGGAACGTCAAGCCAGGTACCGATTACATATTTTATTGCCCTTGACGCATGGCTTTTTCTGACCGTGCTGTTCGCGAACTTTGCTACTGCCCTGGCAGAGGCCCGCGGCAAAGCCCAGGCCGATTCACTCAGGAAAGCGCGGCATGATACGGTAACCTATCGTTTAAACGCAGCCGGCACGGTCGAAGAGGTTTCCTCTGCGGTTTTGAAAGCAGGGGATCGTGTGGTCGTGCAGGCAGGCCAGACGATACCGGGTGACGGCGAGATAATTGAAGGTATTGCGTCGGTAGACGAATCGGCGATTACCGGTGAATCGGCGCCGGTCATTCGCGCTGCGGGCGGTGACCGGTCAGGCGTGACCGGCGGCACCGTCGTGCTTTCCGACCGGATCATCGTTCTGATCACCAGCGGTAGTGGTGATTCGTTTCTTGACCGGATGATAGCGCTCGTAGAGGGCGCCATCCGCCAGCGAAGCCCGAATGAGATTGCTCTCACGCTGCTGCTATCCGCCTTTACTCTGGTCTTCCTTATCGTTGTAATCCCTCTGTGGCCGATGGCCTGGAACGCCGAGCAATACATGATGGGCTACCTGGGCATTCAACAGCCTTTGAAAAGTCTCGGCACTGATATTCCGACCCTCATCGCGCTCCTGGTCTGTTTGATTCCTACGACCATCGGCGCCCTACTTGCCGCCATTGGAATCGCGGGCATGGACCGCGCTCTCCAGGCCAACATTATTGCGAAAAGCGGCAAAGCGGTGGAGTTAGCCGGTGACATTGATGTCGTGTTGCTGGACAAGACCGGTACGATCACCATCGGTAACCGCAATGCGACAACATTCTTACCCATAGGAAATAATTCGGCAGCCGATGTCGGACAGCTTGCTGCCCTGGCTTCGGCAGCCGATGAAACGCCAGAGGGAAAAAGCATCGTAAGACTGTTTGAAAAGCAAAGCCAGGCGGTCACTGCACCGCAGGGTAGTCAGTTCGTACCATTCACGGCGCACACACGCATGAGTGGCATTGATCTTCCTGACGGGCGACGGATACGAAAAGGCGCGTCCGATGCCGTCATCAAATTTGTGGAGGAGAATCATGGCAGCATTCCCGCCGATCTTGATTCACTGGTTAGCAGCGTTGCAGCCAAAGGCGCGACTCCCCTCGTCGTTGCTGACGGGACCAGAATTGCGGGGCTGGTCGTTCTTGAGGATATTTTGAAGCCCCATATGCATGAACGCTTCGAACGGCTGAGAAGGATGGGGCTTCGGACAGTCATGATCACGGGAGATAACCCCCTGACGGCCGCCACCATTGCCAAACAGGCGGGGGTCGACGACTTTCTCGCCCAGGCGACGCCGGAGACCAAACTCGCGTATATCCGGAAGGAGCAGGCGGAGGGAAAGCTGGTGGCCATGATGGGCGACGGAACAAACGATGCGCCGGCCCTGGCCCAGGCGGATGTAGCCCTGGCCATGAATGCCGGCACGCAGGCAGCCAAGGAAGCTGCTAACATGGTCGACCTGGACAGTGACCCCACCAAGTTGATCGAAGTTGTGGAAGTCGGAAAGCAGCTACTCATTACACGAGGTTCATTGACGACCTTCTCCATCGCTAACGACGTGGCGAAATACTTTGCGATCATCCCCGCGCTTTTTGCGGGGACTCTGCCGTGGTTGGGGGTAATGGACATTATGCATTTGCATTCACCTACCTCAGCCATTCTGTCGGCTGTCATCTTCAACGCCCTCATCATTCCGGCGCTGATACCGGTGGCGCTGAAGGGTGTAAAATACCGGCCTCTCGGCGCTGATGCCCTGTTGCGCAGGAATCTACTGATTTGGGGACTCGGAGGCGTCATTCTGCCGTTTATTGGGATCAAACTGATCGACCTTAGCCTGGTTAGTTTGCATTTAGTTAACTGAGATTTTAGATATCAAGGAGATATAAATATGTCGCGATATCTTTCTAAGAGCCTGTTGCTGCTCTTATTCTCTGTAGTCATCTGTTGCGTCCTTTACCCACTGGTGCTCTGGGTAATGGGACAGTCGCTCTTCCACTTTCAGGCTAACGGCAGTATCCTGCTTGGTCCCGATGGAAAGCCAGTGGGATCACGACTTATTGCCCAGCCGTTCACCAAAGACGAATACTTTCAACCCCGTCCCTCCGCAGCGTCATATGATGCATCCGCCTCGGCCTCATCGAGCCTGGCTGCATCCAATTATGTGCTGCGGGACCGGGTCGCCCGTTTGCTTGGGCCCATGGTAAAATACCGGAGCGGTCCCAAGGCCGGTCAACCGGTGGCAACGGATATCGAGAGTTGGTTCAAGAAAGATATGTACAATGGCAGCCTGCATATTGTGTCACAGTGGGCGGATCAACATAACTCTCTTGCCCAAGCCTGGATTACGTCAGACCCGACCCATGAAGCGTACGCGAACGATTGGGCGAAGGCACATCCGGATCTCGTAAAAAATTGGGTCGAGGAAAATCCCGACACCCCTCAACCAAAGGCGGCGGATCTTGCTATGGTGTTTTTTAAAAATTTCTCTGAGAAAAACCCTGGTAAGTTTCTCTCTGCTGTCACTCGCAGGGGAGCCGATGGGAAGGACCAAACGACGTTGCAACCTGTCAATGAGGGCTCGGACATTCAGTCAACCTTCTGTCTAATGTGGCGTGAGGAGCATCCCGACGCTGATCTCGAAGATGTCCCCGGAGATATGGTGATGGCATCTGCTTCCGGGCTCGATCCTCACATCACGTTTCAGAATGCCGAATATCAGCTTGAGAGGATTTCCTCCAAATGGGCGGCCAGTTTGAAACGCAATCCCGCCGATGTGCGAAAGGAGATTGAGCAGATTTTACAGGATAACGTCTCGGCCCCATGGGGCGGACTCGCCGGTGAAAAGTTCGTGAATATTCTTGAAGTCAACCTTGCACTGCGCAAACGATACGGAGCACCTTAAACATTCAAACATAACATATTCACAGGCGAGCGCCGGGGTGGAATGTACGGCTCTTGAACATTGAATTCAACGGGGAAAAGTAAAATATGCTTGTTGAAAATCGAGCAGATGCTTTTTTGAGGATGATCCGTAGGTCCCAGCGCGGCCACCTGAAGATATACCTTGGCTATGCCGCGGGCGTGGGTAAGACATACCGGATGCTCCAGGAAGCGCACCAACTCAGGAATGAAGGGATTGATGTGGTCGTGGGACTTGTCGAGACCCATGGCCGGGTCGATGTCGCCAAGCTCCTCGAAGGGCTGGAGATCATTCCTAGGCGGAGGCAGGAATATCGCGGGATCATCCTTGAGGAGATGGACGTTGATGCCATTATAGCCCGGAGACCCCAGATTGTACTCGTCGACGAGCTGGCGCACACCAACGTGCCGGGGAGCCGCAATGCAAAAAGATACCAGGATGTCCAGGACATCCTCGCGAAAGGGATTCATGTCATCAGTACCCTGAATATCCAGCATCTGGAAAGCCTCTATGACGTCGTAGAGAAGGCATCCGGCATCAGGGTCCATGAACGGCTGCCTGATT
The DNA here is from genome assembly GCA_052144335.1 of Syntrophales bacterium. GTDB lineage: Bacteria > Desulfobacterota > Syntrophia > Syntrophales > UBA2185 > Fen-1135. The sequence continues at coordinate 54,025 of JBKQQP010000082.1, forward strand.
CCATCCTCGCTGAAGCGGATCAGATCGTGAACGTCGATTTGACCACAGAAGACCTCGGCGAGCGTCTCAAAGAAGGAAAAATATATCCTCTCGAACGCATCGAGACGGCGCTCTCAAATTTTTTTAGAAAATCGAACCTCGAGCAGCTCCGTGAGCTCACCCTGCGTGAACTGGCTTCACAGATCGACCTGCGTTCCCGCGATGAACTGGAAGAGGAGGTTCCTGCCACTCCCGATCAGGTTATGGTGTGTCTGAGCTCAAAAGGCCAGAACAGTGAAAAGTTGCTACGTTACGCTTCGCGGCTGGCCGGCAGGCTTAATAGAAACTGGTACGCCGTCTATGTCCAGACGCCATCGGAGGCGCCGACTGCCATCGATGCGCAGACGCAGCGCATCCTATCGGGCACTCTGACTTTGGCAAAGCAGCTGGGAGCCATCGTCTTCACCTTCAAGGGAGAAGACATCGTCAAAACCATTCTGCAGTTCGCCAAGGAATACAGGGTCGGTCATATCGTGATCGGCAGCCCGAGAAAAATTCCTTTCTGGAAGCGACTGATGGGCGAGCGCAGTGTCGCGGAACGCCTGATCCAGCATGCCAGGGGCATGACGGTCGTTGTCCTTGACACGCAGAAACCCGACGTAACTCCTCCTCTCCCCGTTGAGGAAGAGATCAAACAGGAAAAGGATGCCTCTGAAGCGCGTGAAGCAGAAGACACCCGCACACGTTTAACGGAATTCATATCCCGGGACAGGATTATCATTTGGGAAACGCCCGTCACAAAAGATGCTTTGCTGAAAAGCCTCTCAGATGCCGCCTGTGAAGACGGAGGCCAAGAAAAAGCAAAAGGCCTTGCTGCAATCATGGACAGAGAAAAACAAGGCTCGACGTTCTTCAACGAAGGCGTGGCCTTCCCTCATGCGAGGATCGAGGGACTCAAGCGCTCATGCGTAGCCATTGGCTTGACACACGGTGGGCTCGCCGACGTGGTGACGGAAAAGCCCATCGAATCTGTTTTTTTGATTTTTTCACCGACGGACATTCCCGATGAACAGATCCAGGTACTGGCGCTTGCCAGCAAAGCCGCCCTCGACAGGCAGCTCATGGAGACCTTGCGGTCGGCGAGAACTCCCGACGAAGTCTATCAGGCCATTCGGGCATGGGAAATTGCGGAGCAAACCGGATAGTGAGCGGCGTTGTAAATTATCCTGCGGCTTAAAATCATCAGCAGTAAGGGTTCTAAGGGTGGCTGGAGAAGAGAAAGTCAAGCGCGAACAAAAGAGCGATGAAATGCATGAAGGGATGGACATCCCGCAGCTTTCCGGAAAAGGCTTTCACGAGGACATAGCTGATAAATCCGTAGCCGATCCCTTTGGAGATGCTGTACGTCAAAGGAATTGTCAGGATGGTTAGGAAGGAGGGAAATGCCTCGGTAAATTCATTCCATTCAATATCCTTAACGACCGTCATCATCAGGAATCCCACAACAATAAGAGCCGGTGCTGTAGCGGCAGGCGGGACGATGCTGATTACAGGCCAGAAAAAAACGGCAAGGAAAAAGAGTACCGCTGTTACTACTGCCGTAAGCCCCGTCCGTCCTCCCTCGCTTACTCCTGCTGCGCTTTCCACATAGGTAGTCACGGAACTGCATCCGAAAGCGCCTCCGATCATAGCCGCAAGGGAATCGACAACGAGTATACCTCTTATCCGGGGAATTCTGCCCTCCTTATCCATAAATCCTGCTTCACCCCCCACGGCGACAACTGTTCCCAAGGTGTCAAAAAAATCGGTTAGGAGGAATGCAAATATGATCGTGATCATGCCCAGACTAAAGACCTGGGTGAGATACCGAGGATTAAAAGCGGCGCCTATAGTTACGAATTGTGAAGCCTTAGGAAAAGCGATCACGCTCTGGGGCATTTTAGCAACACCCGCGAAGATGGCAATCACTGTAGTGGAAAGTATGCCGATTAGAATGGCACCCCTCACCTTTTTGGACATGAGAATTGCCGTGATGACCAGTCCGGCGGTTGCGATGACGACTGGTTTTGTGAAACTGCCGAAGGTCACTAGGGTTGCTTCACTTTTTACCACCATCCCCGCGGACTTAAAACCGATAAATGCGATGAAGAGTCCTATCCCCACGCCGATCGCCCGTTTCAGGTTGATGGAGATGGCATCCATGACCATCTCTCTGAACCTGGTGAGAACGAGGATCAGGATAATCAGGCCTTCGAGGAAGATGATTCCCATGGCAGTCTGCCACGGGATATTCATTCCGAGGACGACGCCGAAGGCGAGGAAGGCGTTCAGGCCCATCCCGGGAGCGAGGGCAAAGGGATAATTCGTGAAGATACCCATGAGCATGGTGGCAAGGCCTGTGGCCAGGCACGTGGCTATGATCGCAGCATCCCTGGGAACGCCCGCTGCCGCAATGATATGGGGATTTACGAAGATGATGTAGGCCATGGTCATGAAGGTGACCACGCCGGCGATGATTTCCGTCCCGGGTGTCGTCCCTGACTCTTCCACGCGAAAGAATTTATTGACCACCTGCAAACCCTCCAGAGGAACGCTCACAGAAATTATTCAAGTGACGAGGCACATTTTTTCTACCGGCCGGATTTCTCGAGCATCGCCCTCATCTTCTTCCAGTAAAATCACGCCAGCCCTGATTTATGTCTTTGTAATACTCATCAGGAACCCCGCTCTGTGTGAATGTCAGGCGTGTGCCGCCTTTTACTTTCATAAGAGAGAAGGTGACCTTCGAATAATGGCCATCCGGCCAATCGCTCCCGCGCCATGACTGGACAATCTTCTTATCCGGCTTGAGGTCTCCGGATTGATGCCTGCGATATATCCGCCATAGCACGTAAATTTTCCGCCGCCCTTGCGGCTTATGCTTGCCTTCTCGCCGCTGAACTTCGCATGCTTGCGGGAATCCATCAGTGCCTCGTACACGTCGTGGGACTTGACTTTAAATGTTACAGACTGTCGAATAGTGGGTGTCTTCATTCACTCACCCCCGTAAGGCCTCATTTCTCATTTTTCGGGCCAGGCGAAATTTTCCTTTTCTATCGTTTTTTGATCCACGTTCAGTTTGCCAATCTCCGAAAGTGCAGACTCCATCATCGGAGGCGGGCCGCAGAGATAGAAGGATGCCTCTTTAGCGGCCCAGTGCCTTCTTATGATATCCGCGCTCAAGCGCCCCCTCTCATAGAAAACTCCAGGGTATTCTTGTCGGTAGTAGCCCTCCACATCGTCGGCACGGCTGAGGCAGTAAACTACCCTCAGCGTGAGGTCCCTGGTCATGGCCTGGATCTCATCTGTAGCGAAAACATCCTCCATGGTCCTATTCACCCAGAAGAGTATGGCAATATTTTTCGCTTTTATATTTCTGAAGTGTCTGAGCACACTGAGAAATGGAGTTATACCAACGCCGCCGGCCATCATGACAATTGCAGGCTTGGTGTCAATATCCTTGCAGAAAAGGCCTATGGGACCCATGCACCTTACTTCAGTTCCCGGCTTTAAATCGGGGATGGCGGACGTGAACTGACCCGTCTTCTTGATCGTCAGACACAGGACGGGGTCTTCGGGAGCATTCGCTATGGAAAACGGGTGCGGGGCGCTCCACCCGTCGGGCGTCATGATGCTGAGTGATACGAACTGGCCTGCCCTTCTTTTGGCCATCTTCTCGTCAGATCCCTCGAGGAAAAGAGAGTAGGTATCATTGTTTTCAGGCACTGCTTTGACTATCTTCCAGATGTTCTTTACATCCGTCATATGATCTCCTCAAATAGGGCTTCTTTATACAACATTAAATGTCAAAATCACGACAGCAATATATCGTCAGATACTCTTCACTTGGCGAGCTTCTGCACCTCCTCAATTGCCCGTTCCATGTCCGGAAGGTGAGTAATTTCGGGGACCACCTGGATGTAGCGCACCTTTCCATCTTTATCCACGATGATGACCGAGCGCGCCAGAAGCATTATGCTATCCATCAGGAGACCGGTGGCGCGGCCGAAGGCGCCCTCTTTGTAGTCGGAAAGAAATTGAATATTTTTAGTCTTTGCCTCCTGCGCAAATCGTTTCTGGGCAAACGGGGTATCGCGGCTGATGGTAATCATCTTGGCCTGAGGCGGGAGCTCATCTCCATGATCATTCAGGTAGTGCGTCTGTGCCTCGCAGACTGCGGTGTCTAAGGATGGAACGATACTCACGAAAAGGATGAACCCTCTCATATCTTTGGAGAGGTCCACGCGCTGCATAGTCATAGCGTCCACGAGGTATACCGACGGGAGTGTACCGCCTATGGCTACTGGCTTGCCCAGCAGTTTAATGCCCATACCTTCTCTCGCCACGGTGGAACCCGGCGCTACCGAGCCTTTCTCGACGGCAATATTGGCGCTGCCTGCCGCGCAGGCAGAGAGAAAAAACAAAGACAGGAAAATTACAACTAAACGCACTTCTCTTGGTATCATGGCAAATCTCCTTTCTCTTCTGTAAAGACATTGGCCTGACATGTGAAAGGCCAGCTCCAATTAAGTTTATCGAGATGCCGCAGCAGCTAATGCGCCATTTACTATGGTCTGGGCTTCCTCGAGGATCAGCCTCAGATGTTCCTTTCCACGGAAGCTCTCCACGTAGATCTTGTAGATATCTTCTGTTCCCGAAGGACGCGCTGCAAACCAGCCGCTTTTGGCAATCACCTTTATTCCGCCAATAGGAGCGCCATTGCCCGGCGCATGCGTAATTATATTTTGGATCTTTTCGCCGGCCAGATCTGTGAAGGGAACCTGATCGGCTGCGAGTTTTCCCAGCGCCTTCTTCTGCTCCGGCGTGGCAGGGGCATCAACACGATCGTAGAAGCGTTCTCCGAACTCACGTGCGAGGTCGCTGTAGATCTCGCCGGGATCACGTCCCATCCGAGCCGTGATCTCCGCCGCAAGAAGGACCGAGATGATCCCGTCTTTGTCCGTCGTCCACACGGTGCCGTCACGGCGGAGAAAAGACGCGCCCGCACTTTCTTCCCCTCCGAAGCCCAGGGATCCCGCGAGGAGCCCGTCCACGAACCACTTGAAGCCGACGGGCGCCTCGTAGAGTTTCCTTCCCAGCTTTGCAGTGACGCGGTCGATCATCTCACTGCTCACCAGGGTTTTTCCCACCGCCGCATCCGCCCGCCATCCAAGCCTATGCTGAAAGAGGTAGTGAACCATGACCGAAAGATAATGATTGGCCGGAAGCAACCCCGCGCTCCGTGTAACAACCCCGTGCCGATCATGATCCGTATCGCATGCGAAAGCGATGTCGAAGAGGTCCTTCAAGCCAATCAAACGCTGCATAGCGTCATGAGACGACGGGTCCATGCGGATGCGGCCGTCCCAATCGAGCGTCATGAAGCGAAAGGTCGGATCAACGGCGTCATTGACAATGGTGATGTTCAGGCCATAGCGCTCCGCAATCGGCCTCCAGTAATGGACTCCGGCGCCGCCCAGGGGGTCAACTCCCAGGCTGATCTTGGCGCCGCGAATCGTGTCCATATCGATGACATTTCCGAGGTCGTCAACATATGCCCGGATATAATCGTGCCGGTGTGTCGTGGAAGCGCGAAATGCCTTTTCGAAGGGAACTCGTTTGACACCTGAGAGGCCGTTTGCGAGAAACTCGTTTGCCTTTGCTTCTATCCAGCCCGTGACGGCGGGCTCCGCCGGCCCCCCTTCCGGGGGATTGTATTTGAAGCCGCCGTCCTCGGGCGGATTATGCGAGGGCGTGATTACGATGCCGTCAGCGAAGCCATTCCTCCGTCCGCGGTTGTATGTGAGAATCGCATGGGAAATGGTCGGCGTTGGTGTGTATTCATTTCCCTCGGCGATCATGACGTCCATCCGGTTTGCCGCGAGCACTTCCAAGGCGCTGTGGAAAGCGGGTACAGAGATGGAGTGGGTATCTATGCCGATAAATAGTGGGCCATTGATCCTGTGCTGTTTGCGGTACAGGCAGATGGCCTGTGTAACGGCGAGGATGTGCGCTTCGTTGAAGGACTTTTCAAATGGCGACCCGCGGTGTCCAGAAGTGCCGAACGCTACTCGCTGAGACGGGATAGATGGGTCGGGGCTTTCCTTGTAGTAGGCAGTGATCAGTTTGGTCACGTCGACGAGCATGGAGGGTTCTGCAGGCTTTCCCGCTCTGGGATTCACTTTCACTGTCATGCTCGCCCCCCTTTGAGCCCGCGATAGCGCTGGATGAGAGTATTTGTCGAACTGTCATGCTTGAGTCGCGGCTCCGCGACACTTTCCAACTCAGGGATTATCCGTGTTGCCAGCACCTTGCCCAGTTCGACGCCCCACTGATCGAAGGAGTCAATCTGCCAGATTGATCCCTGAACGAAGACGCTGTGTTCATAGAGAGCAATCAGCTTGCCAAGGGTTTCCGGAGTAAGCCTTTCTGCGAGAATGGTATTTGTCGGGCGGTTACCCTCAAAGACGCGATGCGGCGTTAGCTCTTCCGGCGTGCCTTCTTTTCTGACTTCTTCTTCCATCTTTCCGAATGCCAGCGCTTCGGTCTGGGCAAACAGGTTCGCCATGAGCACTTCATGATGCCGGCCGATGGGATTTAATGTCCGGCAGAATCCGATAAAATCGCATGGGATCAACTTCGTTCCCTGATGGATTAGCTGGTAGAAGGAATGCTGGCCGTTCGTGCCCGGCTCTCCCCAGTAGATGGGTCCCGTCTGGTAGTTGACAGCGGCGCCTTTTACTGTCACGCGCTTGCCGTTGCTCTCCATAGTCAGCTGCTGAAGATATGCTGGAAAGCGTTTCAGGTACTGGTCGTAAGGCAAGACGGCAACAGTCTCCGCACCGAAGAAGTTATTGTACCAGATAGAGAGGAGTGCCATGAGCACCGGCAGGTTCCTCTCAAACGGAGTGGTACGGAAGTGCTCGTCCATCGCGCGGAAGCCCGCTAGCATGGCCCGGAAGTTGTCCGGGCCGATGGCTGTCATGGTCGAAAGGCCGATGGCCGAGTCCATGGAGTAGCGGCCGCCCACCCAGTCCCAGAATCCGAACATGTTCGCCGTGTCGATGCCGAACTTCGCCACCTCCTCGGCGTTGGTCGAAACAGCCACGAAGTGGCGGGCCACGGCCCCTTGGTGATGAAGTGCCTTCAGCGCCCAGGCCCGCGCCGTGTGCGCATTGGCCATGGTCTCCAGGGTTGTGAAGGTCTTTGAAGAAATGATGAAAAGGGTCTCTTCCGGGTTGAGATCGCGGGTGGCCTCTTCGAAGTCCGTGCCGTCTACGTTGGAAACGAAACGGAAGGTCAATTCCCTTTTGCTGTAATGCTTCAGCGCCTCGTAGGCCATGACAGGGCCGAGATCGGAGCCTCCGATGCCGATGTTGACGATGCTGTGGACAGGCTTCCCGGTGTATCCCAGCCATTCGCCGCCGCGCACCCGCTCTGAAAAGACAGCCATCTTGTCAAGAACCGCGTGCACCTGCGGCACGATATTTACGCCGTCAACAAGAATCTCTTCGCTCTTCGGCGCCCGTAAAGCGATATGAAGAACCGACCGGTTCTCCGTGACGTTGATCTTCCGGCCCTCAAACATGGCTTCTATGCCCTCACTGAGGTTACACTCGCGAGCGAGATTTATGAGGAGTTTTATCGTCTCATCGGTAATACGGTTCTTCGAGTAGTCGAGATAAATGCTGGCGCCTTCGACAGCTAGGCGTTCGCCACGGCGGGAATCATCCGCAAACAACGAGCGCAGATGCACATTGCCAATCTTTCTGTAATGCTCCCCAAGGGCCTTCCATGCCGGAAGCTTCGTCAAAGTTTTCGCAGCCGGTGTCCTTTTCTTCGTCATTATAGTCTTCCTCCCGGTTGAGTTGTCCTCATAATTAGATGCTATTCCGGTTTGAAAATTGCCAAAAGATTGAAATCCTGTGCACGAAATCTAATTTACCGAAAATGCTAAGCAGCTTACGAAACGTTAGCATTTCCGAAAGCACTGATGAAGCTGATTATTATGTAGCAAATATTTTTTATTAAAAATAGAAAAAACATTCAATCGGGAATCATTTGTATCTTCATAATGCCTTAATTGGTGTTCCTTTAAAATATGCATTGAAAAAAAGGAAATTTAATTTAAGAATGATGCTACGGGCTCGGGTTATACTGAGAATCGAGAGCTGAGTCGGCGGATAAGCATTCTCTCACGTTCATAGACAACAACTGAAAGTGCCGTTTGTTGGAGGTCGTCTGCAATGCCGCTAAGGACGAAATTGGTACGGAAAGACGGAAAGCCGCTTGGTAGTTTTGGCACATGGATCCAGGCATTCCGACTGCATTACGTACCCACAAGCATCTTCCCTGCCCTCCTGGGAAGCGTCATTGCGTGGGCGGCATTAGGAAAATTCAATTTATTGTATTTTGTCATGGTCATCATCGGTGTGACGGTGCACCACATAGGCCTCAATATGATCGATGATGTCTTCGATTATCTCCACGCCGTGGATCGTTCACACGGTAAAGAGAAGAATCCCTATACAGGGGGCAGCGGCGTTCTGACGGGGGAACTTCTTCCCGCCGAGTATGTGCTGGCAGCTGCGATTGTTTGTTATCTAATAGGGGTCGCCATAGCCATTTGCCTGACCATCATGGTCGGCTGGCCTGTGCTCTTATTCGCTGCCATTGGTGTTTTCTCTTCCGTTTTTTACACGATGCCACCCATAAGGTACGGTTACAGGGGCTTCGGCGAATTGAGCCTGCTTATCAATTTCGGTCCCGTTATCTGTCTCGGCGCTTTCTACGTGCAGACGCAATCGATTGCCTGGGAACCATTTGTCATCTCATTTGTTCCCGGATTTCTCATGTGGTCCATGATCGTCATCAACGAGATACCCGATTATGAGGAGGATCGCGAGGCAGGCAAGCTGAATCTCGTCGCTCGTCTGGGAAGAAGGGCGGGGGTGATATTATATGTGGCGGGACTGGTCTGCGCTTACGCTACAGTGTTCGTGTCGGCTTCGCTAGGAGTCGCCTCCTTTGGTGTACTCCTGGGGCTTCTTACATTACCAGTTGCATATGATTCGTTTCGCATACTGAATAATAATTATATGGATAAGATGAAGATGGCGCCAGCGAATCTTGCCACAATAAAAGTGCACGCCCTTACCCTATCTTGTCTAATCATAGGGTACATTGTCACGGGAGTTGTCTCGTAAGACGTCGTTTGCAATTGTTTGCGGTAGAAGTCAGCAAGCATTCGCGGCCGCTGACATCTCATTGACGCTGGCAAAGATGGCTGCCTTCACTTGAAAACGGGCACTCTCTTTTCCATAAAGGCCGCCAGCGCCTCAAGCATGTCCTCCGACGGAATCAGGGCGGAATTTTTCTGGGCCACATACTCCAGTCCCGGGTAAACCCCGTTATCACGGCTATAGAGGATGACCTCCTTGGTTCCCTGTATTGCCAGGGGCGAGCAGGACGCAATCTGCTGGGCTATCTTTTTTGCCTCCGCAATGAGTTCATCCTTGTCCCTGCAGATCCTGGTGATGAACCGCATCTTCAGGGCCTCCTCGGCATCGAAATCACGCCCGGTCAAGGCGAGTTCCCGGAACCATCCCTCCCCGATGATATGCGGGAGGCGCTGTAGGGTTCCGACATCGGCGATGAAGGCCACGCGAACCTCCCGGATGCCGAAGACGGCATCCGCTGCAGCAATCCGGATGTCGCAGGCGCAGAGCAGATCGACCCCTCCGCCCAGGCAATGGCCGTGTACAGCAGCGATGACGGGCTTGCGGCATTTTTCAATGCTGTTTATCCCCTGCTGGGCCTGCAGAATCTTCAGGCGCAGGTCTTCGCGCTCGCTGGCCGTCATCTGCTTATACAGGCTGCCCAGATCCTCCAAATCCGTACCGGCAGTAAAGCTCTTTCCCTCCGCCCGGATCACTACCACGCGCACATCCGGGTCTGCGTCAAAAACGGCGAATTGGCCGATTAAGCTTTCATAAAACGGAAATCCCATCGTATTTCGCTTCTCGGGCCGGTTCAGAATCAGCCATGCGATATGGTCATCTTTCTCGATCCTAAAGGGATCATTGCCGTTCATAAGACCTCCTCTTCGATCATGCGGGGTTTGACTAAGTCTCCGATCGGACAGACTTTGCGGGTAGTTCTTTCATCAGTCTCCGTATACGACCTTAAGTGGCTCGATGTATGCGCGGTCCTCCTTATCTATGATGTCAATGATGTGCTTGTGCATGCGCCGCTTCATTTCACCAAAGACCCCGCGCTTCTTATTGAAGGTGCGGGCAAAGGCCATGGCCTCCGCCATCAGGGCCTCTTCATTCGGACAAGCTTTCATTATCACGTGGTGAGCTTCCATTTCGGGAGCGCCATAGCGCTTTCCCGTGTACATCATTTCCTCGAATTTATATTCAGGAATGGCCTTCCGGCAAAATGCCATCATGCCTGGTATGAAGGGAATGCCCACGTCGACCTCGGAAAAGAAAAAGAATCCCTTATCGGCCTTCATAAAGCGGAAATCACAGGCCAGGGACAAGATGGCGCCGCCTGCTACGGCATGTCCGTTGATGGCGCATATGACGGGCACGGGAAAGAGGAGTATCCTTTTGAAAATATCGTTCAGGCCATACAGGAAACCGCGGATCGCCTGAAAGTCCTGTTCGGCCATGCGGCTCTGCATCCAGATGAGGTCTATCCCCTGGGACCAGTTTTTCGCATCAGTGGAAACAATCACTACCGACTTTACGGCCATATCTTTTTCGATTTCATCGAAGACTTGGAGAAAGTCCTTGTTGGAGACGGGGTTAAACCTGTTTTCTCCGTTTATCATTTTAACAACAGCAACGGTATCATCCCTTTTCCACTCTACGACAGCCATGCTAGCACCTCCATGCATTCTCTCATAAATTTCACACCAGGTCATACCTTCAGACTGGCATAGTATCCTTACTCAGTCTATCTTTACCGACAGTTGCTGCTGAATAGTTCTGGCTTCGGCAACGAATCTCTCAAAGAGCTCCGCTATCGTGGGCTGATCGTGAATGAGTCCTGTCACCTGACCCGCGGGAAGTACCCCTTCCTTTGTGTCACCCTCTTCCGTGGCGATACGAATTGCCTTGAAGGCGTTGGCCATGAAGGCCATCTGCTTCATGTTTTTCCATCCCGAAGCCATAACGCCGAGACAGAGCTTCCAGTACGGGGCATGGATCTGCCGGGCAATCTCGCGGGAATTGAAGAAGGCTGCCGGAAGATCAAGACCGCGCTCTATGGCCCGAGAAGCTGCATCGGTCTTCAGCACCCGGCAGAGAAGACCGTCAAAACGATTAGAGAAAAGGGTATCCGTGGCCTCCTTTTCGATAGAAAGTTTCTTGTAGCCTTCGTGAAGCGGACTTTCTTTCGTCGTCATGAGTCGGGTTCCCATGGCAACCCCATCCGCGCCCAATGCCAGCGCCGCTGCTAAACCCCGGCCGTCACCGATACCGCCGGCAGCGATCACGGGAATCTTTAAGGTATCGACGAGCGTGGGAATTAAAATGAATGTGGTCAGGGCATCTCCATGAGCCGCCGCTTCATGACCGGTAGCAATGACGGCATCACAGCCGTAGTCCTGCGCCCTCCTTGCATGATGGACATTGACGACAGTGGCAACGACTTTGCCTCCGTATGCGTGGGCCTGCTTGACAAGCCAGTCGCCCTTACCCAGGGAAAAATTGATGACAGGCACCCGTTCCTCCAATAAGACCTTGGCATTGTCTACGGCCCCGGGAAACAGGAGCGCAAGATTGGCGCCAAAGGGTTTATCGGTCAATTTCCTGATTTCGTGGACGGCCTTCCTTGTCTCCTCGGCGCTGAGGGGCCCCGTAGCCAGGATCCCCAGACCTCCTGCGTTGGATGCGGCTGCCACCATCCTTGGCACACTGATCCAGCTCATGCCGGAGAGGAGTATGGGGTATTTTATCACAAAAAGTTCGGTAATCCGTGTTTTCATAGAAGCATCCTGTTTTGAATTTTTTGGAATGTAATCTACAGTTTCCTTTGAGTTAAGTCAAATGTTGACTGTAGGAAAAACTATCTTACCCGTATCCTTAAGAAAATGCATTTTATCTTAAAAATAATAGCTCCTGTAAGAGAACAGTTGCAGGAATTAAAAACACGTACACGTCCTCAATGGTCAGTGTCGAATTGAAGTATGGTATCAACGCTATTTGGAAGAAGGCTACCAATCAATTCCTCCCCTTTTTAAAAAGTCTTGAGACTTTTTATTACCTAATCCCGATACAGGTGATATCCGCCACCCGTCGTTTCTCTTTCACCCGTAACGATTAGATGCTGTCCTGTTGGGCATCATGTGGGTGTCGCAGCTATCCGCCGGGAACGCACAATCTTGGTGACAATCCAGGTGATTGCGTAGAGTACGCCCAAGAGAACAACATCTGTTGGACCGACGGGCAAGTCCAATCTATATGCGATGCAGAACCCGAGGAAAGCGGCCACGCCACCGATCAAAGGGGCCAGCGCCGTGAACTGGTACATGTTGCGAACAACTAAGTGCGCCGTTAAAGCAGGAATCAGGAGGAATCCAAACGCGATCAGCGGACCGACGCTGAGCACTGCCATTGAAACGGTCAGGCCGATCAGTAAATAGAGCAGAATGTCCCAGAAGATGACATTCTTGCGCAGTATAATTGCCATATCGCGGTCGAATGAGACGAGGAGTAACTCCTTGTGGAACAGTCCTAGTACTGCAATGACCAGCATAAGCGTGGCTGCCGTCAGCCCAAGATCAAAATTGGAGATGGTGATGACCTCTCCTTTCAGCATATCGAGCCAACCTATTTCGCCGTAAGGGTTTTTTGACAGCAACAGAATGCTCATCGCGGCGGCCACCACATATGCGGTGCCGAGCCGGCCCTCGGGTTGTCCACGCCCGCCTCTTTCCAAAAACGCCAGCAACATGATCGCGGTCAATGAGAATGTAATTGAGCCGATAAACGCAAGCGTGTGCGCGCTGTGTGAGCTATGTTCGGACAGATTGAATCCGAGCCACAATGGAAGCGAGAGGGCGATAGCAACGCCTGTCGAGGAGATCTGGGGCAGCGCTACACCCATGAAGACCAACCGGCGCAGCACGAGAAACACCCCCACTAGCGGGCAGGCGAGACCAACGAGCACGCTGGTGTATATCGAATTGCGTAGGAGAAAATCGGGTGAGAGAATCTGATAAAGTGTCTCCATATTAGGCCATCCCCATTTCAAACATTTCCGCCATTCGTTCGGCAGTTAAGAGTTCATGCGTTGCACCGTGGGACATCTTGCCCTCGTGCAGCCAGATGACTTGCTCAGCATACTGACGCACCGCTGCAAAGTCGTGTGTGACGAGAATGACCGTGATTTTCCTTTCTTTGTGGATCTGCGAGATGAACTCCAGCACCAAATGCTTCGTTTCACGGTCCACGCTCACTGTGGGCTCGTCCAGGACCAATACGTCGGGGCGCGTACTCAGAGCGCGGGCAATGAGCACACGTTGTTTCTGACCGCCGGAAAGTTCAGCAAAGCGCCGATGGGCAAGCTCCTCAGCGCCTGCTGCACGCAGGCATTCGCGGGTGAAGGCGCGTTCGATTTGGGGAACCATGCGCCCCGGCCGGACTCGCCCGTATACGCCCATAAGGGCGACGCCGAATCCCGTGAGCAGATAAATCGGGTCGAACTGAAAAGCTTGAGGGACGTAGCCGAACTCGAGCGGTGCACCTGTCGATGCGGTATTGATGTGACCCGCGACTGGTGGAAGCAGTCCAAGCACCGTCTTGATCAGCGTCGATTTGCCCGAGCCATTGGCGCCGAGAATAGCTGTAAAACTGGCACGGGCAATAGAGAGTGAAATGCCGGACAGCACAGGTTGGTTGTTATAGCCGATACTCAGGTTGTCCAGCGTGATGAGTGCTTCATTCATAGTCTGTTGCGTGTGTCCGCCCGGAAACGCGGGCGGACACATCCTCCTTATCTTTATTTTCTCGATTGTACGGCGGCGACCGTTGTATTAATAATGTAGTCCATCATCTTGATGTACGTTTCTGTATGCGGTACGCCGCCCGGCATGATGGGGAGAGTTATCATGGTTGCGTCGGTCTGTTCGGCGATTCTTTTTGGCGCCTTTTCAGGAAATTGCGGCTCTCGTATGACGATGGAAACATGCTCGGTCTTCATCGCCGTGACCAATTCCTGGATGTGACGCGGGGTCGGGTCGATACCAGGCTTCAGCTCAATCGTGCCGAAATAGTTCAAGCCGAAGCGTGCCGCAAAGTATGGCCAATGCTCATGGTAGGACACAAACTTCGTCCCCTTGAGTGGTTTGACCGCTTTCTCCCATTCGGCAATCTTGGCATTGAGTTTGGCGAGATAAGCGTCGCGGTTGCGCGTAAATTCAGCCTTATGCTGCGGTGCAAACGCCACCAGTGCGTTATAGATGTTCGTGATCGCAGTCTTCGCCAATACCGGATCAAGAACGTAGTGCGGATTGCCATAGGGATGAACGTCGCCCTCGGAATGATCGGTTGATTTTGGCACGTCGCGCGGGATGATCCCCTTGGAACAGTCAATATAACCGAGCTGGTTTACCTGAATGCGCGGGTTCTTGCTCGCCTCCAAGAGAGCGGGAAGGAAAGCGTGCTCGCAATCAAACCCCACGAGGATCATCAGGTCCGCCCGGTTCATCATCGGCACGAAGCTCGGTTTCATCGGCACCCCATGGGTATCTTCGACGCCGGTCGCCAGGCTGTGAACGTCGACCAGGTCGCCGCCGACGGCACGCGCAAAATCCGCGAGGTCGGTGAGCGTTGTAACAACGCGGATCTTCTCGGCGTGAGCGGGGATTGCCCACCCGCACAAAACACCGGTGAGCGCGATGATCAATAATAGACAATATAATTTAGATTTCATGTTGGATTCCTCCTTAGCGTTGCTGCCAACCGTGCGAGTGTGAGCCGATGATCCACGCCCATTGCAGATAAACGGCATTGTCGTCAGGCCTGCCGGACGCGGCGTTGCGCTCGGTGTACGTGTACTGAAGGCGCAATTGACTCCAGTGACTCATTGCCCAGGTGATGTAAGGCGAGTAGGCGTAGGTTTTGTCATCATTATTCACCTGGTTCTCCACATATTCAAACAGGAACCCGGTTGACCACTCCCGATGGAACTTGTATGTGAGATATGAGTACAGGCCGAGGGCGCCGACGGAACGACTGGGGAGGGAGTTACCCGATGGATCGGTTACGTCATAGCGGTTATCGCTGTAGAGCACTTCCGTCCCCCATGTGAGGCTTTCGAACTGATTGTTGCGCAGAGGCTTGTAGCTTACAACCCAGTCTACTCCCCAAAGGCGCCGCTCGCGTTCGGTGAAGGTGTTGCCGGCTACTGTAGGAAGCGGAGGATTAACACCGCCGGGGTCTGCCCACTGTGCATCCGTACTTGGATTCCAGAGGACTGAAATGCCGGGTTCGAATGAGATATTGGGAGTCAGGTCGAAATATGTGGACAAGCGGCTCCAATAATTCAACCCGCTGCCGTTACGGAAATCACCGACATAGTTTGGCGGATTGTCGCCGCCGAACTGATTGCCCACGCCGACGGTCAGGCTCACATAGTGCTCGACCGGCACCAGCCAATTAAGCTGCAAGCCGTCTGTCCTCGATTCGCCACCGATGTATTGGGCAAGCGGCAACGGACGGTTGACGAACGGCAGTTCATGGTCATGAATATACCCCAACCGGCCGAACTCGCCAAAGAACCGCCCTGCCTTCAGCTCTAGGTTCCACGGCAGCGACGTTGTCTGCAGCGCGGCCTCTTCGACCCCCAAAGTCGCTTCGCCGGTAATCGGGTCAGCCGATGCGTTAACGACCGCGTAGGCCTTGGCAAACGGGTCCACCGCCGCCGCCACATTCAATTCCATCGAACGTTGAAACATATCAAACCCGCCGGGACGATTGCTCCCTGTCTCCGTTGATCCCTTGCTGCGATAACCGAAGACTGTCTCGCCGACAAGCCCAATAGCGGGATTGAAAATACCTGGGGAAGTCCTTGTCTGCGCTTCGGCCACTTGCTCCACCTTCTCCTTCAGCTCTTGCACTTCCTGCCGAATATCGCCGGACGGTGCGGCCTGCCCAGCAGCAACGCCTTCGGGCTGTGATGAGGGGTGCATCTTTTTGACCTCAGCCTTCAAATCCTCAATCATCTTTCGCTGCTCATTAATAGTTTGCTCCTGTTTCTTTAGGGTTTCCTGAAGGACTTTCTGCTCTTGGATGATCTTTCCCTGCTTCTCAATAGTTTCCTCGAGGGCCTTTAGTCGATCTTCCAAGGTTTGAGCAAATACGCCTGTTGAAAGCAAAGATAGAACACAAAGTGTGAAAAAAGTGGTCATGATCTTCATTATAGACACCTCCAATTACGACAAACACCTTCGTCTTGCAAAACTAAAAGGTGAGTGTTCAAACCGCTGAGCTGGTTTGATCGTCTTCCATACCACTTGGAATGATAGATTACGCTTGAGAAGCTAAGGGAGGCGCCCTGTAGGCAAAGGTGGGAAAAATCGGCCAGGAAGTGTGGATTATTTCCGCGTATGAATAAAGATAAGAAATATGTTGATGGAAGGTAAAACCGGCATTACCATCGGTACCCGCATAGCAGCAGGGACCGCTTGCCATGCATATAGGACAATCCGAGTGCCAGGAACTATCTTCGTGGTGATGAAATCCGATTATGATTATAGAGAAAAGGAAAAGGAGAGAGAAAAGGAATATTATTCTCTGGCGGTGCAATATCGAAAGCATGGATGCATTATAAAACTATTTACTATTTTGTAAATACTTATTTAGGTGATTCTTCATTTTTGTTTGAAACGGTGCATTGGAAGCCAGGAATAAAAATTCTCTCTCCCTTAGAAGAAGTTAGAAAAAGATGTATCCGTTTCGTTCACCTGCGCGTCCCGGTTTGTTGAAATCCTGCGGCCTGGAATGCCGCTCGTCCCAATGGGGAGTCTAAAAAAGTCACGAATGCTCGAGCGACATCAGGTGACTTACTTGCCTTGAGCACAACGGCAGTGTAGGGAATCGCGTTCTGAATGATCGCCGGTAAAGGACCAACAAGTTCCGCGCCGGAAACGGCGGTGATTTCGCTCGACTGGACAATTACGATCTCTGATTGCCCATTGGCCACGCGGCGGACGGCATCCTCACCAACGGCCGTCAAGGCGGTCTTGCCCTCCATCTGCTCTGCGATGCCGAGACGCGGGAGCACTACCGTCGCGAAATATGTGCCTGACGTCCCGCCGCGAGCCGGATCGGCATAGGTGATTGATTTTGCCGTGAGGAGCGTTTCGCGTAATTCTTCCAGTGGGTCGAGGCGTTCCTGCCTTGACGCCCACTCCCACCCCAACGCTGCCCACTTCCAGCCGCGAGTTCGGCGCTACCATCCCGGCTTTCTCGATCTCGGAAATTCCTTTGGAGGGAAGCACGGTAACGTCGGCAGGCGCTCCGGCAGCAATCTGTTTCTAGATTCCTCCTCCCGTGCCGAACATAAACTTGATGGTGTGGCCGGTCTGCTTCTCGAATGCGGCAGCGGCGCCCTGAACAGCAGACCTGACTCCGCCCGGCGCGTAGACGTTAAGTTCGGCAGCCGTTGCCCCAATCGGCAGGGAACCAAGGATGCCCGCAAACAAAGGCACTCTCCAGAATGAGATTACTGGTTTTTTTGTCATCGTTCTTCCTCCTCTCGAATCACTGCCGATGAAGATTAATTTTCTTATATAAACAAACTGTCAAGCTTAAAAAATTTGCGTCATACTTCCGGGATGGAATAAATATACTTCATGCTTTCTATTTGTTTCAGTTTTTAATATAATGCACCAGTGACATTTTTCGTGTCTGTCTTGTGCTGTTTCAAGAGAGAGGACTATCAATGCGGAAAAAGGATATCGCGCTCTTAATTCTACTGTTCGTTGCCATATTCGCCACGCTGGCTGCTTGTCGCTATGCGTACTTCCCCGGAGATGTATCGGTGGAAAAATTTATACAATACCTGGCACCAAAATCCATGAATTGGGCTTTATGGTTCACAAAATCGGCGGCTTTCCCCTGGAATCTAATTCTCTTGGCAATCACTTTCTTTATTTCCTGGGGTATCGCCGGATGGCGCGTTGCTCTATTCGCCATCCTCAGCCTTGCCGGGATGTGGATCCTGGGCACATTGCTCAGTCCCATAATCGCCCGACCTCGGCCATCGCCTGCGCTGGTGCATGTCATTGGGTCGCCATCCGGTTATTCATTCCCATCCGTGTTTGCATTAACCTATGGCTCGACCTTAGGATATCTAGCAATTCAGGCCGCCCAGAAAAAGTCCGGCTTGCTGTGGGCAATCTTGCTGTTTCTATGCTGTGCTTTCCTCATAACCGGTGGGCTTGCCCGCATAGTTTTGGGAGCTCACTGGCCGAGCGATATCGTCGTATCATATCTTATTGCCTTGCTGTGGGCATTTTTCCTTTTGCGCATGGCCTCAAAGTAATTCGGCCGACTTCATTTTAAAACAAATCATTCTGTAAAAGAACATTCTTCGGAAACGTTTTTTCCCGATTTCCGGGAGTCCTTGCGACGAAGAGCATATATCAGCCACAGGAAGAAGACCCATGCGGGGGCGATGACCAAGGATGGGCGCATGTCCGGGATAAAGGCCATGAGAACCATCGTCATGATGAGAAAGACTGCCGCAAAGTAAATGCTGTATGGATAAAGCGGCGTCGGAAAAGAAGGCGTCTGTCCCTCACGGGACATGGTGCGCCGGAAGAAGATCAGCGTGAGGAGGATCATGACCCAGCTTATCAATACCGAAATAGAAGCGATAGACATCATGATGAAGAAGACCTTCTCGGGAATCAGGAAATTCAGGGCAACGATGATCAGGGTTATGAGTGACGAGAAGATGAGGCCGTTTCTCGGAATGCCCGAAGCGCTCAGGCGGCCAAACACCTCCGGGGCGTCTCCCTGGCAGGCGAGATTATACAACATCCGGCCATTGCTGAAGAGCATACTGTTGTAAACGGAGAGAGCCGCGATTATGACGACGAGGTTTATGACTGACGCCGCTTCCGGGATACCCGACTTGGCAAATATCTGGACGAAGGGACTGGCCTCCAGGCCGATTGCGCGCCACGGGAAGAATACGAGCATCACAGCAAAGGAGCCGACGTAAAACAGGAGGATGCGCCAGACCAACTGCCGGATGGCGAGGGGGATCACTTGCTTCGGCTTCTCCACTTCTCCAGCAGCCATTCCTACAAGTTCCACGCCGCCGAAGGAAAAGATCACCAGGGCAAAGGAGAGAAACAGTCCCTTGATGCCATAGGGAAGCCAGTCGCCTATCGTATTGAGGCTTGCCAATCCCGCCGCCGGGCGGTCATGCACATATCCGGAGACGATGAGAGTTACACCGAGGATAATCATGAGGCAGATGGCCGTTACTTTTATGAGAGAAGCCCAGAACTCAAATTCGCCGAAGACCCTGACGCGGAACAGATTGACGAACGTGATCACTACCCAGCATATCAATGCGCTCGTCCACAAAGGAACGGCGGGCCACCAGAAAGAAATATAGATGCCCACCACGGCAAGCTCGGCCATGCTGACGCTAACATAGCAGAACCAGTAATTCCATCCGGAGAAGAATCCGGCAAAGTCGCCCCAGTATCGATAGGCGTAATAGCTAAAAGAGCCAGTTACCGGTTCATGGACGCACATCTCTCCCAGGGCGCGCATTATCAGGTAGATGACGCCACCGACAATGGCATAGGAGACGACGATTGCCGGACCTGCAACCTGGAGGACGTGCGCAGAGCCGTAGAATAGGCCCGTACCCACGGCCCCGCCAATGGCGATCATCTGGAGGTGGCGGTTCTTCAGGGAGCGATGCAGATGTTTCATAGGCTGCCCTTCATGCAGCTGGTCGTACACCGGATTAGATTTTTTGTATCTTCTCTTACCATGTTCTCAGCGGGATGACCTGTACGGCAATCCCTATGTTTTCCTGGCCCGGCAGTCGATGAGATCGTCACCTATGGGCAGGCAGGCATTGCAGGAAATGCAATCCGCTTTGTCCGGACCCTGTCCCGAGAACCACAAATTGGGCAAATCGGGTTGCCGGATGAGGGGCCTGCTCATGGACACGAAGTCCACCGCCCCCGATTCCAACACTTCTGCGATTCTGCTCAATGACCTGAAGCCACCCACCAGAATGACTGTTGCGTTCGTCTTTTCTTTGATAGCTCTTGCACTTGGGAGAAAATATGCCTCCTGATCCGCAGTCTTGATGCCGGTACGCGCTTCTGCCATGAACAGGGGCGGCCAGCCCAGCTCTTCCTGCTTCCGGGTCAACGACTCATACATGCCACCACTAGTCTCAATGGCGCCGAAACCGGTCTCAGTTATTATCTTTCCTATCCGCAGCGCTTCCTCGATGTCGATACCGCCGGGAAGGAAGTCAGAGACGTTCATCTTGATGAGTATGGGAAAGCGATTACCAGTCTTACCTCTGGCACGCCGGTAAATCTCCCTGATGACCCTGGTCCGCTTCTCTGTCGAACCTCCGTATTCATCATCCCTACGGTTGGTCCACGGTGACAGAAAGGAACTCAGAAGATAGCCGTGGGCGGCATGAATCTGAATTCCGTCGAAACCGGCTTCCTGGGCCCGCCGTGCGCCTTCGGCAAAGGCATCGATAATTTTTTCAATTTCTTCCCGGGTCAATGCCCGCGGGGTCCGGTCGAAGAAGGTGTCATATACTGGAGATGGGGCGGTCGGCTCCACGAGGGGCGGCGCTTCTCCGTGGGGAGTTAGTAATTCACGGTGCTTTCGGACGTAAGCAACAAATGCTGGCGGGGCGACCGGTCTAAACTTTGCAGCGTCCTCTCGATTGATGACCTGTCTCCCGGGGTGATGCAACTGCAGTATCACTTTGCAGTCCGTGGCGACCTCGCGCACCGCCTGCGGAATCTTTTTGAGACTCGGTATTAAGGAATCGTCATCCGCTCTCATGATCAAATGCGGTGCAATCGCCTTGGAATATACGCCGGTAATGCCGGTGATAATCATTCCCACGCCCCCTTTGGCCAGGGTGCGATAAACATCGACGAGAAAGTCCGATACCTCGCCTTTACTTGTAGCGCCGTTCTCGTAGGTGGCCGAACGCACTAATCGGTTTTTGATTTCGAGGCGGCCGATGCGTCCCGGAGTGAAGACCACTGACTTCTCACTTTCAGACATAGCTTTTCTCCTTGCTTAATAGACGCAACTGCGATTCTATTTTTTTAGCGGTTGTCTTGCCTAAGGTATCAACCAGATGACGACAAATAGCATCATTGCGACGCCGAGCTTATATGCCGCCATTGCCCCCATAGCCGGATAGTACAAATTTCCTCTTGCTTAATTCGTGACGTGCAGAGCCTCGCGATCACGCAGGTTCCGCTGACAGTTTGACCATTCGTCCGTCGATCTCAAGAGTGGTTTTGGAAAAGGTATTCTTACTGATTATCTTGCCATCCTTGAAATGCATCACATCGACACCACGCCTTCGCTCAGGCTTCCCCCGGTATCCTTTCTCACCCGAAGGCCAGTCCAAGGTCCACTGGAAAAGAACCTTTTGACTGCCCTCATCGATGAAGGTGTCTTCCTCCATAAACCGGAAGCCGCCGTGATTTTTGAACCAGGGGTCCCAGGCTTGGTGGATAGCTTTCTTGCCCTGTGCTTTGCCGCCTGTCCAGTTTTCGAAAACAGCGTCCTCGTGAAAGAGTTCCATGACCCTGTCGAGATCATGAGCATTCCAGGCAGCATACCAGCGGGCCAGGGCATTTCTGATTTCCTTTGCGGTAAGCATAAATTTCTTCCTCCCATAACTTTCGGAATCAATTATTTTCTTTCAAGCGTCATTTTTAGAGCGTCACCGTCATCAATCACAATACTATTGCAGTCCTTGCTCATTTCCACTTTACCATCTGACCAATCCTTGTCAGGTCGAGTTATCTGACCTTTTTTAATCACGTCTTTATCTAATTCACCGCGTATTTTTTTCTTCGAGCATCTGCAGAGAAGAGCTGCAAAGGATGCTCTTTGATTTCCAGTAAGAGTCTTTGTGCATTGCTAAAGGAAAGAGTCTTATATAAAAGGCAACGTCGTTCCGCTCTGCCACAATTTTTTTGAGCTCTATGTGAAGCTTCACGCGGTAGCAACAATCAGGGTCAGTGAAAACCACGGCCTTTTTCTGCGCCGCAGGATTGCCCATGACAAGAGCGTGTTCCATCGTAAGGTCGCTAAAAGATGCACTCGGCTGCTTGACTATGAACTCGCGCCGTAAGCGGATGATCCATACAAAAAGACCAAGCAAACAATCAGAAAAAATGACGCATACTTCACTGACGTAAACATGTGAGCGGTGTTCTTACCTCTTGCTTTCACGCTGGCACCTCTCATTTGGATTTTATCCTCAAATTGGCACGGACGCTCCGTCCGCATCGAGCTGCTTCCGGAGCTTCTACCACATATTAAGATTTTGTAAAAATCAAAAAAACTACAGAACTCTATATGAAAATGTGGTAACAATATCGGCCGTGGGTCAATTAACTTTTTTAGAAGGAGTTAATTATGAAAGCAGAACAGGATTCCTTCAGTAAGCGCTATGGCCTCATAATCAGCGTTCTTGTGTTATTGGGGATCATTCTAATGCCGACGCCGGAAGGATTAACGGTAGCCGGCCAGAGAATGATCGCCATGCTTATCTTTTCGATAATAATCTGGATGACCGAGACTGTCTCTTACCCGATCAGCGCCGCCATAATCTTAGCGATTATGGTCTTCCTCCTTGGCACATCACCCGATGTTGCCAATCCCAAAACCGTCATGGGAACTTCCAAGGGCCTCTCCCTAGCATTGGGCGGATTTAGCAACCCCGCGACGGCCTTAGTAGGCGGGGCGCTGTTCATCGCCGCTGCGATGATGCAGACCGGCCTCGACAAGCGGATTGCCTTATCCATCCTTTCTAAAATAGGGACTAAGACCAATCGTATTCTGATTGGAGTAATTTTTGTAGGCTTTGTTCTCAGTTTCTTCATTCCCAGCACAACCGCAAGGGTTGCCTGTCTGGTTCCTATCGTGATGGGGATTATCCTGGCTCTTGATGTTGACAAAAAGAGCAAATTTGCCAGTGTCCTGATGATCGCAACCGCCCAGGCTGATAGTATTTGGAATGTCGGCATTAAAACTGCTGCCGCACAAAATATGGTTGCCGTCGGTTTTATTGATAAACTTCTTAACAAACAGATTACTTGGCTCGAATGGTTTATCGCCGCAGCTCCCTTCGCCGCAATTATGTCTGTCGTCTTGTATCACGTCTTGATGAAGGTTATGCCGCCTGACACCGAGGAAATAACGGGCAGTCAGGAAACTATCGCTAAAGCTCTGTCTGACCTTGGCCCTATGAAACTGAATGAAAAAAAGCTGTTCGCTGTATCGCTTACACTTCTGTTCCTCTGGTCTACCGAAATGATTCTCCACAATTTCGATACCGCCTCTACGACCCTGGCTGCCGTGGCCATTATGCTGATGCCTGTTGTAGGTGTAATGACATGGAAAGAAGCGCAGGCAAAGATCCCTTGGGGCACTCTGATGCTGTTCGGAATAGGCATAAGCCTTGGATCGGCTCTTCTTTCCACGAAAGCCGCTGCCTGGCTCGCTAAAATGATTGTCACCTGGTTTGGCATACAAACCATGCCCGCCTTGATAATTCTGGCGGTCCTCGCCGCTTTCCTCATCATCATCCACCTTGGGTTTGCCAGTGCCACTGCTTTGGCGTCAGCTATGATACCGATTGTGATTTCGGTCTTGCAGGAGGTTAAGATGGCGGGCCTGAGCGTATGGGGCATGACAATGATTTTACAGTACGTGGTGAGCTTCGGGTTTATCTTGCCGGTAAATGCGCCGCAGAATATGGTGGCATACAGCACAGAAACATTTGAGGTTAAAGATTTCATGCGAACAGGTATTCCTTTGACAATCATCGCTTATCTCCTCATTCTTCTGTTAGGGGCCACATACTGGAAGTGGCTTGGATACCTATAAACCTCTGGGGCCTGTGTAGAAATTTCTTTAAGAGGATTGACGAAAATGCAATATGATCCATTGTATCATCCGTATCCGTCGCGGCGAAGCATGGTTTTCTCCAAGAAAGGCATGGTTGCAACTTCGCAACCGCTTGCAGCCCAGGCGGGGCTGGAGATTATAAAAAAAGGAGGTAATGCCATTGACGCGGCCGTCGCCGCTGCAGCTTGTCTGACAGTGGTTGAACCAACTTCCAACGGTATAGGCGGTGATGCTTTCGCTCTGGTTTGGAGCAAAGATAAACTTCACGGTTTGAATGCAAGCGGACCGTCACCTAAAAAAATTTCCATCGAGGCGTTAAAAAAAGCGGGACATCAGGAAATCCCAAAATACGGAATGATCCCAGTGACTGTGCCGGGAGCACCTTCAGCTTGGGCTGAGTTGTCGAAGCGTTTTGGTAAGCTTCCCCTTGTGGAGGTCTTAAGGCCCGCAATCGGGTATGCGGAGGAGGGATTCCCGGTATCGCCAATCATCAGCGAGCTTTGGAAAGCCGGCTTTGACAATTATAAGACGGAGCAGGCTGAAGAGTTTAAGTACTGGTTTGAAGTTTTTACTCCGGAGGGAAAACCTCCGGCGGCCGGCGAGATTTGGCGCTCACCGAGACATGCGGCCACACTCAGGTCGATTGCGGAAACCGACGCCGAGGCTTTTTATCGTGGCGAACTGGCAGAGAAGATCGATATGTTCTTTAAGCAGCATGGGGGATATTTGAGCAAGGAAGATATGGAAGCTTATCAGCCAGAGTGGGTAGACCCGATAAAAATAAATTATCGAGGCTACGACGTCTGGGAAATTCCACCCAACGGGCATGGCCTGGTGGCATTGATGGCCCTTAATATTTTGAAAGGGTTTGATTTCTCTGCAAAGGAAACAGTCGACACTTACCATAAGCAAATTGAGGCTATAAAACTTGCATTTGCTGATTGCCGGAAATATGTTACCGATCCGCGGCACATGACCATCAAAGTGGAAGACCTGTTGTCTGATTCTTTCGCGGCAAATCGGCGAGGTCTTATTGGTGAGCAGGCGTTTCAGCCTGCGCCTGGCCGCCCCACGAGCGGCAGTACTGTCTATCTGGCGACGGCGGACGCAGAGGGAAACATGGTTTCCTTCATTCAGAGTAATTATATGGGATTTGGTTCTGGCCTGGTCGTTCCGGGAACCGGGATCAGCCTTCATAACCGTGGGCATAATTTCTCATTTGATTCAGCACACGACAACCGCCTTGAGCCAGGAAAGAAACCTTACCATACTATTATGCCGGGTTTCTTGACCAGGGATAAGAAAGCAGTGGGCCCATTTGGCGTCATGGGTGGATTTATCCAACCTCAAGGCCACCTGATGGTAGTCATGAACACTGTCGATTTTCATCTTAATCCGCAAGCGGCCCTCGATGCACCACGCTGGCAGTGGATGGAAGGCAAGATAGTGGATATCGAGCCCCTATTCCCAGAATATATTGCCGAAGCTCTGAACAGGCGAGGCCACGTCATCAGACGCGGCGCGGTGGGAGCAACAACCTTTGGTCGCGGTCAGATTATCTGGCGAAATGGTGAAGGTGTACTCGCCGGTGCGACTGAACCGCGAATAGATGGTGTTGTTGCTATTTGGTAGGTATAGATCACAGCATTCGATGTAGTTATTTACTTTCTCTTTCCATCAGCTAGGTTAAGCTATCTGTGGCTCAATCCCTAAACTTCATATCTCATCGCACAGGCGCTGAAGACACTTACAAAGCGTGACCATCAACCGAGAGCTGATAATGAAGTTTACGATTGAAATGTTCAGATCGACTGATTTTCTCGCAATATGTACTTATCAAGCATGCGCGAGAATTGGCGCGTTCTTTTTTGCTGGAGTTTATGCCGCGTCTCCATCCATAGTCACCCGCGAGTCCTCGGCAGATTTGCCGGTAATATAGAGCTCCTTACCTGTTTGCCTTCCTTATCCCCAGCTGATCCTGGGCCATAATGAATTTGCAAATGTTTGTTGATCCCTCGACCATGGCATAAGTAGGTGCATCCCGGAAATAGCGGGCCACCGGATATTCGTTGGAATAGCCATATGCCCCCAGGATTCGCATCGCAAACTGTGAGCACTTGTAGGCCAGTTCGCCGGCAAGGTACTTGGCGGCGGCCACTTCCAGGTTGTTACCCAGGTTGCCCTGATCCTTCTGCCAGGCCGCCTTGTAAACCATCAGCCTCCCAGCCTCGATCTCGGCCACCATCTGACCGATCATGTCCTGGTTCATCTGGAAAGCGCCGATCGGTTTGCCGAACTGCTCGCGCTCCATGGCATATTTCGTCACGCAATCAAGGCAGGCCTGAGCCAGCCCGATGCCTCCTGCGGCTGCGGAGAGCCTGGTCTGCGCGAGGGAACTGAAAACGATCTTCGCGCCGTCGCCCGGTTTCCCCAGGATGTTTCCTTTCGGGACCTTGGTGTCTTCCAGGATAATCTCACCGGTCGGTGAAGACCTGGATCCCAGCTTGTCCAGGTCGGTAACGGTGATGCCATTGAAATTCTTGAGCTCGACCACGAATGCGGACAGAAGCTTCTTCCCGCTAATTTCTGTGTAGGCGTAAAAGATGGTCAGGTCACCCAAGGTGGCATTCGATATCCAAGTCTTCGTGCCATTGATGAGCCAATGATCCTCTTTGTCCTCTGCAAATGACCTGATCGCCATTACGTCTGACCCAGCTTGCGGCTCGGTGATCGCAAACGATCCCAGCAATTCAGCATTGACGAGCTTCTGCACGTATTTCTTCTTGAGCTCTTCCGTACCGTATCTGCAGATAGTATAGGCGCAGCCCAGTTCCTGCATGTTGACCTGCACTCGCAGTGAACTCGATGCACGGGCAATCTCCTCTGTGATGATCATTGCTGCGAGCCAGCCCATGTTGCTCCCGCCATATTCCTCTGGAATGACGGTTCCGAAGAAACCAAGCTCACCCATGGCTGTCACAACTTCCTTGTAGGGAAAATAGTGGTTCGCGTCCCATTCATCCGCATAAGGTGCTATCCTCCCGGCGGCAAAACTGCGCACCGTTTCCTGAAGCATTTTCAATTCTGCTGACAATTCAAAGTTCATATTCTCCTCTTTGTTTTCTTTTTTTCTTTGCCCGAGCTTGCTACAGCCGCTGCCTATGCCACCTCGGTTTGCGTCTCTTTACTCCGACGGGGGAAAATCATGCTTGCCAACACCAATGCCACAAAACTCACGATGAGGCCCGGGTACAGGGGATCGAGTCCTTTGGGATAAAGCACATGCCAGACCAGATTGGCCAACGGCCCCAGGAATGCTGCCAGGATGCCCGCCATAGGGGAGACGAGGCGCGGGAAGAACATTGCACCCAACAAGGGAAAGAGAATCGTGCAGCCCCTCAGTCCCATGGACAGGAAGCTCCATCCGAGGATCAGGGATTTAAGGTTTCCGGTGACAAAGAACACGCAAAGAACACAGACCAGAAGTATAAGCACGCGCTGAACGAAAAGGATTTCCTTGTCGCCTGCCAGCTTACGGAAAAACTGTTTGTAAATATCCTTCGTGACCATCGTTGAAACCCCCAGGGCAAGCCCGGCCCAGGTGCCGATTACTGCGACAAGCATTGTCGCAAGGACGACGCCCCCCGCCCACGGCGGCAGAAATTTCATTATAAAGACCGGCAGGACTTCAATCGAAGGAGTGGCCGGAAAATACGCTCTCATATAAAGTCCCACCAGGATACCGCCGATACCGATGGGCGGAATCAGGAACGCGGATATCATTGCACCCCTGCGGGAGGTTTTCGCGTCTTTCCCGGAATAGATAGCCTGGATGTAGGTCTGGGTAGAAATGACGCCGACAACCAACGAGAAGCCGGCAGCGGCGTCGAGATTAAAACTCCGGCCGAAAAGGGAAAACCAGGGAAAATAAGTAAATTTCTCTGCGAGACCCGCATAGCCGCCGACCATGTTATAGGCGATTACGCCGCAGACGATCGTGGCGACGTAGAGCAATCCGAGTTTCGCAACACCGACCAGACCAGTGCCCCACACTCCGCCATAAAAAACATATCCCAGGACAAGCAATATGCCTATTATGGTTGCGGTCAGCGGGTCGATGTTGAACATGGAAGTCAGGAGCGCGACTGCCGCGAGTCCTTGACTAACGATGCTCAGGAAAATGCCTATTGAAGAAAAAATACTGGAAACAGGACCGATATTACTGCCGTAAGTTACCACCAAATATTGGGGCACTGTTTCCAGACGGCTATCATGAAGCGGCTTGGACAGACCCAGTCCCAGCACGGCACAGGCGATACCGGCGCCGAGTGTAAACCACCAAGCGCATGCGCCGAATTGAAAAGCAAGCTGAGCCGTACCGATTGTAGAGGCTCCGCCCACCAATGTGCCCATGATTGTTCCGGCAACCACGGCAGCGCTTGCCTTGCGCCCCCCGACGGAAAAGTCCGCAGCGGTTTTTACTTTCCGTCCGGCATAGATTCCCACCACTGTAATGGCGATGAGGGTTGCGACGATTCCGATGATGTGACCGGTGCTAAGTGCCAGCATGAATTCTTACCTCCTCCCTATAACGATCCTAATTACCGCTTGCTCTTCCAGCCCTGGTAAGGACGGCCACAATTTTGACGGCCGCAAGTTCCGCGAAAAAAACAGATGTCGGCGGAGGCCGGCCATCAGCGGCTTTCGCCCGGGCATAATGACTTTTTAAAGAATCAGTTTTTGAGGGTCTACCTTTTCCCTCAGAATTTTTAATTCGTTATCTTTCGGCGGCGTTGCCTCGGTAGCCCGGGAGATATCCACCTCGAATTCCATGTTTTCGAGAATCTTCTGCGGTGTAGTGCCGGGGTAATAATGGGCCAGGTACATTTCCTTCGTCTCTTCATCGAAGCGCATCAGTCCGAGGTTTGTTATTACCGCCGTCGGCCCACCGGGCATCAGCCCTGCCTTCTCCCTGGCTCCGGGTCCGTCGAGGTACCCGGGGCTGGTGAGGTAATCAACCTTTTTGGGGAATTTTCTCTTCTCATGCTGCATGAAAATCAGGTAGCGCGGGACGAAGGAAGCGACATCGCAGGCGCCGCCGCTTCCAGAAAATCTCGTGACCGGCTTGAAGTAGTCACCGATGGCTGTCGAATTCAGGTTTCCGTATTTGTCAATCTGCGCTGCGCCGAGTATTCCGATTACCCGGTCTCCCGTGATACGGTTCTGCATTGTGGCGAAGGCCTCGAGAAGGCCGCCGTTGGATGCCGCTGAGTACATGACGCGGGGATCCGCAACGGACATGGGGATTTCCTCGAGCTCCGAGTCAATCGCGCCGGTCTCAAAGAATATGATACTGTTGGGCGCCGTAATGTACTTTGCTGCCATCGCCGCAACTAACGAAATCCCAGTTCCGCAAAATACGATATCGCCATCGCAAATTTCCCTGGCCGCCATTATCGTCATCATTTCTCTCAACGTGTAGTTCATCGTTTCATCTCCTGGTTCTGCTACTTTCTGTCAAGTCCGGTTGCATACCCAGTCCTCGGGTCGGCCTTAATCTTCTCCAATTGGACTTTCCCAACCAGTTCCAGCAGGCCCTGGTGGTTCTTCACGCCGAAAATGAACTTATCAAGGTATTCGCGATAGAGCTTGTCGTTCTTCGCGAAAACGCTGTGTTGGCTGAGATACTGGGGATCATAGTCGTAATAGCGATAGCAGGCGGTAGGATAGGCGCCGAAGGGAATGGGTACGACGGCCGACACATGGATAAAAGGGATCTGGTTGAATTCTGGCTCTGTACGCAGCTCCTTCGAATCGACGAGCTCCTCGCAGGTAACGATGACGTTCCGGGCTGCCTTTGCCTGGTCCACGTCAGCGTAGGTGAGTCCCATTATGCGGCACGTCCCGAACTTGTCAGCTTTCTGGACGTGGATGATTGTGACATCCGGAGTGATTGCGGGCACCAGGATGACTTTAGACGCATTGCCCCAGTTGCCAAAGGGATTATCAAGAACGACCAGCTTGTCATCCGGAATTTGGGGGTCTTTTTCGCGCATTCCCCTTGAGAAGCCCCATTTGTTGACGATGTCAGTACCAAAGGACGATTTGGTGGCAATAAAGGGAACGCCCATAGCGCCAGCATGAAAGCGCAGCGCCATTTGGTAGTTGGTATAATCCTCGAACTTTATTTCACTCCTCTGGATCGCGGCCTTGAAGCGGATACAGGTGGGGGCAGATTTCGCGTTACCGCCATACGCGATTTCCAGCTTTGATATGCATCCGCCGCCCACGAGCTCATCTACGCCGGTTCCGTTGGAATGAGCATAGCAATGGAGACCCCTGATTCTCTGGCGTATGATTTCGTAAACAGCGGCCATGGGGTTGCGGCTCACAGTAAATCCGCCGATGGATACATGGTCGCCGTCCTTGACATAGGTCCTGATCGCATCATCCAGGGCCATTACTTTTCCTTGAACATCGCTCATTGTTAACTCCTTGCAAAAAATCATCGGGCTGTCCTGCGGCATACAGCGCTATGCCCAGGAAATTGTATATTAGAAAAACAAATGAAAAGATTTCTTGCGGGACTGCTATAAGCTACTTTGACTTGTCCCACATTCCTTTATAGTCTCCACTGCAAATAATGAGATCATTTACTTTTTCAAAATATACTTGTTTAGGGAGTTCATTTTTAGTTGCCGGATTGTACCACTCGTATTCCACCCAGCCACTGTCTTTTGAACGGGCGGAACTAATGATTTCTCGAATAAATTTTTTGCCGTTTGCATCTTTAACATCCATGAAGTTCTGGCCGACATATTTATCATTGACTCCGTGTGCAAGCATAGTCCCTTTAAGGTTCACCACAAAAACATACATATCGCCTTTAACAAAAGGTCCTTTAGCATTTGAGAACTCCGCCAAAGCGATTGTCTGACCTGTTTGATTGTAAAAAGCTATCGCCTTGGCTACCCACTGTTTCGCTTTTTTTCGTGACTTTTCAGGCATTTTCCCCATCCCTTTTCAAAGAGCTGACATCGGCGGTATCTGGACATCAGCCAAAATTAATTTCATAATTCTCTACTTTGGATAAAACACTACACCTTAATTCAGCGCTGTGAACCACCGAATTCCCACTCGGACCCTAACTCACAATCCAGACGATTTACACGGCATACCCAACCACTTTTTCAGTTGAAATTCTTCTTTCAAAGATACATCTCTCTCAATCACGTTGTTGAATACAAAACTTTTCTGAGTCCTTGAAATCGTAACCGCCCAGTTTTTCAACGCGCTTCCGAAAATCCCTCGACTTGAAAACTTCGATAAGGGCCTGGACCCCTTCGGTAAAAAAGGTTGATTGATCAAGTATCATATCGAAATTCTCGCAGGTAATGAAAATAAAAGAAAGACCCAAAAGTTTAGCTACCGCTGCCGTGGCCACGCCTACATCAGCTTCCTTTGACAGAACAGCAAGCCCTACTTCTAAATGCGTGAAGACCTCCGTATCGTAGCCGGAGATACCACGAGTAGAAATACCCAAGTTGTTATAAAATGGATTGAATTTGCTACTCTCCACCATGGGAAATTCTTATATCCTACGAGATTGTACATGTCAATCGAATTGCCTTTCCTATTTCAAACATATCATCTCAAATTAAATCTTATCCAGTAAGGTTAATGAAAAGGATCATCGACTCATAATTCGATATTGCCGAATACCGACTTCCTGACGGAGAGCTGAATATGAGTCCACGATCGAAACAAGGAGTTGAGTGGCGCGACGGAGTCTCACCTTCGCGCTCTCCGAGAACTGGACGTGACAGTCTCCCGTCATCCAGCTCCTATTGTCCAGCCTTAACCTGAGAGAGCTGCCAGTGGGCAAAAAGCATCGATTGTCTGTGCATTACACCCTGCAGCCATTGACGCGCCCTCCGATCATATCTTCTCAATCTTTTGTATTTCCGGGATGCCCACCGAACAAGAATATTGTTCAGGTGTTGAAAGGTCTGGCAAAGGGCTGATTTGTAGAAGTGTCCATAGTAGTTGATCCATCCCCTTAATACGGGGTTGATCATCTGGGCCAGTTCATCCAGCGATTTGTCTGAGCGCCGGTGCAATTTCCATCGCCTCATGGTATCGCATATCGATTTTGTGGCTTTATTGCTGATTGCAGGATTAAATCCGACGAAATATCTACCCTGGCGGCTTTTCGCTCTCCGGGGCCGAAATGTATATCCCAGGAAATCAAATTTCTGCTCAGGATAATCTCCTCGCGGATTATCATTTTTACAGTAGACAATTCTCGTCTTCTGCAAATTTAACTCCAATCTACATTCAGCAAGTCGCCGTTCAATCGCCACCCGAAGTCCTTCCGCTTCGGCTTTGCTCCGACAGTGACAAATTCCGTCATCGGCATAACGCTCAAATGGAATTTGAGGATAATGTTCCTGTATCCACATATCGAACGCATAATGCAGAAAGAGATTCGCGAGCAAGGGGCTGATCACCCCTCCCTGCGGAGTCCCTTTATCCCGATGAACCAGGCTGCCATCCTCCAATTGCACCGGGGCCTTCAGCCATCTTTCGATGTATAAAAGCACCCATTTGCAATCGGTATGTTTCCTTACCGCCCGTAGCAAAAGCTCATGGTCGATGCTGTCAAAGAAACCTTTGATGTCGAGGTCAAGAACCCCGTCGTATCGCCAGCACCGCTGACGTGCAACCCCTATGGCCTCAATCGCAGACTTCCCTAGCCTATACCCCCAAGAGTCCGGATGGAAATGCTCTTCCAAAATCGCCAGGTATCGTTTGCCTACCGTCTCGGCAATGCGGTCCACTACCGCTGGTATTCCTAACGGTCGTGTCCCACCATTGTCTTTTGGTATATCGACCCTTCTGATCGGTAGAGGAAAATCGCTGCCTGAGGACATCCGATTCCAGATCTTAAAAAGATTATCTTTCAAATCCTCTTCAAACTCTGCAATGGATTGCCCATCTACCCCGGCCGCTCCTTTGTTTGCCTTAACCTGCTTGTACGCCTCCCATACCTCCCACTTTGAAATACTAAACGGCTTTGCTTTATTCACGAGGCTTCTCCCATTCCTGGTTGACCTGAAAATAAAGCCAGACAACGCAGCCCCTTCGGTCCAGTTCCATCACAGAACCTTCTTCCCTAATACTGGCTGCTCCGCCCCCGTGCCTCGCATCGGTACTCTCATTCTCGTGGTTCCTCCACTTGAATTTCTCCC
>JBKQQP010000083.1:0-68311 GCA_052144335.1 Syntrophales bacterium
ATTATAGCGATTCCTTTTAATGTTATTTTGCTTGGCGCCGTAATTTACCAATACGGTATCTTGAACATTAGGGATGAAATGAGTGCTGTTTCTGATCTGCAGGTGACAAAAATGAAAACCCTGCAAAAGTACGTTGATGCTATTGCGCAAAAAGCGAGTTTGGAAAGACAACTCGCCTCACTTAAGGAAAAGAGAAAAAATGAAGATACGAAAATTATCGTGGCACAGACACCTGCAAGTGCAGCAGCAAATCTGCAGAATATAGTGAAGGGAATAATTACCAGCCGCGGAGGAACCGTGAACAGTGAAAGAGTGGAGCGGCCTGACGATTGGGGGAAATTCAAGGTAATCAATATTGTTGTCGATGTCATATTTCCTGATATCAGGGCCCTGTCAGATACACTCTTTGCGATTGAGACGCAGACACCCTACCTGGTGGTTAAAGAGTTAGATACACGCGTGAGAAACTATGCCGACCCTAAGGATCTATTAGTCAAGATGAAAGTATCCGGGCTGACGGGAGGATGATGCATGAAATCTGTCAAGCTTATTTTGAGAAATATCAATGTACTCAATATACTGCTTCTGGCAACTGCCATCGTTTTGTTTTTTGAACTCGATTATCCGCTGCTAAGTGGACAGGTTTCCGTGGCACAGATTGAAGCAAAGGAGGTTGCTTTGCAGAGTGAAGAGAAAATTGCCCCGGAGGGCAGCGTTTCTTATGGAGACTTTGTGACGATTGCCGAAAAGAACCTGTTTCACCCGGAAAGGGAAATGCCCAAGGGAGAAACAGCCGCCGCACCTAAACCGGAGCTGATCCTTTACGGAACATTGATTACGGATGATGTAAGTATTGCATATGTGGAAGACAAGAAATCCCCGTACTCGACCCCGGGACGGGCAAAACGCCAGATTGCCCTGAAAAAAGGTGGCAGCATAGGCGGCTATGTACTTCGCGAGATTGAACCGAACCGTATTGTTCTGGTGAGGGGAGATGATAAACTTGTGGTAATGCTTGACGACAGTGAAAAGAGAAAAGGAAGCGAAACGGGGTCATCACAGGCTTCCAAAGGGATTGGAGGCGCTTACCAGCCAGCATCCGTCCTACCTGCCGCTCCCCAGGCAATTGCACCGCCTCCGGGAGCTGCCATTTCTGCTGGTCCAGCGCAGGGATTTGATAACCAGGGACCTATGACAGGTGGCCGGAATTTGGAGGTGATCCGGAATCCGAAATCACAGATGACGGCACCCCAATAGATCTTCAGATTATCTCTGTTCGCATTGTTTGCAAGACTGCGTGCAACTGGCCCCGATGCCTCGGCATCGGGGTTTTTAGTGAAAGAGACCTGACGTCTACTCCGCATACGTTGCCACCAGGGGTAAACATTATTGGAACGCGTGCAGATTATTTGATGGCGATGAGCTCAATCTCAAAGATGATGGTTGAATTCGGACCGATGTCGCGGCCGGCTCCCATCGGGCCATAAGCTAGCTCGGGGGGAATGAAGACCTGCCACTTGGAGCCCACGGGCATGAGTTTCAGAGCTTCCTTCCAACCGGCTATAACGGTTGATACCTTGAACATTGCGTTCTGACCGGTGCGATAGGAGCTGTCGAATTCTTTTCCGTCGATGAGGGTGCCTCGGTACCCGCATTCCACCGTGTCTGTTTCCGCAGGTTTCTTGCCTGCTCCTGCCTTGATTATTTTATACTGCAACCCGCTCGGCAGGGTCACCACGCCTTTCTTCTTCTTATTCTCTGCGAGAAATGCATCGCCCTTTTTCTTATTTTCCTCGGCGGCCGCCTTCATGGCTATTGCCTGCTTCTGCTTCAAGTCTTCCATGTAGGCAGTCCTGGTTGTACGGATGTCGTCCTCGGTCATGAGCAGTTTTTCACCCGCCATGCCATTTTTCATTCCCTGCACGAAGACGTCCATGTCGACGTCAACCCCCAGCTGCTTGAAGTTTCTTGCCAAGTCAACTCCGATCACATAGCTGATCTTGTCCTTCTGGGTCTTGAGCTGCAGCGTCTCAGTGGCGCCCGCTTGGGCTGTGACAAACGCGATCGCTGGGACCATGATCCAGATCATAGTCATTCTCAGTTTCATAGTCTCTCCTTTCATGATAAATAAAGCCGGTATTGATGCTTCCGGGCCACATGTCGTGTCATTTAGGCCGTCGTGTGAAGGAAGGAATAAACAGCAAATGATCCGTTAGAAATATTTTTGTGACAGCCCGGGTGCAGCCGAAAAACATGCTGATCTGCGAACCCGGTGCTGCAATTATTTGTCGGGGAAATTTTTTATCGGGTTTCCTTCTGCTCGAGTACCCTCGGCTGAATGCCTCCTTTGACTTGCTTGCTCATTTGTTCATCGCTCATCGAATCTATGAATTTATTCGTAATAGACGTGGCCTGCTTTTGGTTCTTTACAACATGGGGAGTTAAAAGAATGACCAATTCCGTCCGCGTATTATCCCTCTCTGTATTGCCAAATAGGTAGCCCAAAATAGGTATCTTATATAGAAAAGGTATTCCCTGTCTATTTTTGTTATCATCTTCTCTAATCAGTCCGCCAATAACGATCGTCTGGCCATCCTGCACAACAAGGTTCGTCGCCGCCATGGTTTTATTGATGACGACTTGTTGACCAGTGCCAATCAGCTGTGTCGTATAGGTGGAGACCTCCTGTGATATTTCCATTGCCACCAGACCGCTGTCGTTGATCTGCGGCTTTACTTTGAGAATGATGCCGATATCCTGGTATTGAATCGTCTGCTGTGGAGCGACGCCAGGAGTCCCGTATGTTTCGGATGTGGCAATAGGAACCTGCTGCCCGACCTGTATCTTTGCTTCACGGTTGTCTGCAACCATTATATGAGGCGATGCGAGAAGCTTCGCCTTCGATTCTGTAGCCAATGCATTGATGAGCGCCGTCACTGTCCCCGCTGAATCAACACCAATCAAATTAAGACCTTGATTTAGTGAGCTAGTAGCTAATGGAGTAGTTAATGAATTGGGATTAAGGTACGCGCCCCCTCCAGCGCTATTCTTGATTGCCCAGGCTACGCCCAGGCTCATACTATCGATTAACTGTACTTGGGCTATTGCACCTTCAATCAAAACCTGTCTGGGGACGATATCCAGTTTTACAATAGTCTCTTTTATAATGTTGTAATCTTCCGGTGTGCTGAGAACGATTATGGCGTTTAGAATTTCATCGGAAAATATCTTATCCGCATCGGAAACCATGCCTTCCGTTGCGCCTTGCTTCTGGACTTGAGCCGGAGAAGGCGGAGGCGGCGCCGCTCCCGCCGTCTGCGAGACGCCCTTGTCCGCCTGATATACCTTGGGAGCCCCTTTATCTGCTGTCTGTTTTGTGCCGGAAGTCGCGCCCAAAAAAATCTGCTGGAGCAGGGCGCCGATGTCCTTGGCTTTACCATTTTGGACGTAGTAAACGAATACCTGAGGGCCCTTCTTTTTTTGCTGCGCGGAGTCAAAAAAATTAATTAACTCCAGAAGGCGTTTAACGCTCGCATCAGTATCCACAATAATAATGTGGTTTGATTTGGGAACATCCACGATAACGGCGCTTGTGGAAGCAAATGGGGCAAGTAATTTTACTACTTCAGAGGATTGCAGAAACTCTATAGGAACAACCTGAAGCAAAGCCTTACCCTTTATGCCTATTTTATCGACGCTGCGGCCAATGCTGATCGGAGACGGTTCACGCGCGAGATCACTTATGGGTATGATACGGTAAAGGCTGTTATCCTCGACGACGGCAACGCCGTTTAGCCTGAGAATAACTTCCATCAAAGGAAGGACATTATCACGTGGAACGGGCGCAATGGACCTGAATGTAACCCTTCCCTTTACACGTGGATCAATAATATAAGTGAGCTTCAGAATCTCGCTAAAGACAGTTTGTATGACGGAGTAGATATCGGCATCGTCAAAATTCAGACTGATGGCACCCCTGCCAATTGCCGGAGCAGCGCCACCCGTAGGGCTGAAAGCAGGCTGATTCATCGGACGTGAAGGTTGGCTCTCCCCTGCTTGTCCCCGTTGTGTGATCTGCTGCCCTGCCATCAATTCGGGCAGGGCGGTCGGCTGCTTAGCAGGCGGTGTTGTTTGCTGCTGCGGCATCAGCCCCGGTAAGGGTGCAGGACCGGGCGGCGAAACCGTTCCCGGTTGACTCTGAAAAGTTCCCAACTGACTGAGTTGCGCTTCTGGTGCAGATGTTTGTTGGTTAAATGGCTTTGTTTTCTGTTGTTGAGGTAACGTTGCCGGCAAATTCGCAGGCTGGTTTTGAGATGCAGCGCCTTGCGATTCAGTCGAATTAATTGTTTCCGTGGTGGTACTGCCGGTACCTGAAGGGTCCTGTCGTCTTTCAACAGTCTGAGCAAAAGCCGATAATGAAAAAATACATGCTATTGAAACGATCAGAATAAGATTGCGCAAAATCATCACCATTCTCAACGGACCTATTCCCAGCTCACCACGTCCTTATCTTCGCCTTCACCGCCGGGAGTGCCGTCGCGCCCATATGACCATAGATCATAATCGCCGTGCTGACCGGGGCATTGATAATAATATGGTTTTCCCCAGGGATCGTTGGGGAGCCCTTTTTTCAGATAAGGGCCTTCCCAATTTTCTATATTCTGATTGGTGACCAGGACACTGAGCCCTTCCTGCGTCGTCGGATATCTCCCTGTGTCCAACCTGAATTGATCCAATGCCTGACCCAGGAGCTCAATCTGCGCGCGCGCGGCGGACTGCTTGCCTTTGCCCAGCTTGGGGAAAAGTCTCGGCGCCACCAAAGCGGCGAGTAAAGCAATCATCACCATAACCACAAGCATTTCCACTAAAGTAAAACCCTTCTGGCTGATCAATCTTTCTTCTTTTCTTTCAATCATAATACTCTCACCCGTTAAGCCTAATAACCGGAATACTTTTAGAATGGTAATTACTTTTTTGCAATATATTTTTGTATTTGGGTAAGGAGCCTGACGCGGAACCCGATCTGCGAAGATCGTCAACGTTCTCATCGATATCATGTGTCATCGGCAGGTATTTAATTTAATCTGTGTCCGGTGTCACAGGTATTACGGAACATGGCAAAACGGTGGGATTTCTGTGTGAGGTTCTGAAATGTTCGTCGATCTTAAGAAAAATAAACATAGAAAAAGAACTATCTTCAAATTGAAAAAATCTAAACATCTCATGGCGTGGTATTTGCATCATCGACGCTTAGAATGGGCAAAATAACTGGGATTAAGCGAAAGTACAGTGGCGGGTGTCCGATACCGGCAGAAAAGTGTGTTTGCGGATGACTCCTGATCGATATCAAAGAGTGAGTTCGCAATGCTTTTTTTCTGGATGAATTAAGGGATCCTGCAGTGATCTACGAATGATTTAAGTTATCTAATTTATTTGATTATCAACAAGTTCAGAGGATTTATCAAATTTCGTCAGAAAATGTTGCATGAGTGCGAAAGGTGTGATATGTTCGCACCTAAGGAACGTTACTAACGGCTGTGTCAAAAATGCGGACGGTTTATCCTGGTTGCGTCAATTTTTTTTCGGGTTAAGGGCAGGCTGCAGGGCATTTCCCTGTTTAGCCTCATTATCTTTATTACTTAATTTTACTGTCTGTTATTTATTTTGAAAGGTCCTTCAATTCTATCGGTTTTCTTTCTTTGAAGAGGAGCCAGAGCTAATTTACTGAAAAATGCACGTTTGGGGGCGCGGATATGATTATAGTAAAGGGAAAAACGCATTACACGATAGTTGACGCAGCCGAACGGCTGGGTGTCTCAGCTAAGACTATCAGGGATTATATTCATAGGGGTATTATTCCGGAGCCGCCGGAAATCAAGTACGGCGTGCGAATATTGAAACATTTCCCTATTGATTACATCGATTTGGCTAAAGTTCATTTAGACAATTACCGAAGCATTAAGAATGAAAAAAGGCGGTAGGAGAGACACTGTCCCTGCATCATGACACGATTTGCAGGCGGATCGAATGAACTTAAAAGAGGAGCCCTCAGTTGGCCCGTTTGAAAGAGATCACTTCCACAGAACGACTTCTGGATATCATTCGCAATAAAAAGGATGATATCAAGCCTCAGCCCCTGGATACATCAAAGATTGATCCACCTAAGAAACTAATCAAATTCACTCGCTCAAGGATCGCTTCCGGCGATAAACCGGTGACTATCGGCATCGATATAGGCCATGAATACGTGCGAATGGTGAAGACGGCGAGATCAGCCGATAAGCGCTGGGAATTACTCGATTACAAGAGCGTGCCGTTTGCCCATATAACGACGAGGAAATCGCCCGATTTCAGCAATTTCTTAAGATCTGAATTGAACAAATTTTGCGACAACATCAGAAATGCGAATCTGTGGGCTATCATGTCCGCAGCAAGAGTGAATGTGCGCCACGTTAACATCCCCAAGGTGGCCAGGAAACAAATGGCGAATGCTGTATATTGGACGATAAAAAAGGAAACGCCTTTTGATGACAAGGATATGGTGTTCGACTTTGAAATTCAGAGGGAGATCACCGACCAGGGTGTAGGCAAATGGTTAACTATGGTCTATACGGCGCCGAGGGAGGAAATTGAAGAATTAAAAGAGCTGTTTTCCCGAATGGGGTTACCGTTAACCGGCATATCCATCACCCCGTTCGCAATCCAGAACCTGTTCAAGACGGAGTGGATTCCTCCCGCCGTTGAAGGTACAGTGGCGAGTCTTTTTATTGGCAATGATTTTTCCCGTATCGATATATTTTCCAAAGGGAAGCTTATTATGACTCGGGGCATAAAAGCCGGCATAAACAGCATGGTTGAGTCATTGATGGAACGACTTGGAGCGGAACGTGAAGAAGCGGCTGGGAAGGACAGGCGCCTCCCGCCGGTAAGCTTTGAGCAAGCTAAAAAGGTACTCTTCAGCCTCAGTCCCGACTCTCCCCCTTTGACTGATAACGATATAGGCTTTGGGCTCACAGACGAGGAAAAATTCGATACCATTCTGCCTGCCTTGGAGAGGGTGGTAAGACAGGTGGAGAGAACCTTTGGATATTATACGGGCGGTCACAACTATGACATGGTCAGCAGAATCTATGTATCGAGTGCCATGAACATTTCACAGCCTGTCATAGAGTATGTCGGTAATCAATTGGGAATTGATAGTGATGTACTAAATCCCCTCAAGTCCAAGATACCTAACATTGGCAAGAGTATGGAACAAACCAGTGTCTCCGAAATACTTGCGTTTATTCCAGCTTTTGGGCTTGCCCTTTCCGATAACGCTTACACGCCGAACCTGATATTTACATTCAAGGACAAGGAAAGAGAAGCAAACGTCACACGCGCCAATCGAGTCATCTTTGCCATATTTGTTCTTACCCTCGTCGTTTGTTCGGGTCTTCTGCTGTTTGAAATTAAACAAGCCGATGAAAGAGAAACTATCGTAGCTCAACTTGAACGGCAGTTATCGCAGTATAAACCCCGGGTCGACCAGAGCCTGGTATCGGGAATGCTCTCGAGTTCAAGAAGGCAGCATGAGCTTGCCAGGACTTACGTAGACAGATATCTCGGCATGGCTGTTATCAGTGAATTGTCTTCGATGACCCCGCCAAATATCCGTCTCATTGACCTGAAGGTTCGCACGGGAGCCGTTCGATCGGGCAAGATAGCTAAGGAGCCCAAGGGAGAGGCGGCCGGTCAAAAGCAAGATGCAAAGAGCGTCACAATTGAGGGGGTTGTTTTCGGTGATCGGAAAGCACTTGAGGCATCATTGGCCGGATATATAATGAAGTTAAAAACGTCGCCCATGTTCAACAATATAAGCGTACAAGGAAACAGCATAGAGCCCCTGAGAAAGGATGAAGTCCTTCATTTTATTATTGACATAAAACTGGCTTAGAACTTGGTCATGGAAAAGATATATACAATAATCCCGAAGCGAAGCGTCGTCATTTTATTGGCATGCATATCCTGTGTGCTTCTTGTCGTAGTTGCGGGTATTGTCCCCCGACAAATGGCGGTAGCGCGTTTAGATAACAGGATTGCAAATCTTCAATATCAGCTCGAAGAGCAAAAGGGGCTTCAGCCTTATTATGATTTGCTGAACGCTGGGACCCAATCTGGAAGGTCGAAAATCTTACGATTCCCTGCAAGGAGCCCCCTTTCACGGACGCAGATAGATACAGTGCCTTCGATCATCAGAGAGCAGGCGCAGAAAGCACATATTGACATGGTTGCCGCTTCTCCGGATGTGAATACTTTAGGTGGTGAGCAAAAGCTGCTTCTCGTTAACGCGACTCTCAAGGGTGATTTTTTGAATTTTCGTAAATTTCTCATCGGTCTGGGGGGAGTGCCTTGTCTGGAGGGCATTGAGGAAATACGTATCCAGCAAAATGAGGACAGCATGGAATTCAGGATGAAGTTATGGCTGGCCATGGCATAGCCGGGGGAAGCCGGTTTTATCAGAGGGTGCTGAAAAACGCAGCATTCGACAGCCTGTAAGGGATTGAAATGCCGAAACTGACAAGACAACGAATCATCATACTTTCTATAATGGCTCTCGTTATATTGTTTGCCATATATGATTACTTCATTGCCTCACGCTCAAAATCGGAGCCGATTGATATTGGGAAAAAGACTTCCGAACTGGAAACATTCTTAACCGACATAACTTCAAGGTTGCCAAAGGGGTCACTGCCGAGCGCTGATGCCTATATACTGAGCCGCGCCGAGTCGGAATGGGCTCACGATCCTTTTTATGAGAGGAAATCCTTCCGGGAATGGGAGAAACGCAAAGAACGAGCCAAGGCGGGCGGCGCAGTAACACAAAGAGTCAGCTTCAGCTATTCCGGGTATTTAAAAGTCAGGGATAAAAATTTGGCGATTATAAATGGCGTAGAGTACGAAGCCGGCGACCAGCTGGAAATAGAGGGATACGTCCTGAAAAAGATCTATCCGGGCAAAGTCGTAATTGTTAATGAAAAGAGTGGAGCAAAATTTGATATTCCTTTGCAGGACTAATACAGTTGATGGAAGGGGGGATAGGCCTTGACTTGTTTTCTTTTTGAAAAGAAAGTTCGCTGCTTGACCATTTTTCTTTTCTTCTGCATGTTTATTGTTGCCGGTTGTGCAGGCAGTGAAATGACAAAGAAAGATCCCTTTTTCGAGAAATGGGAAAAGATGACTGAAACATCACAGGGGCACACGCCTGCACCCAGGTCTCGTGACGCAATTAGAGAGTTAGTGAAAATGGAGCAGGAGCGCTTGAAGGCGGAGAAGGAACTTGTTGGTGGAAAGGGCCTACCTGACACGCCGATCAGTTTGAAGATTCGCCAGGCTGATGTAAAAGTCGTCCTTCGATCCTTGGCGCGCATCGTAAATCAGAACGTATTGATCAGAGAGGATATAAAGGGTGAGGTCAGCATTGATTTCAAGGATACTCCCTGGAACCAGGCATTCAGCAGCATTCTCAAAAATCAGGGTCTGGCATATGAATGGGAAGGCAACATTATCAGGGTAATGACGATAGCGGACAAAGAACAGGACCTGAAGCGGAAAACCCAGGAAAAAGATGAGAGGCTGGTGGAGCCGCTCATCACAGTATTCATTCCGATTGACTATGCGGGCACCAAAGACCTGAAAGAAAATCTTAGTGAACTGCTCACAAAAGATAAGGACGGCAAGCCGCGCGGATCAATAAGAGCGGATGAGCACAGTCATAGCCTGATTCTCAATGCGATACGCAGTGATCTGGAAAAAATGATCCCCCTCATTGAACAGATCGATAAACCTACTCATCAGGTCTTGATCAAGGCCAACATTGTAGAGACCACAAAAAATACCGCGAGGAACCTCGGTATCCAGTGGGGTGGCTGGTATAATTCGGGTAATCTTTATGTGACGCCGGGCGGATCGATACCCTCTGCTGGTCAGCCTGCCGTACCTGTGTACGGCAGCCCCGGCCTGAGCGGTTATGGTTTCGGTGTGAATTTCCCCGCATCTTCAGCGGCGATGACTGCCGCCGGCGGTGCAGGTTCTTTGGGGCTCATGTTCGGAACAATTGGCGGCAATATTCTTGAAATGCAGTTGAATGCCCTTCAGCAGGACGGCAAATTGAATATTCTCTCCACACCGTCGATTACGACCATGGACAATCAGATGGCCTATACGGTGAACGGGGAGCGCGTGCCGTATGTTACACAGTCAGTGAGCCAGGGTGTTGTAACGAACACGGTCACCTTAGTGGACGTTTCTCTCCGTCTGGAGATTACACCCCATGTCATTGACGGGCAAAATCTCAGGATGAAGATTCTTGTGAAGAAAGATGAGGTAGATACATCACTGATCGTTTTGGGGAACCCGGGCATCACAAACAAAGAGACAAGCACCAATCTGATCGTCCAAGACGGGGAAACAATAGTAATCTCGGGATTGACCAAACAGACAAAGCAAGAGGGGGAAAGCGGACTCCCGGGGCTTAAAGATGTACCGGTTTTAGGATGGCTCGTCAAGTCACAAAGCAAGAGCGATATCATGGAGGAAGTTCTCATTTTTATAACCCCGACTATACTGCCGCTTCGGACAGCTGCTGCCGTTTCAGGGAATTCCGTAAAAGGCGCTGAGCGACCTCCCGCGGAGCCATCTCTGGACATGCCTGTGCAATGAAACAGTTATGGATTATTTCAAGATTCTAAACCTTAATAAGGAGCCTTTTTCGAACTCTCCGGAACCAGAGTTCTTCTTCCAATCGGTCAAACATGTGGGCTGCCTGCAAAAGTTAGAACTGGCAGTGCGTCTCCGCCGGGGATTGAGCGTTGTGGTAGGCGAGGTGGGGACAGGAAAAACTACCCTTTGCCGCCAGCTCATCTTGAAGTTTGCCGCCTCTGAAGAAGATAGAAAGCAGATCGAAACGCATCTTATCCTGGATCCGTCTTTTACGAATCCCCTCGAATTCCTGTCGACGGTAGCGGTGACCGTCGGTGCAGCCAATTCCGGCGGGGCCAGTGAATGGCAACTGAAGGAAAACATCAAGAATTATCTTTTTGCCAAGGGTGTTGATGAGGGGAAGATTGTCGTTCTCATCGTAGACGAAGGACAAAAGCTTCCTGACTTTTGTCTTGAACTGCTGCGTGAATTTCTCAACTACGAAACGAATGAATTTAAACTGCTGCAAATAGTAATATTTGCCCAGAAGGAATTCGAGCAGATTCTTAAGAAGCAGAAGAATTTTTCCGATCGGGTCAATTTCTATTATCTTCTCAAGCCTCTCAATTTCCTTGAGACTCAAGGTATGGTTAAATTCCGCATAGCGAAGGCGAGCGATGCGGGTAAGGCCCCATCGCTTTTCTCGTATCCGGGGTTATGCGCATTGTATCTGGCGACGGGCGGCTATCCCAG
Organism: Syntrophales bacterium; assembly: GCA_052144335.1. Classification (GTDB taxonomy): domain Bacteria; phylum Desulfobacterota; class Syntrophia; order Syntrophales; family UBA2185; genus Fen-1135. The sequence goes on from JBKQQP010000083.1 coordinate 11,434, forward strand.
AAAGATTGTGACGCTCTGTCATCAGATTGTGCTTGCACTGATTATTCAGAATAGATCAAAAGCCGGCTGGCTCCTCGTCCGCTCCTGCAGTCGCAGGATTCCTGCTGATAAAGGGAAGGTTTTTAAATGGGTTACTGCAACAGTTGTCGCCGCCATAGTTGTTATTGCGGCAATGGCAGGATTTTACCCTGGGGCAATATTTGGGATATGGCCTGACCGTGAGACGTCTCGGGTAGCAAGGACTGAAGCGATAACGTCATCGAGTCTGATTTCTGCCAGTCAGTCCGGTCAGACTGTGGCGACGCCTGTCGTAGAGGCGAAAGCATTAAACCGGGATGACATGCAGTTAGCAAATAAGACCATTCCGGACCGTTTAGGAAAAGTAGAGCTGAAAAACGGACGTAGCATCTGGCGTCTGCTCAATGACTTTTACGGAAATTTCGACAGGGATCAAATGAAACAAGTAGCTCGTGCCAATCCACACATCAAGAACTTAAGCAGGGTGAGTGCAGGTGAGGTCATTGAATTACCTGCCATTCCGGCCAAATCGAATCCCCTGCCAGCGGGGAAATGTTGGGTACGTATAGCGAGAAGCGAAAAGATTGACGAGATTTATGAATTATACAAGAATTATCAGCCCGCCTTACCGTCTCTGAACTTTCTTCCTTACTGGAATAGCAGAGAGGGCCTGGCATTTGCCATTGTCTTGAAGGATGGCTTCTCGACAATGGAAGAGGCTCTGGGGGCGGCCAGAAGGTTGCCGCAGCCCCTTGCGCTTAATGCCGAGGTCTTTGTAAAAGTGAGCGATGATACGATCTTCTTCAAGAGATAGGCAGGAAGCAAAGAGGTTAATCACAGTGAAAATCAAGAAGAAATTGGGAGAAATGCTCATTGAGGAGCAGCTGCTGACGGAAGAACAGCTGAAGAAAGCTCTTTCCGGGCAGGAGAAGGCGGGACTGAAACTTGGCCAGTATCTTTTCCAGCAAGGAATAGTGAGCGAGCAGCAGATAGCAGATGTTTTGTGCAGGCAGTTGAGACTGAAGAAATATCACCCCGAGGCATTTCCTTTCGATATTGAACTCGCAAATTTGGTTTCTTTGGAGGATGCCCAGAAGTATCAGGTAGCACCCTTGATGAGAAAAGGACGCCTTCTCACCGTTGCAATGCTAGATCCTCTCGACATCAACGCAATGGACGTCCTGGAAATCGTGACAAATTGTGAAGTGGAAGCTGTTGTATGTACGGAACGTGAGCTGAACCAGCTGATAAGCAGCGTGTATGGGACGCATTCGGGTTTGGGGGGCATCCTCGAAAGCATGGATATCGAAGCCCAGCCGGCTAAAGAAAAAGAGGACGAAGAATCTGCAGACGTTCAGGTGGCGTCGCTTCAGAATATGGCGGGAGAGGCGCCTATTGTCATATTGGTAAACTCTATCTTTGCTCAGGCAGTTCGTGAAGGGGCCAGCGATGTGCATGTCAGTCCCCAGAAGAACAGCATTCAAGTTCGGTTCCGTATAGATGGCAAGCTCCATGAGGTGCCCTCTCCCCCGAAAACTCTTTTTTGGCCGATTGTTGCCAGGATAAAAATCCTCGCCAATATGGACATTACGGTAACGAGAGTGCCTCAGGACGGGCGATTTACCCTGAGGATGGAAAATAAAGAAATAAATGTTCGCGTATCTTCCATACCGACGATTCATGGCGAGAACATAGTCCTGCGACTTCTTGATACAAGCTCCGGCATATATGCCCTGGACCTCCTTGGCATGGTAAATTCTGACATAGAGAGGGTAAGGTCTATCATACAGAAACCTTATGGGATGATCTTAACTACGGGACCCACGGGATGCGGAAAAAGTACAAGCCTTTATTCTATTTTAAATGAACTCAACAGGTCGGACAGCAATATCATGACTCTTGAAGATCCTGTTGAATACCGCATAGAAAACATCAGGCAGATACAGCTGAACCGGAAAGCGGGAATGACTTTTGCCGGCGGTCTCAGATCCATACTTCGTCAGGACCCGGATATTATCATGGTGGGAGAAATTCGTGATGCCGAGACGGCCGCCATTGCAGTACAGGCTGCACAGACCGGCCACAGGGTTCTCAGCACCGTACATACCAATGATGCAGTCGGGGCAATCACAAGATTTATTGACATGGGGATTGAACCTTTTCTTCTTTCGTCAACGCTGCTGGTATCTATTGCTCAGCGCCTGGTGCGCACTGTTTGTCCCTATTGCAGAGAACCTTATAATCCGCCGGATAAGATACTTGAATCATGGGGCCTGGAAAACTGGGATTCCGCAAATTTCCAGCGAGGCAGAGGATGCAGCCAGTGTTTTAATACCGGGTATAAGGGTCGTACGGGCTTGTTTGAAGTGCTTGTTAATGATGAGATGATTCAGGATCTGATCATCAAGAAAAAATCGGCCCATGATATTACACGTAAAGCCGTAGACGCAGGTAACCTCAAGACCTTGAAATATGATGCCGGCAACAAGGTGCTGAGGGGTATCACTACGCTCGAAGAGGCGAGTTCTGCGGTAATGATGTAAAGAAGGTCAGGCGCACAGGCAGAAGCAGGTAAGCTAAGCATGCCCAGCTATACATACCGAGCGATAAACGAGCAGGGAGTGACGATCAAGGGTGATATCGAAGCCGAGTCACGCGAGGGCGCCTTAACCATGCTGGCCGACAGGGGGTATATCCCGTCCAAGGTCAAGGAGCAGGGGGCCGGTTTTGCCTTCGGACAGTGGTCAAGACGGCGGCTCAAGAACCCTATCAAGCCCTCGGATATCATACTATTCACTAAACAGTTTAATTCGCTGTTCAAGGCGGGAGTGCCTATAATCAGAGCGTTTCAGGTTCTGGAGTCACAAACGCAAAATCCTATTTTGAAGGAAGCCATCGCTTCCATGTCTCAGAGCATCAAGCAGGGCTCTTCTCTTTACGGTGCCATGGAAAAACATGGCACGATATTCTCGCCATTGTACATAAGCATGGTGAGGGCAGGCGAAATGAGCGGCACCGTTACAGAATCGCTTGAGCGCCTTATCTATATTATAGAACATGAAGCGAGAATCAAGGCTGATATCAAATCAGCATTGCAGTATCCTATTATGGTCACCGTTGCACTTGTCGTCGCCTTTTTTATTCTCCTGACCTTTGTAGTTCCCAAATTTGTGGAAATGTTTTCCAGGGCCGGCATTGCGCTTCCCTTGCCGACGAAGATTGCCATCATGCTGTATAATTTTTTGGCAAGCTATTGGTATCTGCTAGTCGTTTGTATCATCGGACTTTTCGCCGTGCTGAGAATCTATTTAAAGACGGAAAAGGGACAATATATGAAAGATACGCTTATCCTGCGCCTCCCAGTTATTGGTCCTCTTTTCATGATGGCTGCCATGTCACGCTTTGCGAGCATTCTGGGAATGCTGCAGTCTAGCGGCGTTCCGGTTATGACTGCCATGAGAATTCTAACAGGTATCATAGGTAATGCGGCCATCGCCCGCGAGTTTGAGCGCGTTAGGGAGCTGATGCACGAGGGGCGTGGCATCGCAACACCGCTCAGATCTGCGAAGTATTTTCCTCCCATGGTTGTCGACATGATTGCCATAGGTGAGGAAACAGGAAATATAGAGGAGATGCTCCGCCAGGTGTCCGCACACTACGATGATGAGGTCAGTTATATTGTGAAAAGGCTCTCCGATCTCATCGGTCCGATACTGGTCGCGGGGCTTGCAGTCGTCGTCTTGTTTTTCGCGCTCGCCATATTTTTGCCCATGTGGGATTTGACAAAAGTAACACAGACAATCAAATGAAGAAAAAATATATTCAAGTCAGTCTTTACATACTGATACCGTTTACCTTCAGTGCCATCTCCCTGCTGTGGGTCATCATGACCGACAACTTCGTTCAATATTATATGAAGACAGTGCGTGATCAAACATGGTCGTTCGTAATGTGGGTCACGACCGTTTTCTTATTGACATATCTGATAGGTCTTGTGATTACGCGGATATTACTCAAGCCGGTGATGAAGTTGGTCAAAAAGGCTGAAAGTCTACCGGCATTCTCTGAGCAGAAAGACAGCGGCGACAAGGCAAAGAGTGACGTAGAACATTACGCAAAGGTATTCGACCAGATTGCGACCGTTTTGAGCAAAGTTGAAGCGCAGGAGTTTTTCCCAGGCATAGTGGGACAAAGTAGAATCATGAGGGAGATATTCGCGCAGGTAATGAAAGTTGCACCCACAGATTCAACAGTGCTCATAATGGGAGAAAGCGGGACGGGAAAAGAACTCGTGGCTTCCGGCGTTTATGAACACAGCCTCCGCAGGGGAAAGCCCTTTATAAAAATTAACTGCGTAGCCATACCGGAGAGTCTCCTCGAAAGTGAACTATTCGGTCATGAAAAAGGGGCATTCACGGGCGCCACATCCCAGAAAATCGGCAAATTTGAAGTGGCAAATGGCGGCACTCTTTTTCTCGATGAGATTGGCGACATGACCCTGGCTACACAGGCGAAGATATTGCGTGTGCTCCAGGAGAAGGAGTTCGAGAGGGTCGGCGGTACGGCAACGATAAAGGTGGACGTACGGTTTATTATAGCAACAAATAAGAACCTCGCAGAGATGGTAAAGCAGGGTCTCTTCAGGGAAGATTTATATTATCGCATAAATGTGTTTTCCATTTATCTGCCTCCTTTGAGAGAGCGGAAGGAAGATATTCCTCAACTTATTGAATATTTTCTTGATAAGAGACACAAACCGATCAAGCTTTCCGCCGAGGCCACTCAGATGATCGCAGGGTACTCATGGCCGGGTAATGTCAGAGAACTGATGAATACCATCGAAAGGGCCGTAGTCCTCACGGAGACAGGGCTGATTGAGCCGGCGAATCTACCCGCAAATGTGACAAATGTGATGAAAGACCATATGTTTCAGGGCCCGTACTCGCCCGATTCCCTGACTATTGACAAACGTCTTGATGAAATTGAAAAGGGTCTGATAATAGAGGCCTTGACCAGGAGCGGTGGCATCCAGGTTAAAGCGGCTGGGCTCCTCGGGATAAATCAACGAAGTCTCTGGCATCGCATAAAGAAATATAACATAGATACGGAGTCTTTCAAAAAGCTACAAAAAATGTAGATCACACATCATTTTGCGAGCCTTTCCTAGATTTGGATAGAAAATTCGTTGAATAGAAAAATTTACATATTGATAATTAATTAGTATTAGATGTGTGAAGACAGTAAGTTAGCAATCTCTCGTTACATTATTCATCGGTCATTATTAATTGATACGAAAAGTGGCACGTAAGATGCTTTAAAATCCAGCAAAATTCACTGTATTTGTTGTAATGATATGCAAATAAAATGGAGGTTTTTGAAATGAAATTAGAGAAGCATATCCGTAATCAGAAGGGTTTTACGCTTATTGAAATCATCGCCGTTTTGGTTATCCTGGGAATACTTGCGGCCGTCGCGATTCCCAAGTATCTGGATATGAGAACGGAAGCAACGCGCAAAGCTGCAGCCGCTGCATCGATGGAGTTGAATGCCCGCGAGAGACTGACCTTAGCACAGTGGAAGCTGAGAGACGGTGAGGGCCCATATCCGGGACCCGATACTACACAGGTAGCCGGAGATGGCAGCACGGTCAGTGGCCCGAGCACAATACTGGGACCAGATTGGAATGCTGGTGCAGAAATAGTAACTCTCCAGCCGGTCACTTTTAGTGGAAAGACAGTTACATTTACGAGGTCGCCACCATTGGATGGGGATACCACAAATGAGCCTTGGTACTGGAGTGCGTCTGTCCAATAGTTGAATATAATCGCATTAACCGTGAGAAGAAGTAGTCTTTCTTATTGAGAAATGTCTGATTAGCAGTATGAAGCAATGCCTTTTAAATCAGGGGAGTTTACAGGCTCCCCTGATTTGTTTATACCCTCTTTTATCTTTGAGTGCTAAGACAATATTTATTCAACACGGCCGGGTGAGATTAATACCATGGCGCGTCCCCACATATTAGAAGATGCAGACCTGTGACGATGGTTATGAATTGCATATCCCCTGGCATTTTCCAAATTTGAGGAAACATGCTTTTTTCTTTATTTCCCTCCTGATCTTGCTCCTCATCGTTTATGGCAACAGCTTTCATGGAGAATGGCACTTTGACGACATCCCCAATATCACTGAGAACCATAATGTTCATTTAAAGAATCTTTCTCTCGGTGGAATTTATGATGCGCTTCACTTCCGGGGAGATCTCATACGCCCCGTCTCCTATCTCAGTCTTGCAATCAACTATTACCTTGGCGGTACAGATACATTCGGCTATCACCTGGTTAACTTTATCATTCATTATTTGACAGCCATATTCTTATTCCTCTTTATCTTCGATACGCTGAGACTGCCGCTATTAAAGGATCGGTACGGAGAAAGAGCGTACGCCATATCCGCACTGGCGACGGTATTCTGGGCCATTAATCCCCTACAGGTACTGGCGGTGAGCTACATCGTTCAGAGAATGGCAAGTATGGCAGGAATGTTTTACATCGCCGCCATGTACTTCTATCTCAAGGGACGCATCGCGGAGGGAATAAGGAATAGAGCAATCTTTTTCTTCTGCTGTGCCGTGGCAGCGCTTCTTGCCTTTGGCAGCAAGGAGAATGCCGCAATGCTGCCGGTCAGTATTTTTATCTTTGATCTTTTTCTGATCCAGGGCGCGGAGAGAGGTACGGTAAGAAAGAATCTGAAATTTGCGTTTATCCCTTTTGCCGTCGTTCTTATCCTCGCTCATTCGTATTCAAATCTATCAGACATTCTTGATGGCTACCGGGTCCGTTCCTATACATTAGGCGAGAGGTTATTAACGGAACCGAGGGTCATAATCTTCTATATAAGCCTTCTTCTTTATCCAATCCATTCCCGGCTCACTTTTCTGCACGATTTTGACATTTCCAAATCGCTGATCGATCCCTGGACGACGCTGCCGGCGATCCTGATTATCGTTTTCATTGTGGGCTATGCGCTCACTATCGCCAGGAAAAGACCCCTTATCTCTTTCTGCATTCTTTTTTTCTTTTTGAATCATTTAATTGAAGGATCGTTTATCCCGGCCGAGCTTATCTTCGAACACAGAAACTATATCCCATCCATGCTATTTTTTGTGCCCGTGGCCATTTTCGTCTTAACAATGCTCGATTATTTTACTTACAAGAAGGGAATCAAATGGCTGATAGTCTTCAGCATCATATTTGTTCTTTTTGCAGAAGGGCATACTGTCTACATGAGAAATGAAGTCTTGAAGACGGATATGGCTTTATGGATTGATAATATCCGGAAATATCCAAGGCTCAGCCGGCCTCATAATAATCTCGGCATTAACTATTCAAAGCAAGGCCAACGCGAAGCCGGTATGGGAGAGTTTATAGAAGCATCACGGTTAAACAAATATGAACACTTAGCCGAAGAGGCTAGAACTGAAATCAATATGGGCAATTTTTATTTTAATGAAGGCCAAGAAGACTTAGCCCTTGAGCATTATCGAAAGGCAAGCGGGATTAGTCCCACCAATGCACAGCCCTACGCCTGCATTGCCCAGATCAATCTTAGAAAAGGAGATACTGCCAAGGCATACGAGTATATCGGAAACGCACTGAAGATTAAGCCCTACGCAGCTGAATATCGTGAACTCTACTCTCTTATACTGCTGAAGCAGGGAAATACGCGGCAAGCCGCAATAGAGGCAAGCAAGGTGTTACAGCAAGATTCGAACAGGACATTTCCGCGCCTGGTTCTGGCGGAAGTGCAATGGCAAAAAGGAATCTATGACAGGGCTATTTCGAATTTAGAAGATGTAGTGCGTAAGCAGCCGCTAAATTTGCAGGCGCATCTTTTTTTGATAGATTTATATGATAAAAAAGGCGACAAAAGTGCATTGGGAGAGGGAGTATCCGGCCTCATGTATCTCAAGGGAGAAAGGAAGCTCGGGGAGTTCGTGCGTAGATCCGCAGGCGACAAGTATTCGTCCGTTCACGTAATCGACACAGATAGAATGTTATCAATAATCAAGCGAACTCTCTTGTCGCAGGCAGAAGAAATCAAAACAACTGGTACCATCAGCAAGCCTCGGTAAGCAGCCATACCCAAACGCCTCAATCCTATCAATTTCCCCTTGAAGTTTTCAGCGTTTCAGAATATTTAATGATCATGAGACAGTCCAAAAGAAAAGCCAGTAAGGACAAAGGGTTCACCATGATGGAGCTGCTGGTGGTGTTTGTTGTGCTCTTAATCTTCACTACGGTTGTTTATAGTACATATGAATATAGCGGGACAGTCACAGACAAATTGATAGCTGAGATGGACGGATTAAAGGCGAGTCTTCGATTTGCGCAGATGCACGCATTTAATGACGATACGGCTACAGTTGCACAGTGGGGAATTTACTTTCCAAATAACACGAGTTACAAACTTTATAAAAATAACGCTGATGCATCGGTGATGATTCCTGTTAAGGGCCAAACCTATTATCCAGGGGACCAAGTCACGTCAGCATGTCCGAAAAACTGTCATCAATTGTCGGGAAATGTGCAAATAACATCCGGGATGCCTATAATAAATTTTGATAAGTGGGGAAGGCCTTTGGATGGGTCGGGAAATCTCACGACGCAAGATACAATGATAACGCTTTCTGTAATAACTCAAGGTCAAGTAACTGATACGCATACATTCAAAATCAGCAAAAACACAGGATTTATTTATGACGTGCCGTAAAATCATTAATCAATCCGGTTTCACCCTCATCGAAATCATAGCAACCGTGGTTATCTTAGCAGTTTTCAGCGCCATCGCGCTGATGTTGTTTTCTGCCTCGTTGATAAATAGCAGCGGTAACATAATGAGGATATCGAAATCTTCTGACCTTAGCAATGTGATGGCAAATATCTATGCGGATTACAGACCTTATCCGACATGGCAAGTGTCAACAATCTACGCGGTGGGAAATAAGGTACTTCCTGTAGGTATGAATGGACGGTTTTACATATGCACGACCGCCGGTACAAGCTTCACGACGGAACCGCCATGGAGCGATTCTGGAACTCCCGATAGCACGCCGGAGCCATCGGGCGTTAAATGGAGGGCGGGGATGTGGCAAGGCAACGTTAACTACTCTCGTGGCGATATTGTGATACCGACAAGTAATTATATTGACCCCAACACCCTTAAGCCTGGTCCCAATGGCCATTTTTATCGCTGCGTTATGGCTGGACTGAGCGGTCCCTCGGAACCGCCACTATGGCCTATGACCGGAAGTGCCACGGTGAGCGATGGAACACTGCAATGGATGGAGCTCCTCGTATATCTGAATCAGCAAATTGGCACGCCTGACCCTGTTAATATGAAAACTACCCAATATGGGCAGTACTATGTTGTTGCAAACGGGTTCGTCAAACTTGTTAACAATGCAATACAGCCGATTAATCCGACTGTTGATTCATGGAACGTTCTTGAAGTAAAGGTACAAAGCGTTGGGACAAACCCTAACGTTCCTAATCGCCCGGGAGAACAGATACTGACGACTCTTTTCACAGCTAACGAGAGCGGTCTATGAAGAAAAAAACACCTTACAATAGTGGATTCACTCTGATTGAAATTATTGTGTCATTGCTCATACTCGCTATTCTCGGCGTGATTGCTGGGAGGGGGATGTTGGAAATGGCCAATGGCTATATGTTGTCAAAGAAGAATACCGCGGCAGCACAGCTGGGACAAATTACCGTAGACAGACTTAAGAAGGAATTCTCATCAATCACATCCACATCTACATCCCCATCCATTTACTGTGGTGCGCCGAATATTATTACATACACAGTTCAGAGAAATTCAGGGGTGGATACATCCTCGATATATTTGGCAGGTGGAAACAACCTCTCTTGTCAGCACCCTCCTTGCATCTTTTTAAAAACGGCTTCCAACTGTACCGCTTGCTCAAATGATTGTGCAGGCGGTGACACATTGGCAGAAAATGTTAGTAACTTCACGCTGAGTTATTGTGTCGGCGCCCCTATGCCAAGCGCTATGGAAACTACAAACTGTTCAGCGACATTTCCGAACAGTCCTAATTTTACAGGAGGGACCGTTTTATTTGTAAGATTCATATTGAAGCTGAAAGGCTATGACGACGCCGTAATATCCATAGCCAATCCGGATACTATCTTTTTCGGTCTGGAGTCAGGGAGCTGAATATGTCTATATCCAATCAGAGAGGGAATGTGATGCTATTCTTGATTAGCGGAATAGCAATGGCTGCTGCTATAGGGATAGGCATGTTTTATATGATATCAACGCAATCTTTGGGACAGGAGGTTGGGAGCGGCACGAATCGCGCCTACTATCTCGCCCTTGCCGGTAAGGATTATGCTATTGCCTACGGAGGCCCCCCCCCCATCAGAGCGCAATTGAGTGGTCACGAATTCAGCGTGTCCGATACGGAACTTTTTTCTCTTACAATAACGGCCTCTCAAATCATATCGACAGGAATAGTCAATCAGGGTACATCTTTTGAAGCGACGAGGACGATCAGTGCCCCACTGCCCAGCGTGTGGCATTAATGGTGGGGCATTGGAGGGGGCTTGCTTATCGATTACTGCGAGTTGAGTTCTTCAGGCTGTAAATGGGGGGCGCTATCTAGCCGTCATAAATGGCTTCCACGCTTAATCTTCGATGTCACCGTTTAAAGTGTCAATAACATTATAGACAGTCGTTTCTTCATCCATTCCTTTGAGCTTTACCTGTCTTATCTTTTCGACCTTAAAGAAATCCTTCACTGCTTCATATGTGTCATTGCATATGAGAATTTGGTTTTCTTTGGCAATCCTTTCGAGCCTTGCAGCCAGATTCACCGGATTACCCATGGCCGTATATTCTTTTCTTATTGAAGAGCCAAAAATTCCGACCATGGATTCGCCTGTGCTGATTCCGAACCCAACGGGAATTTTCATGTGCCCGTTGCCGATCTCTACATTTATTTCGGCTATTTTGTTGCGCATCTCAATTGCGCACTGGACGGCTCTCTTGGCATCGGTATTTTGCGTCAGCGGCGCGCCGAATATTCCCATAATACCGTCACCAATGTGTTTATCGAGGGTGCCATTGTGTTTAAAGATGATGTTGTCGAGAGGATAAAAATAATTAAGATTCAGAAGCTGTGACAGCTGAGCCGGCGTCAGCGCTTCGGATATCTTTGAGAAACCGCGGATGTCAGTAAAAAGGATGCTCACTTTCTGGTTTCTGGGCTCAAGGTTCTCCCCGAACTTTTGTAATTCTTCGAGAACCTGAGCAGGCACGAATTGCTTTAACCTTTTCTTTATGTGAAATTCTTTCAGCTTCAGTCTGATTTCTTTATTGTCGAAAGGTTTTGTTAAAAAACCATCGATGCCTGAGTTTACGCTTTCAATAGCGCGATCAAGTGTCGCATAGCCGGTGAGGATTATCTTGATGATTTCAGGATTGAGCTTGCTGATTTCCATGAGTGTTTCCAAACCGTCGAGGCCAGGCATCTTAAAATCGCAGATCACCGTTTCGATTTCATTGGCATGTTGTCGAACGATGTCGATAGCCTCGGTGCCGTTCTCGGCCACAGAAATGTCATAACTGTCCCTTTGAAGAAGCTTTTTCAAAGATCTTCGGACGCCCTCTTCATCGTCTACGATTAGTATCCTTATCATGATGCCCCCTGTTTGACCGGAAGGTCTATGGTAAATGTGGTGCCTTGCCCCGGTTTGCTGCTTACTGAGATCAGCCCCGCATGTTTCTTGATGATTTCGTGTGAGATGTAAAGACCAAGGCCGGACCCGCTGCCAACGATCTTGGTGGTAAAAAATGGCTTGAATATATCCTTAACGATGTCATCCGGAATTCCCATACCTGTATCCCGGCACTCTATGGTAACTGTATTTGTATCCCTCTTATACCTCGTTTTCAGGAATATGGTTCCCTCACGGTCAGGCAGCGCCTGTATCGCATTTTTGATTATGTTCATAAAGACTTGCCCGAGATTGGCAAAGTTGCCATTTACTCTCGGAAGATTTTCAGCGAAATCTTTTTCGATAATGACGGCGGAATCTTTATACTGGTTGTGTAATACACGTAAAGCATCCTCTATATTTACATTAATGTCAACGTCCTCGACGTAGACCTGTGTCTGGCGCGACAAACCGAGTACGCTTTTTACGATGTTTTCCGCCCGTTTGAGCTCCTTTAACGAGAATTCAAGATCATTTAGCAGTTCTTTATCACTATCGCGCTTATCTTTTTCTTCGTTTAACAGTTCAATGTTTGTTTGGATAAGGCTTGATGTACTTGCCAGAGGATTATTGAGCTCATGGGCAATTCCGGCAACAAGCTGTCCAATGGCGGCTATGCTCTCCGTCTGAATCAGCCGCTGTTGTGTTCTTTCATTCTCTTCGAGAGCAGCCTTGCGAGAGTTTATCAATGACTGAGTAAATAGTCCATATGCGATCACGAAGAACGCAATCAGGGTGCGCGAGAATATCTGGTCCGATGTGAGGGAATCGAGAACCCAGTAGATCAGCACCATGGCAATTGCAATCAGTAAAAGGCCATTCTTCTCAATCTGCCTGCTTACCGCGCTCTTCTCACTCATTCTGTATCTGCCTGCGCTCCTTGCATCCTAATCTGATATTTGTTTATTTGTATTTAAAAAGATGTTCATTGTCAATAGATTAGTAATCTAGCCAAAATAAATCAGCTTCCCCACTACGCAAGGCCGGTCTAAAGGAACTGTTATCGGCGGAATTCTTTTCAACTCTTCGATATCCCATTTACCATCCTCGCGCAGGAGATCCAGGGCCTCCTCTTGGGAATTTGCAAGTACGAGAACCTCCGCCTGCATGTAATTGTCCCTGTAGATATGCGGCTCATCGAACATAGACCAGCTCGAGAATTTCTTGCTGTGCCGCCAGATGAAGATCTTCATGCGTTATTCACCTCGAATGGTTTAATTGCGCAATTTGAACTGTGAACAGAGCTCGGAAGACCCCGGCTCAAAGTTCCTGCACGTCTTAGGCCTGTCTTCGTAGATCGTGCAGGTCGCATATTCTCCCTCATATTTGAGGAAGGGACAGTTGAATAATATTCTTCCATCTTCTGATGACACGACGACATCTCCCGCCCACATAGCTTTTGAACGTTCGATGGCACGCAGTATTTCCTTTTTATCTTCACGCCTCCATCTTTCCATGTCTTCTCCTCTGGCAGGAACAAAAGCAGACATGCAGCATTTCCCGCAGCGCTTGCAGGTTACGGCAGATGTTTCGTTGTCTCGCTGCTTTTCCATTTTTTACATGCGTTCAAAGGGTGTGGGAAGCACTCACAAAATGGATATGAAAATGGCAAAACCAAACCGGAGAATCGGGGATGAAAGATAATGGCGCTGCTGCGTGCCCACCAAGGCACAACAAAAACGGATACTGAAGTGTTAGAAACGACAATCGAGTTTCTACGCTCCTTGAATCCTGGCAATCTTGCAATCTTTAAGATTATGCTATTTGATTAACCCTCTTTCCTGGGCGATGCATCTGTAGGTCTCAACCGCATTGTCCGGGGGTGTGTAACAATCCTTTTCGTCTTTGCGGGTAAGATCAATAGCTTCGGCGCTACACGCGAGAATGCAGAGGCCGCAGCCTATGCAGCGGTCCGGGTCGATCTCGGCAATGTCGTCCTGCATCGTGATGGCCTCCATCTGGCACCTACCCAAGCAGGTTTCGCAACCGATGCATTCTTCCTTCCTAATCCTGGCAAAGTAATTGGTATGGACAAGGGTAGCCGGTTTGGGCATTCTCTTGAGGCTCTTTAGCATCTGACAACAATCTCCGCAGCAAAGGCACATGCCCATAACCCTCTGCGCATTGGTCGGTTGGAGCACGAGGGCTTCTTCTTCAGCCTTTTTCAAAATTTGCAGGGCTTCTTCATGGGTGATCGAACGGCCCAGACCGTTCTCTTCATAAAAATATGCGCCCGTGGAAAAAATAAGGCAGGCTTCGGGCAATTTGCCGCAGCCTTGCCCGACCATGGAATGCTCTCTGCGGCATATACAGGGTGCGAGAACAATTTTGCTCTGCTGTTCGATCAATTTTCGGGCTTCTTCGTAAGGCATGACAGTTCCTTTGCCTTCCAAACTGGCCCCGATCGGTATAGTTCTCATCTGGTTGGTTTTGAGTTTGAGGGATGCATCGAGCAGATAGGGGGCATATTCGTTCATATCCCTGATCAGGCCTTCATCGAGATCATTGACGTGGTACTCCCAGATACCGACGACGTACTGGGCTGCCATGTAGCGTGGTCCTTCAGGCATGTCGGCGCGAAAGATCAATCCCTTGCGCGACATCTGATGAAGCTTTTCCGCGAGTTCTTCCGCAGGCAGGCTCACGCGTTTCGCAATCCTTTCCACTGGCTCCGGCATCATCCGCAGATGGCAGGCCAGGGCCGCTTCATCTTCGTTAAACAGACGTCTGAGGATACGCATCTCCACGCCCGATTCTGTACGGGGGAAACCGCTAGGCAGGTTATCCAGATGAAGGGCCAGATGGTCGTAAACATCCTGTGTCATATGTACTTTACCTCACGAGATTTTAGCGCAATCACGTTGCCTATTTCTTTGAGGTAGAAGTAGCTATTTTGCTTGTCTGCGTCAAGGATTATTTGTGGCCTTCGGGGCGATGTAACCAGTGTCGAATCTATGATCGGGGCAGGGGCCTTCGGAGGGAGATATTTCTATTTGTGAATGATTTCGACAAGGCTTCCCAGTGTCGCTCCTGCATCGCCCAGAGGGGGAGTATAGAGCCAGTTATGGGAATCCTCGCCGTCATGGTTGACAATCCGGTAGGTGTAATTCTCACCCATCTTGATCTCTTCGTAGGCCATGGATGCCCGTATTTGGAGGTCATCCAATACTTCCTGGGTAAGGAGCTTTCCTTGCTGTTGTGTGCGGCCGATAAGTTTGGGCAGCATGATGGCGGCTGTGGTTTCCTCAGTTGAACGAAATCCCATGTTAATCTGGAGGGCATGAATTTCGTCTTCAGAAGCAGGACTGATAAAGACGGTGCAAACGTCAAAATCGGCTGTGAACTGCTGCATGAGAGTATGGTCTCGGAACAGTTTGCCGAAGGTGGGATATATTTCGAGAATAATCAGGCTACTATTGGTAAAGAGTTCCTTCATTTCCCTGAGGTCTATAGCCTGCCAGATTTTTCGTATCTGACCGATGATGTAGCGCTCACTGGGATATGATCTTATTTCGTGCTCAGAGCGAAAATAGTAATCGACGCCTTCCGTCTCTATAGACCGGGGCGGCCGACTCGTATACAGGATTGGCATCCGGAAGGATATTTCCGGGTGCACTCTCTGGAGCGCTTTGATCAGGGGTGATTTCCCGACGCATGATGGACCCGACAACATGATGAGACGTTTTTTCATGTTGGTTTCACTCCACTTGCGGATTATTGTAATTTCAAGCTACATAAACTGCCGGGAAGAGGGGAAAAATGCATTGTGATTATGCACTTTATGTATTAGGATTATTGCAGATTATGGTTTATGTCTTCTTAGCTTTTAGCATTAAAATAAATTTGTGTAAATGCAAAAGGGGCGGAGATGCCGGTCCCCAGGGGCCGCCTTTTAATACATAGACCGCACCTGCAGGGAACAGAGTAATCATGATCACTATTAACAGTTTTCTGCATCGAAATGATTTGAAAGATTTAATACGTAGGTGGATGTACTGCGAGGTCAATCCATCGGATGCAGATCTGATTACCCGCCTCGTTCATTTCAACAATATCTATCTTTCCAGGTATCTCAATATTTTTTCACACAAAATATTTCAGGGTCTGCATAAATGTGAACTCTATAGCAGGCCTGCCTTCGTAAAGAGCGATCTCAAGGACGTAATTGTCGCCAATCCGCCTTATCGTACCCAGAGAATAGACGAACTAATGGCCGAATACAGGGGTGAACCGGGTCGCTTTTATAGGGAGACCCCTTTCCATGCCACTTTATTTTTTAAGAAAAGCGGCGCTGTGGATGAATATCTTGGTTCAAGCAGAAAAAAGCGCGTGCACAGAATGGCGGAGAAATCCGCCCGCAGGATTATCGACTGGATGTTCGGCGCTATCAGAAAACGCGCGGATCTGCTTGCGGATGAGCGCGCCAGAATCCTAGGTGTTCCCAGGGATCAGCTCGCTACATCACAGGAAGAAATGACTGAGGAATTCCTCAAGGCGGAAAACCGGTTGGTCGAAGATTTCAAACTGAAGAGAGAGATTCATGATGTTGACGATATGATCATCAATGACGTGGCAGGCGTGAAGGTGATACTCGAAGATTCGCAGCAGGGAGAATTGCTGAACGTTCTCCGAAATGCGGAGGGATGTGAAATCGTTGAGGAGGAGAGACATGCGGGGAAGTACAACGCGACTAATGTGATCGTGCGTTACGTTCCACCCCGGGACGCGATACTCAGTCAGGACCTGAGCGAGAAGATTATTGACGTCATGCGCCTTAGAGGCTCGACGCCCGATGATTCCAATCGCGAGTTTGCAGAATTCGTCAGATCCGGTGAGGATCATATATACATGGAAATAATAGTTTCCGATTACGAAGAAATGCTGGAGAGCGAAATCGGCCGGTGCATGCATGAAGACCGGATAATCGAGCAGCGCCTGCGACAGCCGTATAACGGGCACCTCGCAAAAAATATAGAGTACCTCATGGAATATCTGTTTGTCTTTCCTTATTCAGCGCAGTATGAACTGGGAGAACTGCCGATTAAGCTGTGGAACCGTTACCTGCCTGACTACTTTGATGAAGTACTGAGAAAGCTTTACCACATTCCGCGTGGCAACACAGTCGAGGAATGAAGTCCTCCGGGTGCAAGAAACATCCTCAAGGCAACGAATATCTTTCTTGGGAAAGAAAAAGCTTTAATATCTCTGGCAACAGTGAATTTCTGTTGCTCTGCGTCATTGCGAAAAGCTCAACATCGTCACGTTTCTTTATCTCTCCGATAATGCCTTCGCCCTTGCTGGCAATGGTGGCAATGACGGGCCTTTCCTGCTCCAGCATTGTCTCTAATAATCTCTTGAATCTATCGGACATACATTCCATCTTGCCTATTTCGTCGATTATGATCACGCCGGTATCGGAACCGAAAAACGCGATATGGTCGAGAAAATCGTCAAAGGCGGCGATATCCACGCCGTATTTTCCCACTCTGTAACCGCTTGTGATATCGGTATGAGACAGTCTTCCCCTCCTGCCCTCGAGGCTGACTAAAGAAAATCCCTTGCGGATACCTCGCACGCGAATCTCCTCTGTAAAGAAACCTACGGGATTAAGATTCTGCAAGTCATGGGCGATTCTCCTGATAAGAGTCGTCTTGCCTATGCCCGGAGGACCCGTGATGAGGATGTTTTTATTTCTCATGGTAAAACTCATTGACACTCGGGAGCGCTTTTCCTATACTTCAAACGGCCAAGAATATCACCGAAAAGTCTATCAAACTCAAACGGGTTTTTCATTGAAAATGATTTCCCTAATTCTCCCGGATATGGATTGAGCTATATTTGAGCACGCACAGGGGCGAGCGAGGCGGGAAATGGGTCTGAAAATATTTACTAGCAACAGATTGGAAATCCTTGCAGAGAACCTTAGTCAAGTTCTCAAGGTGCCGCTTTCTTCGCCTTTTGACAAAGAGGTGATCATCGTGCAGAGCCGGGGTATGGAGCGCTGGGTCTCCATGCGGCTGGCTCACCATCTCGGCATTTCGGCAAATATCTCTTTTGTCTTCCCCAAAGCATTTGTGTCACGGGTAATGTCCGCGGTAATGCCTGAGTTTCAGCAGAATCAGGCCGCCGATCCCGACACAATGACATGGAAAATTCTGGGATTGCTTCCTGCATTTCTCAAGAGCCCCGGCTTCGAATCCATCGACCTCTATCTCTCCGGCGGCAATGCCGCTTACGAAGAGATCGGATTGCCATATAACCTGAAGCTCTTCCAGCTTGCGGAGAGGATAGCACATGTTTTTGATCAGTATCTAATTTTCCGGCCGGAGATGGTGATATCCTGGGAGGCGCAAACAACGGGCGAGAAAGATGAGAAGTGGCAGGCGGAAGTATGGCGCGCATTGATGAGGGGAGACAGTTCTCATCACCAAGCGCGGCTCCGAGATGAGTTTCTTAAAAAAATGCGACATCAAAGCATGGACGCAAAACTTCTGCCTGAGCGGATTTCGGTCTTCGGCATCTCATCGCTCCCGCGTTTTCATCTGGACATTATTCATGCACTCGCCGATGCGACGGAGGTCAATTTTTTCCTCATGAGCCCGTCACAGGAATTCTGGCTTGATATACGCTCCGACAGGGAGATGAGGCGGGAGCTCTCAAGAGTGAGGGAGAAAACGGCGCGGCAGAGCCCTACCGAAGAGTCATTGTATCTGGAAAGGGGCAACAGCTTGCTCTCATCGCTGGGCTCCTTAGGGAGGGATTTTTTTGGCAGCATGTCTGACTTCCAGGCGGAGTATTGCGATTCCTTTGAGGACGGCGGCGCGAAAAGCATGCTTGCCGCCGTACAGTCGGACATGCTTAATTTGCGCGATAGAGGTAGGACGGATGATGACCAGCCGCTGAGCATTTCAGATGATGATTCGTCGATACACATCCATTCGTGTCACAGCAAGATGCGTGAGGTCGAGGTTCTCTATGACAATGTTCTGGCCATGTTCGAGGAAGACCTCTCACTGATGCCCACGGACGTCCTGGTCATGACGCCTGATATCGAGGCGTATGCACCCATCATCCAGGCCGTATTCGATGGTCATGAAAGCAGGGAAGGAAGTGAAAGAAAATGGATCCCCCACAGCATAGCGGATATCAGTGTGAAGACAGAGGTTGAGATCACCGACACCTTCTTCGAGATTTTAGACCTCGTCGGGAGCCGGTTCGAAGTCTCGCGCATCATTTCTATCCTCGAATCTGCCTATGTGGGCAGGAAGTTCGATCTCTCCGAGAAGGATGTTGCAACAATCAGATGGTGGGTCCGGGACACGCGAATTTACTGGGGGATCGATGAAGAAAATCGCCGGCACGCCGGTCTTCCGGGCACTTCGGAAAATACCTGGAAAGCGGGGCTGGAGCGTATGCTCCTGGGTTATGCGATGCCCAGGAAGGATGATCTACTTTTTGAAAATGTTCTCCCTTACGATGATATTGAAGGTGGTGATGCTGCTGTTCTGGGCCGGTTTGTGGCTCTTGTCGATGAACTCTTTAGGGAGGCAGGCAACCTCGGACGCTCGATGACGATCGATGCCTGGTCGCGGACGCTCGTTGGTATTTTGGATAAATTTTTTCAAATTGATGATGATATGGAAGCGGGAAGGGGCCTCCATGTTTTCAGACAGAAGCTCAGGGGGCTGGAGGGCATGCAGGTTAATTCAGGATTCTCTGAGTCTTTAGGAATCGACGTAATAAAGTATTATTTAAGGCATGCCCTGGTGGAGGAAACTCTCGGCGCCGGTTTCCTGACAGGCGGCGTAACGTTCTCTGCGATGCTGCCCATGCGGAGCATTCCTTTTAAGGTCATATGTCTTCTGGGCATGGATAACAGCAGCTTCCCCCGCCAGTCAAGGTCATTGGGCTTCGACCTGATGTCGAAATCACCAAAACCTGGTGATCCATCGCGGCGAAACGATGACCGTTATCTCTTCCTGGAGGCTATTCTCTCGGCAAGAGAACGGCTCTACATCAGCTACGTTGGCCAAAGCATCGAGGACAACAGCCCCATCCCGCCGTCAGTGCTTGTCAGTGAACTTCTCGATTACCTGAAGCAGGGCTTCAGGATAGAGGGGAAAGATATTTCTGAACGCGTCATAACAAGGCATCGTCTGCAGGCCTTCAACCCGGAATACTTCCGGGGCCGTCCAGGGTTGTTCAGCTATTCCGAGGAGGATTGTAGAGCCGCACGGAGCCTCTTAAGTCCCGGCGGATCTCCTCCGGCATTCATAGACAGGGTGCTCTCCGCACCGGGAGAAGAATGGAAAACAGTTGAGTTGAGTGATCTCATGAGTTTTTTCAGGAACCCGGCGCGATTCATCCTGCAGAGGCGCCTTGGGGTGACGCTTGAAGAAGATGATGAGATTTTACGTGAGGAGGAGTTATTCGATCTGACGGGTCTCGACAAATACAGCCTTGAACAGACTCTCGTGGAGAAGGCCCTTGCAGGAAGGAACCTCGACGACTACTTTTCCGTGGCCAAGGCATCCGGGCAGCTTCCCTATGGCGCGGTCGGGTCTTATCGCTATAGGACTGTCGCTCAAGGCGCATTAGGATTTACCGCGCAAATTCGGCCCCATCTTATAACAGATAGGCTGGCGCCACTGGATTTTAAAATGGCAATTGACGGCTTCACGCTGACGGGCCGTATCGATTCCATTCATGCGGGCGGTCTGACACAATTTCGGTATGCAAGACTTAAGGGAATGGACTTCCTGCAGGCTTGGCTGCGGCAGCTCGTACTGAATGCCATAGGGAAGGATGACTATCCGCGCCGGAGCTTTCTCTTCGGTGGCACCGGATCGTGCGAATATGCGCCGGTCGATGAGCCTGAGGAGATCCTCCTGAGATTGCTAAGAGCATATGCGACGGGCCTATCCAAGCCGCTCAAATTTTTTCCCGAGAGTTCCTGGGCATACGCACAGACCGTGCTTATCAAGGGGAAATCAAAAGAAGCAGGAATAGAGGAAGCAAAGAAGTTTTGGGGGGGGAGCGATTTCGCTGACAGGCCGGCGGAACGTGATGACCCATATTTCGGCCTGTGCTTTCGTAATGCCGATCCCCTTGATGCCGAGTTTCGCGGTATTACGGAGGATATCTTTGCGCCTCTCATCGCGCATCGGAAAGATCTTAAGCCATAAGGCGATTGAAGCTCTCCGCAGCAACCTGCGGGAATACGACCTTTGTCGCACTCAAGCAAACGGGATTATTCGAGACACATGAAGAACTTTGATCCACTGAACAGTCCCCTTGACGGGAAAAGCCTTATTGAGGCAGCTGCAGGCACGGGAAAGACTTACGCTGTAACGTGTCTTTTTGTCCGCCTCATCGTCGAGAAGCGTCTGCATGTCAGAGATATCCTCGTGGTCACCTTTACCGTAGCGGCGACCGAAGAGCTGAAGGACAGGATCCGGAAAATACTTAAGGATGCCCTGGACTCATTTACGCGGGGGCGAAGCGACGAATTGTTCTTAAGCGGGCTTCTTCAAAAATATCCTAATGAAGATGAGCGTAAGATAGCATTGGAAGGACTCACCGCTGCTGTCAGGGATTTTGATGAGGCGGCAATTTTTACCATTCATGGCTTCTGCCAGAGGATGCTCTATGAGAACGCCTTCGAGAGCGGGGCCCTCTTTGATGTGGAAATAGTTACGAACCAGGAAGACCTGCGAAAGGAGATAGTGGAGGATTTCTGGAGGGAGCATTTTTACGTCGCCCTCCCTGAGTTCGTTGAGTACGCCATAAATCGGGGTTTCAGTCCGGGATATTTCCTCAAATTGTTGGACAATAATGCCATGAACCCTGATGTCATAATCGTTCCAGAAGTGGATCCTCCGGAGGCTGGCGCAATTGCCGAGGCGCTGACGCTATTCGAAGCGGAAATCGACAGACTTAGGGAGATGTGGACTGATTCACAGGGAGATATCCTAGAACAGCTGAAAAGTCCGGGTCTCAAGGCCAATATCTACGGCAGCAGAGTGCCTGCAATGGCCGAGGCCATGCAAAGCTTTCTTGCATCCAGTGGGCAGCACTTGATGCTGTTTGGAGATTTTGAAAAATTTACACAGGCAAAAATCAGCGCATCATTGAAAAAGGGCGCCCTACCTACGAGCCATGAGTTCTTCGCCTTGTGCCAAGACACCGCTGTCAAGGCGCGCGCAGTGAGAGAGCTCATGGAAAGATACCTTCTGTTTCTCAAGACCGAGATGATCAGAACTGCCAGGAGGGAGATCGTAGCGCGGAAAAGCCTGCGGAACGTCATGTTTTATGACGATCTCCTGTTGAAAATGCGCTCAGCGCTGGAAGGATCGGGTGGTAACGTTCTTGCAGCAGCAATCAGGCGCAAATATAAATCTGCGATAATCGACGAGTTTCAGGATACGGATACGATTCAGTACGCGATATTCCACAGCATTTTTGGGAAGGAAGGTGGAGACCTCTTTCTTATCGGCGATCCTAAACAGACCATATTTGACTTCCGCGGCGCGGACGTGTTTGCCTACATGAAGGCGGCATCCATCGTGGAAACGAAATATGCGCTCCTCGAGAACTGGCGGTCCGAACCTGGATTGGTGAAGGCTGTCAATACTATCTTCTCTCACACTCAGAAAGCTTTCGTTCATGACGGCATTTCTTTTCACCCGGCTGAGGCAGCCCGGAGTAAAGTTCACAAATATCTGAAAGTCCGAGGCAAGCGCGAAGCGCCGTTACATCTG
Source organism: Syntrophales bacterium (assembly GCA_052144335.1). Taxonomy (GTDB): domain Bacteria; phylum Desulfobacterota; class Syntrophia; order Syntrophales; family UBA2185; genus Fen-1135. The sequence goes on from JBKQQP010000083.1 coordinate 34,013, forward strand.
TGGATCGTTCCGTCAGAGAAACACGCGGCTGCCGCAAAAGGCCTAGCGAAGGGCAGGGCAGGCTCGCTGATTTGCCGTGCCGTGGCATGGGAGATAGCAAGATTGCTTGAATCGGGCAGGGAAGGGACAGCTGTCATTGGAGAGGAACCCATACATGAAGGAGATATTGCCGTCCTGGTAAGAACCAACAGAGAGGCCATTCTTTTGCAAAACTCTCTCTCTGAAATAGGCATTCCCAGCGTTCTCCATATGAAGGAAAACATCTTTGATTCGCGCGAAGCGAAGGAAGTGGAAAGGGTACTCACGGGAATTGTCTATCCGGACCGCGGAGGACTTGTAAAGGGAGCCCTGACTTCTGATATGATGGGTGTGAATGGCGAGGATCTGGATAGATTCATGAAGGAAGAAAACGAGTGGAAGATATGGGTCGAGCGATTCTGGAATTACCACGAAACCTGGCATGCGCATGGCTTTATCAGGATGTTCAGGCAATTGGTGGCTGCGGAACACGTCAAAGAGCGTCTTCTTGGGTATCCTGACGGCGAGCGACGCCTGACCAATGTTCTTCATCTGGCGGAACTCCTTCAACGCGAATCCACAGGAAAGAGGCTGGGGCCCATGTCACTCCTGAGGTGGCTTATAAAGCAGAGAGCTCAGGAAACTGCACGATCCGATGAGGACCAGATCCGGCTGGAAAGCGATGAAAGGGCAGTGAAGGTCGTTACCGTCCATAAAAGCAAGGGCCTTGAGTACCCCATCGTCTTTTGTCCTTTCGTGTGGGGAGATTCGAACGTCAAGGGCGATGTATTGACTTTTCACGATGAACACAATGATTGGAGATTGACTTGTGACATCGGCTCATCCGGCCGGGAATGCATTAAAGAGAGTGCACGAAGGGAGATTCTCGCTGAAAATGTCCGCCTTCTCTATGTGGCACTTACCAGGGCAAGGCATCGCTGTTATCTGGTCTGGGGAAAATTTAATGAAGCGGGGACTTCCGCCCCTGCGTATCTGTTCCACAGATGTGGAGCGGATCCCTCCGGCAATGTTATCGATGCGACAGACGAGAGGTTCTGTAATTTGAGCGATGGTGAACTTTTCGACGATATTGAACATGTTGTGCAAAATTCCGCGGGCAGCATAGAGGCGCGCGAGATACCCATGCAGGTAGCGCATGACTACCGCGCGCTCAGTGATAGGGACGAGAACACAGAGTGCCGCCATTTTTTCCGGACTATTGACGGATCCTGGAAGATAGCGAGCTTCTCTTACCTCGTTTCCGATAGACCCCACGCTGCGGATCTCCCGGACAGGGATATCGGTCCTCATATGGATATCTCCGACGCAGATGAGACTGGCCCCCAGGTGTCGGGTATTTTCGCCTTTCCCAAGGGCGCCAGAGCCGGGAGCTGTCTGCATGACATCATGGAGAACATGGATTATGCGCAAAAGGATATGGACGCGGCAAGGGCCCTCGTTTCCCAGAAACTTCCTGAATACGGCTTTGAGGACAAGTGGGTTGACGCAGTCGTCTCCATGCTGGAAAAGGTCATCAACATGCCTCTTGACAAAGAGGATGGCAGGCTGAAGCTCGCGGCTGTAAGCACCCGCGACCGCATCAATGAAGTTGAATTCTATTTTCCGCTTAAGCGTATTTCTCCAGAAGCGCTCAGGTCAATTTATAATATTGCCGGCTCCAGGCATATGACGGACGGCGTGCGGGCAATACCTGAGATTATGGAGAAGCTCCGATTCAGCCCGGCGCGAGGATACATGAAGGGCTACATGGATATGGTGTTCAAGTATGCAAACAGGTTCTACTTGGTTGACTGGAAATCGAACTTCCTAGGGGGGCAGGTCACAGATTACAACACAGATGCGCTTTCCCGCATGATGGCTGAGTCTTTTTACTTTCTCCAATATCATATCTACACGGTGGCTCTGAATAAGTTTCTACAATTACGGATCTCCGATTACAAGTATGAGACACATTTCGGAGGGGTGTATTATCTATTCCTCCGCGGTATGGATCCTGCGTACGGCCATCGCTGCGGGATTTTTTACGACCGCCCTGAGGAGAAACTTGTGGAGGACTTGACTCAGACTTTAATGGAAAACACATAATGCATGTACGTGCATGATGTCATACCGCACTGGAAAGGGCAGCTGGATTCCCGCTCCCGCCTGACCGCGAATGTGGCGGGCCGGGTGTAACCCCTGTTTAGTTACAATTATTAAATGAAGCATATGAGTACGATTGATCCGAATCTTAATAACAAATACTTTTCCGACCTGGATATTCACTTTGCGCGTTTCATGGGGCGACTATCGGGAGGCCATGCGCCAGAGGTTATGCTTGCCGTCGCAATGGTCAGCCGCTTCACGAGAGAGGGCAATATATGCCTTGATCTTCGATCCGTAGAAGGCACGCTCCTGCATGGTGACAAAGATGGTCAGGACGCGATGGTCTTACCTGCATTAGCCAGATGGTCTGCTGCTCTTGAGGGATGCAAAGTTGTGGGAAGTCCTGGTGACTATAAACCCCTCATTCTTGATAATCGGTCGCGCCTTTATCTCTACCGCTATTGGGACTATGAGAGGACACTTGCCGATTTCATCAAAGGCAGAATCCGGGGAATAGAAGATAAGAATAGTGGGCGGGATCCTGGAGAAGCAAATACGGCTCTATTCAGGGAGAGTCTATCCAGGCTATTTCCTGCGATGTCGGATGGAGATACGGACTGGGCGAAGATTGCCGCCGTTACCGCCTTCCTGAAGAGGTTTGCCGTGATAGCCGGCAGTCCCGGAACGGGCAAGACGACCATCGTGGTAAAGGTATTGGCCCTTCTTTTAGAGCAGTTCAAGGGCAAAGAACTGCGCATTGCACTTGCTGCCCCCACGGGGAAGGCTGCATTTCGTCTCCAGGATTCCATCAGAAAGAACAAGGAAGGACTGGCGTCACAAGACGACATCAAGGCTGCCATTCCTGACAATGCAACAACCATTCACCGCCTGCTGGGCAATCTGAGAAATTCGCCTTACTTCCGGCACAACGAAAGAAACCGTCTTCCATTTAATCTGGTTGTTGTGGATGAGGCATCCATGGTCGACCTGCCGCTCATGTCTAAACTTGTCCAGGCTATGCCAAAGGAGGCCAGATTGATTCTCTTGGGAGACAGGGATCAGCTGTCTTCCGTGGAGGCAGGGGCTGTACTGGGTGATATCTGTGGGATTGGAGAGGCGAGACCTTATTCATCTGCTTTTATCGGCACCATGAAGGCGATCACGGGGGATGATCTTGCCGGTTCCGATACCGTCAGTATGCCTGGCATGCAGGACTGCATCGCAGGTCTTAAGAAAAATTATCGTTTTGAAAAAGATACGGGGATAAGCAGGGCGTGTAACGAAGTGAACGCAGGCAATAGCCAGGGCGCCATGAGCATTTTGAGGTCAGATGCATACGAAGATATCTCCTGGTCCGACATAGATAGACCGGCCGCCCTGATTTCGGCCGTGAGAAAAATCATAAACAAGAAGTTTAACAATTATTTACAAGCCACTAAATTACATGATAATTCAGAGCATGCCTTGAGCTTCTTCGAAGAGTTTCGTATTCTCTGTGCCGTAAGACAAGGGCCGTTTGGCGTTGTGGTCGTCAACCGGGTTATCGAGACCATTCTCACAGAGGCCAACCTTATAAAACCCGAAGGACAGTGGTACGGCGGGAGGCCGATCATGGTTACGCGCAACGACTACAACCTGAGGCTGTTCAATGGGGATGTCGGTATCATCCTCCCCGACCATGGACAGCGAGACGAATTGAGGGCATTCTTCCGGGATGCGGGGGGCAATATCAGGAAATTTCCACCGGTAATGTTACCGGAGCATGAAACTGTTTTCGCCATGACGGTTCACAAGAGCCAAGGATCGGAGTTTAAGAGCGTCTTATTTATCCTCCCTGATTATGACTCCCCGGTGCTTACACGGGAGCTCATCTACACGGGAATTACGAGGGCGAAAAAGCGTGTTGAGATATGGGGAACGGAGGGGATCTTTCGCGCCGCCGTATCGAGACGCATCATGCGCACATCGGGGCTATATGACGCACTTTATTCGTGATGATACGGCAAAGGTTATCTCTGGTCGGGCTTGCCGTTGATTGAAGCTCTCCGCGGCAGGGCGCGGGGAATACACTCGCTACGGAATTCAAGCGTCATCATCCCGGAAGCTGAAGTAATCCTCCAATATTTCTCTATGGTCAAATGCAATAGGTTCGGGCAGTGCATCTTTAGTAAATACGCCTACCTCTTTGGCATCATCGGCAGCATGCGGTATACCGCTTGCCTTTGCGATATAGACGGTGGATATTGAGTGGTGCCGGGGGTCTCTGTCCGGCCTCGAGTATGTGTGAAACTGTCCGATAAGTTTTATGTCGAGCCCGGTTTCTTCTTTTGCTTCCCTCGCTGCGGCATCTTCAAGTGATTCTCCATAGTCGACAAAACCGCCGGGGAGGGCCCACCCGAAGGGATAATTCTTACGCGATACGAGGAGAATTCCTCGGTGATCGAGCTCTATGATGATATCCACTGTCGGAAACGGATTCCGGTAACATTCCGTCTCTGCGCCGCACTTGGCGCATTTCTTCGTGATTTTGGAAACCATAGTACGGCAGTATAGAAGACCAATTTACCCAGAAAACAGCAAAATGATAAGTGGCAATCAACCCTGCTAATATTGGATCGGTAGACAACGCCTCTCCCACAAGGGAGAATTTCTTCAGCTTGTTGTTCAAGTAAGAAACTTGAGACGACGAGTGAAATTACTTTTTCTGCTTCGAGAGTCTCTGCTCCAGGGCGTTTAACTCATCCCTGAGTCCTTGCGGAAGTCTGTCTCCGAATTGACTGTAATGTTTCTTTATGCTTTCCACTTCCAAAAGCCAGGCGTTGACATCAACACTAAGAAGTTCCGCCATATCTTGGTCTGACACGTTAAGTCCTGTACGATCGATTGCACCGGGAGCAGGCACATAACCGATGGGCGTTTCCACGGCCTTCCCGGTTCCGTCGATCCTCTCGCAGATCCACTTAAGGACGCGGCTGTTCTCACCGTAGCCGGGCCATAACCACTTGCCGTCTGACGTTTTGCGGAACCAGTTTACATAGAAGATCTTGGGTAGATTCTTCCCGTCCGTCTTCTTTCCCATGTCGAGCCAGTGTTTGAAGTAGTCGCCCATGTGGTAACCGCAAAAAGGTAACATAGCGAAAGGATCTCTCCGCACGTCACCTATAGTTCCAGCCGCTGCGGCTGTTTTTTCAGAACTGGCAATTGACCCCATGAAGGTGCCATGCTGCCAACTGAAGGCTTCGTAAACTAGAGGTATCACAGTGGCCCGCCTGCCGCCAAATAAAAATGCGGATACGGGAACGCCTTGCGGATCTTCCCAGGCTGGATCAATGACGGGACATTGGCTTGCCGGGGCTGTAAAGCGTGCATTGGCATGCGCCGCGTCCCGGCCGGACGCGGGCGTCCAGGGCTGCCCTTTCCAGTCAATGAGTTTTTCTGGTTTTTCCTTCGTCATTTCTTCCCACCAGACATCGCCGTCAGGCGTTAATGCAACATTGGTAAAGATGGAATTCTTGGTCATGCTGAGCATGGCATTCGAATTGGACGCCATAGACGTCCCCGGAGCAACGCCGAAGAATCCGTATTCTGGATTGATGGCGCGGAGTTTTCCGTCAGCGTCAAACTTCATCCAGGCAATATCGTCTCCCACGGTTTCTGCCTTCCATCCGGGAATCGTCGGTATCAGCATGGCGAGATTGGTCTTACCGCAAGCGCTTGGGAAGGCGCCGGTAATATAGCGTTTCACGCTTTTCGGGGAAGTCAGCCCGAGTATGAGCATGTGTTCGGCCATCCATCCCTGGTCGCGCGCCATAACCGAGGCAATGCGAAGCGAAAAGCATTTCTTGCCCAGGAGGGCATTTCCGCCATAACCGCTTCCAAAAGACCAGATTTCTCTCGTCTCGGGAAAGTGGACGATGTATTTGTGGTCATTATTGCAGGGCCACAACACGTCCTTTTCGCCGGGCTTGAGAGGCTTGCCAACGGAGTGCAGGCAGGGCACAAAGTTTCCGTCCTTTCCCATGATGTCAAGAACAGCCTTGCCCATGCGCGTCATAATCTTCATATTGCAGACGACATAGGGAGAATCGGTTATCTCAATACCGATATGGGCGATATTAGACCCTAAAGGTCCCATGCTGAAAGGTATGACATACATGGTTCTTCCCCTCATGGAGCCGTTGAATAACCCGATGAGGGTTTTCTTCATTTCTTCGGGATTGTGCCAGTTATTTGTCGGTCCGGCGTCCTCTTTCTTCTTCGAGCAGATAAAGGTGCGTTCTTCGACCCTTGCCACATCTGCGGGATCGGACCTGGAGAGATAACAGTTTGGCCTCTTCTCCTCATTGAGCTTAATGAAAGTACCGGACTTGACAAGCCTATCACACATTTCATTGTATTCCTTTTCTGACCCGTCACACCAATGCACGCGCTCGGGCTTGCAAAGATGTGCCATTTCCTCAACCCACTTGATGAGTTTCTGATTCGATGTCATTGCTATCCTTCTTTCTGGTAAAAAATGTTTATCTTTTACGAATCCGCAAAAAATGTCTTTTTTGCGAAGACGTATATTCTTAACCCCGTGTACGATTCTTGGTCAAACCCTTTTTGTAAAGTGCGCTCACGAAAATCGCTTCAGGGCCTTTATCCGCATGTTTATGTTGAATTTTCCGGAGATGTGAAGAGGGCTCAATCTCGGTGACCATAATTCTCACAAGTCTATAATGAACTTATTAAATTTATAGACAAGAATGCTTTATGTGTCAAGGAAAAACGCGTGCATGTGCAGGGAAAGATGTTCTGTTTCGCACAATCATTTTTTTAAGTGAATGGTTGTTTCTCTCCGGGAAAACTACAAATGTGCCTTGACAATTGCAGGGCAATAAATTAGCTTACCCATCGGTAAAGGACTTTCAGGAGATAGAAGATGATCGGCGTTCTCATAACAACCCATGGCAACCTCGGCAGTGAACTGATAAAGGCAGCCGAACTGATAAAAGGGAAATTCGAGGCGGTGAGCCACGTCTCCGTGGATCAGCAGAAGGGGATGGAAGAGATTAAGAAAGAAATGAGTCAGTGCATCAAGAAACTGGACCATGGCCAGGGTGTATTGATACTGACCGATCTTTTCGGCGGTACGCCCTCAAACATCTCCCTGTCTTTCCTTAAAGAAGGAAAACTGGAGGTCGTGACCGGTGTAAATCTACCTATGCTTCTGAAACTTGATGAAAAGAGGAAAGAAATGAAGCTGAAGGATTTTGCCTCTTACATTAAGGAGTATGGCAAGAAAAATATTTATTTAGCGAGCGAGGTGTTGAGCAAGAAGGTAGAATAGAGAATTGATGTTCATATATCATGCAGCGGCCCGGCATGATTGAAACAATGAAATAACCCCATGGCGTTTCCCTCCCAACAGCATTCTTCAGGATGCACACATCCAATCCACATGGATCAAAAATCGGTTGAAATCAAAGGTATGGCAATGGAAGATCTCGACGAGATTTTAGCCATCGAAAATTCATCATTTCCCAAGCCATGGTCCAGGGATGTGCTTGTGCGAGAACTTCAAATACCTATCTCGCGCAACCTCGTGGCGAAAATTCGTAAAGACCGACATAGTGAAATTGCTGGATACATAACCTACTGGATAATTGCCGGAGAACTGCAGGTTCATAAAATCGCGGTCCGGGAGGACTTAAGAAAATCTGGAATCGCCTCAAGGCTCATGGCGGAAATGATCAGGCTTTCCCTTAGCGAAGGAGTCGTCCTGTGCAGTCTCGAAGTCGGCCGCTCCAATGAAGGTGCGAAACGGTTGTACGAAAAATTCGGCTTCGAGGTGACAGACATAAGAGCGAATTATTATGCGGAAGCGGGAGATGATGCCCTGATCTTGTATGCGGACATGAAAAAATGTTTGCAATTAATCCGTAAAGAATAAATTATAGACTTCATCATGAATGGCAAGATTATTAAAAACGACGAAATAAGCACCGGGCATTTTTTGTTGAGCGTGACTCTGCCTGAATCATTTCAGACGCCCATGCCGGGACAGTTTGTTATGATGAGAGAACCAGGGCGCATTGATCCGCTTCTGGGAAGACCGTTCGGCGTTTATGGTTTTGAACGGTCCCAGGATGAAGTAACCGTCGAGATACTCTATAAGGTTGTAGGGAAAGGCACGCTGCTGTTGTCGAGGCTCACGGAAGGCGATTTTTTAGAGGTGTTGGGTCCGTATGGCCGGGCGTTTGATATTTACCGAGAAGCTGAAAAGGTCATCTTTGTATGCGGGGGGATAGGTATTGCTCCCATCACATATCTGGCATCGCATTATGAGAGGCGCGCCGATGCAAGGGATGTCGAGCTCGTCTGCTATTACGGCGCAAGCAAAGCGGAAAACCTTGTCGGCATCGAGAAAATCAAAAAGATATGCAGCGCCGTTCTTATAAGTACCGACGATGGCTCCGTAGGTTTTCAGGGACTGATAACGGAAAGATTCTCGGCAGATATTTCGTCCTATGATAGTGGAAGTGCGAAGATATACGCCTGCGGCCCGCGATCAATGTTAAAACAATTATCAGAACTCCTGGCAGGGGAATCCGTATTCTGTCAGATATTGATGGAGGAGCGTATGGCATGCGGTGTGGGAGCATGCCTGGGTTGTACAGTGCTGTTGAAAGGTGGAGAAGGGAAGGGGGAGCATGCGCGCGCCTGTATAGAGGGGCCTGTGTTTAACATTGGGGACATTCACTGGGGTTAACTCTGCACCAGCAATTAAGGGCAATCAGAAGCGAGACGGGAATCTATGAAAAATGCCGGGCCGGTAATGCAGGTTGATATAGGCGGCTTGATTATCAAGAATCCGGTGCTGACCGCTTCCGGCACTTTTGGCTACGGCAAGGAATATGCCCCGTACGTTGATATCAGTCGCTTGGGCGCCATTATTGCCAAAGGTGTGTCATTAGAACCAAGAGCCGGGAACAAGCCTCCCAGGATCATGGAGACACCCTGCGGGATGCTCAATGCCATAGGATTGGAAAATCCGGGCGTCCATGCGTTCATAAAGGAGAAGCTGCCATTTCTTCGGCAGTTCTCCGTGCCGATCATTGCAAATGTCTTTGGCGAAACAATCGATGATCTCAAGAAGGTTACGGAACTGCTCTCCGATTCGAGAGGCATAGAAGGTCTGGAAATTAACATTTCCTGTCCCAATGTGAAGAAGGGCGGAATTATTTTCGGTTCGGATCCTGACATGGCCTACGCCGTGACAAGAGAGGTGAAGCGTCTAACCGATCTTCCCATAATAATTAAACTCACACCAAATGTTACAGACATCTGTTCGATTGCAGAAAGTGTGGAGGAGGGTGGCGCAGACGCGGTATCTCTCATCAATACCCTGACGGGTATGTCTGTGGACATTGAGCGCAGGATACCCCATCTCGCCAATGTCACCGGCGGCCTTTCCGGTCCAGCCATAAAACCGATTGCCCTCAGAATGGTGTGGCAGGTGGCAAAGAGGATCAAAATACCGGTAATCGGGATTGGGGGTATCGCACATGCCAGTGACGCCTTGGAGTTTCTTATAGTGGGCGCAAAAGCGGTACAGATTGGAACTGCTAACTTTATCAATCCCCGTGCCACGACGGATATCATCGATGGCATTGAAGATTATCTTAAGCGACATAATATAGCCGATGTCAATGATCTGATTGGGACATTCGATGAGGAGGGCAAAGCATGCTAAGAGCAATCCTTTCCGTAGTAATCTGTATATTTGCACTTGGGAATGCCTATGCAGTTCAATCCACGATCACGGATGCGGAAGGCTATGCTTGCATGGGAGAAGACAAGTCCAGGAAGCAGACGGAGCAGACTGCCATGGCAGATGCAAAAAGAAATGCCGTGGAGTATGCCATCACATATGTGAAGAGTGAAACAAAGGTTAAGGACCTTGAGATCGAGGAAGATATGATCAAGGCTTATTCCAATGCCTCTGTGAAGATCCTGCAGGTTAAAGAAAACCGCTGGTACAAAGACGAGCGGACAGGCGATTGCTTCAAGACAAAAATCAGAGCGGAGGTGATTCCGGATGAAAGGGCGGTGAAAGAAATCATTTCCGGCCGGCTTTCTGATGATAATCCGGGATTGCCGTTGAATGTTCGTGTCTGGACGGACAAACAGAGATATCAAAAAGGCGAAAAGATCAAGATCTATATTAAAGGGAACAAACCATTTTACGCCCGTGTACATTACAGGGATGCTAAAGGTGAGACGCTGCAGATCCTTCCCAATCCTTACAGGAGTGAGAACTATTTCAACGGCGGTGTGATATATGAAATACCGTCGGGAAATGACAGGTTCGAGCTCGAAGTCAGTCCTCCCTTCGGTGAAGAGCGGATCATTCTTTATACGAGCACGGCCCCCCTGGGAGATATCAGTCTGGCAAAGGAGGGCGGTGTTTATCAGGTCAAGACGGGAGAGAAGGATATTGGGATTAAGACCAGGGGCGTCAAGCTGAAGGACGTGGTTGACTCTGGCAAGTCGCAGGCGTCCGAGTTCTTCGAAGAGCGCGTGACGATCTCGACAGGGCAGGGGACGGAGCGCGGCCAATAGGCCCGTCCCCGTGTTATGTTGGGCTCTTGATTTGCAGTAGGCAGGCCTCGTTGATAAAATATGCAGGGGTATGGTGATGGGGAAGGCAAGGATTATTATAGAAGGTATTTATCTCATCGGGGGCCCTGATGTCTCGCGCGGAGATGATGCTGCGTCCTTTATCATCGACTGTGGCGGAGAATTAGTGATGATTGATGCCGGCGCAGGCGGGAGCTCTCGGATACTCCAAAAGAACATTGAAGACGCCGGGCTCGATCCGAAGAATATCTCGACCCTTATTCTCACCCACAATCACATTGATCATGTAGGATCGGCTTCGTATTTCAGAACGCAGTTCGGATGTAAGATCGTGATGCACGATCTTGACGCAGGCGCTGTTGAGGAAGGCGACAGCGTGCGCACGGCTGCCAGCTGTTACGGCACTTTTCTTTCGCCGATGTCGATCGATTGCAAGCTCACAGGGGATCACGAAATCCTCCGTTTTGGTGAGAGTGAACTCAACTGCCTGCACACGCCTGGGCATACGCCAGGGTCTCTGTCCATATATCTTGACAGGGCAGGAAAGCGCGTACTATTTGGCCAGGACATCCATGGGCCATTTTTGGACATCTTTGGATCCGACATAGGCAAGTGGAAGGAATCGATGGAAAAGCTCCTCACCCTTGATGCAGACATACTCTGTGAAGGTCATTTCGGCATTTTTCAGCCTAAGGAAAACGTCAAGCGGTATATCAACGGTTACCTAAAGAATCACCTGAAATAGCCGCACGGCAAATTTCAAGCAGATTAGAGTGATATGAATCTGCGAATGTCCCGATCTCCCCCGCCTTTTTTTCATTGACGGATAGGTCCATGTTTCCTACACTGTTAATATGCAAACGAAGGACAAGAAAACCGAGACTTACTGGTTTATGGAAATTCATAACATTGGCCTTTGCCATGTGAATGGGGCGCTGTCTATATGAAAGCAATATCCATAGAAGTCGTAAGCAATCTGCTTACAACTTACAGTCACTGCGCGAGGTGTGAAGTCATTTTCCGGGAGTCAGGGCTCGGGAAGGAGGCCAATAAGGGCGATATTCAGGATTATCCTGCCGAATTGAAGGAGGAAATTCTAAAATTATCCGATCAGATCGGTGAGCTAAAGCAACTCTACAGACATCGAGTCGACATCCGCCTGACCGACGCTCAGTCGCCGCGTGGCATTTACAAATCACTCATACACCGTTTGCGTCGATATCCGGCTTTCATCATCGAGAGAAAGGACGTGTATATCGGCTGGGATCGCGAAAGGATCGAGGCTCTCGTTGATAAATATTTAAGAGCAGTCGGCTCTTAGAGAATCAGCTTTTGCTCATGATTCTGCCCAAAGCCTTGGCAGCAGCAGCTCTTACTGTTGGATGGTAAGATGTAATGCTGAGAAAGGTCCTGTGTTTGCGGACTCCCTCTAGAAAAGGCAGGGCGTCTTTGTCTCCTATATTTCCCAGGGCGAGACATATCTTCTCCTGCAAGTCAATCTTTATGTCCTCAGGCAACGTGGGCTTGGATTTAAACAGTTCGATGAGAGGCTTTACGGCATTTCGGTGTTTCAAGGAACCTAACACAGTTACGACACCCGGTTTGACGCGGTCATCAAACTCCGGCAGCGCGTTTAAAAGTATATCAGCCTTGGCCCCGCCTCCTATTTGGCTCAGAGTCTTTACGGCCTCTTTTTGGACGCGATGATCGCTATGAAGCAGATGTGGTACGATGATTTTTGCATGCGCAGCACTTCCAATCTTGCCTAAGATGCGCACCAGATTTCTCATGTAATACCAGGGCGGGTCTTGATTAATCCTCTCCAATACAGCTGGTACGGCCGCAATGCCCATTGCAGTTATGAGATTCAAAATCAGGATGCGCTCGGAACTGTCTTCATTTACTTTCATGATATCCAGAAGTCGTTTAATGGATGAGTCAACCATTAAAGTGAGAATCTGGCCTGCCTCATTTCTCTTATTGTTCTTATCTGTCAGGTATTGCTGTATGAGAATTGTTAAGATCTCATCTGACGCTATTTCTCTCATCGTGTCAGAAGCTGCCGATCTTATCTCTTCATTCTTCTCCAGTTCCTTGGAAACAATCAGACGGAAAGCCTCGATGGTGGGATGACTGTCCATAAACTGCTGATCGCGGATCTGGCTTCCGGCAAGGTCGCCCAGATGCGAGCAGAGGGATCTGTATGCATCAGTGTATCTAGTTTCAAATTTTATCCAGTTTAAGAGCTTGGTAGAAAGCCTTTCTAATATTTCTCTCAGCTTTTTATCGGAGAGGCTATCTAGCGCCTTAAGCAGGGCTTTAGAAACCTCTATCCGGATATCGACATCATAGTTGAAGAGCTCATTGCTGAGCCGATCGATGATCTCTTCAGCTATCTCGTTTTCGCCAACAGCGAAGAGGTCGTGGATTGTGTCATCGAACGATGCCGCGATTCTTTCATCAAGTATCCCCTGCTCAAGATTGTTTAAGATACTGCCGCCTATTTCTCTGAGATCATCGATTTTCCTTTTATGCTCTTCCTCCTGGCGCGCCTTTATTTCTTGGATCCGTTCTCGGAGTTCAATTCCTCTTTCTGAACTCATCATATAGTCATAGGCCTGCTGCATTGAGGCGATTCTTGGGTCGGAGCCGCGATCAATCTTTTTGCCGACGCGATCTAATATTTCGCCAATTATGCCTACCACCTTCTCAAATTTAGCGGAGTCCATCTTGTTAACGATGTCCCCGAAAAGCTGGCTCCCGAGAAGACTTTCAACATTTTGAGCCAGAGTCATGCTGATAAGTTCAGCATCCATACCGGATATGTGTCCGGCAATCAGCTGGGAGATCTTTCCCTGATCCGAGTTTACGGAGATGTCATCCACGGCTGATAGCATGTTGAATATGCTCTCGGATAACTTGGCACTGGAGGCAGTGTCCGCCCTTGACAAAATACTATTGATCCCCGATTGGAATATTCGTGAGATCCATTCAGGATCCTGCGTCATTTCCCTGATTTTCTGAGGATCAAAAACGGCACTCGGATCTTCGCCGGTGATATACTTGATGATGTCATCATCCTTTATATCAAGGCTCGCCACGAGTTGATGCCCTTCATCTGTCGCAATGTAGATCTTCTGGTTAAGAAGAATGTGCGGCATTCTCCCTTCGGAGACGATCTGATCCCATAGGTTCTTTATTTCCTGTTCGTCGGGCTTTTTCCCTATTATTTCCAGAAAGGGTATGAGCTCAGCCTTATCCAAGCCTCTCGTAAACGTGATACTCTTGATTCCCCAATTCATCATCAGTACGAGGAATATTGCCGGATGAGCCTTCCCCTTATGCTTCGGGCTCAAAGGTTCCCCGCCTATGAGCAGATTCTTTTCCGATTCTGCGAAGACCACTGAATCCATATCTTCAAGAATATTAAGAAAACTCTCATACAGCCTGTCGATGCTCCTTGCAACCATCGCATTCGTATACGGATAAAGGCGCAAATTTATGATTGCAGTATTCATCATGACTAAAGTACTAACAGACTTGTCTTGAAGATCTGAAGACGTCATCCTTGCTCCTCACGCACTAGCCGGAATTGCCATGGTTTGTATTATAACGCAAATTGAATTAAATGTGTAAAGACTTTTCGCTTTTAGCAAGAAATAACGCCTTTCATCGCAGGAGGAATTCAGGTCTCTTTCAGATGACTGGTGTCGTTCAAAATCACGATTGCGCCTTTTCCAAATTTGAATTCCACGAATGTCTTGGATGCCAGATCTACACGCATCCCTCTTATATGCACCATATCGAGGTCCTGAATCTTGCAGAGAATGGTCCTGATTGTCATGTTGTGGGTAACGACGATGGCATTCCTTGCGGTCTCGGCAATTCCCTCGATGGCGCCCCACGCTCGTCTCTGCAGGTCAGGGAGCGATTCTCCATTGGGCATGACTACGGAGGCGGGATCATTCTCCCACTGTCTGAGAATGGAAATATGCTTCTCCCTGAGCTCCTTTATCGTTAAATTTTCAAAGTCACCGTGGTTCATTTCCTGAAGGTCGCGGTTGGCTTCAATCTTCGCATTATGAAATCTGGAGATAGCCTTTGCGGTTTCATAAGCGCGTCTCAACGGGCTCGACACGATCCTCTCAATCGGCTCGCCCTTGAGTGACTCTGCGAGCATATCTGCCTGTATGCGGCCGTAGTCGCTAAGCTCCAAGTCGGTTGTCCCCTGAACCCTGTTTTCTCTGTTCGACAGGGTTTCTCCATGCCTGACGAGAATCAGCTTCAAATACGTGACTCCGTGTAATCAAATGATGCGTTCAATTTCCTGCCTCTTATTTTCGAGACGTTTTCTCGATATGGGAAAAGCGGTCTTCAGTTCTTGGGCAAATAACGATACCTTGTACTCCTCAATCATCCATCGGTATTCTTGAATAAGCTTCAATCGTTCTTGTGATACATTGGCGCTACTGTTATTTATCATACATTGTAGATTATCGGAAAAAATATTTACATCTTTAATCCTTCCCAGTGCCTTATCCAGGTGGGCAATTCCTCTTTCGGCCCGAATGGCGATGGCCCTGAGATACCTAATGATGTGGATCAGCCGCTCGCTTTCATAGTGTATCAAGAAATCACGCGGCATCAGCTGATTCATCTCTTCCTTGAGATATGCAAGATAGTCCAGTACCGGTTTGTTTGAGCTGTTGGCGTTTCTAAGGTTTTGAAGAAACGTGGAAGTGTCGTGGTAGGATTTTATGACAGGCCCGCATCTATTCATTATGTCCTGGCCATGAGGCAATATTCGACTTCTAACATCTTCGGCATACCGGATAAAAGTATCCTGTGATCTGATGTTTTTTGAGAAGAGATCGTACTCCAGTTTCTGCAGTATCGCGCTTTCCACAAATCTTGCACTGCCGAATGAATCAGCCCACTTCTTCATGTCTCCCGCGAGAATGATAGACTTCTTAAGATACTTAAACTCGTTGTTGAAATAAATTTTGTAAAGTGCCGCCACACCTTTCCCGTGCAGTATCTCCGCATCACGTTTATTCTTGTATAAACGAATATTGACGCTGCCTGTGGCAGCTTCGAGTCCCGGGTATGCATAGCCTTCCAATCGACCTCCGCTCTCGAGGGCGATGGCATCGGGGAGATTTCCGAAATCCCAAGTTGTCACGCCTGTCCTTTCCCAAGACTTGCGCGCTTTTTCGAAGGCTGTTGATTGAGTTTCTGCGAGAATATCTTCCTGGAGACTGCTGATATCGCGGCTTGCCTTCAGCTCATTTCCACTGTCGTCGATGACGGCAAAGCGCAACTGCAGGCGGTCGTCGATAGCAGCCGCATTCCACGATGATGCAGGTATATCCACGCCGAACCTCTGATGGATAAATTTACCCAGGGCGGAGATCAGGGGATATCTGTCTTCCCTCATTTCCTCCATAATGATATCGCAGGTCTGTGCGAGTGGCTGAAGTTTCTTCTTATACTCCTTGGGGAGCCCTTTTATGAGGGCTGCAATTCTTTCTCGCACGAGACCGGGAACGATCCAATCGACGGCTGCTGCGGGAACCGCTGAAATCATATGGAGAGGAACCTTCACAGTTACACCGTCTTCTGGATGACCCGGTTCATAGCGGTAGTCGCATGTAAAGCGATGGCCGTCAAGGGTGACGTCATGCGGAAACTGAGCCAGTTCATCCTCCTCCGGAAGCCGAACCATGACGTCTTCTTCCCTCATCCGGAGGAATCCGTCACTTCCCTTGTCTTTGATCAGCTTCTGAAGAGTTCTTGTATCATATATCCCCGGAAGCCTTTCCCGATAGAAGCGTGCGAGCTCGTCTTCGCCGGCGAGGAGATTGCGTCTCCTGATTCTATCCTCCATATCGGAAATCTGCTCGATCACACCTAGATTGTGGAGCAGGAAGGGAAACGGCTTTCTCAAATCCCCTTCGATGAGGGCGCTGCGGACAAAAATTTCAGAGGCTTCATCGGGATTGATCGGGCCGTAGGAAACGGGCCGCTTTGTCACAATCACCAGGCCGACCAGGCTGACTTGCTCATAAGCAACCACTTCGCCGCGGTCCCGGCTCCAGTGGGGCTCGGAATAGGTTCTGCGGCACAGGCTGCCTCCCAGCTCCTCGAGCCATTCCACCTTGATATTGGCGGCCATGCGTGCAAAGAGCCGGGAAGTCTCGATCATCTCCGCAGCGACGATCCAGCCTCCCCCTTTGTTGAAAAGACCGGAGCCGGGGAAGATCATCACATCCTTTCCCCTTGCTGCTGCATAGATATTCTTTTCTTTTCTCATCGCTATATTGGAAAGATAGCCGCTCAGGATAGATTTGTGTATGCCGTCATAGAGTGATGTATCATCTGCTTCGGTTCTCTTTCTGATTTTCCATCCCTGTTCATCCAGTATCGCCTTGAGCTGGTCGTAAACATCAACCCACTCCCTCATCCCCCTTATGGAAAGATAATGTTCCCGACAGAATGCTTTCATCCGGCCTTTGCTTTTTGCGGTTTGCATCAGGCCATGGTATTGATTCCAGATGCGAAGCAGGGTCATGAAATCCGAGGAAGGGTCAGCAAAGCGGGCATGGACCTTATCCGCCTCCTTCTCACATTCCGCTGGCCGTTCTCTCGGATCCTGGATGCTGAGCGCTGAAGAGATGATCAGGATTTCGTTTACGCACCTTTCCCGCTGTGCCTCAATGATCATCCGGGATATCCTGGGATCAATCGGCAGACGTGCCATTACCCAGCCTCTTTCTGTCAATGACAAGTGCCGGTTATCGATCGATGCCGCATCCCTTGTGCCTATTGTAATTGCCCCTAGTTCTCCGAGAATGTCTATGCCATCCCTGGTGTTCTTCGGGTGCGGGGAGTCGATAAAGGGGAACGCCGTTATATCGCCAAGATTGAGGGAAAGCATTCTCAGTATGACCTCCGCCAGGTTTGATCTGAGAATTTCCGGCTCTGTAAACAGCGGGCGGTTTTCAAAGTCGGCTTTGTCGAAAAGTCGCACGCAAATCCCGTTCTGCACGCGGCCACATCTTCCCTTCCTCTGATCCGCGCTGCTTCTGGAAATTGCTCTGACGGGTAGGCTTGTCGTGCGGGAGCGGGGGTTATACTGGGAGATCCGCGCCAGGCCCGTATCGATCACGTATCTGATTCCGGAAATGGTAATCGATGTTTCCGCAACATTAGTCGCTACCACGATCTTTCTCTTTGACGCAGGTTGAAAGATGCGGCGCTGTTCCCTCCAGGGCAGGCGGGCAAACAGGGGGAGAATGACGGCTCTATGATCAAGCTTGGCCTCAATGAGTTGACAGGTTTCGCGTATATCCCGTTCCGTTGGCATAAATATAAGAATATCGCCTTCCGATCTGTCTCCCATAATCTTTGCGAGGGCTGTCATGCAGCCATCAATATAAGTTATCTCGCCGGAATCCTCAAGTTGATGATCGATGGGCTGGTAGCGAACTTCAACGGGGTACATGCGTCCGGAAACCTGAATTATCGGGGCATGGAAGGCGCGGGAGAATTTCTCCGCATCGATGGTCGCCGATGTGATGATTACCTTGATGTCTCTTCTTTTCAGGAGGAGTGTCAGGAGAATGCCGAGAACAAAATCAATGTTGAGACTTCTCTCATGAGCCTCATCCACAATGATAGTGTCGTATGTACGGAGGCACGGATCATTCTGCGCTTCCTTCAGCAGTATCCCGTCTGTCATGATTTTTATGTAATTGTTTCTGCTTGAGCGATCTTCAAAACGGATCTGGTAACCGACGGAGCGGCCAATCTCCTCACCGAGCTCTTCTGCTATGCGGTGGGCGACGGTAACTGCGGCCACCCTCCTCGGCTGGGTGCATCCTATGACGCCGGAAATGCCTCGTCCGGCCTCAAGGCACATCTTCGGTATCTGCGTCGTCTTCCCTGATCCGGTTTCTCCGGTTATGACGAGGACGCGGTGCTTCTTTATTGCCTTGACGATATCGTCCCGTCTTGCGGTAATTGGCAAGGCTCCCGGATAGGTGACTCCGGGAACATTGCCTAGACGCAGGGCCCTTTTCCCATACGATGTTTCAGGTTTATTCTGCTTTAATATGCGCTTATCGACCATGTGCACGGCATTATTCCATGAAGTTGGTCACTATGTCAATAAACTGACGCGTGACGATTTATCCTGCAGGAAGGGCAAGACATATATCCACCTGCTTGTAAGACTTGCGGGCAGCTCGGATGATGCGCAAAGCCCTCCTCTTATTAAGGTCCGAAGGCCGTGAAAGTCGACAGTATACTGGTTTTACCGCCCTGTAAATGCCGGTCTGATACATGGGACTCTTCTCTTATGCACAATACTCTAGTTTACAGATCTGCCAAAAAGTTATATAGTTAGTACAAACGGGCAAGAATATTGCAGGAATGTGTATATTTCAGATACCTGATATTCGCCCACTCGCGCGGAACTGCAACGGACTGGAGGGATCCCCATTCCTGCCGCAATGATAGAAAGCATGAACGACTACGACATAGAGAAGGGTTCTTAAATGCCGCTAACCACATTTTGCTTTCACCTGCATCAGCCTTTCCGGCTCCATCCGGAAAGAAATGAGTTCTTGTGGGGGGAGAAGAACAGGGATGTTTTCATTAATGTCTCGGAAAACTGTTACCTCCCCGCGATAGCCATGTTCACCGACCTTATCTCGCGCCACAGTGGATTCAAGATTACGTTCAGCATGTCCGGCACGTTTCTTGAGCAGGCCGAACTTTATCAACCGGGCGTGATCAAGGCCCTGCAGGGATTGGTTGATAAGGGAAGGGAGAACCGCCAGGTAGAACTGCTCGATGAGACCTATTACCATTCTCTTTCCAGCCTGTTTGCAGACCCGCAGAAGCAGGAATTCCGGGACCAGATAACGCTTCACAGGGAGCAGGTTCATAAACTGTTTGGTGTTCTCCCCACGTCATTTAAGAATACAGAACTTATGTATAACAACAGTGTCGCGGAAGCTATTTCCGATATGGGGTATCTTGCAATTCTCTGCGAGAAGAGGGATGACATGTTCGTTGAAAAGAGCGGCCCCATTTCTTCCAATACAATCTTCCGGGCCGCGGGAAGTAATTTGATTGTCATTCCCAGAAACAGGGAATTGAGCGATGAAATCGCTTTCAAGTTCCCTTACGTCTATATTTCTCCAGATGAGTATGCATCCCGCATAGCGGAAGTCGAAGGTGAATCTGTCTTGCTAGGCTATGAGCTCGAGCACATAGGCGAATACATACGGAAGGACAAGGGGATATTCGAGTTCTGGGAGGGATTGCCGGAAGCTCTCTTAAAATTTCCGGATATTATTATGAGCAATCCATCGGAGACAGCCGGACGGTTCTTGGATGCTGATTGTCCGGTCATATCCATTCACGATTCATCCCCATCATCATGGGATGATAAGAAGAGAGACACTTTCGGATGGCTCAGCAATCCCACGCAGGAGGGTCTATTCAGAGACATCGAAGGTATGGAGAAGGATGTGAGAAGGGCCGGAGGGGAGCTTCTGACGAAGTGGCGGCAATTAACCACCTCGGATCATCTCTATTTCCTCCATGAAAAGATTGGCGAAGATCATGCGGTTCATTTCTATTTTAATCCGTATGACGGATCGATGGGCCAGCCCGCTCATATACTGACGAGGAAGATAGATGACATCCAGATGCTCATAAAGAGATTCCACATCTTAAAACATGGCGGTAAGACGGCTCTCTTGATGATAACGCCAGAAACCGCAAGACTGCCGCAAGACATGGGAGCTCTGGCAAGATATATTACCGGGAAAAGCGGGGGGCAGGGAGAGGTAATTTCCGCACTGTGCGAAGGTCTTACGGAGAGGGGCATTGACGTCCATTTGGTAACCTTGAATCTGAAAAAAAGGTTTCAGCGGGAAATGCATTTGGATGAACAGCAGTGGCGGGAAATTAGATACAAAATCGATCCGGAAAAAATTCACCTCATCAGCTCCGCCATTTTTGCGGATAACCTCAGCGCCTATGCAGGCGATCCGCTGATGACCGCTGCGGAATTTCAAAAAGAGATCGTCAATAATCTGATCAAGGATGTCAGGGCCAAGCACGGAGGCAGGGTTATCATCCACAGCCACGACTGGATGGCGGGAGGCGCCATAACTGCCTATGCCAAGGCCACGGGAATACCAGTTCTGCACACAGTCCATAATGTGTTTACGGAAAATATTCCCATAGATCTCCTCAGGGGGATCAATCTTGCAAATATCGCCGATTACGTCTTCTTTTCGGAACATGAGGGGAAGCAGGCAATAGACTGCCAAGCGACAGCGATAAAGAATGCGACCATCGTCAATTTTGTGGGGAAGAGATTCTTGGAAGAAGTCGTAGATGATTACTTCATGGATAGGGTCCTTGTGCCTCCAAGTGTCCGCCAGGAAGTGAAGGCAAAATATTATCAGGACTCTGCCAAGGCCATCATCAATGCTCCTTCCCGCGCGATGTATCCGGAGCATTGTGAATACTGCGTGAAGACGTACGGTCCTTCCGGTCCGTCTATGGAAGCAAAAAAAGAAAATCTCCTTGAATTTCAGAAAAGGACAGGGCTCCAGATTAATCCGGATGCCATTTTGTTCTTCTGGCCTTCGCGGCTAGATCCTTTCCAGAAGGGAGTGGAGCTCCTAGAGCACATTGCGCAGAATTTCGTGACTGTAAACGGTGATGCGCAAATTGCGATTGTCGCTGATGGCGTGGGAAGTGATCGTACGCATGTAGATATTTTAGGGAGAATTGCCTGTGGGTCAAAGGGCAAGATTGCCTATCAACCCTTCAGTGAAAGTCTTTCCATGCTCGGGTATGCGGCTGCGAATGATGTATTTGGCGCCTCACTATATGAGCCGTGCGGGCAGATCGATCAGATAGGAAACCTCTTCGGGGCTACAGCTACCAACCGCGACACAGGGGGGTATCATGACAAGATAAGGGAGCTCAGGCTGAAGAGGGACGGATCCCCCCAGGATGTAGGCAATGGTTTTCTTTTTAGGGATTATGACCCGGGAGGGTTGTGGTACGGTTTGACCAGGAGCATTGCTTTTCACAGGAGATCTTTGAAGATCAGGGAACCGCAAATCAAGCGCATCATGAGCGAGGCGCGCGAAAAATACAACCTCGGCAGCATGATCGCCGAGTACGTCAAAATCTATGAGAGACTGAACGGTGGGCGGCCCCTCGCGTAGCGATAAAGATCCATTTAAATAAGTTCTATATCAGCAATGCACTTCCATGATGTGAGGGAATCAGCTTTTTCTTGACTCATCGCCCTTTTTTTCCCTAGACTTCTTAATATATCTGAGAATATCCTTGCGGTGCTGACAAGTTTCACTTTGTGATGCTTGTAAACTGTCGAAATATAAGGCCACAAGCGAAATGGCAAGATTTATAATCTACATCTTGTTTTTCTTTCTGGCTGCACTGTTCTACCATGCGCGTGCATCAGCCGATATATACAGGTGGATCGACCCAAGCGGGACGATACACATCGCAGATGATCCCACAGAAATACCTCCCCAATACCGCAAGAATTTGAAAATCATGAAAGAAGACGAAGCACCAGGGGATGTCACCGAAATCCCCTTTGAAAGAACATCATCGGGGCTGATCTTGGTTGAAGCCGTGCTCAACGGCGGAGTAAAGGCCAAGATGGTATTTGACACCGGTGCAGATATTGTTGTGATAACCGAGGAGCTGTCTAAGAAGTTGAGGCAGGACCTTTCTCAAGCAGGCGAAACGATAAAACTTTATACAAACTGTGGAGAGGTCAAAGGCATTTCTTTTGTGGTCGACAAAATAGAGCTCGGCAATGTCGGGAAAGAGAATGTGAGGTCAGTAATAACGCCGGATGATTTTTCATTAAACGGCTTTGAGGGTTTTCTCGGCCTCAGTTTTCTCGGAGATTTTAAGATTACCGTGGATTATCAAAGAGGCAGAATCAAGATAGTCAAATAGAGAGAATCGAACTGCTGTGCCGTATGAAGAATAATCTCTCCCCGTTTCATGAACACAGCGCTCACGGAAGTAAGGAAATGTTTAATGACCGCGGATAAAAAGAAGGGGAAACTTATCGCATGGTTGAGGATTATGCGGCTTCAATTTTATCCGATGACGTGGCTTGCTTATACGATGGGCTCCGTGGCTTACTCCGCAGCCTCGGGAAAATTGAACCTCGTGCTGTATCTTCTAGGATACCTCATCTTGTTCCTGATTGAGTTATGCACCATCCTGGCCAATGAATATTTTGATTATCCATCGGATGTTAAGAACCGGAATTCCAGTATGTTCACAGGCGGGACGAGGGTCCTTGTACGAGGTGATCTCAGTTTCAGAGAGGTTCGAAACGGCATCCTTATCATCCTTGCCACGATTCCTGTATTCGGGTTTATTTTCCTGAGAATCAGCGCCGGTGTGTCTCAGAGTGCCATAGCCCTTCTGCTCTTTTCCGGTCTCCTGTTCGGCCTGGGATATACCATCCCCCCTTTGAAATTTTCCTACCGTGGGGTCGGTGAGGTTGTCGTAGCTGCGACGCACAGTCTCTATGTGATCCTCTGCGGGTTTGTGTTTCAGGGAGGTATCTGGAAAGACCCGCTTCCCTGGCTTCTCAGCATTCCTCTTTTCTTTGCCGTTCTTGCAGGAAACACCTTGGCAGGTATTCCGGACCGACAGGCGGATCTCGCAGTCATGAAAAAATCCATGGCCGTCATGTTCGGCTCCCGGCTTTCTGTCTTGGTGGCAATCTGGTCAGTGTGTATGGCCTTCCTCTCAGCGATTACCCTCGTGCGTCTCGATGTGATCCGGATCTCCCCGTTGTATTGGTGGATTCTCGTCTTTCCGCACGGACTCGTGCTCCTTTACTTTCTTCTTAGGTTTCTCGGATCACATGATTTTGACAGAAGGATAGACGTCATTATGGCCCTCGCTCTGGGTTATATAATATGGTTTGGTCTTCTCCCGCTTCTCTCGCTTTTGCAATGAAAATCTTGGCGCTAAGAAAATATACTCTTGTGATGACGTGCATTCTCATTTCTTTCGGAAATGTGATGGCATCGGGACGAGAGGGAGTCTATGTTGAAAAATATGTTTATGAGGCGCTTCCGGTTGCTGGCGAGACGGGAAAGAAGGAGACCATCGAGATGGAAATCCGCCATACCGAAAGACACATCCAATACCATGCGAAGATATCTTCTTTAAGCTCCCGGGAGGAGATCACAATAGAGACGGATAAAGGAGGGCAGTTCATCTCCGGGACAAGACAGGTGTTGTCTTACGATCAGGGTCTGCAGGCAGAGGAAAAGATATGGCGAGAGAAGGACAAGGTCTTTATCGAAGGGGATGGCGCTGGAAAGCTAAAGACCTTCAGTCTTGTAGAAGACAAGGGATTTGCTGTGGACGGGTCGCTTCTTCTCCTGCTTCGTTTTTTCCCCTTCCAGAAGAGTGAGACGTGGAAGGTCTTCATGGTGGATTTTACGGGCAGCTCAATTACAGTCGAAGTGCATGTCGCCGGTACGGAAATGATTAGCGTTCCGGTGGGAACCCTCGAGTGCTACCGCATGGAAGTGATCGTGGACATCCCTGTCTTGCGCCCCAAGATCATCTATTGGGTGGCTAAAGATGCGCCTCATTATTTAGTGAAGAATGTGGGGAAACGGGGACCGTTCACAGACACCTATATAACGACCCTTATCTCAAGGGAATGAGATCATTTTAAATGCCGTTGTATTATCAGCGTGTCCGGCGGAGGACCAGCGCGCTGCGGGTAGGCAGATAAACGGTAGCGCGATTGCGCATGGCGCCGTCAGGAAGTGGTATGGGTCTGGTAAAGTAGGTCTGCTGGGGTTCGATGCGGCCATGTCCTCCGAAAGCCTTCGCATCGCTGTCGAGTATCAGATTGTATTCGCCGTGATCAAGATCGACGGGATAATCGCGGAATGACTGTGCAGGGTTGAAGCTAAAAAGAAACACCAGGCCGGCACGCTCGAAACCTAACAATTGATTTTCCTGATGCTCCAGGATCAGATTTATCTCTTCCGCATCGAGAAGAGCGTATTCAGATGCGAGGTGCATCATGGCCTTGTCGAATTCTGCAAGAAGCCGGTAGAGAAGACTGTCGTCATCGCGCAGGTTCCACTGGCGGCGTGCATACCTGTATGACCAGTTGTTGCCTTCGCGGGGGAAATCGATCCATTCCGGATGGCCAAATTCGTTGCCCATGAAGTTCAGGTAACCGCTGCCGGCAGTCGCCAGGGTGATGAGGCGGATCATCTTGTGCAGGGCCACGCCGCGATCCACCCGTAATGTGGATTTAGAGATATTCATGTGATCATACATGTCCGCATCTATGAGCCGAAAGATAAGCGTCTTGTCGCCAACCAGCGCCTGGTCATGGGATTCGACGTAACCGATGGTCTTCTCGTCTGTGCGGCGATTGGTCAGCTCATAATACAGGTTTCCCATAGGCCACCGCTCATCAGGTATTTCCTTGACAAGCTTAATCCAGTTATCTGGCACACCCATGGCGAGACGGTAATCAAAACCGTAGCCGCCTTTTTCAATGGGAACGGCAAGCCCTGGCATGCCGCTCACGTCTTCGGCAACAGTGACCGCATTGAGCTTGACCGTGTGTATGACTTTGTTGGCCAGTGTGAGGTACACCAAGGCGTCATCATCGACATTCTTTCCGAAATAGTCTTGGTAGGATGAGAATATCCTCTCCAAACCATGGTCGAGATAGAGCATGCTTGTCACACCATCGAAGCGGAAGCCGTCGAAGTGGTATTCATCCAGCCAGTAGCGGCAATTCGAGAGGAGAAAATGAAGAACCTCCGGTTTTCCGTAGTCAAAACAGCGGGAATCCCATGCCCAGTGGAAACCTCGCGGGCCATTATGAAAATACTGATATAACGTGCCGTCGAAACGGCTGATCCCTTCCTGCTCATTACGGGCAGCGTGGGAGTGAACGATATCCATGAGGACGGAAATGCCCGCTTCATGCGCGGCATCGACCAGTGCCTTCAGCTCCTCCGGAGTTCCGAAGCGGGAGGAAGCGGCAAAAAAGCTGGATACGTGGTAACCGAAGGAAGCGTAATACGGATGTTCCTGGATGGCCATCAGTTGCAGGGTGTTGTAACCGGCGTCGACCACGCGGGGCAGGATTTCTTTCCGAAATTCGTTAAACGTTCCGATCCTCTCTTCATTCTGGGCCATGCCTACGTGCGCTTCGTAGATCCTTGGCGCTTCCGGTGAGGGACAGAACGATTGCTTGCGCCACTGATATCTGTTGCCTGATTCCCACACCTGAGCGGCAAACAGTTTGGTATGCGGGTCCTGGACCGTACGGCGGACATATGCGGGAATACGCTCGCCATGCCCGCCTGGCCAATGGACAGATAGTTTATAAAGCTGGCCGTGACTGAGTTTGGTGCCGGCGAGCCGCAGTTCCCAGTCGCCCCCCTCGCTGATGCGGGAGAGGGCAAATTCCGGGTCCTTGCGCCAGCCGTTGAAATCTCCGACGAGAAATATAGCGGTGGCATAAGGCGCCCATTCGCGGAACACCCATTCACTTCCATAGCGGTGGAGGCCGAAGTACTCGTGACCGGAGGCAAAATCCGCAAGCGACATACGATCACCAGTGAGGCGCCGCTCCGTTGCGAGGATTTTTTCATGCCTTTGACGGAGCACCGGCGTAAAGGGCCGAAGGAAAGGATCGCGGGTTATAAGCGCCATTTCCGTATTGCGATCGACTTTGCTTTTTCTTGTCATCAGACGTTCCTGGTTATTATTGAGCCAATTGGCTTGAAAACCACTCTCTGCTCATTTGCAAAAAAGGGAAGGCGAGATCGGCTGTTCCATTTCTTCTGTGACAGGAACGTTCGGTAACTCTCGGTCAGTGTCATTGCCTCCATCCAAGATCCAAGTCCATATTCTTCGGCGCTTCAATCTTTACATTCATGAAGACGGATTTCTTTTGACCTGCCGCAATATCCATATCCCAGATCAATGAAGAGGGAGTCTTCTCTGCCGGATCAGGGTCGTACTTTAGTGTCACTGCGATACGGTCATCCCTGGACTGAGGATTCGGCTCTTCCACAAGGACCCTGACGGCGGCATTTCTGGAATTCTGAATATCCGTGCGCCAATCCCAGGTGTATGTCTGCTTATCCTGCAGGAATGTCTTCTCACCTGATTTCTTGGATATTAACTGAGTACGCGCGGTGATAAGAGGATCAATGCCAAAGAATATGGGCGCCTCCGGGCCGGCGAGGGCAAAGGAGCGTTTTCCCAGTATGGCGCCGTCGACGACATATAAACAGCTGCCCGAAGGAATATCCCTGGATTCGGGAAGGCTCACCTTCGCCCGGAGAAAGACCTGGCTGCTCTGAGATGGTCTTGCCAGGTACGTGAATTCTGCAGGCCAGATCTCTTCCGCAATCATTACCTTTTGTTTCGCTCCGGCAGGTACGTTTTTCTTGCCAACCTGCCAGATGGAATACGTGGTCTGTCTGACCTGTTGTGCGTCTAGAGCCTCAGCAGCGGGGGCCGCGACTGCCATTTGGTCTGCGGCACCGGCAGACCTTGGCGCCTTTTGCATTGCTCCCTCCCTGCGGTATTGAGGACGGGGTATGATAATCCACGGCGTTAATTCAGCCGGAGAAACGGAAGAAGGCGGCCTCAGGGTTGCTAAGCTGATGCTCACATTTTTCCAGTCTTGTGCGGAACTCTGCCATATTTCCGCTTCCCAGGTAAATGTTATCTGCCTGTCTTTCGGTTTTGCCTCAAGACGATATAGAGGATGCCAGCCACAGCCCGCCAAGGAGTATGTGTATGTGAGAGTCGCATCGGTACCGCGCGAACCGGAAAGAATAACAGTCACCTCCCATGCGCTTTCTTTCGTTCCCGCTGCTCGGTCGATATCATCCTGCGCCTTCTTTATTTCTTTGTCGAGTTTGTCGAGCTCGGTTTCTATGGAAAGCTTGTCCTGATAGGCTTTCTGTATATTCTTGCCGATGGCAGCAGACATATTGTAGACATCCGTCATAGTCTTCAATTTCGCTTTGGTCTGTAACTGCCAGAACTGAATTTGTGTATCCAGGCCGCGAACCGTCGCCTGGAGATTTTTGCGAGTCTCTTTCAGTTTCTCGAGCTGTTTCATAAGACTAGCAATCTTCTCATCACTTTGGCGGCTTGCCTGTCGCCAGTTTATATCATCGATCCTCGTTTTTGGATCATTGGCTATACGGACTACGAGTGAGTCAGGATCGGCCTGCCCAGGGAGTATGATGAGAGTCTTCGCCTGTTCTGTTCCTTCAGGGAGAAGCTTCACTTTCGCAACTTCAGAAACCTGCGCAGAGCCCGGAAAGAATGTAACTTCGCGGGGAGTGGACCAGGAGCTCGCCGGATGAAATAAAACAAAGATCACAACTGCCGATATGCATTTCGTGACGGATATTTTCCTGCCAGTCATGTGCTAACCTCCAGAGAGAAATTAATTAGCCGCGATTAGTTTGGCGATATTCCTTACCTCTTGCATGATTGATGGCAAATCTACGAGCAGGAGCTTTCTGTCTTGCATTACGATTTTGCCTCCTATGATGCTTGTTTTGACATCGGCACCGGAAGCGGCATAGACAAGCTGTGAGTAATAGCTGTGCAGCGGCGCAAGATGCGGTTTCTTCACATCCACTATGATCAGATCGGCAAATTTCCCCGGTTCGATCGAGCCGATCCGGTCTTCCAAACCGAGACACTTTGCCCCGTTGATTGTGGCCATCTTCAGGACCGTCTTCGCATCCATCACCGTAGAATCCATCTGGATGACCTTGTGTAACTTTGCGGCAGTGCCCATCTCCCTGATCATATCCAGATCGTTGTTGCTGGCACTGCCGTCGGTGCCCAGTCCGACTGCAATCCCTCTTTTGATAAAGTTCGGTATGGGCGCGCAGCCGGCAGCCAGTTTCATGTTGCTTTCCGGATTGTGGGACACCTTCACATTTAAGGAATGAAGTATATCCGTTTCGTAATCGTTAAGCCAGATGCAGTGCACGGCCAGTGTCCTTTCATCCAGTATATCTATATCGTTGAGATACTGGAGGGGAGTCTTTCCATACTTTTTCCTCACTATCGCGACTTCATCCTTTGTTTCTGACACGTGGAGGCTGTATAGCACATTTGCCTTCCGGGCAGCAGCCTTCACGCTCGTAAGGGTATCCGGCGAACATGTATAAGGAGAGTGACAGGCAAGAGCAGGGATAATCGAGGGGGATTTCATCTGCCATTTTCTTATGAATTTTTCTGCTATATCACTAATTGCTTTTGGGTCAGTTGGTTTGGGAAAATCGATGAATCCCTGGGAGACAACGGCGCGCATACCGGAATCGAAGGCTGCGCGTGCGACCTCACTTTCATAAAAATAGGCATCGCAGAAGGTCGTCGTTCCTGAAAGAATCATTTCGGCAATGGCCAGCATGGCGCCCTTATAGACCATTTCCCTTGTCACGAATTTTGACTCGGCGGGAAATATATGGTCATGCAGCCACTCCATGAGGGGAAGATCGTCGGCGAGCCCGCGGAAACAGACCATCGGCAGGTGCGTGTGGGTATTGATTAGTCCGGGCATAATTATGCAGTCGCGAGCTTTGATAATCTTTCCCGCGGTGTATGAATTTGCGTCGCGGATATCTCCATGCGTGATGAATGCAATCTTTCCGTCCCTGATGCCGATTAACGGATTTTCTATCACATCCATGGTCTCCGACATGGTCAGTAATGTACCGCCTTCGATGATGATGTCGAGTTCACTATGGTCATTGGTATCGTCCATGGCTAATTCTTGCCGAATTGTTTCTTGATTCTAACTGCTGTTTCTTCCACCGTCGCCATAATCTCGTCTTCATGAATGGTGAGAAGTTTGCGATTTTTCATGACCACCCTGCCGTTTATCAAGACAGTGTCGACATCGTCTCCATTTACCGCATAAACGATTTGGGAATACTCATTAAAGAGCGGCGTAAGATGGGGCTTGTCCAGGTTAATGACGATAACATCCGCCTTCATCCCCGCCTTGAGGGATCCGACAATCTTCTCCATGCCCAGCGCCTTAGCACCTTCACAGGTAGCCATGCGTACGACTGTCCTGGCATCCATAACGGTAGGATCAAGCTTCGCAACCTTATGAAGTTTAGCCGCCGTATCCATCTCCTGAAACATATCCAGGTTGTTATTGCTTGCGCAGCCATCCGTTCCCAGACCAACGGTGATGCCAGTCTTGATCATTTCCGGTACGGGTGCGACTCCCGAGGCAAGTTTCATATTGCTCTCAGGATTGTGGACCACCTTGCATCCATGGTCGGCGAAGATATTCATGTCCTCTTCTTCGAGACCGACACAATGAAAGGCGATAAACCGTTCGCTGAGATACCCCGCATCCCTCAAGAAATGGGTTGGGCTCTTTCCATACTGTTCCGTGAGTCGTTGCTTTTCCGAGGTGCTTTCCAGATAATGCGTGCCCAGAGGCACGCCGTATCTGTGGGCAAGCTTCTTTGATTCACGGAGAAGATTCTGAGAACACGTATAGAGGGCATGAGGTTCTACGAATATATTAACGAGCGGGTCGTTAGCCCACTTCTGGATAAGGGATTCGGTATATTTCAAACCCTCATCCGGGGTCTGGAAGTTTGGGGACGGAAAATCAAAGAGCACCTCACCTACGAGACACCTCATGCCGGCCTCTTTTGCTGCCTTTGCCACCTCATCCTCGAATATGTACATGTCACAAAATGTTGTCGTTCCGGACTTGATCATCTCGGCCATGGCAAGCAACCCGCCGAGATAAGAAAATTCCTCGTTCACGAACATGGCCTCTGCGGGGAATATATAGTTGTTAAGCCAGTCCATGAGTTCAAGGTCGTCTGCCAAACCCCGGAAGTAGGTCATGGGTACATGATTATGGCAGTTGATAAGGCCCGGCATGATGAGAGAGTTCTTCGCGTCGATGATTTCCCGCGCGATGTACCGGCTTTCTAGATCCCCTTTTTCCCCTGCTGCGATAATTGCATCTCCCTCTATGGCGACGGCGCCATTTTTGATCGTGTGATTTTTTTCATCCATGACCAATATCGTGCCACCGGAAATCAGTATGTCAACTTCCCTCACCGTGCTGCTCCCGTTTCAAAATGATCCGTGCTGCTTATAGCATTCAATTAAAATCTTGACACGTTTTTTTAAAAATACTATGAATTTTCCCTACTTTCAAGGCATGCCTGGGTGGCGGAATTGGTAGACGCAAGGGACTTAAAATCCCTCGATACCTAGTATCGTGCCGGTTCGAGTCCGGCCCTAGGCACCAGCAATAGCGGGGGTTCAGCGGTTTTAAGGGATTTTGAGTGATAGAAGGGCAGGGTGTGCAAGCACAGTGTAAGCAGCGGCAAAATAAATAGGCAGATAGCCAGATAGAAGAGAGTTCCTAAACCCTTCAACAATAGATGAGGGCAATATGGACTGATTACCGAGACCCCGTTTCTAAGAATAGAACGGGGTTTTGTGTTGTTCCTTTCGCATTCAATGTGAAGTGTAGATACTGAGAGGGGGATAAATGTCGCGAAATAGAATATCATTCATAATGGTGGGAATCATATGTGTTTTTCTTTTATCCTGCAGTGACAAGAAACCCGAAAGGAAAACCGACAGGTGGATTTATATCGGAGAAACAGAATATGGTATATTATATTATGATAAAATGAGTGTGACAAATGTAAGTCCGAACATTATAAGGGTATGGACAAAACGGACGTTGTCAAAAGTAAACAAAGATAAAATCATTCAAGATAGGAAATACACCAAACAACCCATTGAAGGTTGGGATAAATTGGATATAACAATGTTTCTTGAGGAAGAGGATTGTATGAATTATACGACCAGAACAATCAAGATGGTAGATTATGATGATGAAGGTAAGATTTTGTCCGAATACGAAAATCCCAATCCAATGATAAATGAAATAATTCCTCACACAATTGGTGAGACTCTACACAGAAAAGTCTGTCAGAAATAATTTGTAAGAAATAAAGTTAAGTGAAAAGTCTAGAAAGAGAAAATTTGATGGATTGATCCTTGGCCCTTGGTAGATCATTTTTTTGAACCAGTCAGCAGGGCGTGGCGCAATTGTGGAAAACATACCTCCTTGTAGGGATGGGAACAAGAGGCAGAGAGCGACTCCCGGCCTGGCTTATGAGTATTGCTGTTGCAGTATGTTCTTTTGGACTTTGCCCATGCTATTCCTAGGCAGCTCGTCGACAAAATTCACACTCTTGGGGACTTTAAAATTGGCAAGGGTACCCTTCAATGCTTGGATAATTCCCCCTTCGGTCAACGCACCGCCACCTTCGTTGTTCCTGCGCACTACGACTGCAGTGACTGCCTCGCCCAAGTCAGGATGAGGCACGCCTACGACAGCGCTTTCGAAAACGCCGGGTATCGCATCAATCATTTCTTCGACCTCCTTTGGATAAACATTGAGGCCTCCCGTGATGATGAGGTCCTTTGAACGGCCTACGATAGAAATATACCCGTCATTGTCCCATTTGCCCATGTCGCCGGTCTTGAAGTAGCCGTCGTCGGTGAACGCCTCCCTCGTCTTTTCCGACATCTGCCAGTATCCGTGAAAGACATTCTCACCTTTCACCTGTATCTGACCGACATCACCAATACCCACGGGTCGGTCCTCGTCGTCCATGATGCGGACGGAAACGCCCGGCAAAGGAAAACCCACCGTCCCTCCGCGTCGTTCGCCATCATATGGATTCGAGGTAAACATGTTCCCTTCGGTCATGCCGTAACGCTCTAGAATAGTGTGGCCGATGCGTGCCCTGAACTCGTCGAATGTTTCCTTCAGGAGAGGCGCCGACCCGGAGATGAATAGGCGCATGTTGGAGCATAGCTCCCGCGTAAAACCCGGTTCCAAGAGCAGGCGCACATAGTAGGTCGGAACACCCATGAAGACGGTCACTCTGGGTAGCAAATCAAGGGCCCTACAAGCATCGAATCTCGGTTCGAACAATATCGAGGTGCCATTCATCAGGATGCAGTGGGTGGCAACAAACAGCCCGTGGACGTGAAAGATAGGCAGCATATGCATCAGCACATCTCCAGGCCGAAAACCCCAGTAGCGATGGAGCACCTCGGCGTTTGAAGCAAGGTTCCGATGGGATAACATGGCACCTTTGGAGCGACCGGTTGTACCTGATGTATAGAGGATTGCAGCTAGGTCCTCCCCCGTGCGTGCTATTGTTTTGAAATTATCAGGCTGTCTCGATGCTTCATCTGCCAATTCACCTCGACCAGCATCATCGAGTTCAAGCACATGGGTCACCCCGGCTCTCGCCGCAAGTTCGTCGGCCAACGCCCTGACCTGTGGCCTGCAGACGAATACACGGGGCGTGGCATTGTTAAGAAGATACTCGATCTCGTGACGCTGATAAGCATCGTTCATAGGCAGGTAAACGGCGCCAGCCCGGAGGCAGCCAAGGTAAAGAAAAAGCGCCTGAGGAGATTTTCTCACCTGCACTGCGACGCGGTCACCAGGTTGCACTCCCAGCGATACAAGCAGACCAGCACATCTGGCAGATTCCTGCTGCAGTCTGCCGTAGCTTATCTCACTGCTATCTGGCAAGATCAGACAGGGCATATCCGGATTTATTGGAAAGCGGGAGTTCAGAATCTCGTACAGATTTTCGCTCATATCGCTGTGTGAAACCTCCTTATTTTTAGGGGCGATTTCTAGATTATGCACTCCTCGCGTCTAACCAGTACACTGGCAGCCAGACTCCCAACAAAGGCCACCCCAGCCAGTACATAAAACCCACTGATGAATGTGCCGGTTACGTCGACCAGCCGTCCGATGATTAGCGGGAGAATCATAACTCCCCAAGTATTGACGAAGCCCATCGCCAATCCCGGATTCTTGGGACAGCTGTAAACTGCATAATTGAAGATGCCGCCAAAGGGAAGCCAGGCGACAGCTTCGGTGAAAATAATTGCCGCAAGGGCCATCGGCACTGTCACGGAGTTGCCAATTGCGATATAGCCCAGAGCCAGCAGACCATGGGATAAAATGAGCAGAGTTTTCGGTAACAGCCACTTTTTGTCCAGAATTATTCCGCCGAGAGGCCCGGAAATGATCCCGAGCAGCAGGACCAATGAGCCGATTACCCCGCCCGTCTTGGGGTCGAGGTGAACGCTTTTTATCAGCAGCCTATTGACCCAAACTCCGGCCGAGATTACTGTACCGAAACTACCCAGTTGTATTATTCCTAAGAGCCAAGTGTTCCGCTTGCCGATTTTTCAAGATCCCACATTCGACAGAATCGCACACTACACCTACACTTATAAGGCCTCCTCCTGTCAATAGATAAATTTATCCACCAACGAAAATTGTTTTCTTCCGCTCTTTCAAAAAACGAACCATCTGACCGTTGTCAG
>JBKQQP010000084.1:0-35108 GCA_052144335.1 Syntrophales bacterium
GCATCCCTCAAGTAACCTTTGTTACGAAGCTCGATGTCGAAGGTACGTCCATAAAGGTTGTGAGACCGATTGAAGGGGCTCAGCTTCTGATCGAAAGTTCACTGCCATGTGTAGTAACCGCGCAGAAAGGCCTGAACGAGCCGCGCTATGCATCGCTTCCGGGGATAATGAAGGCGAAGAAAAAGCCTGTCGATGTGAAGGATGCTGCAGGACTGGGAGTAACTGTTGCCGCGAAAGCAAAGATCGCCAAGACCTTACCGCCACCTGCCAGACCTCCCGGAAAGATTATCTGCGGAGAGGAGCCGGCGGAAAAGGCCAAGGAACTGGCGAAACTGCTCAGGGAAGAGGCGAAGGTTATTTAAGGGCTTATGGCTGAGCTTTCTTAATGATCTCTATATATGGAGGAAATTAAAATGGCGAAAGGTGTATGGATCGTTGCGGAGCAGAGATATGGTGCTTACCGCAAGATAAGTTTTGAACTTGTCAGTGCAGCGAGAAAACTTGCCGACCAGCTCGGGGAAGAAGTGGGTGCCATCCTGCTTGGTTCCGGGATTGAAGGGATTGCCGGTGAGCTAGGAAAATATGGTGCAGATAAAGTCTATGTGGCGGATAACGCCCTTTTTGAACCCTATACAACAGACGCACATGCTGCGGCAATTGCAAAGTTGGTTAAGGAAAAGGAACCTTCAATTCTCCTTCTCGGCGCTTCCGCTCAGGGCAAGGATCTATCTTCCCGCCTCGTGGGCAAGCTGGCAACTGGAATGGCGACGGACTGCGTTGACTTAAAGATAGCCGATGGTAAGTTGATTTCTATAAGACCCATGTACGCTGGGAAATGCAACGGCGAAATCGTTGTATCTGCTTTTCCGCAGATGGCGTCGCTCCGACCGAACGTATTTCCCGCCGTTGAAAATCCCAAAACGGCAGAAGTTGTCAAATTCGACCCTGGTCTGGACGCAAGTCAATTGAAGACAAAGGTACTTGAGGTACAGAAGGATACATCCGGAAAAGTCGACCTGACAGAGGCCAATGTAATCGTATCCGGCGGACGCGGCATGAAGGGTCCAGAGGGTTACGGAATACTGGAAGAGTTGGCGGACGTTTTAGGAGCCACAGTGGGGGCATCGAGGGCAGCAGTGGATGCTGGCTGGAGGCCACAGAAGGACCAGGTTGGGCAGACCGGCAAGGTTGTCTCTCCCAATCTTTACATAGCCTGTGGTATATCCGGTGCAATTCAGCATCTTGCCGGTATGGGTTCTTCCAAATACATTGTGGCAATAAACAAAGACCCCGACGCACCCATTTTTGCAAGGGCGGATTACGGCATTGTGGATGACCTCTTCAAAGTCGTTCCGGAACTGACAAAGGAAGTCAAAAAACTTCTGGCGTAAGAAAACAAATCTGGGGGTGTATGTAGCACCCCCATTTTTTTGTAGCGAGGATACTTATGGAACTGTCAAAGTTTTCAGTCGGCAACGAAGGACGAGAGGTTTTCTGGAATGCTGAGAATTTTGAGGGACTCCTTTTTGCCTTTACTGCCATCGCGCTGGCTATTTTTGTCTACGGCTTCTACAAAAGGTGGCAGCTGTGGACCGCTATCGGCAAACCGGAGGTCAGGAATGACCAGATAAAGGAGCGAATCAAACTGCTTCTGAAAAACGGCCTATTTCAGATTAAGACATTCAGGGATGCTTATCCGGGCATTATGCATGGATTGATATTTTTCGGATTCGTCGGACTGATGTTCGGCGCTGCCTTTGATGCAACAGAATTTCACGTGGGCGAGCCGTATGGTTTCCCCTTCTTGGCAGGGAAGTTCTATCTCATCTTCTCCTTCCTCATGGAGGTATTTGGTTTGTTCGTTCTTGCTGGGGTCTTCATGGCCCTAGACAGGAGGTACATTACGAAGCCCGATCGTCTCGGTTACAAAGGTGAACCGGATAATACGGCGGATGATGCAATCGTACTGCTTCTTCTGGGAGGCATCATCCTTACGGGATTCGTCATCGAGGCACTGAGAATACACGTCACCAATCCGTCGTGGGAAGTCTGGTCATTCGTGGGCTATACCCTGGCAAAGGCATTCGCCGGAGTCGATAACAACACTGCCCGAATTCTTCATAAGGTAATGTGGTGGACTCATACTTTTTTGGCTTTAGGCTTCATAGCCTACATCCCCTACTCACGGCTGGTACATATGATCACGACCCCTGCTAATCACTTCATGGCGTCTTTGAAGCCGGTAGGCAACATTGAACCGATCCGTGATTTTGAAACGGCAGAATCTTTCGGTGCGGGGCAACTCGAGGATTTTACCTGGAAGCAGATATTTGATTCTGACGCCTGCACCCGTTGCGGGCGATGTCAGGACGGTTGCCCAGCTTACCTGTCAGGCAAGGCCCTTTCTCCAAAGAAAGTAGTGCAGGATCTGAAAACCTACTGGCTTGAGAGGGCTCCTCTGGTAGCAGCGGCAAAGAAGGCTGCTGGCAAGGCCGCGGAAGGAACAGCACCGGAGATACCGGCACCTACGAAGGCCATGGTGGGTGAGGTTATCGATCTTCATGAACTGTGGGCCTGCACAAACTGCATGTATTGTATGGAGCACTGCTCATCGTCCATTGAACATGTTCCCAAGATCGTCAACATGAGACAGTATAAGGTCTTGACGGAAGCTGATTTTGCCCCCGAACTCCAGCTAACTTACAGAAATATGGAGAATAACTCCAACCCCTGGGGCGTCGGTTCCCATCTCAGGTCCGACTGGGCAAAGGAATTGGGTATCAAGACCTTGGCTGAAAATCCAAACGTGGAGTATCTGTTCTATGTCGGGTGCTCCGGGTCCTTCGACGAAAGAGGCAAGAAGGTATCTATGGCGTTTGCAAAGATCCTCCAGACAGCCGGCGTCAGTTTCGGCATCCTCGGCACTGAAGAGGGATGCTGCGGTGACTCAGCCATGAGGGGAGGAAATGAATATCTCTCTCAGACTCTGATGCAAGCGAATATTGAGATAATGAACGGCTATGGCGTCAAGAAAATAATCTGCACGTGTCCCCATGGGTATAATACCCTTAAGAAGGATTACCCCCACTTCGGCGGCAACTATGAAGTGTATCATCACACTGAGATCATCGCCAATCTGATTGCTGCAGGAAAGATAACCATGAAGAAACCTGTAGACGGTATGTTCACTTATCATGACTCATGCTTCTTGGGCAGATACAACAATATCTATGATCAGCCGAGAAAGATTCTCACCGCCATTCCCGGCATGAAACTAGCGGAGATGGATCGTAAGCTTGACAAAAGCTTCTGTTGCGGCGCCGGCGGGGCGAGAATGTGGATGGAGGAACATGATGGCGAAAGAATCAATAATATGAGAACCGATCAGGCAATTGATGTAAATGCAACTAATATTGCCGTCGCATGCCCGTTCTGCCTGACCATGTTGACCGATGGCATCAAAGCAAGAGAAAAGGAA
Organism: Syntrophales bacterium; assembly: GCA_052144335.1. Classification (GTDB taxonomy): domain Bacteria; phylum Desulfobacterota; class Syntrophia; order Syntrophales; family UBA2185; genus Fen-1135. The sequence goes on from JBKQQP010000084.1 coordinate 3,479, forward strand.
GAAAAAATGAATTCCCTGGACATTGCCGAAGTAGTCTGGAGGGCAATGGGCCTGGAAGAGGAGAAACCATCGGCAGATGTGTGTGCACCGACCGAATAGATTATCCAAAGAAAAATTGTAACTTTTCCGGAAAGCCCCACTGCTGATGCATGGGGCTTTTTTATTGCCATGTCATTGGAGTTGTATTTGAATGACATTTGATGTAAAATCCGTGTCGCTCGCAGTGCAATATTTAAGAGTTTCGTAGTAAACACGGAGAGTGTTCGATCCTTAAGGAAGTACTGTTGGGCATTCGCTCGCTTCCGCATTCAAAACATGACCTAACAAATAACCACTTATTAAATAAAGGAGGGCATGCATATGGCTGACAAGATCAGATACCAGGATAAACCATGGTTAAAGTTCTATGAAAAAGGAGTGCCGGATACAATCAGTTACGAAGAGATATGCATGCCGGACATCCTGGATAGGACAGCAAAGGAATTTGCCGACAAGATAGCGCTTATCTTTCAGGGATACAAACTCACTTATCGCCAATTTAAAGAGATGGTGGACAGATTTGCAACATGTCTAGCTGATTTCGGCATAAAACAGGGAGATGCCGTGGCGATTCTTCTGCCAAACCTTATACCCTGCGTGGTGGCATATTTTTCCGTATTGAAGGTCGGCGCCGTTACCGTTATGAATAACCCCCTCTACACAGACCGCGAGCTCGAGCATCAGTTCAATGACTCCGGGGCTAAAGCCCTCATCACCCTTGATCTCCTCACGAACCGTATGATCGATCTCAGGCCCAAAACAAAGATGAGACAGATCGTATATACTTCCATAGGCGATTATCTGCCCTTTCCAAAGAACCTCCTTTTCCCACTCGTCGCAAAAAAGAAAAAGCTTGCAGCGGATGTCAAACAGGCGCCTGATGTATTTACATGGAAGGAATGCATTGCCAAATACCGCCCGAACCCGCCAGCCGTTAAGTTAGGTTTTGAAGACGTGGCCATGTACCAATATACCGGAGGAACAACAGGGGTGTCAAAAGGTGTTATGCTCACCCATGCCAATCTGAGCAAACAGGTCCAGCAGTTGGAGGCATGGTTTCCCCAATTTGGGAGGGGAATGCAGATAGTCCTGGGTGCTCTGCCCTATTTTCATGTCTTCGGGCTATCCTGTGCTATGAATTTTGCCATACACTCCGGCGCGTCTCAGGTATTAGTGCCGAGGCCACAACCCGAACCTCTCCTCGAATCTATCAGAGAATTCAAACCCACGTTTGCAGCACTCGTACCTACCATGTACATAGGAATGCTCAATCACCCTGACCTGAAAAAAACTGATATGAGTTGCATCAGGGGTGCCTTTTCCGGGAGCGCCCCACTGCCTGTAGAAGTCATCCATGAATTTGAGAAGATAACAGGTGCCGTGATTGTTGAGGGGTTCGGCCTGACGGAAACTACGCCGGTGACACATATCAACCCGTTCGGCGGTGTACGCAAGGTGGGAAGCATTGGTGTACCCATCTCGGACACCGAGTGTCGTATCGTCAGCCTCGACGATGGTGTGACAGACGTACCGGTAGGAGAGCCGGGAGAGCTTATTATCAGGGGACCACAGGTAATGAAAGGCTACAAAGGCATGCCGGACGAGACGGCCAACACACTTCGGAACGGCTGGTGTTATACGGGAGACATCGCCACAATCGACCAGGATGGATATTTCTATATTGTGGATCGAAAGAAAGATATGATCATATCCGGCGGTTTCAATATCTATCCACGGGACATTGACGAGGTACTCTACGAACACCCAAAGGTGCAGGAGGCATGTACTATCGGGATTCCTGATCCTAAGAGGGGGGAGAACGTCAAGGTATTCGTAGTCCTGAGGGAAGGCGTAACGGCAACCCAGGAAGAGCTTCTGGAATATTGTGCGACAAAGCTGGCAAAATACAAGCTCCCTACGGAGATTGAGTTTCGCAAAGAGTTGCCAAAAACAAATGTAGGGAAGATCCTCCGCAAGCAGCTCAGAGCAGAGGAGCTGGAAAAAAGGAAGGGTAAGAAGTAGACGTGACGAAAGAATCCCCCCGACACCTCTTTACATAAGAGGACGGGGGGATTTTTGGGCTAAACTTTTTGCAGAGCATTTCCTATAATTCTATGCTCCGAACTTCTCCAGTCTTCCGGCATGGGCTAAGGCAAGGCCCATCAGATGGACCATCGGCATTCTTCCCAACCCACCTAAGATACAGTCTCTCTCGCCAAATCGCTCGACCCGGTCAGGTCTTGCGGTTGCTGAATACAGAAGCACCGGCAAAGGATGCCAACTATGCGAGGCGAGGGCCGCCGGTGTGGAGTGGTCCCCTGTGATAACCAAAACATCAGGTTTGAGATCTGTAACCATGGGGACCAGGGAGTCCACTTCTTCGATCACCTTAACTTTGGCGTCAAAATTGCCGTCTTCACCCCGCGAATCTGTTGCCTTCACATGAACAAAGAAGAAGTCATAGTTTCCGTAGTTTTCCCGGAGGGCCATGATTTCTCCTTTGAGGGAATCTGGCTGAGGGCCGATGACCATGCCCAGAAGCCGTGCGATACCGCGGTACATAGGGTAGGTGGCAATCGCCAAGGCATTGAGACCGAATCGTTCGCTTAAGTATGGATACCTTCTGTACGTTGAATAGCCGCGGAGGAGCAGCATATTCGCTTTCTCTTCATCGGAAAGCACATCTCGTGCCTTGTCGACAAGCTTCAGAAGAATACCGGACGTCTCTTCCGCCTCCGGGATGAGGGCTTTAGGCGGCAAGGCGGGACGTCCCGTTTTCTGCGGATCCGTCTCCTGAATCTCTTCCCGGAGGCGATCCCTTCTCAGCGCTAAGAGAGCGCGGTGTTCCCGGACCGATTCAAAGATCACCTCTACATCAGATATTTTCCGGATTTTGTCCTGCAGTTTTTTGCAGATTCTCTTATTGGTCTCGTTGTCGATCCGGCCGGCCCGGCGATCGACGACAACACCGTTCTTGTCGACCGTGGCAAAGTTGATCCTGATAAGAAGGTCCCGCTCTGTCATGGGAAAGTCAATTCCTGCTGCCTCCAGTATCCCGCGGCCGATGTTGTTTTCGATCGGATCATAACCAAAAAGGGCAAAGTGGGCAGGTCCGCTGCCCGGTGTAATCCCGTATCCAACAGGATCCAGAAGCCCGCAGACGGACTTCGCGGCGAGGGCATCCATATTGGGTGTCTTCGCCGCCTCCAATTCCGTTTGATTTCTCCCACCCATGGGCAGGCCGCCGAGCCCATCCATGATGAGGAAAATAATCTTTGTGCTATTTTTTACAACAAGACTGTCAATGAATTTTGGATCCATAAGCGCTTATGCCCTTTCGAGGACTATGGCCATACCTTGCCCGCCACCTATGCACAGTGTAGCCAGGCCGAGATTAAGGTTTTTCTTCTTCATCTGCATGGCAAGGGTATAAGTGATCCTCGCGCCCGTGCAACCAATGGGATGGCCGATGGAAATACCGCTGCCGTTGATATTACATTTGCCCATATCGATTTTTAGCTCTCTGATGCAGGCCAAGGCCTGGACTGCAAATGCTTCATTGAGCTCAATCAGGTCGATGTCCTTCATTGTCAAGCCGAGCTTCTTGAAAACTTTCCGTGTCGCCGGAATGGGGCCCAGCCCCATGTAAGCCGGGTCAACACCACCGGCGGCAAATCCTTTGATCTTCGCCAGTGGTTTCAGGCCAAGCTCTTTCGCCTTTTCCGCACCCATGACAACTACAGCAGCCGCACCGTCGTTAACCCCCGACGAGTTCCCGGCTGTTACAGTTCCTCCGTCCCTCTTGAAAGCGGGTGCAAGTTTGGCCATCTTCTCCATTGAGGTATCCATGGGGCGTTCGTCAACTTTAAATATAGTGGGATCGCCTTTCTTCTGAGGGATTACAACAGGGACAATCTCCTCGGCATATGTGCCATTGGCTATGGCAGCCCTTGCCCTTTGATGACTCATAAGGGAAATTTCATCCTGCTCACGCCTGGTAATACCGTATTTCGCCGCGATATTTTCCGCGGTGAATCCCATGTGGTAGCTGTTGAATATTTCGTAGAGGCCGTCGTACACCATGACATCTGTAATTTTGCCGAATGGCATACTCATGCGGTATCCCCAGCGGGCATCTGGAAGGGCGAACGGTGCATTGCTCATGTTTTCCATGCCGCCTGCAACGATTGCATCCGCGTCACCCGAGCTAATAATTTGTGAAGCCAGGGTTATGGCCTTCATGCCGGAAGCACATACCTTATTGATGGTAAATGCATTTGTCTCTTCCGGCAGCCCTGCATATATGCTCGCCTGTCTTGCCGGATTCTGTCCAAGGGCCGCCTGGAGTACATTTCCCATGATGCATTCGTCGAAATAGACCGGTTTCAATGCACGGTCATAATCATAGTATTTCTTGTTGATATCCGTCATGTCAAATTCGCCGAAGACATCGGGACGGGCGGCTTTAACAGAATCACTGATGGCGGGTCGCAATCCGGCTCTTTTGACAGCCTCTTTGATAACCAGCGAACCCAGGTCAACAGTCCTAACTCCATTAAGGGCGCTCCCAAAACTACCAACAGCAGTTCTCGCACCACTTACAATCACGACTTCTCTCATACTTAAGAACCTCCTTACGTTAAAATATCTTGAATTTTGTTTTCCGCTAAACTACAGATTATTTCTTGCTGATCCCTATGAAACACTTGGCATGTCAATGGATTCAACAAATTCTATTGCACGCGGCACCTTGTAAGATGATAAATACGTCCTGCAATGCCGCGTCAGCTCCTTTTCATTTACCGGTATATCCGGATTCCTCACAATCAATGCATTGACAATTTCTCCTCTCATGAGATCGGGTTTTCCCACTACCACGGACGCTTGGACAGCCGGATGAAGTCCCAGAACCATCTCGACCTCCCGAGGGTAGACATTGAAGCCGCTGGTTATGATCATACGTTTCTTTCGTCCTGTCAAAAAAATGTAGCCATCCTCATCTATCTTGGCAAGATCACTCGTGTAGAGCCAGCCGTTCCTGATGACCTGCGCAGTTGCCTCGTCATTCTTATAGTAACCTTTCATCACATTGACGCCCCTGATGACAAGCTCTCCGATTTCACCGCGAGGAACCTCGTTGCCTTGGCTATCAACTGCCTTGGCTTCTACACCAGGGATGACAGTTCCGATTGATCCCGGTTTGTGTGCCATATCTAGCCTGCCCACAGAACACACTGGGGATGCCTCTGTGAGACCATAACCTTCCCTCAAGGCAACGTTAAATTTCTGCTCGAACACCGGAATAAACTCAGGCGGCATCGTCGAGCCGCCGGTGATACAGAAGTCTACTGAACTGATATCGTGTTTTTCTGCATCGTTATACATAATCATGCCCAAAAAAAGCCGTGGTACAGCAGCAATATAGGTGACTTTTTCTTTCTCGATAGTACTGAAAATGGCATCCATGGTGATCCGATCCAAGAGAACTATGCTGGCACCAATTCGGATGGCGGCTAACATATTGGCAACGGCACCGAAAGCATGAAAAAGAGGAATAACAGCGAGTCCCCTGTACTTTTCTGTGGCATTATATACACTCCAGAGAAGATCAGATTGGGACAGCAGATTGCCATGGGTAAGGACCGCCCCGAGCGGCCTGCCGGTGAGGCCGGCGGCATAGATCATCACGGCCGGATCGTCATTGACAATATCTGGCATATCAAGAGTAAACGGCCCTTTCTCAATTATCTCTCTGAATTGAGAAGCGGTGTCAAGGCCACTGGTAATAATGATATGCTTGCAGAGCGGGATGTACTCTCTGATTTCCTCGTATCTTTTCGCTAGAGGTGTTTCAGTGATCAGGCATTGCGTGTCGCTATTTCCGAGGAGATGGCGGAGCTCATAGGACGTGGACAAAATACTTACTGTAACGGCAACACCGCCAATTTTCTGAACGGCGAAATAAGATATCACGAATTCTGGGCAGTTGGGAAGCATAATGGCGACCTTATCGCCTTTTTGAATACCCAGTCTTCTCAATTCATTCCCCAGGGAGTTCACAACCTTGTGGAGGGCCTCATAGGTTAAGGATTTTCCGTCGTAGATAGTAGCTGGATTATTTGGGTGACGATGGGCGCTTTCCTCAAGCATTCTTCCCAGGCTCATAGCAATCAATACCCTCGAGGTAATTTTGGCCTACTTAGCACATTTCGATGCTCTTATTCAAGCATAACTATAGTTACGGAGACTCATTTCCCTCATTTCCCCTTGATGGGAAGATCTTTTTCACCTATAATCGGACTGAAAATAATCAATTTTGAGAGCTTGGGAGGAAAACATGAAGAATCTTGCAATGGGTGTTCTTCTGTTGCTGCTGTGCAGCACATCTGCAATCGCAGCGGAATTGAAGGTGGGGGATCGAGCTCCTGATTTCAGCCTGAAGGACTCGCTCGGCAAGGAATACACTCTAAATTCACCAGAATTAAAGGGCAGGGTCTTGTACTTCAATTACTCAGACCCCGGCTCAAAAGATATGAATAAACACGTCGATGATACCCTTAAAAGTGATCCGGGATTAGACCGCAAGAAGAGTTATGTCGGATTGGGTATTGCTAATATGAAAGCGAGCCTACTGCCTGATTTTGCCATTGCGCGGGTAATAAAAAGCAAGCAGGAGGAGACGGGTGCTACTATTCTTCTAGACGACAACTACATTATACTGAACAGTTGGGGACTGAGAAATAAGGTATCTAACGTTGTCGTACTGGATAAGGAGAGAATCTGCAGATATATCTATAAAGGGAAGCTCCCCACGGCTGAGGTTGAAAAGCTGATTAAGATCATTAAAGAGTATCAGGTAAAATAAACACGCTGTCTTTTCTCGGTGTTTATTGCTGCTTAAAGGATTATTGAACGATGGCTGTAATTATTGATGGCAAGAAGATAGCCCGAGATATCCTTGATGACGTGAGGCTGGAAGCCCTGCGCCTGAAAGAAAGCTCTGGAATAATTCCCGGACTCGCTGTCCTTCTCGTCGGTAACGATCTTGCGTCCAAAATCTACATCAAACGCAAGGAGAACGCCTGCAGGGAAGCAGCATTTTTTTCACGGGAATTCAAACTTTCTCAAGATACGAGTGAGAAAGATATCCTTGCAATCATCCACAAGCTTAATCGTGATGAGAAAATCCATGGTATCTTAGTGCAGTTACCCCTTCCGGGGCACGTTAACCCAACGGCTATAATCGAGGCGATTGATCCCAGGAAGGACGTCGACGGATTTCATCCTTACAATTTAGGGCGGCTCTTTACCGGAAATCCGCATCACATGGCCTGCACACCCAAGGGCATACTAGAACTTATGGATCGGAGCTCAATTACCATAGAAGGAAAGAGAGCTGTCATCGTCGGTCGCAGCAATATAGTGGGAAAGCCGATTGCCCTCATGCTCCTCAACAGGCATGCGACTGTCACCGTTTGCCACACGAAAACAAAACAGCTATCACATGTGACAAGACAGGCGGAGATTCTCATTGCAGCCGCAGGAAGGCCGGAAATGATCAGCGCCGATATGGTCAGCGACGGTGCTGCGATAATCGACGTGGGCATAAACAGAATGGATGATGGTCGTCTGGTGGGAGATGTGGCATTTTCCGAGGTGTTTGAGAAAGCGTCCTACATTACGCCTGTACCCGGCGGCGTGGGACCCATGACGATTGCCATGCTGCTCGTTAATACCCTTAATGCAGCCACCGGACGCGTCCCAAAATAAAACCCCCTCGCGCTCCCGCACTGAGGGGGTTTCTCGGCATTTCAGACTTGCCTATTTCATACCCTTTATTGCCTTCATTTCAGCTATCGTCTTTGCGACGCTATCGGCAGACTTCTTCAGCATGGCCTGTTCCTCTGCATTGAGCTTCAGTTCGATGATCTTCTCAATGCCATTGGCGCCAAGGACCGTCGGAACACCGAAGCAGATATCCTTCAGTCCATACTCACCGTCCAGATATACGCAACTCGGGATGATCCGCCTCTTGTCCTTCAAGATAGCCTCGGCCATAAGTATGGCGCCCAAAGACGGGGAATAGAAGGCGCTCCCAGTCTTCAGCAGGGCAACGATTTCTCCACCGGCCTTCCGCGTCCTGTCAACGATCTTGTCGATTTTATCCTTGGGAAGGAGTTCGGTAACGGGAATCCCGTTAATCGTCGAGAACCTCGGCATGGGAACCATATCATCGCCGTGACCACCGAGCAGCATAACCTTGATGTCCTCGACGGACATCTTCAACTCCATTCCCAGGAAGCTCTGAAACCGTGAAGAATCGAGGGCGCCCGCCTGACCAATAACCCTGTTCTTGGGTAACTTGCTTACCTTGTAGGTAAGGTAGGTCATTGTGTCCAGTGGATTGCTCACTACGATGATGATACACTTTGGCGAAGCCTTTACGATCTGCTCTGTCACGGAGCCCACGATATCGGCATTGATTTTCAGCAGGTCTTCCCGGCTCATTCCGGGCTTTCTCGCTATGCCCGAGGTGATGATGACGACATCGGAATTCTTGGTCTCCTCATAGCCGTTGGTCCCGATGACATTTGCATCAAATCCTTCCATCGGGCCCGCCTCCATCAGGTCGAGGGCCTTCCCCTGAGGCATCCCTTCGATAATATCCATCAATACGATGTCACCCAATTCCTTTATGGCTGCCCAGTGAGCGGCGGTTGCGCCGACATTTCCCGCCCCTACGATTGTAATCTTATTACGACCCATAATGATATCCTCCTAAGTTTCAGATATAAAAACTAATTTATTGAACGCCCTTGTCAGATAAAATACTGCCTCATTTCCCTGCAGTAAAGGGGGGCACCTCAATCCTTGGCTTGTAAGTAGCCTTATCCGGTTTCTTGTGAAGTTTTGCGCACCTGTGCTTGGAGAGGCCAAAGTAGTTGAGTACGAGATCCTTTTTCATGAGCTGTATAGCTCGTGCGGGATCGACACCCTTAGGACACACTTTGGAACACTCTCCGGCATAGTGGCAGTTGAAAATGCCATGACTCGCAGCAACTAAGTCCCTGCGCGCATCGCCGGCATCATCTCGGGAATCGATATTGTATCGGTATGCCTGGGTGAGCGGCGCAGGTCCCGGATAGTCCTTGTCCGTGGCCATTGTAGGACATCCTGCCATGCAGGAGCCACACTTTATACAGTACGTGAACTGGAGGAATTCCTCCAGTTGATGTGGTGTTTGGAAATACTCCATGGTCGGATTTTCCATCTCTTCCACATCACTTCTCTCGATGTATGGCTGAAGCCTCTTAATGACGCCAAACATAGGAACAAGATCAGCCACGAGATCCCTGATAATGTTGAAATTGGGCAACGGCGCCAGCGTGAGCGTAGTCGTCGTCACATCAAGAATCTGCGTGTTACAGGCCAGACCCGGCACCCCGTTAATCATCATCCCGCAGGAGCCGCAGACACCCATACGGCAGGAAAAGCGGAAACCCAGGGTTGGGTCCTGCGTCTGTTTGAGCATATGCAACCCGTCAAGGACTGTCATCCCTCTTTCCACTTGAAGTGTGTATTGCTGCTGCCGAGGAGCTGCATCCTTTTCAGGGTCAAAACGACGGATGTAAACGGTCAAACTGGTTTTTTTGTCGGTTCCTTTTTCCATTTTTTCACCCTTCCCTATATAGCTGTTTCCAATGCTCTTGCCGCGATGGCTGCATACGTACCGATCCCGAAGAGAATCAGGCCGACTATCCACAGTATTACCGTAAATCCATCCTGAAAGGATTTCTTGGGCCCGAGTTCAAACACAATCGTCCTTAACCCATAAAATCCGTGGAACAATACTGCACCCAGTAGGATTATATAGGTAAAAGCAAGGAACTGATTCTGACTTCGGAATGCGACGTTCCCCCAGTTCGTGACGGCACCACTTTCTGGATTAAAAACTCCAAACATAGGAAGATGCATAACCACCATATGCAATCCTGCAATGACAAGAATGACGATGCCTGCGATGATAAACCAAGTCCAGTATGCGGTTTCCCTCATGACTACCTCCCTAATGACTTCCAAATAAAGTATTGTACCCTCCGGCAATGATGAGAATGGCCACAAGCACCATTGCTATCACCATCAAGGGTCTTTGATTGTTAAGAGACGACTTGTAAGGATATATCGGCTCCTCGGCTTTTCCCACGGCCAGGCCCAGCTCAATTAGAATAAGCCGGATACCATTCAGCGCATGGAACGCAAAGATCACAAAAACGCAGAATTCACCAAGCTTCAAAACCGGATTTTTCAAGATCTTCATGGCTGCCGCCCAGCTTTCCGGGCCGCAGATTCTGGCAGAGCTCGCAAATATATGCATCAAAAAGAAGAGAAGAAGACCGAGCCCTGTGAGACGGTGCAGAATATACAGATACCGCTCTACACCCCAGCGTCCGCCGCCGAGCCATCCAACTATTCCTAAATGGTTATCGAATTGTTTGTTTGCCATCTTTCTTCCCCCTAATATTTACGCTCAACCGGTTTCCACTTATCGATGACAACCGGCTTATAAGAAAATTTCGGCCCCTTCTCCGTGTAAGTGACGAGCGTGTGCTTGAGCCACTTATCATCATCGCGATTAGGGAAATCATAACGGGCATGTCCACCACGGGACTCCTCTCTCATTATCGCTCCCGTGACAAGGATCTCGGCCAGATCAAGAAGGTTCTCCACCTCCATGGCATTGATGAGATTGGTATTGTAGATGACGCCCTTGTCCGCAACATAGATATCCTTGAAACGAATCTTCAGGTCCTCGACTTTTTTCAAGCCTGCCTTCATTTCATCACCGGTGCGATACACACCTACGTGCTGATCCATTGCTACCCGCAGTTCCTTCTTTAAATCATAAAGGTTTTCCTTACCCTTTTTCTGAAGGAGGTCTTCGTAGATGCGCTTCTGGTCCTTCTTTACCTGATCCTGGGGGGCGTCCAGCAAAGGTGGACCGCCTTTCAAGAATTTAACAATCTCTTCTCCTGTGATACCTCCCCAGACGATGCACTCTATCGTGGAATTTGAGCCGAGGCGATTGGCGCCATGCAGAGAATGGCATGCCGCTTCACCGGCAGCCCAGACCCCTCTCATTGATGTCGCACCTTTAATGTCCGCCTCAATGCCTCCCATGGCATAGTGGGCTACGGGACGAATCGGGATGGGCTCCAGGATGGGATCCAAGCCGATAAACTTGATGCAGACTTCTCTGATCAACGGAAGGGCCTTGTTGATCTTATCGGCTCCGAGGTGCGTCAGGTCGAGTTGAATGTATTCAAGACCCGGAGGCCCTGCAAATCCTCTCCCCTCTTTGATCTCCGTCATCTCGGAACGTGACACGATATCCCGCGGTGCCAGTTCAATCAATTTAGGGGCATATTTCTCCATGAGACGCTCGCCTTTGTTATTCCTGAGGTAGCCGCCTTCTGCCCGGCACGCTTCCGTCATGAGAATACCATTGGGAACGAGACCCGTGGGATGAAACTGGAGAAATTCAATATCCTCAAGGTTTATCCCCGCACGGTAAGCGACGGCATGTCCATCACCGCTCACTGTTTGAGAATACGTGGTGAATCCATAGAGGGTGCCCAAGCCGCCTGAGGCTATGAGCATGGCCTTCCCTCGGATAACCATGTATTTCCCCGTGGCCATATCGATCCCTGTGACGCCGGCGAAAGTGCCATCTTTATAGAGGATCGAGGTGGCGAAGAACTCATCGTAGCGTGAGAAATTCCGGTACTTCAGCAGTGTATCGTGGAGGGTCTGCACTTCGAAGAAACCGGTCTTATCCTGCGCCATGCAGCATCTCGGAAAGCTATGGCCTCCAAAGGGGCGCTGCATAATCCTCCCGTTGGGAAACCGCGACCATGGTATCCCCCAATGGTCCAATTGCAGTATCTCTTTGGGTGCAAGCTCCACAAACTTGTAGACGACATCCTGGTCAGCCAGGAAGTCTGACCCCTTGACCGTATCCCATGCATGAAGGTCAAGAGAATCGCCTTCTTCCTCCCGCATAACGGCAGCAGATCCACCTTCAGCGCACACGGAATGGGGGCGTTGTATCTGCACCTTTGATATGAGGGCCATGTTAATCGTGTCTTTTGATTGCCGGGCAATCTCCACTGCCGCCCTAAGTCCGGCTAATCCCGTACCAAAGATCAAGACATCGTGTGTAACTGTTTCCACTCCATTTGTCTTCATATTTCCTACCATCCAATTGTCTAAGTTGTGAAAATAAATTAAGGGTGTCTCTCTTGATCACCCCTTCTTATACTTCTTGACATTCTCGATATACAGGTCATTCCCCTTTGTGTCATTAATAACAATAACGGGGAAATCCACTACCTCAAGTTTACGGATGGCTTCAGGCCCCAGATCGTCAAAGGCGATGACTTCTGCCTTTTTCACTGCCTGGGCCATAAGGGCTCCTGCCCCTCCCGTCGCCCCCAGATAGACACAACCATATTTCTGCATCGCCTCTTTCACTTTCGCATCCCGTGGACCTTTGCCGATCATGCCCCTCAATCCCTTCTCGATGAGCCTCGGAGCATAGGCGTCCATGCGGTAGCTCGTTGTCGGTCCTGCTGCGCCGATGGGACGTCCGGGAGGTGACGGTGTTGGTCCGACATAAAATATAACTGATCCATTAACATCAAAGGGGAGAGGCTTATTACTGTCTAACAGGTCAACGAGCCTCTTATGCGCTGCGTCCCGACCCGTATAGATCGTTCCTGTAATAAGAACCTTGTCTCCTGCCTCAAGGGCGTCTACGTCTTCTCTTTTAAGAGGTGGCTTAAGTATCTTCAATTTTCTCTCCCTCCTTTAAAAGTCGATTTCTGCATGCCGGCTTGAATGGCAGTTAATGTTCACCGCGAGGGGAAGGCTCGCAATGTGACAGGGTTCCATGATGACTTTGACATCGAGGGCTGTTATTCTTCCTCCCAAGCCGCCTGGACCAATCCCCAAATCATTGATCTTCCTGAGCATGCTTTCTTCCATTTCTGCCAGCTCGGGGTCCGGATTACGTTTCCCAATTGGCCCAAGAAGAGCCTTCTTGGCGATGAGGGCTGCCCGTTCAAAGGTCCCCCCGATGCCTACACCGACAATTATAGGCGGGCACGGATTGGCCTGAGCCTCCCATACCCGCTGTACGACAAAATCTTCAATACCCTTCCGGCCATCTGAGGGCCTGAGCATCGTTACCCTGCTCATATTTTCGCTTCCGCCCCCTTTGGCACAGAAAACAATTTTTAATTTATCTCCTTTGACGATATCACAATGAATAATAGCGGGAGTGTTATCTCCCGTGTTCTTCCGGGTTAAGGGGTTGCAGGCAGATTTCCGGAGATAAGCATCTCCATAAGCCTCTCTTGTGGCCTCGTTCAAGGCATCAAAGAGAAGCCCTCCTTTAATCTTCACTTCGTCACCAATCTCAACGAAGAATACGGCCAGTCCCGTGTCCTGGCAAAGGGGAATCTTCTTCTCCTGGGCAATTTCAGCGTTTTCGAGAAGCTGGTTCAGAATCTCTTTCCCCAGAGGGGATTCTTCTTCTGCCAGGGCGCGCCTAAAGCTGGCCATGAGGTCATCTCCGGCAATAAAGGCCGCATCCATAATGGCGGTTTTCACCTTCTTCTTAACCGTGTTAAAAGGAATGGAACGCATTTGTACTCCCTCCCATTTTATCCGATATCTACCAGTACCTGTCCCACCGCTACTGAGTCGCCAGATTTTACATGGATACTCTTCACTTCCCCGTCAACCGGAGCGGCGAGAGGATTCTGCATTTTCATGGCTTCCAGAATCACGACCTGCTGCCCTGCCTTCACCTTGTCACCTACCTTGCAGGTAACGTCAACGATGAGGCCAGGCATGGGCGCTGTTACGGAACCGGCGCCTGCCTTTGCCGCTGGTGCTGCTGCCGGCGCAGGAGCCGCTGCAGGCCTCGGTGCCGCTGGTGCTGCTGCTCTCACGGGTGCAGCAGGTTTCGGCGCCGCTGGTGCTGCCGCGGGCTTCGGAGCTGCGGCAACCTGAGTCACCACAGGAGCTGCTATCATTGCCCCTCCTTCCGCTTCTACTTCTACTGCATAGTAACTGTCATCAACAAAGATGTTGAATTTCCGGATGCCGGGACCTTTTTCGGGTGCCACCTTTTCAGGCTTCTCCACAAGCTTCCCTGCCAGGGCTTTCTTAATCAGTTCGTCTTCTCTCTTTACTTCTTCAATAGTCTTCGGCATGACCTCTTTGGGAGCGGGCTCGAGACCATACTTCCATTTGAGGAATCTCAATCCCGTCTGCGGATAGAGGGCGTAAATGAGAACATCACCTTTGTTTTTCGCGATATCTTTCGTCGCTTCCCTTGCTTTTTCCATTTCCGGTTCTAATGCGTCCGCGGCACGGTTTGTCATGGGGGTCTCGCCACGCTTATAACCTTTGAGACACAGCTTCTGAACCTCGGGATCGATGGGTGCGGGCGATGCACCATAGAGACCGAAACAGTAGTCTTTAACTTCCGAGGTAATCATCTTGTAACGCCCCATGAGCACGTTCATAACTGCCTGGATACCGACGATCTGGCTCGTTGGAGTGACCAGAGGAGGATAACCGAGCTCTTTCCGGGTCAGGGGAAGTTCGTCATACACCTCATTGATTCGATTGAGAGCATTTTGTTCCCTCAGATTAGCCACGAGGTTGGTCTGCATGCCGCCTGGCACCTGATGGAGCAACACACCGGCATCGATGACCGCCATTCTTGTGGTGTCGAGAAACTGACGGTACTTCGGAGCAATCGTTTCAATATAATTGCCAATCTCGACAATCTTTCTCAGATCCAGACCGACATCCCGATCCGTGCCTTCGAGGGCAACGAGGAGCGGTTCAATAGCGGGCTGGGAGGAACGCAGCGCAAAGGGAGACAGTGCCGTATCGACAATATCTACACCGGCTTCCGCAGCCTTCAGGAGTGCCATTGAACCCTGGCCGCTGGTATAGTGGGTATGGAGCTCTACGGGAATCTTGATCGCTGCCTTCAGGGCTTTTACCAGTTCATAGGCGTCATACGGGGATATCAATCCTGCCATATCCTTGATACAGAAGGAGTCCGCGCCCATCTGTTCGATAATCTTCGCCTTCTTTACATAGTACTCGAGGTCGTACACTTCACCGCCCATACGCCTCTGTGTCAGGGAGTAGCAGACGCTACCTTGGATATGCTTCCCTGCTTCCTTGATGGCCCGGAAGGGCGCCTCGAAATTTCTCGTGTCGTTAACCGCATCGAAAACCCGGAAGATGTCCAGACCGCATTCGCCTGTGTACAGGCAGAACTCTCTCACCACGTCATCTGCATAGTTTCTGTAGCCAACAACGTTCTGACCGCGAAGGAGCATCATCAATTTCGTGTTGGGCATCAACTTTCTCAGTTGTATCAATCTCGACCATGGGTCTTCATTCAAGAATCTGGTTGGCACGTCAAAAGTGGCGCCACCCCAGACTTCCATGCTGAACCAACCAATTTTATCCATAGCTTCCGCAACGGGGATCATGTCCTCCGTTCTCATTCTGGTCGCCAGCGAAGACTGGTGGCCATCACGAAAAGTTGTATCCGTGATTTTAAGAGGATTTGCTGCTGTTTTCTTTTTCTTCTCTGCCATAAGTAAACTCCCTTTCAATATATTATTCTTTGTTATTGTTTAAGCTCTAAAAAACAAATGACTTCCTATTTTCCTAAATTGACGATTCAGCCATACCTGTCATCTTTCGATAACGGCCTTCAGTATATCCGCATCTGCCACATGCGGCGCGTGAACATCACATCCTGCCGCCCGGCAAGTGCCCAGATATTAATGGAGGCGTAAGGCGCTGCGGAAGGCGCTGCTTCTGCCGCTGGCACTGTCATAGCTGTGGCTTCTTCTTCCAGATAGGCACCTATCGCTGCTGATATGGCTGCCATTACTTTCGGGTTTATCGACTCCATGCTTATTTCCTTTTCTAAGTAATCTAATTCCTACATTGGAATGTTGCCGTGTTTCTTCGGTGGTCTAGTCTCTCTCTTTGACCTCAACATATCAAGGGCCCGAATGATATAACGGCGGGTCTCGTGCGGCCGAATAACCGCATCCACATAGCCCCTGCCCGCAGCCGCATAAGGATTGCAGAATGCATCCTCGTATTCCTTGATCTTCTGCGCCCGCATGGCTGCCGGGTCTTTGGCTGCCTTAATCTCATTCCGGAAGATGATATTGCATGCTCCTTCTGCTCCCATGACCGCCATCTCTGCCGTCGGCCAAGCGATGACCATGTCTGCACCGAGGTCGCGGCTGCACATAGCCAGATACGATCCGCCATAGTCTTTCCTTGTTGCCAGCGTAATCTTCGGAACAGTCGCTTCTGAATAGCACCACAAGAGCTTTGCACCGTGTCGGATAATGCCCCTCCATTCCTGGTCTGTTCCCGGCAGATACCCCGGTACGTCCGCTATAGTGATCATGGGGATATTGAAGGCATCGCAGAAACGGATGAATTTCGTCGCTTTATCCGAAGCATCCACGTCGAGACAACCCGCAAGCCAGGCCGGCTGATTGGCGATGAAGCCAACCGTATGCCCTCCCATACGCCCGAAAGCCACGACCATGTTCCTGGCAAAATACATATGGGGTTCCATGAAATCGCCGTTATCACAGAGCGAGCCGATCAGTATCTTCATGTCATAATTCTGTCTTGGAGAATCCGGTACGAGCGCATCCAGGCTGTAATCAAGCCGGTTCGGATCGTCACCTGTATCTACATACGGAGGATCTTCCATGTTGTTAGAAGGCAGGAAACTAAGAAGTCGTTTGATCTGATTGATATTATCTTCATCGCTCTCACAGGCGAAGTGGGCAACACCGCTCTTGGTGTTGTGGGTCATCGCTCCACCCAGTCCTTCAAAATCGATGATCTCTCCGGTAACGGACTTGATAACCTCGGGACCGGTAATAAACATGTAACTTGAATTCTTGGTCATGAATATCCAGTCTGTCATGGCCGGCGAGTACACGGCCCCTCCCGCTGTGGGCCCCATGATGGCGGAAATCTGAGGAATCGTTCCTGAAGCGCAGGAGTTGCGGTAGAAAATCTGGCCGTAACCGGCGAGTGAGTCTACTGCTTCCTGGATCCTGGCTCCGCCCGAATCATTAAAGCCTACACAGGGAGCTCCTGTTTTTACTGCCAGATCCATGACCTTGCAGATCTTCTTGGAATGCATCTCTCCCAGTGAGCCGGCGCGGGCCGTGAAATCCTGAGAGAAGGCGAATACCGTGCGGCCATTGACCTTTCCGTATCCTGTAATGACGGCCTCAGCCGGCACCTCAACTTTGTCCATGCCGAAGTCTGTACACCGGTGGCGCATAAACAGGTCCGTCTCCACAAATGTGCCCGGATCAAACAGGAGACCTATCCTTTCTCTCGCCGTGAGCTTTCCGCCTTCATGCTGCTTTGCAATTGCCTTCGGCCCGCCCTGAGCCATGGCAATAGCTTCACGTCTTTCTAATTCCTGAATCTTTGGAGGTTTTTCACTCATTTACATCTCTCCCCTTTTCTTAAATAGTTGTTAGACTTTCTGGCACAGCTCCACCAGGACGCCGTATGTGTCCTTTGGATGGACGAAGGCTATCTTCTTTCCGCCGGCCCCCATACGGGGTACCTTGTCAATCAGACGGATGCCTTTGGCTTCCAGTTCTTTCAAAGCTGCTTCAATGTTATCCACCATAAAGGCAATGTGCTGAACACCCTCTCCCTTCTTCTCGATAAAGCCTGCGATGGGTCCATCCGGCGCGGTAGATTGCAGAAGCTCTACTTCCGTATCACCCACAGGCATAAAGGCGGTCGTCACCTTCTGTTCGGCAACCGTCTCCTGCCCTTCAAGTTTAAGTCCTAATGTACCGGAAAAAAACTTTAGAGAAGCTTCTATGCTGTTTACTGCAACACCGATATGGTCTACCTTAATTATTTTCATATAATGACCTCCCGTGTCGGTTTTATTTTTCTGTTTGGTTTGAAGGTCGTAGTGTTAACGTTTTCCACCTCAGCATTAGCCGCCTGACGTATTAAGCGTCCTACTTCTTCTTACCTTTTTTCTTGCCAAGGATCTCCTGTACCCTCTTTCCTATTTCAGCCGGGTTCTTCTCGACGGTGACGCCCGCTGCTTCCAGGGCTTTGAATTTTTCGTCCGCGGTGCCTTTTCCACCCGATATGATCGCACCGGCATGACCCATTCTTCTTCCCGGAGGGGCGGTTCGACCAGCGATAAAAGATACAACGGGCTTGGTGAGATTGGATTTTATGAATTCGGCGGCTTCCTCTTCTGCAGTCCCGCCGATCTCTCCGATCATAACGAGAGCCACTGTGTCGGGATCTTTTTCATAAAGCGCCAGCATGTCAACAAAGCCTGAGCCTGGTATGGGATCACCACCGATACCGATGGACGTGGTCTGCCCTATTCCCAGATTCGTAAGTTGCCAGATCGCTTCATAGGTAAGGGTTCCACTTCTTGAGATTACGCCTACGTTACCCTTTTTGTGGATGAAGCTGGGCATAAAGCCGATCTTCCCAACTCCAGGAGTGGTAATTCCCGGACAGTTGCATCCAATCATCCTCGCTTTAGATGTCTTCAGCACCTGTTTGACCTTGATCATGTCCGTCACAGGAATGCCTTCCGTCATACATACGACGAGCCCGATCCCCGCTTCGATTGATTCAACAATCGCATCGGCAGAGAAGGCCGCAGGGGTATATAACGCGGCAACATTGGCGCCCTGTTTTTCTACGGCATCGGCAACCCTGTTATATACGGGAATTCCATCGACGTCCATGCCCCCTTTACCCGGGGTAACCCCGGCTACCACCTTGGTTCCAAATTTAACCGATTCGCGGGTGTGAAAGGTTCCTTCCGAACCGGTAATACCCTGAACCACTACACGAGAATTTTTATCTAAAAGTATTGCCATGTTCAACTCACCCTTTCCTTAAAATTAGTCTATTGTTATTTAAGCAATGCAACAACCTTCTCGGCGGCTTCATAGAGACCGTCAGCCACGGTGAATTTCAAACCCGATTCTTTAAGGAGTTTCTTACCCTCGTCCACATTCGTCCCCTGGAGCCTGATAACCATGGGCAGTTTCATATCGATATTCCTGGCAGCCTGGATGATTCCATTGGCCACGCGGTCGCACCGGAGAATGCCTCCAAAGATGTTCACAAGAATTGCTTTTACATTGGGGTCGGCAGTGAGAATACGAAATGCTTTTTCGATCTGGTCAGGACTGGCGCCGCCGCCGACATCGAGGAAGTTGGCCGGTTCGCCACCCGCCATCTTGATGAGGTCCATAGTTGTCATGGCGAGGCCTGCGCCGTTAACCATACAGGCTATATTGCCGTCTAATTTGATATAATTGACCCCCGCATTCTTGGCAATAACTTCCAGGGGGTCTTCCTCATTTTCATCTCTCAGTTGCTTGATGTCCGGATTGCGAAAGAGACCATCATCATCAAAATTTATCTTGGCATCCACGGCGATGAGGTTGCCTTCCGCTGTGAGAACGAGTGGGTTGATCTCCACGAGGGAAGCATCCTTGGCCACAAACAGTTCATATAACCCCTTGGTGATGTTTGCAAATTGAGCACTGAGAGACTTGTCAGTCCCCAATCCCAATCCGTATGCAAGTTTCCTGGCTTCAAATGGGCTGAATCCCACTGCAGGGGGAACGGCGCATTTGATGATTTTTTCCGGAGTCGCCTTGGCTACCTCTTCGATCTCCATGCCGCCGGCTTCCGAGGCCATGAAAACGACACATTCCTTGTCACGCGCGCGATCCACTACCATGCCAAGATAAAGCTCTTTCTTGATATTCGATGTTTCTTCAACCAGTACCTTCTGCACTTTTATTCCTTCTGGACCGGTCTGGTGGGTAATCAGCTGCATGCCGAGAATTTTCTTTGCTGCCTCATAAGCTTCATCAGGTGTCTTAGCCACTTTCACACCGCCGCCTTTCCCTCTACCGCCGGCATGGATCTGTGCCTTTACAATACATGTCTTGTTGAGGGATTTAGCTATATCTCGAGCCTTTTCAGGTGTATCAGCTACTTCACCGTTGGGTACGGGGACTTTGTAGGCGCGCAAGATACCCTTAGCCTGATATTCGTGAATCTTCATCATGAACCTCCAATCATTATTAATTAGATAGTAAATTAACTTGCTGTCCGTTCTGAAAAATATTTGGTGAGTGGTAGGACACCGGAGAAATAAAAGACCTGCGTGGACAATTTAAACGCTAGTGCGGGAGCCAATTTCTCTGGGAAAATCTTTGACCACTGCGAAAAAATCTACTGCCTTTCTTTTATGAAGAGTTTGATGAAAGTTTTGCGGACTACTTAATGCTGATCAGGTGCGGTTCATATCACCCAAAATCGTTTCTGTCAACTTTTTTCTGTGACTATTCTGCAATTTTTTCCACGAATAGTATGACGAGGTGTCGATGAAGATGTCAAGACTATACAGAAGATTGGGGTGGCGCGGAAAATTATGGAAGTATTTTATTTAGTTAACCACATTCATATGAATGCCTATGTGCGTAAGATGGCCATGCACCTGGGGTCATTCATATCGGAGCTCAGTGCGCAGAAGGGCGGGTTGACATAAACAGTGGAGACCTTTGAACAAAGGCTTATCCTTCCTTGCCCAAAGGTCTCCACGGTAATAAATCGAGCTTATCTTTTCTATAGTCTATTATGGTCAATTATGGGCGGTACTCGTAGACTTCGTACTCTGTTTTCTGTCCAAGCAGGGCGTCTATCTGATTCTGAATATTCGCCCTCTCCTTACTGGACTGCCATGCCTTCCAGGCGGAAAGGCTATCCCATGTGCTGATAACGAGATAATCGTTCTGGCTATCCACATTTTTCAAAGACTCCCCTGACACGTAACCTGGCTGTTTCATGCTGAGTGTCCTGAGTTGCATCACTAGTTCTTTCAATTGAGCTGCTTTATCCGCAGCTACCTTCCTTTTTATGAGAATTTTAACTGCCATTTTCGACCTCCTACATTGTTTTGTGGGTTGTCTTTCTGGGGCTCAAATCGCGATATTACCGACCGGTTTTCCTAATTTTATGATATTCGTGTTAACGGGCACTGTCAAGTATTTTTATGGTGCCATACTAGTCAATAAGTTCAAACATTTTATCTCATATCAGAATTTGAAGTTGCCGAAATTGGACTCCGGAATCGGTTTGAGCAGTGAAACCTCGAAAGCCAGGGCCAGCGCATCACGACAGTCTTTCAGCGGCAGCGTCCCGTCATTGAAGAGCCGTGCCTCCATATAGAAGGGATGGGCCTCCCTATTATACTTGTCGATCATCATCTGCTGAAATTTCCCGGCTGCCTCCTCATCCATCTCTTCACCTCTCCTCTTCCGGTTGGTCCGCTCCAAACTGGTAAGGATGAAGCCGGCGGTCGCTCCGGACATGACTGAGGTCCTCGCCCGCATTGTGGCGAAGATAAACAGCGGATCGAAGGTTCTCCCACACATGCCAAAGTTCGCAGCGCCATGGTCCGGACCAATGATCCATTGAATCCTGGGAACCTCAGCACAGGCGCAGGCTCTCACCATGCCGGACCCGTACTTGCCAATGCCTGCATATTCCTCCGCAGTGCCGACCATGTAACCGGGAGAGTTCTGTATATAAAGAATGGGAATCTTCATGGTGCAACAGCGTATCACCCACTCGATGGCCTTGCGGGCTGAATCCACAAAGATGACACCGTTATTGTTGCTCGCTATGACTCCGATAGGAATCCCTTTCAGAAAAATCTTTCCGCAGACGATGTTATCGCCCCGGCCAATATTGTAGTGACGCTTGTACTCGCTGAAATAGCTGTCGTCGGCAATGTAGGCAAGCACCTCGCGCACATTGATCCCCCTGAAGGTCTCCTTCGGCAGGACTTGGTAGATATGGTCGGCGGGAACCTTCGGATCGAGAGGCTTTCGCCGTTCAATATGGAGGCTCTGCTTTGGATCAAATGCCAGCAGCTCCCTGAGCTTCTCGATACCCTCGTCCTGTGATTTCACAAAATGATCGGCACCACCGGAAATATGGGTATGAACTCTCGCGCCACCGAGATCCTCCATGCTGACCTTTTCTCCAATCGCGGATTCCACCATAGGAGGACCGCCGAGAAAGGAGTACGACATCCCATCGATCATGATTGATTCACAGGCGAGATACACGATGTAGGCGCCGCCCGCCGTGTTTCCCCCGGTACTTAAAGTATATTGCTTCAGCCCCTTGGCTGACATCCTACACATGTTGTAAAAGAAATGGCCAAACTGGTTCCTTCCAGGGAAGATCCTGTCCTGCATGGGAAGAAAGGCTCCCGCCGAATCGGCAATGTACACGAAATTAAGCCCGCACTTCTCTGCGATTTCTTGGGCCCTGAGATGCTTCTTGCAGCTTATCGGGTAGTACGCTCCGGCGGTTACCCGACTATCGTTGGCGAGGATCATTACCCAGTTGCCGTGAACCTTCCCGATACCCGTTACGAGGCCCGCAGACGGTACGTCCTTTGCCAGCTCGTAATCAATCCCGAACCCGGCACCCCGACTCAGCTCGAAAAACTCTGTGCCCGGATCGATTAGCTGCCTGATCAGCTGACGCGGGGGCTTCTTTCCCTGCTTGGCCAGACGATCATTCTGTGCCCGACCTCCCGGGTTGTAGGCCTTCTCCCAAAGTTCGTAGATCTTCTCCTCTTCGGCAAGCCAGTGCATGCGGTTCTCTTCGTACTCTAGTTTCTTTTTATGCTCGCGCGATGTCTCTTTGTCTGTTTTCTCCGCCACGTTTACATCTCCTTACTTATTTCATATATTCCTATAAGCTCCAGTGGCACCGAATTGAGAGGCTCTTGAGTGTTATTCTAAGCTGAACACGGCACCTTTCGTTAAGCATCATTATTGTTTCATCATGTAGCGCATTTAAGCCCAGATTTTTGGGAGAAGATTGAATCCGTCACGTGATTCAGTTGATCTCCTCCGTCTGTCACGGATCTTGAGTTTACAGCTACTATTTATAAAAATCCCAGGAATACCCTTCCTGGTGATCGTATTTTTCGCCCTGCTGTTTGAGATAACCCCAGTAGGCAAGTTCGTCGATGTGAAGCTCCGCATCCTTCAATGCGTTAATCACCTTTCTAGTATCAGGGGGGCAGCCTGCCACTTTTATCGCCTTCTTGATATGCTTATTTTCCCTGTTTGCTTTAACGATGCAATTGCCGATGAGAATGGTATTATCATACCCTGGTCTCGCCAGCATTTTCTTGCCGTTGAGTATCTCCACCTTAGGTAGGGGCCGGCCCGTAAATGCCGACAGCACAAGAATATTGACCATGTTGGCTAGGGGGGTGCATCCGGAGCAGAGAGTTTCATCGTACTTGCGCAAGGCAACACCTGTCACACCTAATTTCTCAAAGCTGGAAGGGCCAGTGTTGTCTTTCGTCCAGCTCCAATCCCATTTAAGCGGTTTTACATGATTCTCCAAGGACTCACCCGTAATTGTATAATCTTTGAGATCGAGAGACTTACCGTGACGTTTTGCATATTCAACGAAATGGACTATATCCTGCGGGTCGTAGCCTATGGTTTTTGCTGCAACCATGTCGGTTCCAAGGGCATCGCGAGACGCAATGATGATGCCTTTCCTAAATGCATTTCCAAAATGCAGAGGACCTCGCTCTAGGGCGTAAATTCCATCGACGATGGTAAGCACCGGCTTTACGAAATCAGCAACGAATGTGAAACAGTACTCCAGACCCGGACTCTGATGATGGCAGAATTTTTTTGAAGAAGTTGTCAGGCAACCTTTGAGATTTTTCAGTCCCAGGGATACTTTTGTCTGCGCGTGTGTCTTGAGAACGGGAAAGTTGATGAGAAAGTCGGACTCGATAGCCTCTTTTGCAATGTGGAGAGAAAACCCTTCCCCGACTTTTAAATTCACGGATTTGCCGGTATTAAAGTCAACGAGCTTGACGCCGTACTTTTTCACCAGTGAGGGATATCCGAGACCGGCGAATGCCGCCATGGTACCAATGCCCTTTTGAACTTCAACCGATCCCTCACCGATGGATATTTCTCTGCATCCGTGGTCCTTGAGTACGATGACAAGATCCTCCACGAGACGTGTCGTCGTAAACACGCCGAACGGCGCTACTTTGAACTGGTCATCCCATGTGATGAGATTTGGTTTAATCAGCACTCTGGCATTTCTCCCAAGTTCCTCAAGGCCACAGCAAAGCTTGACTGCCTCACTAAGAGAATCGGGACTGCTGGTGTACTGAACTAGTGATATGAGTGGTTTCATGGTGCTCTCCTTCGACAAAAACGATACTCCATTTATCTGTACGCATAATCATCAAAATATCTATAGCGGTAATTTGATGGGTCAGATTACTTGATATTACGCTTTCATGTATGCGTCAAACCACGCCATTGCATCGTCGTCTTTGATGCCTAATTTCTTGCTGTGATCAGGTTTGAATAATGCAAAGGTTCCTGTGGATTTCGCACAAAGTTCCCCGGCTTTGTTAAGAATCATTGCCTCTGCAAGGCATTCGCGATCGTTTATAACTTCTAGCACCTTTCCTACGGCCTTCAATTCCTTATCAATCACGACGGGCTTCAGGAAATCAACAGTCATGGACTTGGTCATGCCGAGGCATCTCATTTTATGAATAACGGTCCTACCCATAACTTCGTCCAGGATGGTTGATATAATCCCACCATGTACTAGGTTTTTCCATCCGCAGAGATGGGCCGGAACCTTAACCCATGAAAAAATTGATTCTCCGTCAGTGAAAAATTCCAAGCCAAGCCCTGTTGGATTTGCCGGGCTGCATCCAAAGCACATGCTGTCGGTCCTGTTCGGCAGCAGTTTGAGATTTTCTTTCCCATTCATAAGGCAACGCTCCATAGAATCATAGTTGGCTTTTCTCTTATTTCAGTGTCGCTACCTTTACCATATTTCAAATTATGATTCCGCGATTTTTTGATCGCGATGGCCGAATTTGCGTATTTATGTGCAGGGTAATTTTTTCAGAAAGGGATGAGCAACCGCTTCTATAAAATATCTACACGATCAGACGAAAACATGGCAATCGTTTTCAAGATAAAAGAAAGGTAATTCGAACCGCCGATAATCCAATGGCGGTTCGCGTGTATCCTTATTAGTGTAAAGTGAGTAATGCACTTATGGACTCATAACGATGGACATTAAGTAGTAGAACAATGGGGTGTATAAGTTACTTGTATGGTGCTGTCCCGGTTTCTGTCAGACTCATCATTCTCTCGCGCTTGCATCCCTGGGTCTGAGTGTCAGCATGAGAAGTGAGCAGCTTATGAGGATCAGGATATTCGCCTGCCAGACATATGTATACGATCCCGACGAGTCGTATATCAGCCCTCCTATGAAAGGACCCCTCCTGTTCAATATTGGTGTTCAATATTGTGGAGGAACACAAAGTGGCTACAATATAAAGGGATTTTTTTTAAAACCCAGATTTTTAAAGAGCAGCAAGGCGTTATTTCTATGGGGTAACTTCACCCCCAGAGCCTAATTTTTATGGGGTAACTTTTTTCAAAACATTGAGTTTCCCAACGGCGCATCCCCGGAAAGCCGCATTCTTACGGGGTAACTTTAAATTTAAATATGAGCAACGTACCGATTTTATATGCAAATTATAGTATTGAACAGGCTCAAATAAGATTACCGTAAGAAGAGGCAAGCGAAGTTTTCTTATTATCTAGAATCTGAAATGACGGGCGGCGGAAATCGAGGCATTGAGACAAAAAAAGGGTGGATGGTAAAAGGAGGGAAAAAGGAACCATCCACCCGCTCGCTATATAGACTGAAAGGGATCAAGAATGCTGACCCCCCTCTCAGAATCTCTGGAAAGGGGGTCGATGGATGGCAAAGGAGGGAAGGGAAACCATCCATCGATCTTAAAAACTACAAGCAGAGCTACGTCTCGTCGGTAAAAAAGTCAGGAAGAAAAAATGCTACGCTCTGGTCGCCGAACTTTAACTCGTCTTCTTTTTTTTCCTGGGGTTGTTCTCTCGCTGTCATCTTTTCTACACTGTCGTTTTTTTCTTCCGATATGAAAAACTCATATACGAACCCAAATTCTGAATGTGACAGCGTCTCTTCCTGATCGACACTTTGTGAAATCTGTTTCTTCTCCTCCTTTTCCATTAACAGTTTGCTTCATATACTATGAGTCCAGCGAGACCCCTGAGCAATGCCTTTCATGAATTCTTTCATTAGATTAAAATCTCAAAGGTGTCTTCCTGCCTATTGAGGTCTCGTTAGTTTATTGTTCAGCAATATAAGTGCCAAACTTGTGACTGATGGGAGAGAAAATTTAAGCTATACAAAATTGTAGCTTAAATACAGATACTTACTAAGTTTGGGGAAATTTACCTTTGATAAATACTGCAGCAAGATGATGATTTACAACTTGCTGACAATAATAAATAGTGCTATTTTTGCACATACATAATCTTAAAAAATCAGCAAATACTGGAATAACGCGTTTCTTGTGGTATGTGCTTTAATAGCACATTAAGTGCGATAATTACACATATTAGAGTACGTTACGAAAGCGATAATAGAGGAACCTATTCCAATTCTGCATCAGCCAACGCGCTACAAAGCCATACTTTTTAAGTTTTCTAGTTTCTTCCCACTTACAATAACGCTTTGCGGTTCAGACAGGTCGACTGGGACAAGATTTTAGTCGTAGCCAAATTTTCATAGATGGAATATGCTGATAAATATTAGATTACTTCTTTTTGAGAAAAAATCCTGAAATATTTGAGAAGAGGATTTTCCTGTGGATGGCCTTCCAGATACTGTTACACTCTCGCGGATGCAATTCGCCTTCACGGCGATGTTCCATATCCTCTGGCCGGTTGCAACAATCGGCGTGAGTCTCTTTCTGGTATTCCTTGAATCCTGCTGGATACGGACAGAAAATGAGGAGTACTATCGCCACGCACGTTTCTGGAGCCGTCTTTTCTTTCTCAATGTTGCCCTCGGTCTGGCCACGGGTATTCCCCTGGAGTTTCAGTTCGGGACAAACTGGAGCACCTTCTCCAGTGCTGGAGGCGATTTCTTCGGACACATGCTGGGATATGAAGCCGCTATGGCCTTCATGCTGGAGGCGAGCTTCATAGGGATTATGATGTTCGGATGGAAGAGGGTCTCGCCAAAATTGCACCTTTTTGCCACGTCGATGGTGGCTTTCGGCGCATCGCTTTCAGCCTTTTGGATCATGGTAGCTAATTCCTGGATGCAGACACCTGCAGGCGGCTACTTCGACAAAGGTAAATTCATCGTCACAAGTCATCTTGAGGCCATCTTCAGCCCGGATATGGTATGGAGCGTCCCCCATATGTGGATCGCCGCTCTCGAGATATCCGTTTTTGTTGTGGGAGGACTCAGCGCCTGGTATCTCTACAAGAGGCGGCACACGGAATTTTTCCATGCTTCCTTCAAGTGGGCCGTTATCGCGGCCATCATTATAACGCCTGTCCAGATCTGGCTTGGCGATGGTGCAGGCCGGGGGGCATACGAATATGATCCTGCGAAACTCGCCGCCTTCGAGGCCCACTGGCAAACCAACCTCCAAGGGCGGGGAGCGCCTTTCATCGTCATCGCCCGGCCTGATTCCAAGAAACAGGGTAACCGCTGGTCTATTGAAATACCCAACCTTCTCAGCATGCTCACCACGCACACCTTGACCGGCCAGGTCAAGGGTCTCACGGAATTCCCACGGGAAGACCAGCCGCCCGTGGCTATCCCCTTTTACGCCTTCCGGATCATGGTTGCTATCGGCACGGCGCTTTTCCTTCTCATGCTCTGGAGCCTCTGGGTCTGGCGAAAAGGAGGACTCGATGCCTCACGCATTGCGAACCAGAAGTGGCTTCTCCGCGCTTGGATAGCGGCGCTTCCTCTGAGCTATCTAGCACTAGAAACTGGCTGGGTAACAAGGGAAATGGGACGGCAGCCCTGGATCATCCACGGCCTCCTCCGGACGGGAAACGCGGCCTCCCGGATACCAGCAGGTACGGTGGCAGCATCACTTGCCGCTTTCGTGTTGGTCTACGCATTTCTGGCAGTTTTATTCTGCATCTTCGCCCGGCGTATCATTGCCCGTGGTCCGGACCCGAAGAGCGAAGATGCAGGCAGTTATGCCGAGCTTGGAAAGGACTAAAAGATGGAGTGGCTCAACCTCCACATAGAACAAATCTGGTTTTCGATCATCGGTTTTCTTGTCCTTTATTACGCCGTTGCCGACGGTCTCGACTTAGGTGTGGGTATCATCGCCCTCTCCATTCATGATGAGGAAAAACGGGGTATCATGATGGAGAGCCTCCAAAACATCTGGCAGGAGAACCAGACATGGCTTGTTGTTTTAGGTGGCATACTCTTCGGCGCGTTCCCCCTCTTTTACAGCATTGCCCTTTCTGCCTTTTACGTGCCCATCATAGCTATGATCTTCGGCCTCATCTTCCGCGGTCTGGCCTTCGAATTTCGCGACGGATCCAAAGGACATTCTTTCTGGAGCCTCTCCTTCGGGCTGGGAAGCCTTGTAGCCGCTGTTTCTCAGGGCTTCACACTGGGAGGTATTTTTTACGGAATCCCCATGGAAGGGCACACATTTACAGGAACTGTGTGGAGTTGGTTTCATCCCTACTCTGCTCTCTTCACCCTCGGAGTTATTTCAGGCTACATCATGCTGGGCGCGAACTACCTTGTCCTGAAAACGGAAGGCGAAATCCAGCGGCAGGGCAGGATCTATGCATACATAGCCGCCGTCTTCACATCTGTCATCGCCATCGCGATTTACCTCTGGACTATTGCTCGGCATCCTTACATGGCGGCGAAGTGGCTGGCCATGCCCAGTCTCTTTAACGTCGCTGTTTTCCCTTTCCTTGCCCTTCTAGCTTTTGTGATGTGCCTCCGGAGTCTGCGCAAGCGGTCGGAGTTTGCTCCCTTTCTCTGGAACGGGGCATCTGTATTCTTCGCTTTCATCGGTCTCTCCGCGGGCTTCTATCCCTACATCATCCCGAATATGATGACCATCAAGAGCGCCGCCGTCTCTTCGCCCAAGACCCTTATCTTTATGCTCGCAGTGATTATCATTGTCCTTCCCTTAATTCTTGCCTACATCTCGTACAAACACTGGGTCTTTCGTGGAAAAGTCGGAAGCGGCGGCTACAGCGACTAGGGTCTGCATATCAAAACCGTATGCCCCACCCGCTCATCTATTCCCTGAGCACCAACTGCGGTATTTCGCCGCCTAAAATAAGACATCCTTTGATAGATTAAATAAATTATTGATTTACAATGAATGAAGTTATACGAGCGGTCAAGGGGGGAATTTTATGAAAGAATACGATGTCATCGTAATAGGCGCGGGCACGGGGCTGAGCATCGCATTCAAGGCCCAGGCCAGCAAACTCAGAGTTGCCCTCGTTGACAAAGGGAATGTCGGAGGGACCTGTGTCAACGTGGGTTGCGTCCCTTCGAAGATATTAATATATCACGCGGACAGGATCGCAGACATAGAAGAAGCAAAAAAGCTGGGAATCGAGGCAAAAGTAAAGCGCATCGATTTTCGTGCCATCATGGACCGCATGAAAGCAACCATAGACGAGAGCCGGACGTGGATGAAAAATGAGATATCAAGTTCGGAAGGACTTGATTTTTACAATGATGAAGCACGGTTCGTCGATGCCTACACATTGAAAGTTGGGAAAGAAACCATTAAAGGACGGAAGATTTTCATTGCTTCCGGCGCACGTCCCCTCATACCGCCTATCAAGGGTCTCAATAAGATCGCTTATCTGACTAACGAAAATCTGCTCGCCCTCCGGGAGCAGCCGGCAAGCATCATCATCATCGGTGGCGGGTATATTGGAGTCGAATACGCTCACTTCTTCGCGGCCATGGGAACCAAGGTAACTGTTGTCCAGAGACAGAATAGGCTCCTTCCCAATGAGGAACCGGAGATAGCAGACCATCTTAAAGATGAACTCTCAAAGCGAATGGAAATACTGACTAATTGGGAAACTGTGGAAGTCTGGGAGAAGAAAGGCGTTTACACAGTAATCCTGAAGAATCTTGAGACGGGCTATGAGAAGGCAATCAGTTGCGCCGCGGTACTAGTGGCCGCAGGTCGCGTATCCAATGCAGACATCCTCGATGTTCACAAAACCGGAGTGACGACGAACCAGGCCAATTATATAGAGGTGGATGATACTCTGCAGACTAACATGGCGAACATCTGGGCATTAGGTGACGCCATTGGGCGCCAGATGTTTACGCACGCAGGTGACATGATGCAGCGCATGGCCTGGCGCAATGCCACGAGCCGCAAGAAAATATCCTTCGATTTTAGCATCGTTCCTCACGCGGTATTCACGCGCCCGCAGATCGCCTCGCTGGGCCTCACCGAAGCACAGGCGGCAAAGAACCGCGAGATACTTGTGGGCCGTGCAAATTATTCCGCCGTGGTGATGGGGGATGCAATGATGGAAAGCGAAAGCTTCGCCAAGGCAATCGTGGAGAAGAAAACGGAGAAGATTCTCGGTTTCCACATCATCGGGCCTGAAGCCGCCATTCTCATCCAGGAGGTGGTCAATGCCATGGCCCGCGCGGGAGACGTGAAATCAATAACGGACTGTATGCACATCTTCCCGGCACTCTCTGAAATCATTCCTGAGACATTTAACAACCTGGAATAACAATACCGAGGAGACCTTTTATGAAGCATAGAAAACGTTTCGTTACCGTCTGCATTTTGAGTGTGATCTTCCTGCTCGTTGCTTCGCAGCCCCTTCTCGCCGCCGAAAGAATAGTCAGAATGGTGGTCCCCGGATGCGAGTGACAGGTCACGGCGAGCAGGGTAGGTGATGCCCTGAAGGAAATCCCTGGTGTTCTTAAGTACGATGCGAATCCGTTCAATCATGAAGTTACTGTAAGATTCGACGACACAAAGACGAGTATTGATAAGATTGTGGAGGAACTCGCCAAGAAAGACTTCCCGATCGAAGGGCAACCTACGATCATTCAGTGAGCTTGAAGCTATGCTTAGCGGTCAGCCGTTGGGTCTTCACCGCACTGATCACAACGGATGTATTTTGAGCCGCATTTTTTCCGCGTCGACACAGTATAGCTGATTGCGGTAATTCCGAAATTGAGTTGTGAAATTCTTTCACATGGAGAATATGAAAATAGAATTGCAGCATAAGGAGTATACTATGGATAAGAGACGATACCTGTGGATTTGTTTATTTGTCGGCATGTCTGTCCTTTTCATATCTGCCTACTCTATCGCGACCGGCATAGAAGCCTCTAAGCTGATAGGAAAAGACACCTGGAATTTCAACCTCGCCTCCACTCATGATCGGTTGATTAACTACGGTGATGAGTATTATGGAAAATCATACCTGGTTATGACTTTTTT
>JBKQQP010000085.1:0-3708 GCA_052144335.1 Syntrophales bacterium
TCGAGGAGTAAAGATTATGTCTGAGGCTGTCGAAAAACTCAGAGGATGAAAAGTGACGAAAAAAATGACCTCACAGAATGCACGACATTGAATTTATTTAGATCAGGACTTGTGTTTTAATAGTCAAAATTTGCTGGTTTTGACACTTGCTGGAGTTTTTCGACAGCCTCTCTTGAAATATTCAATATGGCCAAAGCGTTACTCATGGCACATAATCTTCAGTTGTGGTCAGCCCGATATTAATTGAAGTAATCAAGCCTACATGATAGAAAGTGTCTGAGCGGGAGTTTTTTACACAGATTTTCATCTTACGCATGAAAAAAACGAAAGAACAGCTGATCTCTTTGTATGCATTGGTCTTCAACGAGACGACGGATAATCGTCAAGAACAGTTTGAGGAGGCGCAGAAGATTTGCGCCGATATTTTGCTTGAAGATCCTGCGAATCCATTCTTACTGTGCATGCGAGGCATCATCGACTTTCACCTGGGACTGACGAAAGAGGCAGAGGCTTGGATGGAAAAAGCCTTGATCCTTGCGCCTCAATCAACTGAAATCATCTATAAATACGGTACGATACTGATGGCCCAGAAGAAGTTTGCCGCCGTTTTACCTCTCATGATGCGTATTGTCGCTCTTAAGCCGGATCATACCAAAGCCTATTGGCATATTGGTGTTGCTTTAAGAGAAACCGGTGATTCGGCGGGAGCTTTGGCAGCCTTCGACAAAGCGTTGGAAATTAATCCGCAAGATGCTGAGGCTTTGAGCGGTAAGGGAACTACGCTGCAAGAAATAGGCCGTCTACCCGAAGCGACCACTTGCTATGAACAGGCATTGAGCCTCATGCCGAATCATCATGAGGCCATCAATAATCTCGGCGTCATCCATCTTCTGCAAAACGATCTTGACGGTGCTGCGGCTTTATATCAGGCGGCTCTCGCCGTTCATCCAGCGAGTCCCGAAGCACTCTGTAATCTGGGCACGATCCTGGGATTAAAAGGCGATCTTGATGGGGCGATCCTTCATTGCCAAAAAGCCTTGGCATTACGTCAGGATTGTCCGGAGACCCTCAACAACCTTGGCATCGTGTTGAAGGATGCCAGACGCTTTGAGGAAGCTATTGTTGCTTATAAAGAGGCTTTACGCCTTGAACCGAGCAATGCAGAGGTTCACAAGAATCTGGCGACGGCCTTGTTGGCTTTGGGGCGCTTCGACGAAGGATGGTGTGAGTATGAATGGCGCTGGAAATCGAAGCAGCTTCGCCCAGCCTTCCGGAATTTTGCCCAGCCTGAGTGGCAGGGCGAGACTGGCGAAGGGCAAACTATTCTGATCCACGCCGAGCAGGGACTCGGCGACACCTTGCATTTCTGCCGCTATGTGCCTCTCGTCAAAGAGCGCGGATTCCATGTAGTGATGGAGGTTCCGCTGCCGTTGGAACGGATCATTCAATCTTTGGATGGCATCGAAAAGGTTGTGACCACGGGCGATGTCCTTCCACCTTTCGATCTTCACTGTCCAATGATGCACCTGCCTCTGGCATTTCATACAACCCTCGAGACGATACCGGCCAAGCTTCCCTATCTGAGCCCCGACCCAGCCGATTTGGCCAAGTGGCGGGATAGAGTTGCGGCCTTGGCAAACGATGCTTTAAAAGTCGGACTCGTGTGGGCGGGAAGTTCACGCGCCCACTTACACTCGCCCGATCTTATCGCGGCGGACCAGAAAAGATCCGTTGCACCGGAGGTTCTGGCTCCTTTGATGGACGTGCCGAACGTGCAATTCTTCTCCCTTCAGAAAGAAGGAACGCGAGCCCCCGATGCTTTTCATCTGATTGACTGGATGGCGGATTGCCACGATTTTGCCGATACGGCGGCGCTCATTATGAATCTGGATCTTGTTATCAGCGTCGACACGGCCGTTGCACATTTGGCGGGAGCCTTGGGTAAGCCGGTGTGGCTCCTGAACCGGTTCAACAGTTGTTGGCGCTGGCTCACTGGCCGCGACGACAGTCCATGGTATCCCGGTACGCTCCGTCTTTTCCACCAGAAAGAAATGGGCAATTGGGATGAAGTCGTACTGCGCGTCCGTGCCGCCTTAGAAGAAAAAATTGGGATTTTCTCACTCACAGGAAGAGAATCCTATAGAAATCTATAAGATCTTAACGCATCAGTAAGACTGATGATTCCTGCGATAAATCGGCACTTCCAAACGGTCAAGAAAGAGTAGATATTTTGTGATGAAATCTATATTTAGTGAGATCACATATCAAAGTCCATATAGTGGCACGTCCTATGTAAAATTAACAAAACCACAGCTTTTACAGCGATTATAGAGCTATGGGCATTTTTTTCAAGGCGTTACCAGAAAGAACTGGACTTCCTGAGCGAACAGAGTGTTGGTGTCCATACGAGCAGCATTAAAGCTATTCTATAACGGGAGGAGACCAATCATGGAACATAGCAAAAAAAGCAAGAAAGATGTAAAGCGGAGTAAACCCATCCTTAAGCGGCATGCTGAATCCGATAAGAAAATTCCCGATGCAAAAAGCAAGATGCGAGGAGAGTCCAAGCAGGCGACGCTGATAAAGTTGCTGACGCGTCCCGGCGGTGCCACTATCGATGAAATGGCCGAGGCGACCGGCTGGCAACGGCACAGTGTCCGCGGAATGATGTCCGGCGTATTGAAAAAGCGGCTGGGACTCTCCATCGCTTCTGAAAAAGAAGAGCGGGGGCGAACTTATCGCATCGCCGCCTGAACCATATGAAGCATCGTTTATCCCTCGATGCAGGAAGACTTGCCGGTGAGCTGGCAGGCCTTCCTGCCCTTGACCGCAGAGCATTAATAGAAAAATGGCGGATCCTCTATGGCACAGAGCCACCAGGAGGGGTCCGAAATAACTTTCTGATGTATGTAATCGCTCACCGTATGCAGGAACAGGCATCCGGAGGACTGGAACCTGCCACCCGC
This sequence comes from Syntrophales bacterium, assembly GCA_052144335.1. Taxonomy (GTDB): domain Bacteria; phylum Desulfobacterota; class Syntrophia; order Syntrophales; family UBA2185; genus Fen-1135. The sequence continues at coordinate 2,967 of JBKQQP010000085.1, forward strand.
CGGTTTCTGGAAAAGACTGCGGAAGACAATACATCCGGACGGCAGACCGTGCGTAGTATCAGCACGAAACCCGGCACCCGGCTGTTGCGTGAGTGGCATGGAGTGACGTATGAGGTGATCATACTGGAGGATGGCATGCAGTGTAATGGCATATGCTACCGCTCGCTCTCCGAAGTGGCGCGCGCCATCACCGGCACACGGTGGTCAGGTCCTCTGTTCTTCGGACTGAAGAAGCAGGAGGCTGCGTGAACACCAAGCCAATACTTCGCTGCGCTATCTATACCCGCAAATCTTCAGAAGAGGGGCTGGATCAGGACTTCAATTCCCTGCATGCACAACGGGAAGCATGTGAATCGTACATTGCCAGCCAGAAGCATGAGGGGTGGCATATCGTTAAGAAGCATTATGACGATGGTGGATTCAGCGGCGGCACGATGGATCGGCCGGCCTTGAAACAATTGCTGGAAGATATTGAGACCGGGAAAGTAAACGTAGTGATCGTGTATAAAGTGGACCGGTTGACCAGATCATTAGCCGACTTCGCCAAAATCATCGAGCGTTTCGATAAGCAGAGTGTTTCATTTGTCTCTGTCACACAGCAGTTCAATACCACTACCCTCCGTGCCAATGAGAGTGAGACACTTTCCCCCCAATAGTTTAGTGTAGGGCGGGAAGGGAAAATATGCGTGGAAAAGAAAGAAGGCATGATTAACGGTTCTAATCTTAAAGATGAGGAAATGGA
>JBKQQP010000086.1:0-30906 GCA_052144335.1 Syntrophales bacterium
TGCCTTGCCGCACATGTTTTCATTATCTTGGCAACAACTGCATTGCAGCGACGACTAATAAGCTTGAGGGTTATTTTTCTAGATTGAAAGAAATTTACAGAAAGCACAGAGGGCTGTCAAAGAAGCACAGGCAGAGCTATTTTGCTTGGTACATTAATTTTAAAAATGGCAACTAATTAGCAACACCTTACCTATGCTTATACCCATTTCGAACGAAGTGAGAAATCTTTTCAACCATCGGTAAGTCATAACATTAGCGCGTCACGACCCATCACATTTCTCATGGCTTCAACTCGCTCTTCTAATAGTTATTTTTTAATCTGTTATCGTGCGGTGTAACAAAACAATCGCATAAATTATAAAAATAGAATCTGCGCACGAATAGCCTGCGAATGCTTTTTTATCAGGACGGGAAGGACGGTAGAAATCTCAAGAAACTGTTGGCGTTATGAATAGAAGAAATGGGTAGTCTTCAAGAAAGATTCATTAAAGCCTTGCAGGATGGTTTGATCCCCATAAGGGGAATACCTATCAATTGGTTCAATGCAAATTAAGTCGCAAGAAGCCATATCCGTTCGCCGAAACACCGTGGCCAACTATGTTGGGACTTTTTGCCGTGTTCTATTAGGGTTCTTGTTTGTTCCCTTGTATATTAACTATCTCGGGATTGAAAGTTATGGTCTTATCGGATTCTCTGTTTCATTAAGCGCGTTGCTTAGTCTTGCAGATTTAGGATTGAGCGCGACACTGAGCCGGGAGTTTGCCCGTTATTCTATTTTGCCGGAAGCTGCTGAGCGGATGCGCAGCTTGCTTAAAACCCTACAGACCGTATACTGGGGAATCTCTTTGCTTGTGGGTTTAATAATTGTAGCAGTCGCCCCCCTTATTGCCAGGTATTGGATAAACCCCGGAACTCTTAATACATCAGTGGTTCAAAACGCCGTAGTACTTATGGGACTGACCGCTGCTTTACAGGGTCCAATGAGCCTTTATATTGGTGGCATCTTTGGTCTTCAGCGGCATGTTCTAGGTAATTTCATTAATATCACTTTAGCGATTTTACGCTTTGGGGGCGTCGTGTTGGCTTTGGCACTATTGTCACCTACCTTAAATATTTTCTTTTCATTTCAGCTTAGTGTTGCATTGATCGGCGCTTTGGGATCAGGAATGATCTTGTGGGGTCTGTTGCCGCACACTGGCATTCCCTCACATTTCCAAATATCTCAATTAAAATCAGTTTGGCGATTTGCTGCCGGGATGAGCATTAATTCTGTGCTCTGGCTGATCTTGAGTCAATTGGACAAGATAATCCTGATCAAGATGTTGCCATTGCAAATGTTTGGATATTATGCCGTTGCCAGTACGGTAGCTACTGTAACAGTCTATCTTGGCGGACCACTCTTTACGACGTTTCTTCCCAGATATACGCAACTGTATGCCGCTGGAGATGACGAAGGCTTGAAGTTGACGTATCGAATAAGCTGTCGCCTGAATGCATTAATAATAATACCAACTGTAACTATTTTGGCTCTTTTTTCTGAGGAGGCACTGCTCATCTGGACACGAAACCCAGATATTGCCGAACATACGCAGTTGTTATTGAGTCTTCTTGTAATCGGATATGGATTAAATCAACTGGCATATTTGCCATTTGCCCTGCAAGTTGCCTCAGGTTGGGTTAACTTGGGAGTGTATACGAATGCATCTGGGGTCCTTATTATTGTGCCTGCTCTTGTAATTGCCACGTGTTTCTATGGCGCTGTAGGTGCGGCTGCAGTTTGGATAGCGTTAAATTGTATTTATGTATTCATTTATGTGAACATATTGCACGGACGTATCTTAAAAGGAGAAGCTCGGCAATGGTATCTAGGAATAATGCTTCCCCTAGTATTATCTTTGGGAGTTGGTTTACTGGGGCGAGGCTTTCTACCCGCAGTCGCAGGAGCTTGGCCTGTGGTGAGCATCAGTCTCATGTGGTTTATTATTGTTGTGGCAACAGTGTTGGCAACATCTCATCTGCGTGAAAAGATTCCTGTATTGTTCTCAAAGAAGCGAGGCGATTCACTGATAAAAACAGGTTAGAAGAGTTGCATATATAATGTACTGGTAAGAGAAAGGGAACATTGAGATGGAAACAAACATATGGAAGAATGAGTTTAATCCATTCCTGAAGTGGAAGGTATTATGCTGGTATGACAGGATGCAGAAGATAAAGACCGGGGATTTCGCCCCCCCAGTCAATATCGCATTGGATGTTATACAGGGGACCAAAGACAAGAAACTCTGTGGAGGTTTTAAATGTGATTTCTGCATGAGTGATTTAGAGGACGACGGGAAGATAGGAAGGATACCTGAAGACTTGTTATTGTCAATGCCTGAATTTTTTAATGATTGGGGAGTGAAAAGTTTATGTTTAGCCGGACATCACTCAGACCCATGCATGTATGATCATGATGTGATGATTGATTTTTTGAAGTTGTGCAACGAGTGGAACGTGGAAGTCGGGTTCGTAAGTAACGGATATATATATTCAGACAAGCTGTTGCGTGAAGTGGCGAGGACTTGTAACTGGTCCGGATGGAGTATTAATTATGGAAAACCATCTACTCATGCGCAAGGCACACATTCTCGGATAGGCGCGTTCGACAAAGTTATAAACAATATAAGGAAAATGTCTGCATATGTAAATGAGAACAAATTGAAACATGACATTGGGTACAAATTCCTTATTACAGATACGAACTATACGGAGATAATAGATGCCATTAAACTGGCATCGGAAATCGGAGTGCGGCATTTCCAGATTAGACCATGTGAATTGCCGATTGCACGGAGCAGTAAGATAGATGTGAAAGTTGTCGAGGAACAGATAGTTGAAGGCTTGTCAAAATATGAACGACCAGGAGAATTCGAGGTATTTGGAGTGAGGGAAAAATTCAATCCCAACTTTACAAAGAAGCCGCCGAAAAGATGTATAGCATCACCATTGGGTTCAACGTGGAAGGCTGACGGAGATATAGTCATATGTCCAGACAGGAGATGGTCTGCACACAAACCGAACATGGTGATGGGAAACTTTGTAAAAGAAGGTTTGAATACGATACGTAAAAAGTGGGGCGGAGAAGAACATAAGTTGATGATAGAAGAGTCTAATAAACATATAGGTGAATGTATAAGGTGTACGGCATTTGCGTGGCATGACATATATGAACACTGTGTGGAAAATGATGACTTGGATGCGACGTTGATATGAATATCGTTGATACAATAGGGGCAAGATGTAAGTAAATAACCAATTACTGAACCACCGGAATCACTCTATCCATCTGCAACTTTACATGAAAAGAGCGCGCATTAAAGCCCACCGGCAACAAATGATTGCTATTTTGAGATATAGATCGACTGTGTAAAAAAAAACCTAAATGCTACATCTTTACGTATCGGAAGTAAAATTATAAGATGCACATCCGTCAGACTATAGAATCGCTCCTCCCAGAAATTCCTCGCGAGATAGTGAAGGGCTTCTTTCGCAAGGCTTTTTATCCTGATTACGGGTTTAGTTTCGACAATCGCAAACTGGCAACTTACCGCGTAAAGAATGTTGAGCCGGCGAGCTGGTCTGCAGACAGTCAAAAGCCACATGGGACGCTAATGACTGAATTCAGCTTTCCACATTTCTTATTAGCTCGCGCAATGATTCGTACATGTAATATTCACAGTTGGTGCGATATAGGTACGGGTAGCGCTACTCTCCCGTTTCAGGTCGCGCGCCTAGGAGTCGATGATATCTTCGCGATTGACGGTTGTGATGTTGCGTTGCGTGCAGGCAAAGTTCGATTGCCATTGAGTAACTACTGTGTGGCGGACATCTGTTTGCCCTTGGAAATTATAACAGAAAGTGGCCAACCTGCATGCTTTGATGTTGTGTCTGCTCTTGAACTGGTTGAGCACATACCTGATTCAAAATTGGAAGGTCTTTTTGATAACATAAGTCGTTTGCAACCCAAATTTATAATTTTTGCAATAGGCCTGCAACCCGACCCTCCATATCATGTAAATCTGAAGTCGATGTTAGAGTGGCTTAGCATTATTTCCTCCATGCTTCTCGGTTGGTCATATGATGATCCACTTTCCACGAAGATTTTTCGGTCCACACGCTGTCATACTAGGTTTAGGAATCACTATCCTACTAATGATTTGCCGTTACACAGAAATCTATTAATATTTGTGAGGCGATAGAGCTGACTTATATACGATAGGTCTATTTGGCAGCGCATACGCTCAGACCTAGCTATGAGGATATTGGATACAGAAGAACTTAAGAGTCTTGTTCGACAGTTTCCCTTTTTATATCTTTGGATGCGGAAGATTGGGCAGGGTGTTAGTAGAGGTATGATCAGACTCTTTGGTTTAGGCTATGAAAAGCGCATTATTACTGGGGGCCCAATACAGGGCTTGAGCTTCCTTGCAGCTAAGCGTGTCTTCTACTCCAAGTGGTTTTGGGATGGCACTTTTGAAAAAGAGATGTGCGCTATTTTGCGAACGTCGACCACAATAGATGCGGTATGTTACGATATAGGAGCCAATATCGGCTATCATGCTCTCGTGATGGCAGAGGCCGCCGAGAAAGGGCAGGTTTATGCTTTTGAGCCTATTCCACAAGTGTGCGATATACTTCAAAAGAACATTGATATCAACCACAAGCAAAACATCACTATTGTACAAAAGGTAGTGGCTGGTGCGGAAGGTAAGATTCAATTAGGTTTGGATACCTCCATTGATCAAGCTTCCCTCAAGTTTGCTATCAATGATGAGATTCACCGTTTGTGCGAGATAATCGAGTGTGACGCGATTACCATAGATGGCTTTGTGGCTGAAGGGAACGCGCCCCCATCTTTGATCAAGATTGATGTTGAGGGTGCCGAGGTAGATGTTCTTCAAGGCGCGCGGAGAGCCTTGGCGCAATGCCATCCACTTGTTCTTTGTGAAACCCATGGCCAGATGGCGGCGCGCGGCGTTTATAAAATTCTATGTGAGTACGGCTATGAACTGTTCATCATCCACGATGGAGTGCGATCCATCAATTCTCTTGAAGACATGCCCAACAATATGTATGAAGGGCATGTATTTGCAAAACCAATACATAGGAGTTAGTCAGCCATTCGCTCAAATCAGAGCCTTATTGTTGAGGATCAAATATGACAGATTTACCGATGATTTCCATAATCATCCCTACGCGCAACCGTGCGCGCTATCTCAAGCGTGCGTTGGACAAGATACTTGAATCGGATTATCCAAATCTCGAAATTGTTGTCATAGACGGGGCCTCGACAGATGATACGGTGGAGGTCCTCAAAGCTTACGGTAATCGTATTACAAAATGGGTGTCTGAACCAGATAGAGGCGAATACTTTGCTGTCAATAAGGGTCTCACTTTCGCTACAGGTGAGATTATCAAGTTCATGAGTGATGATGACGTCCTGCTTCCTCGTGCATTAGATATAGCCGGACAGTATTTTCTCGCGAATCCTAATGTCGATGTGGTTTTCGGTCAGCAGAAATGGTATGTTTCCACTCCCACAGCGGACGTCCTTGTCTATGATAAACCGATATCTGATGAACGTAGTCTCACGCCACGCAACTGGATACGCCGTTCTATTGCTGTACCAAGTCACATTGCGAGTTTTATTAGAAAACGCGTCATTGACGAAGTGGGTGGCATGTCAACGGAGTATTGGCCTGGGGATGTCGAATTCTGGGCTCGCGTTGCCCGCAACGGTGCAAAGATGGTGCTGTTACCAGAATATTTTGTAGATTACTATCTTACTGGAGAGAATGGAATTCTTAAGAAGTCAAGGAAGTGCGAGACTATTTTTTACCATACAGCTCGCCTTCATGGAAATATCGCAGATGTGTTGTATGTCTTGGTCGCTAAGATGTTGGTGTTTGAGATCACTAACCCTATTGTGATGGCTGTGCATGCTTTGGGACTTCATCCGTTACGCTGGTGGTTCAGCATGAAAACCAAAAAGAAAAGAAAGACCGGGTAGTAAATTGTTTTTCCTTAGTCATGGTCGTTATCCCATCATAAGGGGAAGCCGATAATTATTTGTGGTTGTGGCGGCAAAGTAAATTCATATATGCAGGATGACTTAATAAGCATTATCATACCGACAATAGGTAGGTCTACAGAGCTTGATGCCTTACTACATTCAATTACCTGCTCTACTCACAAGCGTTATGAAGTAATCGTTATTGATCAGGACCAGGCGAGGATGGCAGATGACATCGTCTTGAAATATACTGATCTCCTACCCATTAAACATATTAAAGTTGATTTTATCGGTGCAGCAAGAGCCCGCAACTACGGCGCTATACTCGCTAAGGGGCAATATCTATTTTTTCCAGATGATGATTCAGAAATATTCCCTGAAACACTTTCATTATCGGTCGAAGTTTTAAAAAGGACACACGCTGATGTATTATTCGGTAAATGCGTAGATCGCAAATTAGCAGATTCCGTGGGGATCTTTTCTGATAAGAGCGGTTATTTGTCATTAAAGCACCATGAGAAAATGTTTATCGAAGCGACAATGTTCATAAAGGCAGAAACATTTTCAGAATTTTTGTTCGATGAATCCTTTGGTGTTGGAACGTTTTATGGGGCTGAAGAAGCGTATGATCTTATTTTAAGGATGCTTCATAAACATGTCATTATTTTTTATACACCTGAAGTTAAAATATATCACCCCCAGAAAGTCATCAATCACTTTGACAGTTCGGAAATACGACGTGTTTTTTCATATCGATGTGGTTTTGCGCACCTGTGCATAAAACATAAACTATACCAAAAATATTATATGCGTTTTTTAAAAGTAATATTATATATCCCCTACACAATAGTCTTTGCACCGAGAAAAACACGCTATTATTTATCAGAGCTCATGGGATTACTCACTGGAATGATTGTGAGATGAAAATCGCACGATTCAATAATCTTTATTTTTATTTTTTCTGCTCACAATTAATATTTCTTCCCATATATTTTTATCAAACCCCCTTGATTTCCAGTTCGATAAATACGGAGAAGGCCATTTGGATGCATATGATAGGCATTATTAGGTCTGCCGTAGGCTATTTTTCAGCACTATTTGCTTCTTCCTGGCGGGTCAAAAAAATCGGAGATAAACGATATTATTTCAAGGACACATTTTATATATGTTCATACTTATTCATTATTGCAGGGATAGTAGTCAACATATTACAGGTCGTTTTATATGTTCCAATAATGGAATATATGTCAAAAATATTTAGCAGTGATTTTGATGTGGGGATCCGTGATGCTTATCTATTGCCTTCAGAAGAAGGAGGATTGCCGGGGATCATTAAAATGTTCTCATACGCACCTTTATCTATATATCTTATGTCATTGGGACTTTTAAATTTTATAAACTTGGATGAAGTTGATACTCAAAGGCTCAAGAATTTGAACAGAGTTGCACTTGGTGCTGTTATTGTCAAAGTCTTTTTCTCTCTCGATCGCTTATCAATAATGGCAGTTCTATTGGCCAATATTTTTATCGGCTTCAAAAAATCTTACATGAAAAATATTAGACATTGGATACTGATGGTGTTGGTCTTTTTCTTGGCGGACTATCTGTCGGCTAAACGATTAGAGGAACTCGGAATTATTGATTTTATATTGGTGTACTTTAAGCTGGGATTAGTTAATTTTCAGCTAATGATTGAAACATGCTCCGGACACACGTATGGTTTTTCTACCATCTTGGCGCCACTGTACTTTATTTTTAAATTTTTTAATATGTCGCTGTCTGATTTTGAGAGTTATTACGAGTGGGAGTGGAATTCTGCCCAATATTTTTCCTCATATGCTTTCCAAGATTTTGGATATTTTTATTTTGTTTTATTTTACGCTGTTGGTACCCTATTATATTTTGTCGATATAAAAACACTAAAACAAAAAAATATTTATAGTAGTAGTATATATTTTATTGTCCTATATGGGGTTATCTCTTTTTTATTTGTTCCCGCAATAAGAGGAATAGATTTCTGGTTTGCTTTACTCCTGTCTCTTTTTCTTATAAATTTCTTTACCAAGCACCTCATTGTTTGGTACTGACTCGACATCAACCAAAAATTGGATACGCTATGAGGAAAATATTAGTTAAGATAAATAGCATCAGATAATGGTTATGGCAATCGGCTGGGAAAAAGTGCAAAAAAACGGAAAGAAGTTCTGGAAGTATATTTATGTTGAGAAAAGTAAGGATGTCACTCCATATATGCCTGTGACGGATGATGCTGCGTTGGCTTTTTCGAAAAAATCCGTTGAGCTTTTTGGACACGGTATGAACATAATGTGGTAGGGTCGTTATTGATGCTGGTTGCGAACCATATGGGTCAGTTAATGGATTTCAAATATACTCGAATAAAACTGGCAACAGACCAAAGAAAATTTAGGGGGTTGATTCTCTGATAGATACCTATTTGGAATTCGGGACTCTTCCGACAGAATCCTATATGGAGCACATTATGGCGAACGCGGAATCAATACCCATTAAAGACAGTTCACGTAATTACGTTTATTATACCAACGTAATCAACCATGTTGAACATCGAGACAAGGTCTTGGCGGAATGCCGGAGAATTGCGAAAGTCACGGGTGAAGTTTGCTTCGCTGTTCAAATTGTTAATTTTTCTTTTAGCCTGCTGGGTTCTGGCGCCTACTAGAAACCCGGCGGCTAACGGAGGAAACGCACCTAAGCCGGTTATATTGGTAAAAACCAGTTCTGCTCGACTCAATAAAACAGGGATGGATTTAATTACTCCATGTTAGGAAGAAAACACTTTTACGGGCTGTTTTTGATAACTGCTTTGCAGGTAACTCTTTCACAGGATGCCTTCGCTTATCTTGACCCTGGAACGGGGAGCTATGTTTTTCAAGTCTCTATAGCAGCATTCCTCGGCGGACTGTTCACTATTAAAATTTACTGGCAGAAGATTAAGGATTTTTTTATCAATCTCTTTTCCAAGAAACGGGAAAAATGACCCCTGCAACCGACCGCCTCTCAAGTTCTTTCAGGGACCCGAGCGGCTTTCTCTTTTTTGATAACGGTACGCTCTTCAGGGCCATTAGCCGCCTCTATCAGCAAAACTATGATCATTTAATCCAATCAGGCCTATATAACAAACTGGCTACAGATGACTTGCTAATTCCTCACAAGGACGTTTATCACTCTGCCGAAAACAGAGATAATACATACAAAATTATTCAGCCGGAAATTGTCCCCTTTATCTCCTATCCATATGAATGGTGTTTCAGCCAATTGAAGGATGCGGCTCTGGCACTAATAAAAATTCAGAAGCTGGCGCTCGACTGCAATATGATCCTGAAAGATGCGAGCGCATATAACATACAATTTTTCAAGGGGAAGCCCATTTTGATAGACACGCTTTCCTTCGAAATCTATAAAGAAAATCAACCGTGGGTCGCCTATAGTCAGTTTTGCCAGCATTTCCTGGCACCGCTTTCACTGATGGCATTCCGTGATATCAGGCTAGGCCAACTAATGAAGATCTACATAGACGGCCCGCCACTGGATCTGGTCAGCGGGCTACTTCCGATGTCAACTTGGTTTAAACTTGAACTTTTATCCCACATCCATCTGCATGCAAAAGCGCAAAAACGATATGAGGGTAAAGCATTACACCTTGGTGCCCATAAAGTAAGTAAGCACTCTCTCATTGCCTTGATCCACCACCTGGCATCAGCCATTAATGATCTGAAGTGGCGGCCCGACAGGACAGAATGGGCTGAATATTATGAAGATACGAACTATCCACCCGCAGCTATGAAGCATAAGAGACAACTGGTTCAGGAGTATCTCTCAGAAAGCAATCCACGCACCGTCTGGGATCTGGGAGCCAATACGGGCGTTTTTAGCCGAATCGCCGCGGCCAAAAACGCAAATACCATTGCCTTTGATATCGATCCAGTCGCTGTCGAAAATAATTACCGAGAAATGCGAGAAAACGGAGAAACAAAGATATTGCCTCTATGCCTGGACATTACCAACCCCAGTACAACTATCGGCTGGGCAAACGAAGAGCGCCTTTCCCTGATCGAAAGAGGCCCGGCTGATACGGTTCTTGCACTGGCGCTGATCCATCATCTGGCCATCTCCAACAATGTGCCCTTCCGCAATATCGCTTCTTTTTTAAGCAGGATATGCCGGTTTCTGATCATCGAATTTGTCCCCAAGAATGACTCACAGGTGCAGAGACTACTCCGCACCCGGAAGGATATCTTTTATCATTATACCGAGGACTATTTCGAGTCTTCTTTCTCAGACCATTTTTCAATTATTAATCGTGAAAAAATAGTGGATACGCAACGATCCCTATATCTGATGGAGAAGCGTAATGTCAATTAAAGCGTAAACTATATGAAGTTTCAATCACTACCATTCCATCCCTTCCTGGTTGCTTCTTTTCAAATACTCACGATCTACTCAGTAAATGTGAATGCAGTAAAAATAAGCGTCCTTGTGTTTGTTTTGTTAACTGCTGTTTTATTTACTGCACTTTTTTTCCTTTTGCTGTCATTTATTACAAAAGACGTTAAGCGAGCCGCAATACTTGTCACTTTTTACGCGTTTCTTTTTTTTGCATATGGTCGTTTATATGACATTGCTCCAGTTTTATCTATTGCTGGACTGGTTATAGGCAGGCATAAGTATTTGATCACACTTTATGCCTTACTTACTATAGCAGGGACTTTATGGATTTTGCGCAGTTCTTGCTGTAAAAAATATGTTGATCAAGTAGCTATCTTTCTTAATATGTTTAGTTTGGGACTAATTTTAGTTGTGGTCGTAGTAGCGACATACAACTTCGACTGGATTACATTCGAAAGCAAAAAGCATATAGAATCTAAGAACCTCATTGGTAAACAACAAGTACGTCAGGATTCTCAAAGTGGGGGAAAAATTCCTAGACCAAATGTTTACTTTATAATTTTTGATGGTTACGCAAGTAACAGAGTTCTTAAAAAATACTATGATTGGGATGATAGTGGCGTTGTGGGTGCTTTGCGTACGCGAGGGTTTTCTGTAAATGAAAATGCCTGTAGTAATTACCCTTTCACAATTCTATCTATTGGTGCCACCCTCAACATGCGATATGTTCATGAGGATCGTGGATTTATTGATGCCAAGAGTAAGGCTCTCTATTTAAGACAGATTATAGAACACAATAAAGTAATGGAACGCTTCAAATCCGAAGGGTATGAAGTAGTATCGAACATTGGAGGCAATGCGTTCTCGAATGATATACATGGCAGGTTTAATGGTCACAAGTTATTCTCTTCTTCAGACGGCTTCGTAGAATTAGTTGTCAATGTCTCGATTCTAAGAATAATTGAATATCTGTGGATAGCTGATGCCAAGCGTCAAGAGATTCTATCCGTATTGGAAGATTGGAAATTGTTTGACATTCCAAAGAAACCAACATTTGTATATACGCATGTTATATGTCCTCATTTACCACACTTTTTTAATGCCGATGGTTCCAAACCTGACTTTTTTGAGACAACTTTGAAAAGGGCTGATTGGAAAAGTTATAATAAGGAAAGCTATACGGAGCAGACAAAGTTCATAGGCAAACAGATGGTTGAAATAGCTGATAGTCTAACACATCGCGACCCAAGTGCATTCATCGTCATGCAAGCGGATCACGGGTTGCTTCTCTTTGCTAATTTATCTGATTATAATAAGAGACCACCACTTGAATTCCTCGATGCACAATATGGAATTCTTAACGCAATATATTCACCTCCTAGTATTATAATGCCTGGAAAAATTACTCCGGTAAATCTATTTAGATGTGTGTTTAACGCCTTATTCGATGCCAAATTAGAGGTCCTCCCGGATAGAGCCTTCTACACCACAAAGAAAGAGCCTTATGAAATTTACGATGTGACTGATGATTTGAATCATCTAATGAACTAACAATATTAATTGTTCATTAAGCCTGTGGCGCGGAAACTCTAAACTAAAGATTGCGTTTACAACATATCATGCAGGCAATAACTGGAAGGCAATGCGTGATCTTGTCCTTTCGTTAACTCCAAACTACTGATGGCGTGTGAAGGGATTAAGTTACTTAGATAAGTCTCTAAAATCCGTTATGATCCATTTCTGGCAGGCGTGTGTTTATCTGTGAATACAAATTTAATTCCGTTGTCATTGACCGGACTTGCGCCATTGGAGAATTATATATAAATTTGACTGACAATGATCTCTTTTTTGAAGATGCATATTTATTTAGATAACATTATTTTTAATCTGCAGACAGCGGGGGGGATCTCAGTATACTGGGCTGAAATTATCAAGCGGTTGTTAAAAGACAATAAGGGTGTACAGTTTATTGAGTCATCCACGTGCAGTAATATATTTAGGTCTGCATTAGACATAAGGCAGGAGAATATTTTAATTGAATCATCTTTGCCGATTAGAATATTGAGATATTTACCATTGCAAAAATCCATAGAAGAGTTCTCTATATTCCACTCAAGCTACTATAGAATCTGTAATCAGCATAATGTGTTTAATATAACAACAGTACATGATTTTAGTTACGAGTACTACCGTAAGGGCTTGGCGAAATACGTACATACAAATCAAAAGAAACAGGCAATAGAAAAAGCAAATGGAATTATCTGCGTGTCTGAAAACACGAGGAATGATTTGCTAAGATTCATTCCATCTATAGATAATCGTAAAGTTACTGTAATTTATAATGGTGTTAGTGCCGACTTTTATCCAATAAGTAAGACTCACGCAGAAATCATTCCTGAAGACATTAAAGTGGCATTGGATAGGAAATATATTTTATACATAGGCGCCAGAGAACATTATAAGAGATTTGACATTGCGATAGATGTCGTTTCAGAACTTAAAGACTGTTGCCTCGTAATTGTTGGCGGTAAAGATCTTACGAAAGATGAGAGAAGATACTTAGAAATAAAACTGGGGGGCAGATATTACCATTTCAAGGGCTTGAGAAACAAAGACCTCAATACGTTGTACAATTATGCGTTTTGTTTGCTTTATCCATCAATCTATGAGGGATTTGGCATTCCAATAATAGAAGCTATGAAGGCAGGTTGTCCTGTTGTCGCCACAAAGATTTCATCAATTCCTGAGGTATGTGGGGATGCCGGTTTAATGGTCGGAGAAGCGGATGCAGAAAATATAATTTCTCAAATAAGAAAGCTAGAAGCAGAGAATTTCAGAGATCATATTGTTCAACTTGGCTTTAATCAAGCAAGAAAGTTCAGCTGGGATACGTGTTATCAGGAAACAATGCAATTCTATGAAACAGTGTATCAGCTCCGATGAAGACATCTATTATAACTGTTGTTTTGAATAATGAAGCGTATATCGAAAACTGTATCAAGAGCGTTTTAAGCCAGACGTATAAGAATGTTGAATATATTATTGTCGACGGGGGATCGACTGATCGAACCGTTCGTATTATCAGGAAATATGAAAAATATATATCGACGTGGATAAGTGATCCGGATCGTGGCATCTATGATGCAATGAACAAAGGCATAAAGATCGCTACAGGGGACGTCGTCGGCATTCTTAATTCTGATGACATGTATGCTGATGGAACTGTCATTAGAAGTGTTGTAAATTATTTGTCAGAAAATGGCGTTGACGCCTGTTACGGCGATTTGGTTTATGTGGACTGTAATGATACAAACAGGCAGGTGAGATATTGGAAATCCGGGGCTTTCAACAAGGAGAGATTTAGGAAAGGATGGATGCCGCCGCATCCTACATTTTTCGTGAGGCGCCATGTTTATGAAAGATATGGGTTATTTAATTTGGCTTTTCCACTGGCAGCCGACTACGAACTGATGCTCAGATTTCTTTACAAATACAATGTCTCTGCTTCCTATATCCCTAAATGCCTCGTGAAAATGCGAACGGGTGGTCGCTGCCATCCAGGTCTTGCCAATACTTCACATAATGTTGTTGAAAATTACCGTGCCTGGAAAATAAACGGTTTGAAGCCGAATATATTTAGCTGCCTGATGAAACCCTTATCTAAGATTTTTCAATACAGACGAGATTAACACCTATGCGGTACTAAGATGGGCAGGCTGAATCTAAAGAAGCAAATATTGATTCTTGGCGGCGATATCATATTAATCATTGCCTCCTTGTATTTAGCACCAGTAATTCGGTTTGTAATTGTTCTTGATCCTACTTACGTATTTGAACCGGTAGATGTTGTAGCGGTTTTTATTTATTTGCTTAGTTTCTATGTCTTCGATTTTTATAATTTAGAAGATATAAGAAGTAGCCGTTACATACTGAGATTTCTTATTGCCACAGCAATTGCCTCCGCATCGATTTCTTCCATTTATTACATTTTCCATGTTCGTCCGGGTTCGCTAATCCTTTTCATAAGCAGTCTTTTGATTTGTCTTTCCCTCCTTGGCTGGCGATATCTTTTCGATGTGTTCTTTAAATATTCCGAAAGACCGCGCCGTCTTCTCATTGTTGGCGCGGGAGAGACCGGCGGTAATTTATATGAGATGTTGAAAGCGAATAAAGATTATGAAATTTTGGGCTTTCTGGATGATGACGAAAAAAAATGGGGCATATCTTTCGGAAATGCCTCGGTCATCGGGGGAACGGGATTATTGTCAACCCTGGTTAAGGAGTTAAAAATTGACAACGTAATCATTGCCATTACGCGGGTGATTCGTCCGGAGATTTATAAAAAGTTGGTCGAGGCTAAATTTAATGGGATAGCCGTTCATGAAATGCCAAGCTTTTATGAAAAGGTTGCGGGAAGGATACCCGTTTTGCACACGAACGAAATGTGGCTTGGATATGCCGATATCTATGGCGTGAAAAGTAATTTATATAACGCAAAGGTGAAAAAGATTATCGACAAGACATTCGCGATTCTGGTTTTGTTATTTGCGGTTCCCATTATGTGTATTGTTTCCCTGCTGGTTAAGGTGGATACCAGAGGTCCGGTCCTTTACAGGCAAAAGCGGGTTGGTTTCAATGGGGTGATTTTCAATTTGATAAAATTTCGTTCCATGAATGTTGATGCTGAGATGAACGGCGCCGTTTGGGCAGAGGAGAATGATCCACGTATCACAAGGGTCGGGAGAATCATGAGGTTTTTGCGGATTGATGAGCTGCCGCAGTTATGGAATGTCTTTAAAGGAGAACTGAGCCTCGTGGGTCCACGTCCGGAGAGGCCTGAATTTGTCGAAAGTCTGACATTGGAAATTCCGTACTATTCTCTACGGCATTCTGTAAAGCCGGGTATTACCGGATGGGCACAGGTTAATTATCCGTATGGGGCATCTAAAGAGGATGCCCTTGAGAAGCTCCAGTTCGATCTTTATTACATCAAGAATGTCACCTTTCTTTTGGATCTCTATATTGTTTTAAGGACAATGCGAACAGTCCTGTTTAGAAAGGGTGCGCGCTAATAAGTTTAAGCTGTTCTCAGATTAATCGATTGAATCTTAAATGAGCAAGGAGGTTAGAGTGAGCAATATCTCTGTTTCCAGAATTTTTCTTGCCATCATTCTGTGGCTCTTGATGAGCGGGTCTGTGGCATTCGCTGTTGATTCGGCCGCAACGCGGGAAACACTGAAAGGGCTTCAGGGGGTTTATGTGATTGTGGAAGAAATGCAGCCGAATGTTCAGAGGTATGCAAGGAAACCGGGATTAACAAAAGAACAGTTGCAGAAAGATATTGAACTTCGATTGAAGGAAAGGGGAATCAAGGCGCTTTCACGGGATGAATGGGTAAAGACCCCGGGGAAACCAGTACTATACGTTGCTGTGAACACCCATGAGACAGAAAAGTACCAGTATGCTTACGATATTAAAATGGAGCTCCAGCAGCTCGTCAAGATGGAAGCCAATCCTAACATCAATGCCCTCGCAGCGACGTGGTCTATGAATATGACGGGCATGGCTGATATCGGCTCGTTGAATATAATCAAGGGCGATGTGGAGGTGCTCCTGGAGAGGTTTCAGCAGGCGTACTGGGCGGTGAATGGGAGAAGGTAGTAAAATTTCTCCCTCCAGCAGAAATGAAAATTGTAAGAAAAGAGGGAGAGCCAACATTTGTTTTCGAAGAATATGCGGCAATCCCTTTTTTCTTTCCCTCTTGCTGCTTCTGACCATTTGCAATCTTGCCCATGCCGGTGATGAGCCGTTTGCCAATCCGACTAACTGGGGCGGGACGGGGCTGATGGAAACGCCGACTGCCCGTGTTATGACGGAGGGTCGCTACAGATTTGGCGTGAGTCAGATAGACCCTTACAGGTATTACTATGGCGCAATCAGCCCTCTGAATGGATTTGAAATTGATGGAAGGGTAACGCAGATTCTGGACGTACCTGCGTTGACTCCCGGGTACGGCGATTATAAGGACAAGGCCGCAGATATAAAGTATCAATTTATTTCGGAAGGGAAATATCGCCCTGCTGTTGCCCTCGGAATTATGGATCCCCAAGGCAATCGTTTGTATCCATCCCAGTATATTGTCATGAGCAAACAGATATATCCCTTTGATTTTTCCCTCGGATTTGGGAACGGTCGTTTCGGTAAGACACCAATCCTCTCGAACTCACAAGGATTCAAAGCGGAAATCTTTACAAACACGGGGGAGTGGCTGTCGGATTCCCAGTTCTTTGGTGGCGTTCAGTTCGCGCCGTCTGAATCATACGCATTCATGGTTGAATATAGCCCCATAAAATATAATGAGCAGATAGCCGATCCGGCGCAGCCAAAATATTTTCAGGAGCCCGTGCCATCGAAGTTTAACTTTGGCTTTCGCTGGAAACCGGCAAGCTGGACGGAGATTGATTTAAGCTACCAGAGGGGCAATCAGGTAGGAGTCAATATGTCGTTTACTTTTGACATCGGCAATCCCTTGATTCCCATCTACGACCATCCCTATAAAGAACGTCCTGGTTATCAACGGAATCCCCTGGATCAAAGGATCGCGAGGGGATTATATGAATCCGGCTTTGCCAATATTGGCGTTGCCATCGATGGGGATGAATTATGGGTAGAAGCCGAAAATGACAAGTACTATTACACAACAAGAGCCATTGGCGCCGCTCTCAGGGTCATCAACGATATAGCTCCGGAAAATATCCGGAAGATTCATCTTATCCTGACAGACAACGGGATAGGCGTTCTTGAATTTGTTACATCCAGGGAGGATGTAAATATCTTCTATGGCGAGAAAATAACGGTGAATGAGTTTCTCCATCTGTCAGAGATGACGACGGATGTATCGGAGGGCTTGAATATCGAAAAGAAATATCAAAAGTTTTTTGACTACGGTTTGAAGCCGGGATTTCACACCTTTCTTGATGACCCATCAGGATTCTTTAAATACAGATTAGGTGTGGAGGGATGGGTGGCTTTACATCCCTGGCGCGGCTCCTCCTTTATCGCCGGACTGGAAGCCTATCCCTTGAATACTGTTTCTACATCAAATGAGCCGCTGTCGCGGCCGGTCAGATCTGATGTGGTACCTTATCTACAGGAGAACGTGGCGCTCAGCATGCTCATGTTTGATCAGATCGAGAAGTTCAAAAATGAAATATACGGCAGGATTGCAGGCGGTATTCTCGAAGTAGAGTATGCGGGTCTTGATGGAGAGATAGCGAAGCCGCTGTTTGATGGGAGACTGTTGGTAGGGGTAAGCGGCAGTCTCGTGAAGAAAAGAGAACCGGGTCAGCCATTTAAATTCAAGGAAGATGACTGGAGGGATTATTGGGGTACGGCGTTCGTTAATACGCGCCTGAATATTCCGGAGCAGGAAATGGCCATTGATCTTAAGACTGGGCAGTTCCTGGCGGGTGATAATGGTACAAGAATCACTTTATTGAAATTTTTCAACGGTGTAATTCTTTCGGCCTGGTATAGCGTCACGAACACATCGATATTTACAGATGGATTCAACAAAGGATACCATGACAAAGGTATTGCAGTTACGATTCCCCTAAGGTTGTTCAGTGGCAAAGATACGAGGACGGCATATAGCGCCAGCGTATCGCCCTGGACAAGGGACGTGGCTCAGGATATCGATCATTATCATACCCTGTTTGATTATATAGGCAGAGATACGAAAATTTATTTGGAGAAGGATAAAAACATAATAATGCCATAAACGATAAAGAGGTTGAAGATGATTGACCTTATTACAGATATCATGATATAGCGTGAAAAATTCATAAATTAGCAAGAGAGTTTTGAAAAATAATTCTTCCAGTCTGGGATAAACACATTTGATGGCGGGAGCAAACGGGAATCCAGGATTCACAGAACTGGACTCCCGCCTCCGCGGGAGTGACACTCTCGCGGCTATTTTCAGAGGAGTGACATAGAAACAAGTAGTGCGGGACTTTAGTCCCGCTAACACGGTGCATCTGAAAGGACGCACTGCGTTCCTTCATCTCTATTGGTTTCCCCTTTGCTAAGTCGGCGATAAGGATTAGCCACGTCGTTGCGCTTCTCGCAATGACAAGTGAGAGGAAGGCAGACCTGAAGGTCCGCACTACAGTAGAACCCGAATCTTTCAAGAAATGGAACGGGAGGGAAGAGTGACAGAACCGGACGTGCAGCATCAGGAGTGCTCTGAAGAAGACGAAATAAATCTCCTGGATTACTGGCGGGTCATACGCAAGCGGCAAAAACTCATCATCCGCATGGTAGTTGCTGCCGTCCTGGTGACTGTTGTGATATCGTGGCTAATGACCAACATCTACCAGGCGAAGGCGGTGATTACGCCCATAGCCTCCAAGGAAAGCGGGGCAGGCGTTAGTACACTGTCCGCATTGGCACTGCAATTTGGCGCACTTCCGGGAATCGTCTTGCCGGGAGGATCTTCCGCAGCCGAGATAGTCAATCTCCTGAAATCAAATGTTCTCCGGGAGAAAGTCATCGAACGCTATCAGCTTCTCCCTGTCCTATTCTATAAAGAATGGGATACGGAAAAGAAGGACTGGAAGCGGGGCATAAGTCTGAACCCTCTCGTGTATGTAGGTGTGAAAAAGGGCACTGGAGTACCGGATGTCTGGGACGGTCTCCGTATGCTGGATTCGATCGTCAAAGTGAATCAAAACATTAAAGAGAATATTATCATTCTCACGGTTGACTATTATGATCCCGCAATGGCTGCAAAGATGGTGGAGTATCTCCTCACCGCTTTGACTGACCACATGAGCAGCGAAGCCAGGCGCGTTGCGACAATCAACCAGAAATACCTGGAGGAACAGTTAGTGAAAACGGCGGATCCTCTGATCAAACAGAAGATATACAACCTTATCGCCCAGCAACTGGAAACATCGATGATGGCGGAGGTGAAGGAAAACTTTGCCTTTAAGGTGATTGACCCACCCATGGTACCCGATAAGAAGATAAGCCCGAAAAGAATCCAGATGGCTCTTTTGAGCTTTGTTGCGTTCATCTTTATAGGTGTGTTTTTAGCGTTTTTTATGGAGTACCTTGAAAAGGCAAAGAACAAAGAGAGGGAGCATATTAAGACATGAGGAATCTGTCTCGCTTCATCGCGGCCGTAGCGGTTTTGCTGTGCATGTGCACTTATCTCAATGCGCAGCAGAAGTCTGTGGATGATATATGTAGTGAGAAGAATCTGACCACAGATCAGTGTCAGGCATTGAAGGCGGGTTTTTCCATCACCGGTGGGCAGATCACTCCGGAGGCTGTCCAGGTGCTGAGGCAGAGCCCGGAATTCAAGGACCTGAAACCGGAAGACATCCAGAAAGGGAAGGAACTCCTCGAGCAGAAGGAAAAGGAGGGACAAAGAAAGGATAGGGAGGGGCGGATTCAGGCTGAGGGTGTGAAGAGTAAAATCGGTGAAGAACCGCGAAGGGAAAGCCTCTTCGACAGGTCACGTCAGACAGGGAAGTACCAGGACATTCAGAAGGAGCTGAAGCCCTTTGGATACGAATTCTTTCAGGAAGCAGCGGTAAGGGTGATGACAGACAGAAAGGACATTCCCGTACCCATGAAGTACGTTATCGGACCGGGCGACGAGGTCAAGATTCTCCTCTGGGGTCGGGTCAACGCCCAGTACAACCTGACGGTTAACAGGGATGGGAAAATTACTATCCCGCAGATTGGCCCGATCTTTGTAGCGGGTATGACCTTTGAGGAGATGTCTAAAAAAATTATATCCATGACTGAACAGATGGTTGGCGCCAATATTGACATTACAATGGG
Organism: Syntrophales bacterium; assembly: GCA_052144335.1. Taxonomy (GTDB): domain Bacteria; phylum Desulfobacterota; class Syntrophia; order Syntrophales; family UBA2185; genus Fen-1135. The sequence continues at coordinate 20,334 of JBKQQP010000086.1, forward strand.
TTCTGTAAAAACGATCCCCATATTCATCCTCGGCGACGTCCGGAGGCCGGGGGCCTACACGATCGGTTCCTTTGCAACAATTACGGATGCCCTGCTGCTGGCGGGAGGACCGTCTGACATAGGCTCCATGAGGAAAGTGCAGCTGCGGCGGAAGAATAATCTCATGACGACCCTGGACCTCTATGATCTCTTTCTGAGAGGCGATAAATCAAAAGATATGATTCTTCAGGCAGATGATGTTGTATTTGTGCCGGTCACGGGACCACTGGTCGGTATTGCGGGAAATGTGAGACGGCCCGCCATCTATGAACTTAAGGAGCAGATTGACCTCCAGCATCTTTTTGAACTCGCAGGAGGCATTCTCCCGACGGCGTATACCCAGCAAATACAGGTGTCGCGGATCCAGAAAAACGAAAGGCAGGTGGTTATCGATATAGATGATAAACATCTCAGCAAGGCAACGGATATAAAGCTTCAGGACGCGGACCTTGTCAATGTCTTTACAATCGTCGATAAGGACCTGAATGCTGTATACCTCAATGGAAATGTAAAGAGGCCGGGGAAATATGAATATAAGGCCGGTATGAGAATAAAAGATCTGATTAAAGACCCCGCAGACCTGCTGGATGAAACGCATTTTGACTATGCTCTGATAAAGAGGATGATGCCTCCTGACCGGCACACGGAACTCGTTCCCTTCAATCTGGGCAAGTTCATACTGGAGAAGGACGAATCTTATGACGTCATTCTGAAGCCCGAGGATCATATATATATCTTTTCAAAGTGGTTCTTCGGAGACAGGCCTTATGTGACTGTCGAGGGCGAGGTGAGGGGCCAGATAGATGCTACCCTGACGGCAAAAGCTGCTGAGGAACAAATGCCAAAGAAGATAGAAGGCGTGCCTTCAGCAGACGTGGCAAAGGGATACGGCATGATGCGCAAGGGAGATGTCACAGAAGCAGGCAGGAGGAAAGATGAAGAACTGAAAAAGGAAGAAGGCATTTCTTTGGCGGACAGGACAAAGGGATACGGCATGATCACGAAGATTGATGCCTCTCAGGAGGAACTGAGGAAGGAAGAAAGGCTGTCTCAGGCAGATAAGATAAAGGAAGTTCGCGATGAATTAAAGCAAATGGATAAGCCGGACCTTGCAAGCAAGGTAAACGATGTTGAGAACAATATTAGAACGGGCAGGAACATTGATATATCTGAAAATGTCAGACATGTCGAAAATGAGCTTAGAAAATTAGGAAGGTTCGATTTGGCGGATAAAGTGACCAATGCCTGGAATGCCATACGCAAAAGTTACCGCATCGATATTTCATACAATATGAGGATAAAGGATGCCCTGCTCGGTGTCGGCGGACTGACAAAGGATGCCTATCTGGATCGCGGTGAACTTGTTCGCCGCATCAACGAGGGGAAAGACTACCAGACCCTCTACTTCGATGTTGCCAAGGCCATGGCCGGGGATCCGAGTGAGAACCTTTTGATACAGGACAGGGACAGAATCGTCATCCACTCGGTCTGGGAACGCTTTGGCACCAAGACCGTGTCCATAGACGGTGAAGTTTCGAAACCAGGTACGTATCAGTATACGGGACAGATGCGCGTGAGTGACTTGGTCTTCAAGGCTGGCAACGTCCTTGAATCGGCCTATCTGGGAGAGGCGGAGCTTTCTTCGCAGACAGTGGAAAACGGTAAAATGGTCAGGTTGGATCACAAAAAAATCAAACTCCAGGAGGCTCTGAAAGGCGATCCTCTGCAGAATGTACTTCTTAAACCGTATGATCGTTTATATGTAATGCGCATTTCAAATTGGCGGGCGGAAAGGTTCGTCAACGTGTCGGGCGAACTGATCTTCCAGGGCAGGTATATCATCAGAGAGGGAGAGAGGTTATCTTCAGTGATCGAAAGGGCAGGGGGATATACGGATAAGGCCTACCTGAGAGGAGCGGTATTCAAGCGAGAAACCGTCCGTGAACTCCAGCAGAAGGGAATGGATGAAACGATCAAGAGACTGGAGAGAGATTTGCTGATGGAAGGCGGGGCTGCCATTTCCACATCTCTGTCGTCGGAGGAGTTGGCGGCAAAAAAGACCGAAATGGAGTCCAAGCAGAAGTTCATCGCCGGCCTGCGTCAGTTGAAGGCGACAGGTCGCATGAGCGTTAATCTCTCACACCTGCGATTGTTGAAAGGGAGCGAATACGATATCGAAATGGAAGATGCCGACAGCCTGTACATTCCGCCCCGGCCAAGCGTGGTGAACGTGACAGGAGCCGTAATGTCACAGGGAAGCTACATATTCAGCGAAAAAATCGATGCTCAGGGATATGTAGACATGGCAGGAGGATATTCCCGATACGCCGATATTGATAATTCCTACATCCTGAAAGTTGATGGAAGCGCCCGCAGGGTAGAAAAGGGGTTTTTGAACTGGAATACCAACAGATCCCGGTGGGAGATGACCGCTTACGGTGAAAAGATTGCAGAAATAGAGCCTGGAGATACGATCGTCGTACCCGATAAGATTGAGCGGATTGCCTGGCTCAGAGAAATCAGGGATATTACCCAGATACTTATGCAGATGGCCGTTGTCGCCGCAGTGGCCATCAATGTATTCTGAATAATTATGTGATTTCTTCTCGATATTCCGATAAACATCTGCGGAACATGGGAAAAATTGCAGGTTTCACCTGGCCCAGATCGCTCCTGCTAATTTTATTGTTTTCCGGTGATATCTGGCACCTGCTACCTGCAATACCCTCTTGACAAGAGGAATATAAATCATTTACAATTTTGCCATCTAAGGAGGAGGACTATAGTCGTGAAGATTTCCCAAAGACTTACCGTGTTCGTTGTCCTAATGTGTGTTATCATATTAGCTCTTCCCAGTCACGTGTTTTGCCAGGTAGAAGGTGGCTCTAAGGAAGGCACTGCAGGCGCAGCACAACCAACTGCTGGTGGCACAGTCACAGGTGCAGGAACAGCAGGTGGAACAGCAGGTACAGCAACAGCGGGAGGAGTTAGCACAGGAACAATTGCAGCTGGCGCCGGAATAATCGCCGCCGCCGTAATAATCGGGATAGCTGCAGGCGGTGGTGGTGGTGGAGGTGGAACAACAACTTCGCACCACTGAAATCGGCTGACATGAAAAACATATCTTCAATGTGCACATGACTTTGTCTCCGGGCCTGACAAAAACTCTGGTCCTTGCACTTGCATTCCTAGTATGTGTCCTGTTACCACGGGGAATCATTGCAGAAATACAGAATAATGACGGTATTCCCGTTATTGAGGCAACTGAGTCCCTGTTCAAAGCCATGAAGGAGAGGAATTATCCGAAGATCTGGAGCCTTCTAACCCAGAAATCCCATGAGATAATCATCGATGATGTTCGCAAGGCCATAGCTAAAACTGGTATGGCTCCGGCCATCGATTCCCTGCAAACTGATTTTGCGTCAGGGGGCCGTTACGCCAGGGAATATTGGGAGGCCTATCTCAACGTATTTGATCCGGAAATAGTGCTCGAGCAGAGTAAGTGGGAAATGGGTAAAATTGGTAAGAATGAAAGTGAGATTATTCTCCGCTACAGAAAATCTGATCAACCCGCCATTCTGAAAATCTACAAGGAAAACGACTCGTGGAAGGTGGGGCTGGAAGAAACTTTTCGCTCCCGCCGATTGAATATACCCGAGTTCCGATAAATTGTGTATTTTAGGGCTCCAAGAGAGCCTTAAAATATTTCCCCGAGAAATAGGATAACTACATTGCAACCGGGTACGCCTTATTTAGAACCAGAAGATTTCCCCAAGGTGCCTTTTGTCATCGAGACATTGTCGACGCGGTTTATTCGGGAAAATAAAGTTGTTCCTATCGAGTTCGCACAAAATACCCTGAAGATCGTGATGGCAAATCCTCATGACCGCGAGGTCATTGACGCACTTAAAATAGCGGTGGCTCATGATATCCTCGTTTATGCAAGCGACGCCAAATCCATAGATGATTACATAGAAAAATTTTATGCCGAAGAAACCCAGGACTTTAATAAGTTGATTGAGAACATCGAAGATAACTCCCTGCAAATCATGCGGGGCGAAGACGAAGATGTGGGCCGCCTTCAGGACCTCGCTTCCGAGGCGCCGATTATAAGACTGGTCAATCTTATCATCACCCGTGCGGTCGAAAGCAGAGCGAGCGACATTCACATCGAGCCCTTTGCCGAGGAGCTCAGGGTAAGATACCGTATTGACGGTGTTCTCCACGACATCGAGATTATCCCGAAGAAACTTCAGGCCGCTATTTTCTCCCGCATAAAGATTATGGCGAAATTGAATATCGCCGAGAGGCGCTTGCCTCAGGACGGGCGCATCATGTTAAAAGTGGGGGGCTCAGAAATAGATATCCGCATCTCCAGCATCCCGGTTCTCTATGGTGAAAGCGTCGTCATGAGGTTGCTGAATAAGGAGGGAATATTGATTGACATGAATCAATTAGGTTTCCCTGATGACACGCTCAAAATGTTCAACAACATTATAGATCAGCCAAACGGGATCATCCTTGTCACAGGGCCGACAGGAAGCGGGAAGACTACGACGCTGTATGCTGCCCTGGATAAGATAAACTCACCGGACAAAAAAATTATCACCGTCGAAGATCCTGTTGAATACCAGCTCAAAGGAATAAACCAGATTCAGGTGAAACCGCAAATCGGCCTAGATTTCCCCAACATCCTGCGCCACATCGTAAGACAAGACCCAGATATTATAATGATCGGCGAAATCAGAGACCTGGAAACATCGGAAATAGCCATTCAATCCTCCCTCACGGGCCATTTGGTATTTTCCACACTGCATACAAATGATGCGCCTTCCGCCATTACGAGGCTTCTCGACATCGGCGTTCAACATTATCTACTCGCCGCGACAATCCGGGGAATACTCGCTCAGAGGCTTTTGCGTGTAAACTGTCCCCAGTGTCGTGAAATTGATACGACGCCGGTGGACTTGGAAAGAACCAAGAACATGGACTGGCAGACGGATGTCACACTTTACAGAGGCAAGGGCTGTGAGAAATGTGCCTACACCGGCTTCTATGGTAGAACCGGCATTTACGAGTTTTTGCGGATTGACAGCGCCATAGAACGCTTAATTACGAGGAACGCTGACGTCAACCAGATACGGGATAAGGCAAGGCAAAACGGCATGAGGACACTTCTTGAAGACGGTTTGCTGAAAGTGAAAGCCGGCACAACCACAATCAACGAGGTATATCGGGTAACTCAGGAGATTTAAATGCCTACATTCTCCTATCGCTCAACAACAAGAGACGGCGCGGTTTCAGAGGGTCTGATCGAAGCGACTGATGAAAAGAGCGCCCTTCTTAAATTGAAAAACAGCGGCGTAATTCCCTTAAAAGTAGAAAGGAAGAAAAGCGCCTACAGGGATAAGATATCATTTAGATCGGCGAAGAGTGACGTGCAGACGTTCACTACGGAATTGTTTTCTCTCCTCAATGCCGGCCTCCCGCTCGATCGAAGCCTGAACATCCTGGCCGAACTTACTGCCGATAAGAAAATGCAGGACATCATTTACTCTGTGCTGAACTCTATCAGGGGTGGAAGCACATTTTCCGACGCTCTGGAGAAACACCCAAAAGTCTTCTCCACCCTTTATGTAAACATGATCAGGGCTGGGGAATCCAGTGGCGCGCTGGAAGTTGTCTTGGATAAACTCAACGAGTTTCTGGAATCCGCGCAGGAATTAAAGGACCATATTTTTTCAGCCCTGATTTACCCGACCATCCTGGTTATTACGGGCACAATCTCGATCATCATCTTAGTCACCTACGTAATCCCGAAATTTTCGTCTATATTCAGTGATATGGGTGACAATCTGCCTTTCGCAACAAAAATGCTGCTGGAATTCAGCAACGTGATGCAATCTATCTGGTGGATCATAATACTGCTTGTATTCTTCGGAGTCATCGCTTTTAGAAACTATATAAAGACTGAAAAAGGCAGATACAACTGGGATGCCTTCAAGCTTAAGATAATGGGCGATGTGGTACTGAAGCTGGAGACGGCCAGATTCTGCCGAACTTTGGGAGCGCTTCTTCGCAGCGGCGTGCCCCTTCTCCAGGCTGTGAAGAATTCCAAGGATATCGTGGGCAATCAAGTCATCTCTTCAGGCTTAGACAAAATATCCCGCGGCATCAAAGAAGGGCAGGGCATAGCGAGGCCTCTTTCCGAGGCCGGCATATTTCCCGAGCTCGCCCTCTCCATGATAAAGGTCGGCGAGGAAACGGGACAGCTGGACACAATGCTTTTGAAAATCGCAAACACCTATGAAAAAAGCCTGAAAGTCTCAATCAAACGATTTGTCAGCTTTCTGGAACCAGCGCTCATCCTGGGGATGGGGCTGCTGACAGGCTTTATCGTCATATCTATGCTTATGGCCATATTCAGCATGACGGATATTCCTTTTTAGTTTGTCTGTTGCCATGCAAGCGGATCACATTCTCCGGTTAATAAATTTGGGTTTGAGGAAAATGCGCTTATCGTGCCGTAAGGGCTATACCCTGATGGAAGTGATGCTGGTCGTGTTCTTGATCGCTTTGATTCTTGGTATAGCAACTATTTTTTTCGCGAACTCGCTTCCTGCTGCAAGACTCAGAGCGACAGGGAGAGATATGGCCGCCGCGATAAAATACGCGAAGTATCTGGCTAAAGCAAACAATGAAAGACAAATGTTCAACATTGATCTTGATTATAAGACCTACACGGTTGAAGGACGCGAAACAAGAAGAATACCGCCTGACGTTATGGTGACAATACTCGACACAAACCTGGATGTGATCACAACGGGACGATTCTCCATTGCCTTTGATGCAATGGGCGGCAACGATTGGCATTCGATTATTTTAAGCAGAGGCCGAAGCGAAATAACTATCGCAATGGATCCCGTCATGGCGGCGGTAATTGCAGGGGGAACGAAATAGTGAATTCATCCGCCGGGAATAATTCATTATTTATCCGTAATAAAGAGCAGCATGGTTTTACAGTCCTGGAAGTACTGGTCTCTCTGATAATAATCAGCATTGCGGTCGTTTCCGTAATTCAACTCACATCCATGAACTTGCGCAACCTCACGAAATCGAGTGACCAGGTCAATGCATTGCTGACGGCAAATTCTAAGATGCGTAAAATTCTTGAGATGGACAAAATGGACGATAAGTCCTGGAGGGAAACGGACGAACAGGGGAATACCTACGATATTTCGGTTGCTGAAATTCGGAATAAGCGGACGGAGAATGTACCGGTTAAACTGGAAGAGATAACGCTGACGTTGCATTATCTGATTGCACAGAAGGAAAGAAATGTGACATTGAGAACGGAGAAGGTGTTCTCCGCGCCGGAACAAGCAACGGCAAGTATTAATCCTTCGCAATAGGGGACGAATTCAATTTGAATAAGCGCGGTTTTACTCTGCTGGAGTTGCTGATTTCTATAACGATGCTGGCCTTGATAATCGGCATCATAAGCGGCGCGTTGAGTCTGGCGTCACAATCGATGAACAGGGGTGCGGCTAAAATTGACAATCTGGAAAGATTGAAGACATCTTTTTCCCTCGTCGAATCGCAAATCCAGTCTCTCTTTGTATCTCAATATGTTGATCAGGGCGAGAAAAAGAACCTCTTTTCCGGACAGAAGGACAGGTTGCTTTTCTCGTCAAACTATTCCATTTGGGGGGGGATAAAGGGCAATACAGCAGTCGAATACGCTGTCGAAGTTGATGACAGAGGAAAGCAGTATCTCAATGTGACTGAAAATACGGTAGGACTGGAGACGAAGAGAGAGACGATACTTTTCGCCGGCTATGACAAAATTTTCTTTGAATATTTTCTGACGGATATTACTGGAGACGTTAAATGGGTTGATGAATGGCCGAAGGAACAAACAGGTATACCAGAAAAAATAAATATTAATCTCATTTCCGGAGCGAACAGTATGTCCCTCATCGTGCATATCTATGTAAAGGCGCCGGTTGGGTGGGGATCAAGTGGAGGGACAAAGCCCAGCACAACATGATAATGAAGGGGCATGGCAGCAAATAATCAAGACAATATTAAGGCAACATTTCCGACCAACCAATCAGGCATTGCCCTGCTTATTGTCTTGTGGGTTGTGGTACTGCTCTTGACAATTACCCTTTCCTTTTCCGTCATGGCAAGACAAGAAATATTCTCAACGTTGACTTTTAAGGAACAATTGGAAAACAGATATCTGGCGGAGACGGGGCTTCAAAGAGGGATCGTGGAACTGTTTTATAGCGCCGCGAATAAGAACAAGCAGGCTTTCTTTGTGGAAGAAAAGATACTGCGTACGGATGGCACAACTTACATAGGCAACTTGGATAATGGCTCGTATAAGCTGAGCATGACTGATGAATCCGGCAAGATTAACATAAATACCTTGACTGATTTCTCTGGTATAGTATTGAACAACCTGCTGGTTAATTTGGGGATTGAAAAGGAAACGGCGGACACGATTGTCGATTCCATACTGGATTGGAAGAGCCCTACGGGTCTGCATCGGCTGCATGGGGCGGACAGCTCTTACTATTCCTCTTTGCCGAATCCCTATAAAGCAAAAAATGCGAACTTTGATAATTTAGAAGAGCTTCTCCTTGTAAAAGGTGTCACTCCTGATATACTTTATGGCAATAGTCAAAGACCCGGTTTGATAAGGTTCCTTACAGTCTACGGATATGCGAACAAGATAAACATAAATGCCGCTGCGCCGGAAGTATTAAGAGCCATACCTTTTCTCTCAGAGGATGCCGTGCAAAAAATAATTACTCTGCGGTCAGCGGATGATGCGGAAGCTGCTGCCGAGCTCCAAGCGCTGTTAGTAGGCGGTGATGCTGGAAAGGTGTCGCCCTATATAATCAACACGGATTCAAACATTTTTGCAGTAGATGTGTCCGGATACAGGGAGGATGAAAAGAAATACTATCCTTTAAGAGCAATTGTGTATATTCAGGCGGGCGGTAATTATACCATATTGAGCTATCAGAGCCCGGCAGATATAAAGCAGTGATGATTTGTGATGTCAAAATACATGAACAAATTTAATTTGTCTGTAAATTTCATAAAAAAAGCGGGAAAACATTTATGGAAATATTTGAGTTTCAGCCTGGCGGACAATTTCTTTTCTTTTGCGAAAGTGATCTGCATTTCCATTGAAAGAGACGGGATCTTTTTGGCATACGGCACAAAGGTGCCCTGGAGGACCAGGATAGAGTCGTTCAAACGATTTCCGCTGGAGAGCGATAAACCCTTATCTCCGGAATATCTTGCTTCGGTAGTTGCTAAATATACTGATGCAGCGAAGGCTGCTAAGGCGAAAGCCGTGCTTTGCATTCCCAAGCCCTGGGCGATTGTTCAGGCAGTGGAGTTTCCCATAGCCGTGAAAGAAAACCTGACTGCTGTAATTTCTTATGAACTGGATCGTCTCACCCCCCTTACTCCTGACAATGCCTATTATGACTTCAAAGTTATCGCTGAGGATCAGGAAAAGATTGTCATTCTGCTTGCTGTTGCCAGGAAAGATGAAATAGACGCTTATCTGGAGGCGATGCGCGGGAAAAATATTAACATCGGCAAAGTCAGCGTCAGCACACTGGTGATGGGAAGCCTGTTGAAGAGCACATATAAAGATACCGATGTAATATTTGTGTCTCTCAGTGAACGGGGGTATGAAGGCGGCGTGGTTGTAAATGGTTTGACTGTCCGCTCTATCTCAGGAGAATTTGAGTCGACCGGCGGTACCGATATTGATGGAGTCATAAAAGAAACCTATCCCCTAATCGAAATCATGACAAAAGGCGGTAATCCAGGAAAGATGGTGATAAACGGGACCGAAGGTCATTATCTTTCACTCCAGCAAAAACTTCCGAACATCTCTCTTTCCCATTTGGCCAGTGATGTCAAATTTAATTTGCCAAGAAGCAATAAGGATCTTTCTTATATTGCCGTAAGCGGTTTGATCGAAACAATAACAGCCGACGAAAATGAAATCAACTTGTTGTCTAAAAAAGCGAAGAAGCCGAGAAAGACGCCTCTTTTTTTGAGCATTATTCTATTGGCGCTAATTTTCTCGATCGGTGTTTTTTACTTCATCGCTCCTGTTGTAATCGGACAGAAAACCGTGGAAGAAATTGATCGCGAGATAACAGCCCTGAAGCCGGAAATGAAAAGGGTAGAAGCACTAAAGAAAGAAGCGGATAACCTATCGGCTGAAGTTGCAACGATAAATAATTTCAAGAAACAAACCGTCTCATCGTTAAACGTCTTGAAAGAAATGACGTCGATCCTGCCGGCGAAGACATGGCTGACTCACTTAAGAATTGCCGATCCCGCAGTCGAGATCGATGGTTTCGCGCCATCAGCGGCCGAGATTATTCCCAGATTGGAAAACTCGAAATATTTTCAAAAGGTGGAGTTTGCTTCCCCAACCTTCAGGGATTCCAGAAAAAATACTGATCGGTTTGTGATTAAGATGGAATTAAGA
>JBKQQP010000087.1:0-74321 GCA_052144335.1 Syntrophales bacterium
CTGACAACGGTCAGATGGTTCGTTTTTTGAAAGAGCGGAAGAAAACAATTTTCGTTGGTGGATAAATTTATCTATTGACAGGAGGAGGCCTTATAAGTGTAGGTGTAGTGTGCGATTCTGTCGAATGCGGGATCTTGAAAAATCGGCACGACATCTTACATTATGTGGTCAAGATTTCCTTGACATACAAGTCCGAGTTTCTTATAGCTCAACTATGAACAAACAATGCCCAATGGAGCCGCGCGAAAGCTCATAAGGATGGCGGAGGCGCGATAGCACCACTAGTGTTGATGATTGCCCCCGAATACCTGCTCCTGGCTGCTAATCAGAACTGTACTGTGAACCAGAGGAGTCGCAACTAATGGACTACACCGCGGAAATATTCGACCAGGTCCAACTATTATTCGACATTACCGGTTTCAACGACCACCAACTGCATTGCGTCCTGAAATTCGAGTCTGGTCCCGACGCCGAAGTCCTGAAGAAAGCCGTCATTTCCTCAATCGAAGCCATTCCCATCCTGGGCACCCGTTACATTGATGGCGGAAGACCGCGCTGGACGAGTCTCCATCCAGATAAATTCGGTGAGGCTTTCGTCATTACCCGGACGGAGATGGAGTTCGAGGAGTTCGTCGTATCTCGCATCGATGAAAGCCGAGGCCCACAGGTCAAGGTTTGTCTCCTTGACTCGAGTCCCGTCACCGTTACGCTCACGATGAACCATATGGTGTCCGATGCGGCTGGCTTCAAGGCATACCTGTATTTCCTCTGCAAAATCTATTCGGGGCTGATGGTCGATCCGGCGTATAGGCCACCAATCGCGATAACCGGGGATAGGAGCATGCGTGGAGTGCTCAAAGGCTTCGGCATGGGCGTTAAATTTAAGTCCCTATTCTCGCAAAGTAAAGAGAATAACTGTCCCGGGGATCATCGATTTCCCTTTAGCGAGGGCGGAGAGGTGCGGCCATTCATCCTTACTCGCAAGCTAGGGCGGCAGAGAACCGAGGCGTTTAAGGACTATTGCCGAACGAAAGGGGCGACTCTAAATGACATCGTGCTGACCGCATATTACCGTTGCCTCTATCAGAGGCTGGCCCTGACTTCTGGTACTGAGCTCCGGATACCGGTGATGGTGGACATGCGCCGCTACCTGGGGGAAACTGGGGAATTTAAGTCTCTGACCAATCTCTCGTCAACTGTTATCACGCGGCTCGAATACAAGCTCGAGGAGGGCTTCGAGGACACGCTCAGTAGAGTAAAAGCTATAATGGGCGAGAAGAAGGGCAGCGACATCGGCCTCAACGGATTCATCAAGCTCAATCTGGTCTATCGGATATTTGGGAGCAGGAGCGCCAATCGTCAACTGAGGTCGAGGCTAAAGAACCCCCTAATCTGCATGACAAACGTGGGTATCTTGGATTCGGCCCTAATCTCCTTTGGTGGTCTACGCCCGCGTGACGCCTTTTTATGCGGATCCATAAAATACAAACCTCACTTCCAGCTCGCCATGAGCTCATATGAGGGCGAACTCACCCTTAGTAGCAACCTGTACGGAAGCGCCAGCGATCGTGATAGCATCCTATCTTTCTTCGACGAGATTGAGGCGGAGTTGCCTAATAATGTGTACTCGCGTGAGTACGGCTCAAGTCCAACTGACGATCACGGCGGCTGACTTGTAGCCTTCCGTTCTTTCAATTGGCTATCTTCAGTTTTCCCTGCCCCATGAATCTATTGACGCGTAGGTGTAGTGTGCGATTCTTTCGAATGTGGGATCTTGAAAAATCGGCAAGCGGATTTTTTCTTTGCTTATTCCTGTTATCCACAAATCATCGACCTCGATGAAGATACGACACTTCAAATCATAATCATTAATGTTCTTTCCAAAATAATAGTGATATAAATAGATGGTTGAAATAGTTTGGCACTGCTGGGAAGACAGGCGCTAAAGGAGAAAACTAAAATCAACCCAGTGTATCTGGAGAGACGGGTCTACTCGTCTCAAATAAAGATAAGAAAGATGCTTATGATGAGAAGAGACTTTATGAAATTGGCTGTAGGAGCATCTGCAATGGCATTATGCCCGCTTACAGGAAGAGCAGGGGCATCCCAGGTTCCTGTCGAGACCAGACAACTTACGCCTGGTTCTCAGGCAAGAGTCTTTCTGGCAGGAGTAAGCAAGGGGGCTACCGAACAAAGTATAAGACTAGTGGTCCGTAATGCAGCCGAGGCGGCAACCGACTTTTCATGGCTGTCCAAAGGTGATGCAGTGTTCATCAAACCGGTTATCAATTCAGGCAACCCCTATCCTGCTACCACCAGCCCAACTGCCATTGCCGCCATGGTCGAGATCCTCAAGGAAAAAGGGGCGCGAAGGGTGATCGTAGGGGACATGTCTGGTGTCCAGTACCTGCGGTTTTCACCGACATCACGCTCCGGAAGCTCTCGCGCATTGATGGCGTCTTCAGGCGTGGCAAGGGCTATTCAAGCATCTGGGGCTGAAATGCATTGTTTCGAAGAAGGCGGATGGAACGCCTTCTATGAGGACATGCCTGCGGCCGGATCAAACTGGAAACGCGGCCTCATGATGCCGAACATCCTCAAGGAGGTTCAGCACATCGTCCTTATGCCCCGATGCTCGCGGCATATATTGGCAGGGAGCTCATTGGGACTGAAGGCCGCGGTCGGCTATTGGCGCCATGATACACGCCTTGAATATCACCGAGATGCTGCCACTCTGCAGGAAAAGACAGCCGAGGGCAATACTGTTAGGACCCTGAGCACAAAGCAACGCCTTGTGATTTCAGCGGCAGACAAGTTACTCGCCACCTTTGGTCCAGACAAGGGGCGTGTCTTCGAGCCTGATAACGGACTGATAATCGCCTCTGGTTCGGTGGTGGCCCACGACATGGTTTCACTGGCTTGGCTCTTGGAGAACCGGCGCATTATTCCTGCTTCGGAAAGGGATGGTTTTATAGATAAGAGCAAGATAGTTCCGAGGGTCGCCAATCATATGGTAACGAGTTGGCTTGGTGGATGGGTACCGGCCCTGGCATCTGAAACGCTTACCAAAGACAGGCTCAACACCATTTGGGATGATAGGGTTCTCACCCATAGCTATCAGATCTTCGGAGGAGTTCCTGCTATCTTGCTGGAGTCTGCCAACAGTGCAGTTCCAGAAGCCCTGAAGAATCGCATTTGCAGTATGACGACATTGCCTGCCTGATCAGAAGAATTCCTTTTTTGTCTTTACAGGGTGATGTGAGCGTTCATCTTTGGCTGAGCAAAATCAAAACCAAATTCGCATCCCTAGCTGCTACCGTAGCAACGATCTGGGAATGGATCAGGGCATAACTCCCTCCTGAAAGCGATTATAGGGTAATTTTGACAGACATAAGTCCTTTCAGGTGGTTATCAATGAAATTTATCTTGACTTTTCAAAAGAATTAACAGAGCAATAAAATATATATAAATAGGGCATCCTCAAGAGGTTAACAACCAATCTGAACCCTACCTTCCCCAAGGAGCAGTTAACAGCCCCGCATGTCGGCCGCTACGCTGTATTCAATGGAAAGCAACTGTCCTTCACGAAAAAGTAAGTTCCTATCAATAAGGCAAATGTTTAAGATGCAAACCATAGACGTTTTAATTCTTTAAAAGAAAGGAGTTTACTATGAAGTACCCCGATGTATTGTTTGAACCCTTCTTCGCTTGGAGAAACCGGCCGATGGTCATGTACAAAGCCGGTGTGCGGGAAGAGTTGGGCTTCGAAATGGAGAAGCTTGGAGGTACAAAAGCGGTCCTCTATACAGACAAGGGGCTTGTTCAGGCTGGTGTGGCGGAGATGGTAATAGAGGCCATCAAGGCTTCCAGCCTGGAGTTGGTTGGCATCTATGATAAGATCGTTCAGGATGCCCGGCTCGATCTTATCAACGAAGGAGCAGCCTTTTACAGGGCTTGCGGTGCCGACTGCATGGTCGTTGTCGGGGGGGGGAGCGTAATGGATACAGCCAAGGCCACCAATATCCTGATCGGCGGAGGCCTCGATGATTTCAGGCCTCTGGCAGAGCAGGTCGGCCTGTTCGAGGGTGCCAAACCCCTGCCGCCGCATATCGCTTTTCCCACGACGGCAGGAACAGGAGCAGAGGTGACCTTCGCCATGGTGGTCCTCAATGACGTAGACCATGTGAAGGTCGCCTGTGCCCACCCCTATTGCAACGCGGACATCGCAATGTTGGACCCGGAGCTGACGGTAAAGCTGCCCCCGAAGGTAACGGCTTTCACGGCCATGGACGCCATGACCCACGCCATTGAAGCCATCACCACCCCCAGTGCAAATCCCATCTCGGATGGATTGGCGTTGCATGCGGTCAGGCTCATTACCAAGTATCTCCCTGTGGTCATCAAGGACCCGGAGAACGTGGATGCCAGGGGCTACTTGCTTATCGCCAGCACCATGGCGGGCATGGCCTTCATCAACTCCTTTACCGGCGGCGTCCATGCAACAGCCCACGCCCTCGGCGCCCTTTACGGGATTCCTCATGGACTGGCCAACAGCATCATGCTGCCCCATGTAATGACCTACAATCTAGAAGAGGAACCAGCCCGCTTCGTGATGGTCGCAGATGCCATGGGTGTAAACGTTGACGATCTGACGGCAGAGGAGGCAGCCCGGGCTGCCGTACAGACGGTAAGGGATCTGCAGAAGGCGGCGGATCTGACGCAGACCTTGAAAGATTTTGGTGTCCCTAAAGACCGGGAAGCTCTCCAACCACTGATTGATCTCGCCATGGGTGATTCCCAGCTTCCCTACAACCCACGTTACCTCGAAGATGACGATGTTTACAAACTTTATCTAAAAGCTCGTTAATTCAAAAAAGGAGGAAATCATGAAATATTGGAAAGACGAAACGGAACCCATCAAGGCGTTTGTGAAACTGTGGTCAACACTGTCCCAGGATCCGGAATTCATCGATGGTATGAAGAAGGTGAATCAGCTTATCTGGTTCGACTATACTCAGGATGGTCCCAATTGTTCGTTTCACGTGGATAGCCGCGATGGGAAGTTTATCGTTGCCCCCGGGAAGCCCGCTGACGAGCCTGCTCTGACGATGAGCCTTTCGGCTGACAACGCCCATCTATCCTGGGCAAACAAGCTCAACCCGGTGATGGCCATTACACGAGGACAAATCAAGGTAAAGGGTTCGGCGACGGGACTTCTGAAACTGGCTCCCAAGTTGAAAAAGGTGGCGGTCGTCTATGAGCAGGTTTTGAAGGATTTTGGCTGGGACGACAAGCTGGCGAAATAGAGCAGCACCCGATGGGTAATTTTATGTCGTTCGGAATCTGCCTTTTGCGGGATTGCGTTTTGTCCGGGGGAGGAGGGCGATAAGCCTCTTTTCCCCCCGAAAAGCGTTTTCCGTGATTCTGCAATATACCGGCTCCCGATCAATCAATGATTTTACAGGAGGATTGCCATATGAAAGGAAACACGGGAAAGATTATCAATGTGGATCTGACGGCCGGAAGCTTTCGGATCGAAACGCTGCCGGAGGAATACTATAAACAATATATCGGTGGCAGCGGTCTGGCCGCGAAGATCTTCTGGGATCGGGGCCGCTTTGATATTGATCCCCTTGCGCCGGAGGCCATGCTGATCTTCATGAACGGGCCTTTTGCGGGTCTGAAGATCTCAGGTGCGAGCCGCAACAGCGTTGCTGGATGTTCCCCGCTGACAGGGCACTGGGGCGATTCGTCCTGCGGGGGCTATTTTGCTCCGGAACTCAGATATGCGGGGTATGATGGCATAATCATTGCCGGCAAATCCTCCAATCCAGTTTATATTCTGATCAGGGATGATTCTGTCCAGATTCTTGATGCCGGGGAATACTGGGGCAAAGGCTCGGAAGAGGTTACGAAGGCCTTAAAGACCAAGCATGGTAAGGACTATCGCACCATGGTCATCGGGACTGCTGCAGAGAATCTCATCAAATACGCCATCATTCTGAATGAAGGACATCATGCGACGGGGCGGGCCGGTTTTGGAGCTATCATGGGGTCAAAGAACCTGAAGGCCATTGTAATCAAGGCCTCCAAGAAGGAGATGGAAGTTGCGGACAGTGTTGCATATGAATCGTTCCGCAAGGATCTCAACAAGAAAGTCATAGAAGCGCTGCCTGCGACCCTTTTGCACACCGATGGGACAGCGGCTAACCTGACAGGCGGTGTGTTCAGTGGCGATGTTCCGGTGAGGAACTGGACGTCGAACTTCTGGGAAGAGGCTGCAGACGCCTTGGCGGGAAGCACACTTAGCGAAAGGTACCTGACAAAGCGCGGGGCCTGCGCTTTCTGCGGCATCGCCTGCAAGCGCGTGGTGGAGGTCAAGGAAGGGCCTTTTGCCGTTCCGGAGGGTCCGGGTCCGGAGTATGAAACCATGGTCTCTTTCGGAACCCTTATCGGCTCCATTGACCTGGCTGCCACTTGCAAGGCGGGCCGTCTCTGCAATGATCTGGGTATGGACACTATCTCTGCCGGAGGAACTATTGCCTGGGCCATGGAAGCCTTCGAGAAGGGGGACCTGACACTGAAGGATACGGATGGCATCCCTCTGAACTGGGGGGATATGGAGACGGTGATTAACGTGGTGCTGCCGAAAATTGCCAAGAGGGAAGGCAAACTGGGGCAACTGCTGGCCGATGGCAGCGTGGCAGCCGCAAAAAAGATTGGCAAGGGTCTGGAATATACCGTTCACTGCAAGGGAATGGAGGCGCCAATGCATGACCCGCGAGGAGGTGGGCATGGGATGGCCCTGACCTATGCGATGAGCCCCAGGGGGGCTTGCCATGTGGCGGATCCCATGCTGTTCGTCGAGATGGGAGCGCGCTACTATCCGGAGATTGGATTTGACTATATAACAGGCATGGAGCCCAGAAGTGATGAGAATAAGCCGGAAGCAGCCATTGTTTCCATTACCTTTGGGGCCCTTGAAAACAGCGCCTGCTGGTGTGCCTTTGCCGATGCCCTGACCATTCCAGACTGGCTGAATCTGTTCAACAGCGTGGCAGGCTATGACTGGGATATTGAAGAGATGATGAGGGCCGGGCGGCGGGTCTTCTATCTGAAGCGCCTCATCAATCGCCGCTTTGGTCTCACGGCGGAAGATGACAAGCTGACGCCACGTATGCTGGAACCGGCTAACGATGGCGAACCTTTAGGAATCACAATGAACTTCGAGGGCATGAAGGCGCGGTTCTATGAATTGATGGGCATAGATCCGGTGAAGGGTATTCCGACGAAACAGAAACTCGAAGAATACGGCATGGGAGAAGAGGCAAGCAAGGTATAGTGATGCCAAGTTTTTAAATACAAAACCTTTTTTTAACATAAATGGAATTCGGATAGTGGCTATGCGGCGATGTCCTTAAGAAGATTTCCACGGTCATTTCATCTTCAGCATCCTAAAGATCAAGCAAGGGTTTTCCCATTGAGTAGTTCAATCCGCAATCCTCAATTCAGACGACTGTTTCCTGCTGAACACTTGTCGGTGTTAACAACAACCGCCCCCTTGCCATTTTCATTAAATATTGCCCCAGCCCCAATAAAGATTACGGATTGAGATCTTCAACTCGACTACCGGATTACACCAGATTGTATCAACAAAATCTCTTATGATGGTGATCCTGTATTTATTAAAAAGCGCAGACTCCTGCGTATTTTGTACTGAACAGATTCCCGGAACATACACCACATGTTAAGTTAGAATTAGTGACCTTGATGATAGCCGCTCAAGCGAGGGGAAATTAAACGATGTGGAGGCCTCAGTCGATAGCCAGCTTTCCAGCTTTCGCGCGATTTTCCTTTTTCCCTTCGTGAATAAAAATGGTCACAGAATCCGGAGGGACTTTGAAATTCCTGCAAACGGCATCGGTAATGTCCTTCACCAGACCCCTCTTTTGCTCGACTGTTCTTCCTTCATCCGCTTCGATAATCACGGTGGGCATATTCTGTCCCTCCTATTCGTATTTCAATACACTATAAAGCATGCTGGCCTTCAAATACAGATTTAATTTTCTTATTGAATATTGATGGCTGAAAATGGCCGTTCTTAGTAAATACAATGAAGATGATGGAGACTGGGATTGATAGAATGGTAAGTCCTTGACGAGCTTCCTGTACTGTTGTTTTTCTGAATCAGACAACCCATACTATAATTCACTCGGTAATCGCCAAAAAAGTCGCAGAACTCTAACTAAAAATGTGTTACAAGTTGTGGGCATATCACATTTGTATACTGGTGAGAAACAGAAAAGGAGGCAGAAAATGAGGTCAACCGATAAACAGCACCGTTCTATTCTGCAGAGAATCGCCCAAAGAATGATGCTTGAGAAAGGATTACTCCCTAACTTTTCTGATAATGCACTAGCTGAACTTGACAAGATCCATGCTCCTGCAGCAATTGACAGTGAACGGGTTCGTGACCTTAGGAATCTTTTATGGGCTTCAATTGATAATGATGATTCGCTTGATCTGGATCAGCTCACTGTTGCCGAGGCGATGCAGGGAGATGAAGTGAAGATTCTTGTTGCAGTGGCCGATGTCGACGCGATCGTTAAGAGCGGGTCAGCGATTGACGATCATGCACAACACAATACAACCTCTGTATATACAGCTGCTGAGATATTCCCAATGCTTCCCGAAAAACTTTCTACCAACCTCACATCATTGAATTTTAATGAAGATCGCTTGGCAATTGTCATCGAAATGGTGATTGGTTCAGACGGTTCTTTGAAAGCGTCGGATATCTATAGGGCGCATGTCCGCAATCATGCAAAGCTCGCGTATAATAGTGTTGCCGTGTGGCTGGAAGGGAAAGGAATTGTGCCTCAGGCTATTACTGCCGTAAATGGACTTGCAGAGAATTTGCGCATGCAGGATAGGGTAGCACAAAGCATGAAGAGCCTCCGGCATGTTCATGGTGCCCTGAGTTTTGAAACGGTTGAGGCAAAGCCGATATTCGACGGCGAGGAAATCCGTGATCTCGAACTAGAAAGAAGAAACCGCGCAAAGGATATTATCGAGGATTTCATGATTGGGGCAAATGGTGTGACCGCCCGGTATCTTTCCTCAAAAAACTTCCCCTCTCTTCGCCGCGTAGTCCGCACTCCAAAACGATGGGAACGAATTGTCGAGCTTGCTGATGAACATGGGTTCAAGCTCCCTATCACGCCTGATTCAAGAGTTCTGGAGGAGTTCCTAACCAAGGAAAAAGCAGCCGACCCGGTTAGATTCTCCGACCTCTCACTCTCAATTATCAAGCTCATGGGGGCTGGTGAATACGTTGCAGAAATTTCAGGAGATACTATCTCACCGGGACATTTTGGCCTCGCGGTCAGGGACTATACACATTCCACGGCCCCTAATCGTCGGTATATCGATCTTATTACAGAACGCTTATTGAAGGCAGCCATAGAACAAGGAAGTTCGCCATATAGTAAGAATGAATTGGAAGCTCTGGCTAAACATTGCACAGAGGCAGAAGATGCTGCCAACAAAGTGGAACGACAGGTCAGCAAATCGGCTGCGGCAATTCTTTTAGAGTCAAGAATTGGTGAACGTTTCGATGCAATTGTGACTGGTGCGGGCCCCAAGGGCACGTGGGTCCGTATTCTTCACCCCCCCATTGAAGGAAAACTGGTACATGATTTCGAAAGTGTTGATGTGGGCCACAGGATTCGAGTGCAGCTGATTCACACCGATGTGGAGCAGGGATTCATAGATTTCAAGAGAGTTGTCTGATCAATTTTGTGTTATATTACAATTAGAAACAAATAGAAACGGCTCCCATAGTCGACCCTCCATAAGGAAAAGTGGTGAGGTTCAAGAGTTTGACAAAACTGAGAAATGAGCTTTGCTAAAACAACCAGATTACCCGACTTCCTATGAAAAAATCATGGATTGTATATCTTCTCTGTTGTTCTGATGGGAAAATTTACACTGGAGTTACGAATGATTTAGAGAAGAGATTGCAAGCCCACAATAAAGGAAACGCTTCAAAGTTTACACGTGCGAGATTGCCAGTAAGAAATGGTTATCCAGGACATATGCAAATTACTCTTAATCACATACCGTCAAAAAAGAAGATTAAAAAAACTGTTGCAAGGAAAGAGTTTAATGGCCCTGGAAAGTCGTATTCAACGACAAGTAAAATCATTTCTCAGGATATTTGTGGTGAAATAGAGAACATTGAATATTCATGGCCGAGAGATGCGCAGCGATGAAGATGAGAGCGCTAATAAAAGTTCTGTTGATTCAGCTTCTCATTCTGCTATCTGTTCAAGCGTTAGCCTTCCAAGCTGACATTGCAAAAGTTTGTTTCAGTCCCAATGGCGGGTGCACCGAATCCATAGTAAAAGAAATAGACAATGCCAAGTCAGAAATCCTCGTTCAGGCATATTCCTTCACCTCAGCCCCAATTGCAAAGGCTCTGACAGATGCTTTCAAAAGAGGTGTCAAAGTGGAAGCAATCCTTGATAAGAGCCAGAGGAAAGAAAAATATACAGCAGCCACCTTTCTTGCGAATGCCGGCATTCCGACCTATATAGATGATAAACACGCCATAGCCCATAACAAGATCATGGTTATTGACAGGGAAACTGTCATTACAGGCAGCTTTAATTTTACCAAGGCTGCTGAAGAGAAGAACGCGGAGAATTTGTTGATCATTCGGAATAAGGATCTGGCGAAGATTTACATTGATAATTGGGAGAAGCACAGAGAACACTCGGACAAGTATGAAGGGAGATAGAGAAGAATTATGGAAGCTGAATTTAAAGAGAGATTCACACGAAACTGGAACAGGTATTTTCCCGGTGCTGAATTACCTATCGGGTTTTATTATTCAGATGCGGCAGACCCGAAATTTATGGCAAAACCGCCCAAAGGACATCGTTGCATTATTGGAGATATAGCGAAAGTCCGGAACGGGAAAACCCTATGCTTCGACGTCCATACGATTGGCTGCGGCGGCGGTAAACGATACCTTGGATTCGAGAGCAAACTGGCGCCCAATTTTGAATATTTTCTATCCTATGGAATACCCGGCAAACTGGAAGGGGAAAGGTATAAGAAATCACCGGAACTCGTTAAAGAACACATGAACTACCAGAAGCCATCAAAAGCACCCGGAGACTATATCATCTTCAAAAGATGGGACCACTTTGAGGATGGAGATAATCCTTCGGTGGTCATTTTCTTTGCCTCACCTGATGTTCTTTCCGGTCTTTTTACGCTGGCTAATTTTGATGAACCGCAGCCCAACGGTGTCATTGCCCCCTTTTGTGCTGGATGTGCATCTATTGTTGATTATCCACATAAAGAGCTTAAATCCTCTGCGCCCCGTGCCGTATTAGGCATGTTTGATGTTTCAGCACGCGCCTGTGTTCCATCCACTGTGCTGAGTTTTGCTGTTCCGTGGCCCAAATTTGTCCGCATGGTTGATAACATGAAAGAGAGCTTCCTCATCACCAAGTCCTGGAGTAAAGTAAGAATGAGAATGAAAAGAGATAAGGGATGCTCTTAATCAGCTTTATAAAGTTCTGAAGGAGGAACAAATGGCACTAAGAACAAAGGAAGAATATTTCTCAAATCTGAAAAGACTCAACACGCAACTATACGCATTTGGAGAAAAGGTACAGGACTTTACGAATCACCCCTGCTTGAAACCTCCTATCGAAGCAATCGGACTTGTATATGAATTGGCATCTCAAAAGGAAAATGAGGATTTTCTGACGACCCATTCTCCTTTCATCAACGATAAGATAAGCCGTTTTGTCCATATTATGCAGGATCGGGAAGATCTCGGAACGCGCTTTAGGCTGGCAAGATTTATGGTCCATAAACATGGAGCTTGCATCGGCGCTCGTTGTGTAAGCACAGGAGCCGTCAATTCTGTCTTTGCGGGAACCAAAGATGTGGACCTAGCTTTGGGGACAAATTATCACAGCCGTTTTCTTGAATTTCTGAAGTATATACAGAGCAATGACCTGGCTGTTGCGGGAGCCATGATGGATATGAAAGGCGATAGAAGCCTCAGCCCTGGCGACCAGAAAGATCCGGACATGTATCTTCGTATTGTTGAAAGGAGAAAAAACGGGATTGTCGTCAGAGGAGCCAAATCAAGTATTTCTGGCGCGGTCATTGCTGACGAGGTTGTAGTTTTACCCTGTACCGCCTTGAAACAGGGAGAAGAGGAATATGCTGTCTGCTTTGCCGTCCCATCTGACACACCTGGATTACTTCACATAGCGGAAGCTCCTGCCTCCAATGCAAGGAGGTTTATCGGCGATGAGATGGATTATGGGAATGCCAAGTATGGCGCACATGGATCGACCCATTTGATCTTTGATGATGTTTTTGTCCCTTGGGACCGGGTGTTTCTATGTGGTGAGAGCAAGTATGCCGGCACTTACGTGAATTACTTTGCCCTCCTGCAAAGATTGGCCACTTCCGGATGTAAGACAGGTCACAGAGATCTTCTTATCGGCGCTGCCGCGACTGTGGCTGACTATAATGGTTCAGGCAATGCCAAGCACATCCGCGACAAGCTGACTGACCTTTACTTCCAGAGTGAACTTTCCGCCGGTTGTGCCCTGGCGTCCGTTTATACCGCACGAATGAGCCCTTCAGGTGTATTCTTCCCCGACTCTTTATATATCAACATCGCCAAGCTTCAGGGCGTTAACTCGATCTGGAACGGGAATTACATCACGGGTGATATTGCCGGTGGTCTCGTCTGCACTGTCCCTACTGCCAAAGATTTGAAGAACGATCAGATTGGCAAGTTTGTGGAGAAGTATTTCAAAGCCAAAGAGGGGGTTCCAACGGAAAATCGCATCAGGATGATGAGGCTTATCGAGTATCTAACTGGACAGGGCTCAGTTGTTCCTATGGAATCAACTCATGGCGCAGGATCACCTCAGGCCCAGAAGATCTTTATCCAGCAATCGCTCATGCAAAATATAGATAAATTCAAAAAAGACGCTATGGAAATGGCTGGAATTAAAGAAAAGAAATAAGTACCGGGAGCTGAAATCAGAAATTAACCATGGTTCACATAACACCAAAGGAGGATAGAAATGGATTTCAAAACACTTTTAATAAACAGGCGTGCCATCAGGGACTTTCAAAATAAGGAGGTGCCCTTATCACTCATCAAGGAGATCCTTCAAGACACCTGTCTTGCACCGACAGCCGGAAATGGCCAACCATTAAAGTTTATCATTATTCAAAACCGTGATTACATGAAGAAGCTTTCGGATGAGAGCAAGAAGAGCCTTCTTTCTGATCTCGAACGGAATCCTGAGTCACCACTAAAAAAGTATGAACCACGTCTCCGCGATGAACAATTCAATGTCTTTTATAATGCGCCTTGTCTGGTATATTTCATCGGCCCCAAAGACGTGCAGTCACTTTACGTAGACTGTGGCCTTACAGTTGCATATTTCATGTTCTCTGCCACTGGCAGGGGATTAGGAACGTGCTGGATCGCACTGGGGTCAAATGTGCGTGACCGTAAGCTCCTTGACGACATGGGAGTCCCTGCGGATCATCGTATTGTGGCGCCTGTTATTATTGGGTACCCGACCAGTGTTCCTCCAGCTTCTGAAAGGCACGCTCCAGATATACTGAAGATTATCTGAAGGATACATATTCCATGAGCAGTGACAGAATTCCCCCGAGAGAGGAATGCAATGAACTGATGGCGCAGCATTCCATGCGACCAAACATCATTGAGCATTCCATTCAGGTAATGCACGTTTCCCTGGCGATAACGGACAATTTAAAAAACGGTGTAGCAGTGAACAGGAACCTGGTCATTGCAGGCGCACTCCTGCACGACATTACCAAGACGAGATCTCTTAAAACAAAGGAACGACACGATTTGTCCGGTGGAGAGCTTCTACGGGAAATGGGACTTACAAGCATAGCTGAGATTGTGGAGCAGCATGTTGTTCTTCATAATTTAAATCCGCAGGGAAGGCTTGAGGAGCGGGAGATAATATACTATGCCGACAAGAGGGTGATGCACGACCAGATAGTGACCATAGATGAGAGGGTGCATGATCTGTTACAACGATATGGAAGTGGCGAGGAGATAAGAAGCCTGATATGCCAAAACAAAAATTTGATACTCGCCGTTGAGAGCAAGATCGCCAGTTTTATGAAAATTGATATCAATCGTGCTATTGAGGAAATAAAAGCCGATTGAGAGTAACCGGTGATTACCGATATCTTCGGGAAGGAGGGGAAAATTGATTACAGCCAGACGCAATCTAGTTATATTGTCTGTTATACTGACCCTCATATGTATTTGTTTCATTCCCAAGATAGTAGATGCACAGGTAATCAAAACTTCTGTTGCCGAGATTCTTAGTAATCCAGATCAGTATGATGGGAAAATGGTTCATGTGGAAGGGCGGATCCAATCGCTGAAATTTAATACTTCTAAGAAAGGCAACCCATACACTACTTTTATGGTAGTCGATCCTTCAAATAATTCTTTGAATGTTTTCGCTTCTGGGACGCTCTCCATAAACAGAGGTGATTCGGTGATGGTTACAGGCCGATATCACAAGGTCAAACATGTTCCTCCGAAATACACTTTCTATAATGAAATAGAAACTACAGAAGATGGCGTGAAAAAAAAAGAGAAACATTGAAAGGAAGAATCATTATGGCTCTGACAAAAATTGACCTTGTTGACATGATCTACAATGAATTGGACATCCCTAAGAAAGAATGCATCAATCTGGTGGAGAGCATCTTTGATATTATCAAAGATGAACTTGCTAAGGGTAACGACTTCATGATCTCTGGGTTTGGCAAGTGGTCAGTGAAACAGAAGAAACCCAGGCTAGGCCGTAACCCGCAGACAGGGGAGAAAATAACCATTGATGCAAGAAGGGTGGTTACATTCAAAAGTGCACCACCGCTGAGATCAGGAATCAACTCCAGATGATGAACAACGGCGAAATACGGTTAGAGAGGACCGACGGAGGCAAATAACCGCGTGGAGATCATTGGACTCAGAGGTGAAACAAAGGAACATGCGAAATGAAAAAGATCGTATTGCTCCGTCATGGCGAAAGCGCCTGGAATAAGGAAAACCTCTTCACCGGATGGACCGACGTGGATCTCTCGGAAAAGGGCTTCGGGGAAACAGAAGAGGCCGGTCGTATCCTTAAAGAACAGGGGTTTGTATTTGATATTGCCTTCACGTCCGTTTTGAAACGAGCCGTCCGGACGCTCTGGATCGTTCTTGATAAGATGGACATCATATGGCTCCCCGTCCATAATGACTGGAGGTTGAACGAACGCCACTATGGGGCGCTGCAGGGACTCAATAAGGCTCAGACGGCAGAGAAGTATGGGGAAGCTCAGGTGAAGCTCTGGCGGCGAAGTTATGATGTCCGGCCCCCAGCACTGGAAGAAAGCGATCCCCGTTACCCAGGCCACGATCCACGATACAAGGGACTCACGAAGGTACAGCTTCCCTTAACGGAATGTCTGAAAGATACCGTAGAGCGCTTTCTGCCCTGCTGGCATGATCTTATCGTGCCTGCGGTCCGGTCAGGGAAGAAAGTTCTCGTAAGCGCCCATGGGAACAGCCTTCGCGCCTTGGTAAAACACCTGGACGACATCCCCGATGATGTCATTCCCGGAGTGAGTATTCCCACCGGTGTGCCTCTTGTCTATGAGTTCGACGATGTCTTGAAACCGATACGACATTACTATCTCGGTGATCCTGAAAAGGTAAAGGAGGCGATTGAGGCAGCGACGGTACAGGCGAAGGTGAAAAAATAATCGGGAGGAATTATGGCCAAACAACTTGACCCAAAAGAGCTTGTGAGTTTTAAAGAGATGCTTTTGAACGAAGTAATCACGTCTGAAGCCATCATCAATCTTCTGGACAGGAAGGGTGTCATTAGCAAGCAGGAGCTTATGGAAGAGATGAGAAGGGTTCAGGCATCCATGGTGAGAGCTGACAAATGAAATTCTTAATGAACATAGCTCTCGGAGCAGTTTTGTTAAGTAACGCAATTTGTGTGATAAAGTTTTATGATAACGTCCTTATTAGCGTTGTCGTGCTGGTGACCTTCACCTTCTTGTATATTCTACTTGTAGGTGCTACGAGCCAAGGTGACTTATGATTTTATAACAGGGGGTTCTTCATTAACAAGTTGTGGAAATATTTTGAATGTCAAAGATGCGGGAAATGTTGTCTTGAACTCGGTTTACCTTATGATCCAGAGTCACTCTTAAATATATCTACATATCTAAATATTTCCGAAAAACAAGTTGTAGAAAAATATTACGGGGAATTATCAGCAGACCGTTCTAAATGGGAATCGAATGACAGCAAGAGAATTCCATGTCCTTTTTTAAAAAGCACTTGTGCGGGATATTATTGTGAGATCTATCCTGCGAGACCGGAAGGCTGCAGGGTGTATCCAATGGAATCGGTAGGCGCACGATTTTGCCCGAGATGGGAGATTGCAATCTTGAAATTGAAAGAAGAACAGGAAGAAGAAATATAGGAAGGAGCTCACTTCATAATGAGAGGACGCATCAATAAATGACAAGCGGCAAGCGTCTACCACTTACACAAAGAATCCGGGAAGCCATAAATACAGCCTGTAGACTTCATCTAAATCAGGTAAGAAAAGGCGATGAAGACCTACCCTACATAAGTCATCCTTTTTCAGTCGCCTGGATTCTGAGTTCTTGTACTGATGATGAAGACACAATTATAGCCGGATTGCTTCATGACATCCTGGAAGATGTTCCGGGTTATTATTACAATGACCTTCAAGAAGATTTTGGAACTGAGGTAGCGGATATTGTCAGAGAATTGAGCGAAGACAAAGATCCCAATGTGACAGGCGATGATGCGGCGACATGGATTTATAGGAAGGAAAAATATCTGGAGGCCTTGCAACGTCATAGCGAGAAGGCATTGATGGTCTGTGCGGCAGATAAAATACATAACCTTCAGTCCATGATTGAGTCCCACAAGAAACAGGGTGATTCATTATGGAATAAATTCAATGCTCCTGCGGACAGGAAGATCTGGTTTTATGAAGAGATATTGAAAATTCTTCAGCGGAGGTTGAACAACGATATTGTCAGGGATTATGAAAAAGAATTGCAAAGGATGAGAGCTTGTCTAAACCGGTGAGGAGCGGGGGAATATCTTCATAGAGGAAAATGACCATCGGACTAAACCTCCGCTGCGGTATGTGATAAAATTGTGATGGAAGCTAAAAAAAGAAGGGAAACAGATAGAATAGACGGGAATAGATAGAATTGCTTTTTTTATTACTTTTAGATACTTGCGGGAAATCAGACCTTAGATCAAGGGGTTATAATTTAGTATTTTTTTGCTTGCCTCGAACTTTTAATCCGTCGGTCGGGAGTTCGAGTCTCCTACGGCCCACCAGATAAAGGGTCTTCTATTTACTGATATAGTCATTGAAAAAATTGAAAGCAGAGTGCCTGACCAAGAGATGATACGACATACCCCAGAACATGTGTCACATATAGAGTTAAGATTCTGCCTTTTGAGGGCTCTTATTTAACTATCGACGCATAAACACGTTTCATCTCTTCCTGAAGCTCTTGCTTGCTTAAAGAATAATTGTGATTCCTAAGTACATAATATTTCTATTATTCATTTGCCTGGGATTATCTGCAAACGCGCACTGTGAAGACTGGATTGGTTATGGCTCCAATCATGTAGGGTTATTTCTATATGATAAAGACTCGGTCTCAAAAGATGAGAAAGGGATGATCAGCGTAACCCAAAAAAATCTATTAACAAGTGAAACTGCCAGAGCAATGCAAGATGCTCTTCCGGATCTCAAAGGGGTATCATTTATGATCTCTTACGACACAATTGATTGTGAGAGAAGAATCTACGAATGCAAAAGAACCTTATACTATGATAAACTTGGAAACATAATTTACGATACAGAACCTAATAAAGAAAAATACCGCACAATCGGATTTCGGCCAATACCTGTTGATTCCCCGGTAGGAAGGGTTGCCGATATTGTCTGTAAGTGAGGTTATTGCCCCAAAGGATACAGAAAATTTCAAGGGCTGGGGTGAAGGAAATAACATCGACATCGTTTTCCGTTCTGTTTCAGCCGATTGATTCAAAACAGCAGTGAGCCTATGAAAAAAAACCACCAGGTACTTATGGAAGAAATAAAAAGGATTCAGGCATCTATGACTAAGGGTGAAAAGTGATTTAACCGCGTGAAGAGCTAAAAGTTACGATCCGATAAAGGAGAGCAATATGGCAGATAAACTCGACCCGAAGCAACCCCAGCAGATCCAAATTAATACGGTTGATGAAATATCGAGAGGTAGATACAGCAATTTGATGCTGGTTTCACATAGCCCGGAAGAGTTCATGCTTGACTGGCTCTTAAGTTCGCCCAACGGAACTCACCTGGTTTCAAGGATAATACTAAGTCCTGGCAATGTTAAGAGAGCTATTGAAGCCCTTACGATAAACCTGAAACAGTATGAAGACAAATTCGGGACCGTGAAACTAATTGATCCGGGCGAGCAGAAGGTTCATTAATCCGGGAGAAGAAGTTAGGGTTCGGGTGTCACTTCTTTCTGAAGTCGTGATTTCCTACAATCAACCCATTGTGCAACTTTCCAATCCGAAAATCGTTATACAGTCAAGGAGCGCCTTGATACATCCCTTCCACAATCATCTATACAACAAGCCATCTTATGTTGCCTATATTTTATTGACATAACAGACTGTGGTTCCTATACTTTGTTGAATAAGAAACGAGAATCCGTCATCTTTGCTGAAAAGATGCTTTAAGGAATAGCATGAGTGCCCTCTATGATTGAATTGAACACCGTAACGAAACGATACGGTTCACTTGCGGCTGTTGACAATGTCTCCTTCTCCGTCAAGATAGGGGAATACTTCGCTCTGCTTGGGCCCAATGGTGCGGGGAAGACGACGATCGTTAAGATGCTGTTCGACTTTACACGGCCAACATCGGGAGGTTTGTCATTAAACGGCCTTTCAAGTGCGCATGCTGCTTGCCGAAACGCAGTCGGTTATCTGGCTGAAAACCTCCATATTCCACCTTACCTTTCAGGATGGCAGTACCTGCAACGATGTGCGGAGCTATTGGATATAAGCCGGTCCGATGCCATGGATCAATGCAGGCGCATCGTCGAGCTTATCGGCATGCAAGGCAGGGAACACACCAAGGTGAACACCTATTCCAAGGGCATGATTCAACGGTTTGGACTCGGCGCTGCACTCATTGGGAATCCGAAGCTGTTAATTCTCGACGAGCCCACTGCTGGTCTTGATCCCATCGGTATCAGAGAAACTCGCGAGCTTTTGGAGTCGCTTAAACATCAAGGAATGACTATCTTCTTGAATTCACACTTGCTGTCGGAAGTTGAAAAAATCTGTGATACTGCTGGGATCATCAACCGCGGTAAGCTTTTGGTAAAAGACGCGATTTCAGCCATTGTCAAGGAAGGCGAGACACTGGAAGACGTATTTGTAAGGCTTGTGAAAGGTTGACATGAAAACGCAGAAAGCAGTTCCTCCTATCATCAGGATTGCGAAATATACGCTTACCGATGAGGTGCGACAGAAAAGCTTTGTCATCATGTTCGCTATTTGCGCCCTGTTAGTATTTCTTATTCGCGGTTGTTATCAAGGCAATTACATGGTGAATGGGCAGTTGCTCGATGCCGGAACCGTTGTAAGGGCAGTTTCGAAAGTGACATTCCACGTCATTGCCGCAGGTGTGATGCTCATAGCAGCTTTACTTTCGATGCGTGTATTTAGGCGCGACCGGGACGACGGGATGCAATCGTGCATTTTGTCAAAACCGATAGCTCGGTGGCAGTATGTTGCGGGTAAGATCATCGGATTGTGGGCTTTATCGGTACTATTCATGTTCAGCCTGCATAGCATTGTGTTCTTAATCACATCCATAAATTTGAAGGTTGTCATGCCAGAATATCTCATCGCCTCGCTGCTATGCTCTTTCAACCTCCTCTTTGTGGTTGTTGCCGTACTTCTTTTATCGCTCCTGATGCCCGATATTGTCTCTTTTCTTTGTGTTATGGGCATCGGCATCGTGAGCTTTGTGGCCGACGGGATATCCGCTATAAGCCACAGTCAGATGGCACAGGCGATGATGCAGCAACCGGGTGCCCACCCGCGGTCGGACTTGACGTGGTGGAAGGTTATCTACTATTTATGGCCAGAACTCTCAGGCGCGCAACAGTTGGCTTCTTCGCTGATTGGCAGCGAAGCATTCCATGGATTCGGTTCCATATATCCACTCATCAATATCCTTCTTTATTGCCTTATCCTCGGCTCATTGCTTTTCCGGCGTTTTGGCAATGAAGACATCATATAATCTGCGGAATGATTTAAAACCATCGTCACAAAAATTTGATATATGAAGTAGATCTGCAGTCTGCGTCATTGCTGTCTTCAGCAAGCAGTTCTTCCTTGCTTTTTTTTGGCAATTCTCATCAGAATGCATCATTTCAACCGAAAATCAGCAAGGGGCTGTGTATTACGGGACGGATTTTTCCCTTCTTGAATTTTCCCTTTGACTGTCCATTCATGTGAGAGTACAATTTAGTCATAGTATTTACCCCCATTACTCTCTTGAGAAGTTCATCAAATTCTACCCAGCGAAAGAGGATCCGAGGAAGGATCGACTCATAGACGCCCTGCGCAAAGCGGGATTGAAGTGAGGGCGATGGACTGGCAACAAAGTCTCCCCAGTTAATTATGTACATTTCTCCCAGTTAATCGTTACCTTTGAGATCTATTCCAGAGTGAACAGGGTAGGTGTACTCAATAACTTTGAAGAGCCATCTTCCGGTTCGCTGGCTACCCTACTGCCCCTTGTGCGGACACTCTGCTTTTTCCTGAAGTCCGCATCTCGAGGAATTCTTCTCTGTCATTTTGTGGTGATTCCTTTTCTAAAGCTGCCTTTAATGTTGCGGCTTTCCTAAAACTTGCTTTTAAAAAACTGGCATTGAAAAAGGGAACGCGTGTTGATATGTATACATATCCGCAGAGGGCATTGCAGTCCTCTTTCACTTTTCCTGCAGGAAGATTGATCTGAAGGGAGCAGTTTCAAAATGCCAAGTGTAATTCTAAAAGAGTGTCCCAAGGTTTACATCTTGGAGACACACCGGTCTAAGACACCGGACTCCACACTCCAATTTATTCAAAGCATCAAAGAACTGGTCAGCATGATTGACTTCCGTGAAGCGTCGGATCTCGACAGGATCGGGATCCCGGTCTTTATCTGCCATCGCATAAGGCCGGACAGTTCAAGAACGAGCCACACGGGTAAGGGAGTATCCCAGATTCAGGCGCAGGTTTCACTGACCATGGAGTCGATCGAACGCTATTCGTCGGAATTCAAAGACGAGTATAAAAGTAAATTGGTCAGTGGCAGCTATAACCAGTTGAAACGGAAGTTCAACATTCTTGATCCTCGCGAGATGATTCTTTCGAAGATCAGTGATTACAATCATGATCAGGATATTCACTGGGCGTGGGGATGCGATCTGGCGCGGGATGAGGATATCCTGGTCCCTGCCTGCGCGGTCTACCACCCCTACCATCTGGACGATGTCTTTCTTATGGATACTCATACGAACGGCATTGCGGCAGGCAATACCATAGAAGAAGCCGTTGTGCACGGTCTTGCTGAGGTCATAGAGCGTGACGCATGGAGCATCGCTCGCTACGAAGGCAATTTCAGCGATGCCCTTTTTATTGAGGATGAACCTGCCAACCAGTTCATTATCAACATTTTTGACAAATTCGAACAGGCTGACATAGAGATCGTCGCCAAAGACATCACTTCAGATATCGGCGTTCCGGTGATTGCCGCCTTTTCCCGCGACCTGGTTTATCCTACCATGAAACCCATAGACGGTTTCGGCGCCCATCTTGATCCCCGTGTCGCCATGATTCGCTCCCTTCTCGAGATCGTGACCACCAGAGCTTTATTCATTCAGAAGTTTGGGATAGAGGGGATGTGCGAACCCGTAACGGCCTATCTTGGTGAGCAGGAAAGAACCGATGATCCACGGTTCTACGCATACAATCACAAGGGCATTCGGGATATTGAAGTGAGCTACGGTAAAGATATCCTCCGGGATGTCAAAACCATCATCGGGAAGCTGCAGGCAAGGGGTTTGGAGCGGATGATTGCAGTAGATCTGACAAGGCCGGACACAGGCATTCCCACTGTCCGCATGATCGTCCCCGGACTGGAGGCATACTGCTTTGACAAGATGAGACTAGGAGCGCGCATCCTGAAAGGTTAGATGGATGAAGCTTGAAGACAGGGCTGAGGGAGAACAATGAAAGAAACAACAATCCTCAAGGAAGTCGAAAAAGTCGAGATCCTGACGCTTCAGGATAATTTCATCGAGATAACAGCAACCGATAACAGTGCGATCATTTCGCGAGCCCGCTTTCTCTTAAATGGGGAGATAAAGACCTCCATACGGGCCGAACACGGCTTTTCTGCCATAGTGAGAACGACAACCGCCGGTCGAACCAGATCGCTGCTCTTTGATTTCGGATTTTCCGAAGACGGCGCGGCCGCAAATGCCAAGGCACTGGGCGCCAACATGGGTGAGATTGAAGTGATGGTCCTTTCTCATGGACATATTGATCATTTCGGAGGTTTCGAAAAATTAGTTAAGATGATCGGAAGAGACGACATAGAATTGGTGCTTCACCCGGCGGCTTTCAAACAGCAACGGTACCTCAAGGTTGGCAGCGACTTCAAGGCGCGGTTCCCCAAATGGACAAAAAATCAAATAGAAAAAACTGGTGTCCGGTTAAGAGAGACCAAAGAACCTCTACTGCTGTTAGACGGCGATGTTCTGTACCTGGGTGAAATTTACCGGCAGACTGAATTTGAAAAAGGGATGCCCAATGCCTTCTTTATAGATAAGGGCATAGAGACTTGGGATCCAATCGAGGAGGATACAGGTATCGCCATAAATCTTAAGGGTAGAGGCTTGGTTGTTCTTACCGGGTGCGCGCATTCCGGTATCGTCAATGCGGCCCAGCATGCCAGGAAGGCAACGGGCGTTAATCCTATACATGTTATCATGGGCGGGTTTCACCTGGCGGGTCCCGCTTTCGAACCTGTCGTAGAAAAGACAATCGAGGAGCTGAAGAAAATAAATCCCTCTTATATCGTGCCTACGCATTGCACCGGAAGGAAAGCGGTTATGGAAATAGAGAAGGCCATGCCGGCGCAATTCATCTTGAGCATGGCGGGAACAGGGCTGACATTTTCTTCCTGAAGCCTTTGCTGGCATTCCCGAAAAGCTCCACACATCTCATCAGGAACGATGTTTCCTATGCCACGCAGAGTTTCCAAAAGAAGGGCAGGTGCGCTGCGTCACCTACTTCTTGCCCGGCTGTGAAGCAATACCATCCGAACCTTTATACCACCAGAAATCGTTGCCGCTGACAGGATCGTAATATCCAGAATCCCCCTCTATTTCAATGAAAGGGGCATGATCCGTTTCATTTGCCTCATGAATCAACCTGTCCGAAGTCATGATAGACCCGATGAGACATCCATGCTTCTTGATCGCTTCAACAGCATATGATGAACACGATGGGTACATTTGGCAACGATCTCCAATCACGGGAGAAATATATTGTTGGTAAAACCTGATGGCCTGCACTAAAAAATATCCGCAAGATGACACGTAAGTTTCCTGCACCGGCGTTTCTTCCCCGCCCGAAGCTGTATTATTAAAGTCCCAAGGCGTAAATGGTTTTTCATCCATACAGTGGCAGGGAACAGCAAGACCAATAGATGCCATGACTATTGGTACCATGACAAGAAGTGCCACCCTAATTCGAAATATCCCTGATCGTCGAGCCACTAAAGAGTTCCTCTTGTCAAACAATTGTGATGCTGCACTTAGTTTTATATTTTATATGAGGGAGATTCTGCAAGATAAATATACTGGCAGATGTGGTGATTCTATATCCTGGTCAATTTGTACGGCCTGTCAATCACCGACGCAGATGCCGATTTCCCGGGCCGTGCTGATCTTGTCGCTATCCACAGGTACAGTCTTTATGCGTCCTATAATATTCTCAAGAGGAACAGCCTTGATATGAGGCGGATCGAGGGCTACCATCGTTCCGAACTTCTGCTCGCCCACGATGCGGACGGCTGCAGCACCGAAACGGAGGGCTATCAGCCGGTCAAACGTTGTGGGTGTACCGCCGCGCTGCAGATGCCCAAGGACCAACGAGCGTGTCTCTTTACCGGTATATTTTGCAATTTCTTTTGCTAAATAATCCCCTATGCCACCGAGAACGACATGCTGACGGCCGACTTCCCCCTTCCCTTTGTCAACAGCGCGGCCGCCGACCGGCGCTGCACCTTCTGCAACGACTACGATAGCATAACGTCTCCCGCGTACTTCGCATTCCATTATGTGACCGCAAACTTTGTCAACATCAAACGGTATCTCAGGGATGAGAATAACATGTGCCGAACCAGACAACCCGCTGTTCAATGCTATCCATCCCGAATGACGGCCCATAACTTCAACCACCATCACCCGTTCATGGGACTTGGCTGTCGAATGGAGGCGATCTATGGCTTCCGTGGCAATACTCACGGCCGTGTCGAAGCCGAATGTTACAACTGTATCGCAGATGTCATTGTCTATGGTCTTGGGTACTCCGACAACCGGTATCCCTTTCTTATACAAACTGTGAGCAATTCCGAGGCTGCCGTCACCGCCGACCGCTATCAGGCAATCGAAGCGCAGTCGATTAAAATTTTCGACAACTTTATTGGATACGTCGCGTATCTCAACCTCGCCGGCCATGTTCGTCACCGGCATCTGAAACGGATTACCGCGGTTTGTCGTCCCCAAAATCGTCCCGCCCGTGATGGAAATATGACTGACTGTCTCCGGAGTTAGACGGATGATCTCATCAGTATTGAGGAGGCCCATGTAGCTGCTCTTGATGCCATATACTTCCCAACTCCTGTTGTAGGCCGCCATGACAACGGCTTCAATAACCGCATTGAGACCCGGCGCATCTCCTCCCCCGGTATTTATGGCAATTCTGATTCTCTTTTCCATCATGCACCCCTTCCTCTCGGTCGCATCGTCTTTGACACCTCTCTTTTATTTAGCAAATAGTGTACCATGATCTATTCTCTATAATTACAAGTAGATAGTCTGGCTGCACGAATATCAGGTGTTAATATATCACCAAGGAGTATGCAATTTTTTCCTCCTTTAGACGTTGACGTTGCATTTTCAAACAAATACTAATATAAGCGGACTACTAAGCGGAGAACACATGTATAAACCCGTTTTGAGAAGAGACATACAACCCGTTGCCACAACTATCAAGGGTCGGCGAATGATCGCATTTCATGATCCTTACCATTTGACCGACCAGAGCATCGCGCTTGATTTTAATACACTCCCCATACTGCAGCTTCTCGATGGATTTCATGATCTCATGGACATTCAGACAATGCTGATGAAGCGGCAGGGCGGTCGCATAGTCTATGTATCGGAGATTGAATCATTCCTTGAGTCTCTTGACAGGGCCTGTCTCCTGGAAAGTCCATCCTTTCATCAAAAGATGTGCGAACTCCGCAGCGAATTCAGCAGCCAGCCCATAAGGCTCCCCGTTCATGAGGGAAAGTCCTACCTGTCAGACCCCGCCGAGCTCGCGCATTTCATAGAGAATGTGGAAAGCAACATCGGTCAGGAATATTTGCAGCATACCACCGATAATATTACCGGTATCCTCGCTCCCCACATTGACATCAACATCGCCAGGGATGTCTACGTAAATACTTACCGTTACTTGAAGGGCAAGAGCTACGATACGGTTGTGATTTTGGGAATTAACCACCATCTGCAGGAAGGACTTTATTGCGTCTCCGAAAAAAATTACGCAACCCCTTTCGGAGAGATCAAGGCGGACAAGGATTTTATCAGAAGATTGAAGAAGGCGGTACCTAGTGGAACTCTGGCGCCTGATGATTTCGGCCACATGACGGAACATTCCATCGAGTTTCAAACTATTTTCCTGCACTACTATCTTAAGTGTTCCTTTACCATAGTGCCCATCCTGTGTGGAAGTGTCCACGAGTTCATCCATGAAAGAAAAAATATCCTGACCGATGAGAGGTTTCGGGGGATGGTAACCCTGATGAAGCAGTTGCTGGAAGAAAAGAAAGGGCGCACGCTTATCGTAGCAGGAGTCGACCTCTCCCACGTGGGACGAAAATTCGGCGATCAAGCGTCCGCGGATGTCCTTCTTCCCGAGGCGACAGCCTGCGACAAAATCATACTCTCTTTTATTAGTCGTGGAGACCCGGAGAATATCTTTCAGAAGGCGGTCGAAACCATGGACAGGTATCACATTTGCGGTCTTCCTGCTATCCTGCTTTTCACCAGCCTGCTTGCAGAGAACCGGGCAGACATTCTTCACTTTGATACATACCACGAGCGCGAGACAGAGAGCGCCGTAAACTACGCATCATTGATTTCTTTCTCCAAATAACAACAACTTGAGCGGGATGTTCAAGCAATTTTTCGAGGAAGTACACAACGGAAATAGGACTTAATCTGTAGTTGGCAGAAGGGCATTGCAGGTCTAGGAATACAATTGACATCATCGATAATTTAGAATATTTCTTATAATAAGAATAATCTAAGTTGGGAGGTCTCACGGCATGGCTTCTTACAAATTGTGCAAATTATTGCCAATGGTTTCTCTACTGCTTCTGAGCTTTGTATGGATCGCTTCTGTTAGCGAAGTACAGGGGCAAACACTTTACCAGTATACCGATAAAGACGGCACGGTGATCATCACTGATAGCCCCCCACCTGGAGCCAACGCCAAAAAGTTACAATCGCTACCCGATATTACGGAAGAACAAAAAGCAGCCTCGGAAAAAGAAAGCAGTGAAAAATTACAGAAATATCGTGAGGCAGATACGAAAAGGAACGATAGGGACGAAAATATCAGAGTTCTGAGGGAAGAATTGGAGAGGGCGAAAAGAGACGAACAGAACTATCGGGCGAATATGAATCAGGCCTCCGGCTATGCGCAGAGACACCACTGGCGCACGCTGGTAGATGAACAACTAGAACTTATCGAAGAAAAGCAGAAAAAGCTTGACGATCTGGAAAGCCAACGCTGACTTGAAAAGAGTCTTATCCGCTCACCAACTGGTCTTAAATAGAAACGAGTCCAGAAGATGATCATGGGGATTCGTACAGAGGTCTAAACGATTATAGTATGGTCCTGTAAATTATTCGGAGGCGCTTCAGGAAATAAGGTAAAAGAACAAAGCCTCTAAAAACACCCCTGTAAATATTTCCTGGCTATTTCTTCGGCCAGAGTAGACGGATCGGATTCCTTCTTCAGCAATTTTTCGACCATGCTATCAAGCTCACCCGTCTTTACCAGCATATCCATCACGGGTTCAAGGACACTGAATCGGATGGCTTCATTCAGTTCATGCAACCTCTTCCGCCTCTGCCTGTCACCAATGAGATCGCTGTTTACGAGATGTTCATAATGTTCGTGGACCTTTTCGGATAATGTCCGCAGGTCCTGCTCAAACTCCTCCGGCTTAAAGGAATTCCTGATTGTAACAACGGGCGGCTTCCATCCCCCGGGAGGAATATGTGACATCTCGATCATGGTCATCAATTCCCGCTGGAGTTTTTGTGCACCATCACGGTCCGCCTTGTTGATGACGAATATGTCGGCAATCTCCATGATGCCCGCCTTGATTGCCTGGATTTCATCTCCCATACCGGGCACAAGGACCACTATCACCGTATGGGCATAGTGGATAATCTCCACCTCCTGCTGACCGGTACCCACAGTTTCCACGAAGATGACGTCTTTCCCCATTGCATCCATGACGTGGATTGCATCGCCAACTGCTTTTGAGAGGCCGCCCAGGGAACCTCGCGTGGCGAGGCTCCGTATGAAGACGCCCGTGTCTTCTGCATGGCGCTGCATACGGATCCTGTCACCGAGCGTAGCACCCCCAGTGAAGGGACTCGTCGGATCAACGGCGAGAACTCCTACCGTTTTTTCCTTCTTCCGGCTTGTCTCAATAAGACCGTCAACAATAGTGCTCTTTCCGGCCCCCGGGGAACCGGTAATCCCAACGACCTGGGCCTTGCCCGTATATGGGAAAATATGTTTTATGGTCAGTTTTGCTTCGGGGATACTATCTTCTATGTCTCTTATAAGGCGGGAGGCAGTCCGAATGTCACCCGCCTTAATCTTCTTACCTCTCTCCATTACTTCCTTTCCACCGGTTTTACATTGTTGTTAACCCAATTGACGATCGTATCCAGGGTAGTGCCCGGTACGAAGATCGCCTTGATGCCCGCGTCATATAGTTTCTGAAAATCCTGATCGGGTATAATTCCCCCCCCGATAACGGTGATATCATCTGCACCCTTCTCCCGCAACAGATTGACTACCTGGGGGAATAAATACCTGTGCGCCCCTGATAGACAGCTCAAGCCTACGAGATCCACATCTTCCTGGATCGCCGAAGCCGCAATCTGTGCCGGCGTCTGATGACACCCCGTGTAGATCACCTCAAAACCAGCGTCACGGAAACACCTAGCCAAGACCCTGGCACCTCTATCGTGACCATCAAGACCCGGTTTTGCTACCATAACGCGAATTTTTCTTTTAGCCATTACCATCTCCTCCTTCAATCAGTCCTAATAGAGTCCCGGATCGCGGTACTCGCCATAAATCCCACGATAGACATCGCATATCTCCTGGACGCTCGCCAGGTTCTTCACAGCCTCGATGCAGAAAGGCATGACATTTTCACCCTTCTTGCAGGCGTTCTTAATGTCGTCAAGACTCTTCTTGACAGCCTTGTTGTCTCTCTTTCTGCGGACCGCATTCAACCTTGCAATCTGGTCTTCCTCCACCTTATCGTCGATCTCTAAGAGAGGGATGGGTATCTCTTCTTCTGTAACGTACTTGTTGACGCCGACCATAATTTTCTCGCAGGAGTCAATCTGTCTCTGGAATTTGTAGGCCGCATCGGCTATCTCCAACTGCGGGAACCCTTTTTCTATTGCAGCCACCATACCGCCCATCTCGTCAATCTTGTTGATGTAGTCCCATGTCTGCTCTTCCATCTCGTTGGTTAATGCTTCGACGAAGTACGAGCCTGCCAGTGGGTCAATCGTATTAGCAGCGCCGGTCTCCTCAGCGATGATCTGCTGCGTACGAAGCGCAATCTGCACGGCGTGATCCGAGGGAAGGCACATCACCTCGTCGAGGGAATTGGTATGCAGGGACTGGGTTCCGCCGAGGACAGCGGCAAGGGCTTGCGTGGCCGTTCTGACGACATTGTTGTAAGGTTGCTGCGCCGTCAGCGAACATCCGGCGGTCTGCGTATGGAAGCGCATCCACCACGATCTTTGGTCCTTGGCCTTATAGCGGTCGCGCATAACTTTTGCCCAGATCCTCCGGGCGGCGCGCATCTTACAAATCTCCTCAAAGAAATCTACATGGGAATTGAAGAAAAATGAAAGCCTCGGTGCAAATTCATCGACGTTCAAGCCCTTCCGGTTGATCACGTCCTCCACATACTCCATGCCGTCCCTAAGGGTAAAGGCAAGCTCCTGAACAGCTGTGGAACCGGCTTCCCTGATATGGTACCCGCTGATGCTGATGGTATTCCATCTGGGAACATGCTTCGTCCCGAACTCAACGGTGTCGCTGACGAGCCTGACGGACGGTTCCGGCGGGCACATTAAAGTCTTCTGCGCAATGAATTCCTTCAGCATGTCATTCTGAATCGTGCCGCCTATCTTGCTAAGAGGTATACCCTTGATCTGCGCCGCTGCGCAGTACATCGCCCAGAGCACAGTGGCCGGAGGATTGATGGTCATGGACGTAGTAATCTCATCCATGGGAATCCCGTCCACCAGTTGCATAAAATCCTCAAGGGTATCTATGGCAACGCCGCATTTCCCGCACTCGCCGCGGGCCTTGGGGGAATCCGTGTCGTAGCCCATAAGAGTCGGGAAATCAAATGCTGTA
Organism: Syntrophales bacterium; assembly: GCA_052144335.1. Taxonomy (GTDB): domain Bacteria; phylum Desulfobacterota; class Syntrophia; order Syntrophales; family UBA2185; genus Fen-1135. The sequence continues at coordinate 30,218 of JBKQQP010000087.1, forward strand.
CTGAGGCCTGTCTGTCCTTCTTTGAGAAGCATGTGCCACCGTTTGTTGGTCTCCGCAGCGCTCCCCATGCCGGAAAACATCCTGAACGTCCAGTAGCGCCCCCTATAACCGGTGACCTGATTGCCCCTCAGGAACGGAAATTGGCCGGGGTATCCGATATCACGGACAAAGTCCATATCCTTTATGTCATCAGGACTATAAAGCCTCCTGATCTCGAGATCTGAAACGGTGGACCACCTCTCCCTCTGGTCACGTACCTTGCTTACCACCTTTCGGACCTCATCCTCCCATTTTTTCCTGAGCTCGCTGGACTGACTCAGGACTTCCTTTGCAAAATACATACTATCGCCTCCTTCCAATAAGTCGTATATCAATTGTGTTATAAGACGGGGTCATAGAATTTGCTAACCTCCCCCCACCCCGAGGGTTTGTCAAGAGAAAAAGAAATACCGCCAGCCCATACGATCAATGAATAGACAATTACCCAAACTTATGTTATGCAGTCTCCGCATATTAAAGAGCCGAAAAACGGAGGATCCGATGATGAAAATAAAAATGCCTATAAAGTTTCACGGCAACTACAGGGTCACCATACGCCAAGGTGAATGGGAAACCAGGGAACGATGCCAGAAACTCGTCGTCCGGGAGCTAACTCCGTCTGAAAAAGAGCAATACTTCAAACAGATGGATGAAAAAGATATTCCCACGCACCAGGTGAGCTTCTTCGATTTCGGCTGTCGCCGGATCATAGAAGGTAAACTCATAGTCAACGAAGAGAGCGGTATTTCTTTCGCTGTTGAGGAAAAAGAATATGAGTTCTCACCCTTCAGAATCGAGAAATAATTTTCATCCAAGTCGGCGCTGAAAGAACGAAGGCTAATCAGCAATCTCAGCTCATCTCATTATTACGGAGATGAGCTGAGTACTGCGGACAGCGTTATCTCATACTCAAAAGTTTTCTTGAGATAACTACCCTCTGGATCTCGTTCGTCCCCTCATAGATCTGGCAGATCTTCGCATCCCGCATGTGTCTCTCTGCAGGATACTCTTTTGTGTAGCCATAGCCGCCGAATATCTGCACGCATTCAACCGCGGCCTTCATCGCCACGTCAGATGCATAGCACTTGGCCATGGCTGATTCCTTCTCAAAATCGAGATGATTGTCTTCCATCCAAGCGGCCCGCAGGAGCATCAATTCCGCTGCATCGAGCTCCATCGCCATGTCGGCGAGCTTGAACTGGATCGCCTGGAACGTTGCGATGGGCTTACCGAACTGCACCCTCTCTTTTGCATATGCAAGGGCGTCTTCGAGAGCGGCCTTTCCGATACCGCACGCCTGGGAGCCGATGCCGATTCTCCCTGCATCCAGTCCCATCATCATCTGCTTAAACCCCTGCCCCGGCTTGCCAAGGAGGTTTGCCGCCGGCACTTCAGCGTCTTCGAACACAAGCTCAGCCGTACCGGACGCAAGGATTCCCATCTTTTCCTCGACCTTGCCTACTTTAAAGCCCGGGGTGTTCTTCATATCCACAATAAGATTGATGACCCCTTTATATCCTAACGCGGGATCGGTCGTGACCGCTAAAACACAGTAGTGCGCCACATTACCGTTCGTTATAAAGATTTTGGTCCCGTTAACGATATATTTGTCACCTTTCAGTATGGCGCGACACTTCAGCGCGGCAGCATCTGAACCGGCGCTTGGCTCTGTTAAACCATAGCATCCTTCGACCTTCCCGCCTGCTACAGGGGTAAGGTATCTTTTCTTCTGTTCTTCCGTTCCAAAGGCCGATACGGGGTACCCGTAAAGAGAATTATTGACCGACACGATAACACCGCAGCTTGCGCAGGCCTTGGAAATCGCGATCAGGCTGTGCACATACGTCACTATATCCATGCCCGCACCGCCATACTCCTGGGGAACCGCTATTCCCATAATGCCCATTTCGCCGAGCTTACGGCATATCTCTTCCGGATGCCTGTGGGTCTTGTCCAGCTCTGCGGCTATAGGCTTAATCTCCTGCTCCGCAAACTTCGTTACCATCTCCCTCACGTCACGTTGATCTTCTGTTAAACCAAAATTCATGGCTCATACCCCCCTTACAATAATGTTTTATTATTAAAGCATCGCATAAAACGGCGCATCACTTTCCCGTGTAAACAGGTTTTCTCTTTTCGACGAAGGCCTTCATTCCTTCTTTCTGATCATCCGTGCTGAAGCACTGAGCACAACATTCCATTTCCAGCCTGATCCCGTTATCAAGCGCAAGATCGTAGCCATAGTTTATCGAATGTTTGGCCATCTTCAGGGCGAAACCAGGCAGGCTGACCAGTTTCCGCGCAAACTTCTTCGTCTCCGGGAGAAGCTGATCGGGGTGATATACCCTGTTTACTAGACCAATGTCGAAAGCCCTTTTCGCGTCAATCTGCTCGCCGCCCATGATGAGCTCCTTGGCCCTACCCATGCCTATCAGACGCGAAAGCCTCTGGGTTCCTCCCCATCCTGGTATCAAGCCGATCAATATCTCGGGCTGGCCGAAGCGGGCTGCTTCCGATGCAAATCTCATATCGCAGGACATCGATATCTCCGTACCGCCGCCCAAAGCAAACCCGTTTACAGCAGCGATTGAAGGCTTGGGCATTGTTTCAATCAATCGCAGCGTCTCATTGCCCAGTTCCATAAAGCCGAGGGCCTCTTTAGGCCGCAGATTTTGCATCTCCGATATGTCTGCCCCTGCCACAAATGCCTTTTCCCCTGACCCGGTGAGGATGACAACCTTTATGGCATCGTCGTTTCTGCAGAGCATAGCCGCATCCATAAGTTCCTTCATGGTTTCCGAATTCATCGCATTCAAGGCCTTGGGCCTGTTAAACGTTATTGTAGCGACACCATCCTCAACTGCAAACAAGAGGTTCTTAAATTCCATCAGCTGTTCCCCCTTTTCCATTTCTTCTCATGCGCCGGAAAGCATCCGGTGCATATTGTTGCATCACTTGCTGTAATCGTAGAATCCTTTTCCCGTCTTTCTTCCCATGTATCCTGCATCCACGTATTTCTTGAGGAGCGGGCAGGGACGGTACTTGGAATCGCCAAATCCTTTGTAAAGAACGTCCATTATCGCCCAGCATGTGTCGAGACCAATCAGGTCGGCCAACGCCAGAGGTCCCATGGGGTGATTCATACCTAAGACCATAATGTCATCGATGGCCTTGGGCGTCCCTACTCCTTCCATCAAGGTATAAACCGCCTCGTTTATCATAGGCATGAGTATTCTGTTCGATATGAATCCCGGAAAGTCATTGCACTCCACGGGAACTTTCCCGAACTGCTTCGAAAGGGCCTCAGTCATATTGTAGGTTTCCTGAGAGGTGGCGAGGCCCCTGATAATCTCCACCAGCCTCATCACCGGGACAGGGTTCATAAAATGCATGCCGATGACCAGGGCTGCCCTTTTCGTCGCACCGGCTATCCTCGTGATGGGAATCGATGACGTATTCGTAGCGAGGATTACCCCAGGCTTGCAGACTTCATCAAGTTTCCTGAATATCCCCAGTTTCAAGTCTTCCCTCTCTACTGCGGCCTCAACAACGAAGTCGGCATCCTTCATATCTTCCAGCTTCGTGCTCTTCTTGATGCGGCCCATTATGTCTTTCTTCTGGTCAGCCGTCAGTTTTTCCTTGGCAACAAGCCTGTCCAGGTTCTTTGAAATCGTATCGTATCCCTTATCAACGAACTGGTCTGCGATGTCATTCATGATTACATTGAGCCCGCCTGGGTTTGCAGCAACCTGAGCAATACCATTTCCCATCTGACCGGCTCCGATTACACCGAATGTTTTAACTGCCATGACTACCTTCCTCCCGTCATTTTTTATTCTTAGAACCTATATTTCCATAAAGACAAAAGTTCTTTCAATCACGAGAGAAAGAACTTGAGCCTTAAAGAAGTCCACCTTTTATACTTTGATAAGCATCGCGTCACCCTGAGCATGGCCCGAGCATATACCGCATATCCCGATCCCTCCGCCTCTTCGCCGCAGTTCGTAGGCAAGGGTCATGACGATTCTCGCACCAGTGGCCCCTATCGGGTGACCGTATGCTATGGCACTGCCATTAACATTGACCCTCTTGTACATGTCTTCCTTGCTCATACCCAAGATGTACCGGGCACTAACCAAGACAACGGCAGCAAAGGCTTCGTTGATTTCGAGCAAATCTATCTGATCAAGGGTCATCCCATTCTGCTCGAGAAGTTTTTTGATTGCGAGTCCAGGCACTGTCGCAATATCCTTCGGCGGCTGTGAGACCTCGGCGTAATCCAATATGGTAAACAGGGGTTTTATGCCCAGTTTGTCGGCCATCTGTCTGCTCATCAAAAGACAGACATCTCCCCCATCGTTGACTCCCGGTGCATTGCCGGCTGTGACGCTCCCGGGGCCTCCGGTCACCGGGCTCTTATGATTGAAGACCGGTGGCAGCTTGGCTAATCCCTCCAAAGTTGTTTCCGGCCTTGGTCCTTCGTCTTTGTCGAAGATGACGACCTTCTTGCCCTGCTTCACCTCGACAGGAAATATTTCGTCATCCAATTTCCCAGTTTTCATGGCCTCAACTGCCGCCAGTTGGGAACGAAGGGCCCATTCATCCTGGTCCCGCCGTGTAACTCCAAATTCATCTCCAACCTCAGAGCCGTGAATAGCCATATGCCGGTTGTAGAATGCGTCCCAAAGCCCATCGTATACAACCAAATCAAGGGCCGGCCGGGTCGGGAGTCCCATTCTCGCCCCCCATCTCATCTCAGGGAGAGCATATGGGCCATTGCTCATGCTTTCCTGGCCACCCGCTACGCAGATCTCGGCCCTTCCCAGTTGAATCATCTGGACTGCAAGGTCGATCGGCTTAATACCTGAAGAACATACCTTATTTATTGTAATGGAGGGAATGGATTCGGGAAGACCCGCCAGGATAGTAGCCTGCCGGCTGGGGATCTGACCACACCCCGCAGGAACTACCTGCCCCAGAAAAACATAATCCACATCAGCTGGCTTGACCTTTCCATTTGTCCGCCTGATTACCTCTTTGATCGCCAAGGCACCGAGTTCAGGAGCTGTGAAATCTTTCAGCGCTCCTCCAAATCTGCCATAGGGCGTGCGACATGCTTCAACAACGACAACTTCTCTTACGTTCTTGAATTGATTTTTTATTTTCCGTCCCATCGTTGAGAAATCAGGTTTTCTCTCACCGAACTTTGAGATTGGCGCATGAGCATACATCTCTGCCCTGGTCTTTTCCAATTTCTGCGGTACTTTTTCCATTACTACCCCCATTTTTTAGAGCTTTGCAAAATCGGATTTTGTCTTCCGAGAAAGCGAGAAGATGCTATAATCCCTTTCGAAGACAATTTTCAAAGCAACTTTTAAACCTGAACGGTCGAAGGTTTTATCTTCCGATGTTATCTTACGAGCCATATAGCTTCGGCAGTCGCAGGCCTTTAATATCTGAAGCTTCCGCTCGTCTATGCAAGCAGAATATTGCGGCTAATCTCCGACGAGTGAGAAACCTCAACTGCTATCCACAGAACTTTGAGCGTTACACCGCCCGAGAGCCGTCTAGGCCGATTCTTTCAGGCTGTTAATGATGTCCCTTGCAACTATCATCCGTTGGATCTGGTTTGTCCCTTCATAGATCAACGTAATCCGGAGGTCTCTGGCATAACGTTCAACTGGGAATTCATTGGTATAGCCATACCCCCCAAGCATCTGAATGGCGTTGAAGCATGCCCTATCGGCTGCTTCCGTCGCAAAATATTTCGCCATAGACGCTTCTCTTGCAAAGGGCTTGCCCTGTTCTTTCTTGAACGCAGCATTCATAAGGAGAAGCCTTGCCGCTTCCAGCTCCGTATAGGACTCTGCAATCATCCACTGGATTGCCTGAAAATTTGTTATGGACTGATCGAATTGCTTTCTCTCTATTGCATATCGTGTGGCATAATCCATCGCGGCAAGGCCGATCCCCAAACCAAGAGATCCTATGCCTATACGTCCACCCGCGAGTTCTCCTGTGGCTGTCTTGAAGCCGCCATTCATTTTCCCCATAAGGGCTGATTTCGGTATCCGGCAGTCTTCAAAGATCAGTTCATTCGTTGAAGATGCATGCTGCCCCATCTTGTGCTCTAGACGGCCAATCTTAAAACCGGGGGCGCCGTTTTCAACGAGAAATGTGCTGATGCCGTTGCCTTTCTTCGCCTTCTTGTCGGTCACTGCCCAAACGACAAACACGCCCGCGTATTCAGCGCTGGTAATAAATATCTTTGACCCATTGAGAACCCACTGATCACCGTCCAGAACAGCAGATGTCTGAAGCCCGGCGGCATCGGAGCCCGCCATGGTTTCAGTCAAAGCAAACCCGCCGGCATAGTACTCACCCGAGCAGATCTTCGGGATGTACATCATTTTCTGGTCTTCAGAGCCAATAGCTTGAATCACCTCGCAGACCATGTTATTAACGGACATGGTCACTGCCGTAGAAGCACATGCCCTGGCGATTTCCGTGACCGCCAGACTGAAGGACACAACGCCCGCTTCAGAGCCTCCATACTGACTCTTCACATTGATGCCCATCAAACCGAGCTCGGCAAGTTTCTTCAAATTCTTTAAGAAGGTATCCCGATCACCTACCTGGTCCAGCCGCGCTGCTACAGGTTCCAACTCTGTTTTCGCAAAGCGCCGAGCCGTGTCTTGAATAATTGTTTGCTCTTCTATCAGATCTAAATTCGTATGCCTTCCTCCCTTCTAACTAATTATCCTGCCAGCCTGCCTCAACGGCAGGTTGACAGGATCCAACATATTAGAGTTGCCCTCTAACCAATAATTGACTTGATCGCGGGCGGATATTCCGTTTTCGCAGGCAGGAAGATTAATTCCGGATCAACGAACTCTCTCAACACAAAGAGTTCTCTGTACGTCGGGTTAGGGGTATCGCCTTTAACTTTTGACACATTCAAATCGAACCCGCAATTCTCTTTGATCTTCTCCACAGTGATACCGGGGTGGCAGGTTTCCAGGTAAATCATCCCCTTTTCATCGAACCGGTATACGCCCATATTCGTAACAACACCACAGGGACCGCAATCCGCATAAGGTGTGCCCTTCCAGACCTCCTTCTTCGGCTTCCACTCCCTCGTCTTGAAATCCCAGCACCACCAGCCGGGTGTTGTCGTATAATCATTTCTCTCCAGAAACCTCCTCTTCTCCTGGAGGATGATGTATGCAGTCCTCTTTGCCATCGACCCTATATCCGAGTTACCCCCGGACCCTGTAAAGCGGTGTGCCGGGGCATAGTAATCACCGATAGATGTAACATTCACACCACCATATTTATCGATGGCGGCACCACCAAGGAAGCCTAAGGTGACAAAACCCTGCTGCAGATAATAGCCGAAAGTATCCACCAGTCCGCCAAGGGTGGAACACAGATTGGCCGCCCTCTGATCACTCACAGACATGGGCACATGCATGGTTTTCCCGTCGCATATTCCCGATTCGTATATCAACACCGCATTGGGCGCATTCAACATGTTGGCTGCCATAATACCCACCATTGGAAGTCCCGTACCGGCAAAGACGACATCATCGTTAAGGACTTCGTGAGCAATAGCGATAGCCATCAATTCAGGCAGGATAAATTCACCCGTTTTAGCTTTCTCATCGGGTATCTTGTCGATCAACTCCATCAATTGTTCCATCGTTTTAGCCATTTTCATTCCCCCCTTCCCTATTAATAGCCACTTCGAGCGACGGATAAAGGCATCTTCATCCTTGGTGCCGGGTTCTTTCCTCTCATCATCTTGGTGCTGTATCCGGTGGTGCTGTCCGCTTTCAGGGACAACAATTTCTTTGCACCGAGCTTAACAATAAATTCTTCCCAGTTCTCTGGACCAAACACCCATTCGTCGAGCCATTTTTTCAAGTCCTCGACGTTTCTTGATGCTTTATCCATCTCCCGCATGAAGGGCGCGTCGTAGTCATAATAGTAAGGCACACCACTCGGGAAGGCGCCCCAGGGCACTTCCACGATGGCGTCAACGGTAAAGAAGGGAATCTGATTGGCTTCCGGATCCTTCCTCATCTCTCCTTCGGGAACTACCTCTTCGGCCGTGATCACTACCTTGTCACAGGCAAAGGCAATTTCCTTGTCAATGGTTCCGATGCCCCGCCACCTCGCTGTCCCCTTGTCGCCCACTTTAGATACGTGGATGACTGCCAGTTCCGGCCTTGCAGCAGGCAGAAGGACAACCTCTCCGTCGCCGAAGAAAGGCTCTTCAATCTGGATGAATTTCTTCTTTGCAATTCTCGGGTTTTTACCATTTCTGAGGCCAGCCCTCCCCAGTGCATCATAGTCCGGATTATAAAGGTCTGATCCCAGCGGCGCATAATAGGGAATAAAGGGCGCACCGATGGCCCCGGCAAGAAATCTCATCGCCATTGCGCCGTGAGCGTAGTCTTCAAGGATTATCTTCCCTGCCTTGTAAATCCTTTCCATGTTGATGTCGAGTTTTCCCGCCATCTCCCCCCAGCCCATCCAGTCGGTTTCATAAACCTTAATAGCGCCGACGGTGTTGAGAAGCCAGGTGCAGCAACTCCCATGCCTGTCGATGACATGCAGGTCTTTGAATTTTTGTCTTACCACTTCCCAGGCAAAGGCCATCGGGTTTCTGTTGAACCCTGTAAACCCGCTGAAGGCAATCTGGATCCCGTTGTGCATATATTTCTTGACTGCTTCTTCAAGCGTCATAATTTCAGCTTTTTTAGCTTTCCCGCGAATTCTCGCCATAACCTCCTCCTTTCAAAATAACATTACCAACTCGTACGCACTCGCCACGTTTACATAAATGAATCTTCGTGCATGGGTGGCATATGCTTAAATGCGAGGTGAAGGAGCTGGACAACAGCTCCTTCACTCGACCTGAATTAATTATTTATGATGCTCATCATGAACGTAGAAAGGCCACTTGTGGAAGAACCACTCATTCCAGAGAAGGGGAATGATCCACCAGAAATTCCAGATGAGAGCTTCACCGTTTAACAACCTTTCAGCAATATCGTGCTCCATGTGGTGATTGCCCAGTCCCCAGTAACCGAAGTTGATATAGTAGAAACACACATATAGAACTGCGGCTAAAATAATAACACCCACTGTCCTGAACCAGAAGCCTCCCCAGGAATCCACGTTCTTCGACGGGGACATATCGTCAAAGTAGTGGTGCCACTGCAGGAAAGGAATCAGGGTCATGCCGGCAATCTCCGCCGAATGTATCCACAGGAAACGCGCGGGGTTTCCCTTGTCCCCGGCGGGCAGATGGTGGATGATATCGTCCATGTTCGCCCAAAGCGGAATAACTTTCAGCATAATCAAGGCTATAATATATCCAGCCGCAACGGTTATACAAAAAGAAATTATACCTTTCCAAGGTTGAGGCAGCTTAATGAGCGTCCAGGGTTTCATGCGCCAGACGTTGGCAGTCATGAAGAGAATGATGATCATCCACTCCCACCAGCCAAAGACCCAATACACATGGGGAGTCCCACCCGACAGTTCGACCCACCAGGGAGTGTTGAATCCAATGGAATTACCGAACATCTTGCCCCAGACCAAACCAAAGAAAGGAACGATAAGAACTACATAGAAGAAGAGGGTAAGCAGACTGCACCAGCCAATCTCGGCAAAGCCCGCTGCGGGCTGCTCCAGGTTGCTGGGACGGATCGGCCATTTCGCAAAGTAGATGGTCACAAACGGATACGAGAAGAACCCGATCAGAACAAATCCCACGATCGCACTCTGAGCAAGGTGTGCTTTTTGCATTGCATCGAGACTAAGAGTTTTCCCGCACGCTTCGGGCAACGCCGCTGCCCCTGCCGCTGCCAGTGTATTAAGATTGGATTGGCTTAAGAAATTGAACCCAATGCCGAATACCCGGTAAAAAATCACTTCGATAACGAACCATGTGAGGACCGCGTTTACGATGGTCATTACAACGCCTCTGGCCGCTGGTGACATCTTCTGAAAGGGCCAGTCACCCAAAAACATGTGCTGCCACAACCCGACTAGAATCATCACGGCGAGTATCATAACCATCGGATAAGGAAACCAACCTACCGGTCCACGAGGATCGCTCAAAAGATACCAAGTTATCCAAGCGATCAAGAAAAAAGCTATGGTAGAAATAATGCCTGTCATGGGTTGACCCCAACGAGGCCGTAATTCTCCTGCCATAATGTCATCCTCCTTTTTTGATTCCAATTAAAGTTGTTAAAGTCTTCCAGTATTCGTTTGCCGGATCATAACTTTAATCTAAGCTGACGATCACCTCCTTCCGTGACATCCAAAAAAACTATTATAATTCCCCCACGATGACTACCCGATTCTCCGCATAATATGAATTATACCTCTGCTTTAAGAATGAACCGCCTCGCCATTGTGCCGCTGTTTTCATTCTCTGGAGCTTTTTGATGCAGGTCATAGGGTATACTGCGCTAACTCTTGGTATATGCTAAGGATATAAGTATCTAAAACTTAAAAGGGATAATTAGGGAGCTTTTAGCTGCGATCAGATTTGCCACCTTATATAAATATAAATATTAAAAGACAATATTAAAAGATTAATAAATAATCTTAAAAAATATTTAATTTTCCAAGTACTATGTGGATAAGTAAGAGCGAAGATTATGCTTTTTCGTCAAGCTGAGCTTGCGTCGGATATGATAACGGTATACATTGACTGCACTTTCAGAGACGTTAAGAAGTGCCGCTATCTCTTTAGTCGTTTTTCCCTCCTTTATAAGATTGGCTATTTGTACTTCTCTGTTGGTGAGATTCAAGTACTTGACCGATAATTTCTGCGCAAAGGGGGATACGATTTCTCTTAGATTTGATTCGAGGATATTGACATAGGATGAGCCTTTCAGATCCATACGGCTCTTTAATTTCTCAATATAGGGCAGTATAAGGAGCTTTACATTTGATAACACCTTTTGCTCAAGCTCATTTCTATCTTCTTCTCTCTGCTTAAGCAGGACCCTTAAAGCAGCATTCAGATCTTCAAGCTCATTTGTCTTCGCCTCGAGCTCAGCCTCCCTCTTCTCTAGCGTCTCCTCTGCCTGCTTGCGCACTGTAATGTCTCGGATCGATTCTATGGCACCCGCAATGCGCCCTTTGCTATCGTACAGGGGGCTTGCTTTTGCCCACAGAAAGGCTCTATTATTCTTTAAAGCAGGAACCCATGTCTCCACGATCAACTGATCCTCCTCCTTCTTGAAGACGGAATAATAACTCCGCTCAATTTTTTTGTCCGGCTTCAAGACGAGATCAATTAAAATAGGCCTTCGGACACCGTAAAACGGCAAGGCATACTCAAAATCACCCTTCCCCAAGATGTCAGTAGCCTTAACCCCTGTCATTTCCTCTATGGCACGATTCCACGCAATAACGTTCCCCTTCCGGTTAATCGCAAGTGTTGCATCCGGCAAGAAATCAATGATATCCGACAACCGCCTCTCTGATTCTCTTAACGCTTCTTCCGCCCTCTTGCGCTTGGTAATGTCTTTCGAAACCACCGTTACGGCAATCGTCCGCCCTTCTGAATCCTTCACGGGACTTAATGACCGGAGAAAATACTTATCATCTCTTTCGCTTCTGTGTTCATGTTGGACTGCCTGGCCCATTTTGAAAATACGGCTTATGATTTCTGTGAATTCTCTCGCGTCCCCTTCAGGATGGAAGTCATCATATGATTTTCCTTCCACATCACTTAAAGAAAGGCCGAACCTCGATAAGAGTCCTTCATTCATGAACAGATACTTGCAATCCTTGTCCACGAGATACATCAAATCGATACTTGAAGTGAGAGATCGGTATTTTTCCTCCGATTCCTGAAGCATTTTTTCCGCCTCTTTACGCTCCGTAATATCCCTGATCGACTCAATGGCGCCCACGATCTCGCCTTTGCTGTTATAGAGGGGACTAGCCTTTGCCCAGAGAAAGGCCTTCTTCCACTTCAAGAATGGCACCCATGTCTCTATAATGAGAAGATCTTTATTCTTTTCGAGGATAGAATAATAACTGCGTTCAATTTTCTTATCCGGCTTTAGTACCAGATCAGCTAGAATGGGCCTTCGTATGCCGTAAAAGGGTAATGCATATTCGTAATCACCTTTCCCCAATATGTCGGCAGCCTTAACCCCAGTCATTTCCTCGATGGCATGATTCCACGCGATAACCTTACCGGAGAGGTCAATCGCCAGTGTAGCATCGGGCAGAAAATCGATGATATCAGAGAGACGTCTCTCCGATTCTCGCAGTGCCTCCTCCACCCGCGTGCGTACGGTAATATCTTTAGAAACAACCGTTACTGCCGTTGTTTTTCCGTCTAAATCTTTAACGGGACTTAATGTCCTGAGAAAGTATCTGCCGTCTCTTCCGCTTCGATGCTCATGCTGGACGGCCTGGCCCATCTCGAAGACACGTCTTACGATGTCCGAAAATTCTTTCGCATCCGCTTCGGAATGGAACTCATTGTAGAATCTCCTTTCCATCTTGTCTAAAGGAATACCAAACCTCGATAAGTGCCCCTCATTCATGAACAGATACCTGCAATCCTCGTCAACGAGATACATCAAATCAATAGTAGATGCGAGGGATCGGTATTTTTCCTCGGATTCCTGCAACATTTTTTCTGCTTCTTTGCGTTTGGTGATGTCCCTCATAGACTCGATGGCACCTATTAGCTCTCCCTTACTGTCGTAGAGGGGGCTTGCCTTTGCCCAGAGAAAGGCCTTCTTTCCTTTCAGCGAAGGAACCCACGTCTCCACGATCAGGAGGTCCTGCTCTTTCTCAGGAACAGCATGGTAGTGCGGTTCAGTTTTCTTATCCGTTTTCAGCACCTGATCGATCAAGAGCGGGCTTCTCTTCCCGTAAAATGGCAGGGCGTACTCGTAGTCCCCCTTCCCCAGCATGTTCTCGGCCTTCACGCCCGTCATCTCCTCCATAGCCCGATTCCATGCAATAACAGTCCCTTTACGGTCAATGGCGACAGTCGCATCGGGCAGGAAATCAATGATATCGGAGAGACGTCTCTCCGATTCCCGTAGAGCCTCTTCCGCCTTTTTTCGCTGTGTCACGTCAATTGCATTGCCGAGGAGAGCCGGCTTGCCATCGTACTGGATAGGAGATACTATTTGCAGTATCGATCTTGTGGCTCCCCCTTTAGTAACCATCCGGAATCCGAACGGCGCAGAATCTTTCCCCTGCAGCATCTCGCGCGCCTTCTCCTTAACCATCGCCCTGTCATCCGGATGGACGATGATATCCGAATCCTTTCCAATAAGATCTTCAGCCGCATAACCGGCGTACGCAACTGCACTCGTGTTTATGTAACGAAACTTCCCATTCTGCACAATAAAGGCAGCAGCGAAGGAATTTTCGGTCAGACTTTGAAAAAGCTTCTCACCTTCGCGTACCTTCTTTTCTGTCCATTCGCGTTCCGAGATTGTCTTTTCCAACCTTGATATCCCCTGCGATTGATCCTTATTCATTAATTTCTTAGACATTTAATGTACCCCAGCACTGGCATTGAAGCTCACATCCCATGAAATGGGACTTCCCGTCCGGGAATATATTTGCCGCCGTGCCCCTTCACCCTGCCGGCAAGACAGGAATAGTCGGAGGCACTACCATTCAAAAACCCAACATTCACCGAAGCCGCCATGGATAATATCACGGCAGCCATAATACTACAACTCTGAACAATACTCTTCTGAACAATACACCTACCTCGATTATCGATTATCGTTGACAGCCTCCTCTGTCTTTCCTATAATTCTTTTTGTCGATTATGTAAAATTGTGCGTGGGAAAAGGAATGTTCCAGTTGAAAACTGTCAGCAAACGGCAGAAGCTCGAGCTCTTTTACAGCTGAATGGGAGAACAACCGATGAAATAGATGTTCATTCCCAATAATCGAACTCAGAACTTGGAATGAAGACCCGGCGCAACCTGTGGAATAATTTCAGATGGACAACCAGGAAGGAAGCAAACACAGTAGTTTCAGGATTGATTGGCAAGGATACAACACCGATGACCTCAAGAAACGCGAGGAGAGGGTTGATGTTTCTCCTGCCGGCACTGAGGGAATCTTCATTGATATGGAATCACACGAATGTGATGGTGACGAGTGATGTAAAGACCAGGCCATTTGGTCCCGACACAATTAGATAAATTCTGAGGCGCTTATTAAAGAGAACCGCACATGTTTGAGGAAACCGCAAGACAATGGGTTCACGAGATGTTCAAGGAAGGCAAATTGAATGGATGCGACAATGAATTCCTGAAGCAACTAACCAAGGATTATGCACGACAACTTGAAGAGATTTTTACCTGTGAGGTCAAGAGACATTTGGAAAAAGCAGGCAAGGTGGGGGAATTTGAAAGAATGCTGCTATATGACAGTCAGTATATCAATAAATACTTAAACCAGACTATTCCCGGTTACCCTGGTTTTCGGACAAATCTTTTCGAAAGAGCAAGAAAGATAATCCTTGGTTCTTAAATGTCTGGGACGGCACATGTGAGAGTAATCTTCTTGGGTACGAACGGCTGGTATGATACTGACACCGGGAACACTGTCTGTATTTTGATAAGAACAGGCGATTATGAGATCATCCTCGATGCCGGAAACGGTCTTTACAAACTGGACCGATATATACATGAAGGAGATGGGAAGCCCGTCTATCTTTTCCTCAGCCATTTTCATCTGGACCACATTATAGGTCTGCATACACTGAATAAATTCAAATTCCGATATAGTCTTAATATCTGCGGCCCCATAGGCACAAGAGATACTCTGGAAACGTTTATCAATGCACCCTTCACGGCGTCGATTTCTGAACTGCCATTTTCAGTCAATACGTATGAATTGCCCGATGAAGCTAATGACCTTCCGTTCATGGTGGAAGCCAGAGAACTGAGGCACCCGTCACTGACTTTAGGATACAGATTTGCAATCGAGGGAAAGGTCATCAGCTACTGCCCCGATACTGGTTTCTGCGAAAATGCCATCCACTTGGCCAGATCATCAGACCTCCTGATAACTGAATGTGCATACAAGAGCGGCCAGTCGTCTGAGAACTGGCCGCATCTCAACCCGGAGACTGCTGCAAGGATTGCCCGAGAAGCCGGCACAAGAAACCTAGCTCTCGTTCATTTCGATGCAGAAATATATAAAACCTTAGGAGAGAGGAAAGAATCAGAGAGGGTAGCGCGAAAAATATTCAAGAATACCTTTATGACAACCGATGACATGCAGATAGATCTATAGTAAGCGCTGCACATTGAGGGATAGGGAGCGGTTTCATGGCGAAGACTATTTTGGTGGTTGATGATGAAGTGGCAGTTCGCGATCTGCTTGAAGATGCTTTCCGCATCGAAGGTTATGACGTGAGACTCGCAGAGGGAGCCGAGACGGCCTTTGAAATTTTGAAAGAAGAATTCATCGAGGTAATATTTCTTGATCTCAAATTATTTGGCATGAACGGCATAGAACTTTGCAAACAGATCAGAAAAGACAACCCCATTGCGATCATCTTCGCGATGACCGGCTGGGCTGCGTTATATGATATTGAGGAATGCCGGGAGGCGGGATTCGACGACTTTTTCACAAAGCCGCTACATACCGAAATACTGTTGAAAGCCGTTGATGGCGCATTTGAAAGGCTTAGTCGCTGGCGGAAACGACATGGTTAAGTCTTCTTAAGAACGCACTGCCAATCGGCAGTTGCGCAGCCTGATTCCTCCCTTAGCGATTAAATGATTGCGAAGTATTATTATACTCAATAGGCAGAAGAATGACACTTATCCTTCTGTTTCGAGGATCATTAGGATACAGCTTAATCAGTAGATCGTTATCTGCAAACCCTACAACTTTTGCGATCCTGTCGGCTGCTATTCCATCGTTTTCAAGAACCCGTCTTGCCGCCGACGCCCGGGCGGTCGAAAGTTCCCAGTTGGTTGTTTCACCGCCCCGATAAGGCAGCGCATCAGTATGTCCTTCAACTACAATTTTGTTCGGTGTCTCTTTTATCGTCTCAGATACGAGAGATAGTACTTCCAGAGCTTTGTCAGTGGGCTTTGCGCTACCCAGAAGAAACATTTGGCTTCCTTCGTTATCAACAATCTGTATCCTGACTGCTCCTTCATGCACGTCAACGAGAACCTGATCCTTCAGTGTCTTTAAGTTTGCCTCCACAGCGGCCTTGATCTTTATCTTCAATTTCTCAGGAGACATCACTTCCATTTTTCCCGGCGCATTACCGGCCGTTCGACCGCCACCCTTAAATTCAAGAATGCCAACCCCTCCTTTTGTGACTTTCTCGCCCTGCTCCTTGAAGACACTGAATTCATTGAAATACTGCGATAATGCTATTCTCTTTTCGGGAGAAACCATGGCCAGCAGCCACAGTAGCAGGAAAAAAGCCATCAGGGCCGTAATAAAGTCCGCGTAGGCGACCTTCCACTGCCCTCCGTGGTGTCCCTCATGCTTCTTTATCTTCTTAATGACGATTATGGGTCTTAATCTTTCCGCCATTACTTCCTGACCTGCCTGACGGCTTCCTCAACCTCTACGAAGTCGGGCCTCTGCTTCGCCGGAATTGCCCTTCTGCCGAATTCGATGGCGACCATGGGTGCCGCATTATTGCTGACAAAGGACTTTAGGGCAATTTTCAGAACATTCAGATATTGTAATTCCTCCTGGGCAATATATTCCAGGTTCCTTGACATAGGTCCAACAAAACCATAGCACATCAAAACGCCCAGAAATGTGCCTACCAGCGCCGCCCCGATGCTGTGCCCCAGAATCTCGGGCGGCTCGCCTATCTTCCCCATTGTTAAGACGACTCCTAATACGGCGGCCACAATACCCAACCCGGGGAGGGCGTCTGCCGTACTAGCCATACTCTTTGAAGGTATCAACGAATCTTCATGATGTTCCTCCAATTCCGTCTCCATCAGCGATTCAAGCTCGTAAGGCTCGATTGTCGTCGTGATAACCATCCTCAGGGTATCCGTGATAAATGTGATCGCATGATGGTTACTAAGGATCTTCTGATAATTCTTGAAAATTGCACTTTCCTGCGGTGCATCGACATCGCCTTCAATTGACACGAGCCCCTGTTTTCTGATCTTATAGAAAATCTCACTCAACAGCATCAGAACTTCAAGATAGTCGGCTTTTACGTAAGGCTTGTTATTGAATATCTTCAAGACGCTGCCCGATGTTGATTTAATTACCTTCATGGGTGATGCTACCAGAAATGCACCAAAGGCTGCGCCAAAGATGATAACGACCTCGGCTGGCTGCAACAGGACATAGAGGTTTCCATGTTCCATTAGGTAACCGCCGGCAATAGCTCCGGTAACAACAATGAATCCTATTATAGCTATCATATCTTATTGAGGTTATCCCCTCTTCGCACTAAGGATTTCTCTCTGTCGTCTAAAAACAAATTTTATGATCTCGTCTCTTATGGCATCGCTCATATCCGTAAATCTGACTGCCGTATAAATGTCATCTCCTTCCCTTTCCGACGTGACCACATCTCCATACAGGTAAAGAGCCACGTGGGGATACATATAAAGCAAAATTTTCATTTCCAGGAAGGTCCCCTTATCGTATTTCTCTTTGGACTTGAAGCCCATCCCGGCGGCGCTTATGTTCATTGATTTGAAGGTCAAAGAGCTAAACCCCTCACGTTCAACTGCGAGGGAACTGATTATGGAGTCAAGCTTAGTATTCAACATGTTAAGCCACTGAGCCAGAGGCTTGTCGTCTAGTTCGGGCGGTTTTGTAAAATTGTCCAGTATCGCCATACCGGAAATTCGCGGCTTGTGCATATCCCGCTCCTCCTGCGGAACAAGACGGACCTCAAGGGGCAAATATGCCGCCACTCTCGCGTATTCTCTCTTGTCGCTGTTATAATCCATTGCTCATCTCCCTATATGGAAGACATAGTCCTTAACTCACAAGAATACTCATTGCATCCAACGGAACAAAGGGACTCACTGGGCATCACCCATGCTGATATCTACCACAAAGGACCCCTCTTCTATTTCAAATGGTATCACAATACTGGGTCCGCCGAGGACGTGCATGACCGAGTGGTCCTTCCCGGAAACCACGGTGGGAAGCGAGGCAGATAGGCTACATCCCATGGCTTCAATTTTTTTCCTTGCCGTGCCGGATACCATGTTGGTTATCTCGCCGACGGCATCTCTGATTTCACCATTGAGAGATGTCATCTCCTCCCCGAGCATGTTGGAAACTATTTTTAGTATGCTGCCCGTAGAGAAACTCAGCGCCAGTGAACCTTTTATAGTGCCGGTGAGACCGATAATTCCGGTTACATCGCCTTTTGCTAAATTGTTCTTCTTGAGATACGGCTTACCGGGCCGCGGATCCACAAAAGCCATTGTTTTTAAGACCTCTATGGTTCCCTCCAGAAAGGGATTAATATATTTTACGTCCATGGTTAATGCCTTTCAAAATTACTTTATATTCTCCAATATCTTGTCAATCTTTTCACCGAGAACTTCAGCGGTAAACGGTTTCACGATATAATTGCTGACCCCGGCCTTGACCGCTTCCACGACGTTGGTTTTAAGGGCCTCCGCAGTCACCATGAGAAAAGGCATTGCGGAGAGGTCGTTATCTGACCTCACGGCCTTAAGAAGTTCAATGCCTGTCATATTGGGCATATTCCAGTCTGATATCACAAAATCAATTTTTGTGGACTTCAGCATGCTCATGGCCGCGACACCATCTTCAGCCTCGGCCACATTTTCATAGCCGGACTGTTTCAAAAGGTTCCTTATGACCTTTCTCATTGTCGCAAAGTCATCGACAACCAAAATCTTTATCTTTTTGTTGACATCCATAATGCATCCTCCCGCTTAAGATCAATTCTTCTTTCCATTACCTCCATGGCTCTGCAATTCGCTCAGTTCAAATAGACCTTCCGGATCCAGTATCAGTCCTATATTCCCGTCTCCCAATATAGCGCCGCCCGATACCCCTCTTACATGCCTCAAGCTTTCACTGAGACCCTTAATGACAACTTCCTCTTGACCCATGATCTCATCTACCAGTAGACATTTCGATCCGTTTTCGCCGTCAACGACCACGACCGTCGCTTCCCAGGGATTCCGGCAGTCGGGTTCTATGTCGAATAAATCGTGCAGCCGCACGAGGGGCAGGAGATTGCCCATAACATTTATGACCTCACCCCGACCGATGACAGTATTGTAATATTCTTTATTGGGACGGAGTAATCTTCTGATTGCTGCAGTCGGAACGATGTATTTTTCGCGGCCGACTCTCACGATCATGCCGTCGATGATCGCCAGTGTCAGGGGAAAGGTCGTTACAAAAGTGGTCCCATGACCGTAACGGCTGCTGATTTCTATCTTACCTCTCAATTTGTCCACGGCCTGTTTTACCACATCCATTCCCACGCCCCGGCCCGAAACATCGGTTACCCTTTCAGCTGTTGAAAATCCGGGGAGGAGGATGAGTCGATATACGTCCTGATCAGATAGGCCCGCTGCAGAACTGATAGTGCCCTTAGCAATTGCCTTGTTCAGTATCTTTTCTTTATGCAACCCTTTCCCGTCATCACATATCTCAATTAGGATATTGCCGCCCTTATGGTAAGCCTTAAGCTGGATTGTTCCTGTCTCTCCCTTTCCAGCTTTTGTCCGCTCATCGGGAGCTTCAATGCCGTGGTCCACAGCGTTTCTAATCAGGTGGACAAGAGGGTTATAAATCTCTTCGACCATATTCCTGTCTATTTCCGTATCCTCTCCCTCTGTGACCACATTAACCAATTTTCCGGCAGATCTCGAAAGATCTCTGACCAAGCGGGACATCCTTTGAAAAGTCTGCTTTATAGGAATCATCCTCAAGCTCGTGGACGTCCTCTGCAACTCTGATGTGATGCTACACAGCTGGGAAATATCTCTAAAAAATTTTCTATCCATATTGGATAGAACTATGGGACTCTGCCGTATCATCGACTGCGTAATGACCAGCTCACCGACCATGTCTATCAGATCATCAAGTTTTCTTGTATCCACTCTGATTGATGTCACATCGACAACCTGGCTCATTTGTTTCCTCAAGGCTTGAGAAACTTGTTTGGGGGTCACCTTCCCTTCGGCAATCAGCGCCTCACCGATCTTCACATCAGGTGCCTTCTGAGCATGTTCGAGCGTTTCTTCCAAAGCACCCTCAGAAATCAGACCATCTTCTACGAGTATCGCGCCTATTTTTTTTGGTTCTGTCTGTTCATATTTCCCTTTTTGCGCAAATCCTATGCGCTGCTTCAGCGTCGACAAATCGATCTCAAGGATCGCCGCTGGCCTGCCCTCCATACGGTCTCTCACCTGCCCGATCATTGCCTTTAGGGTATCGGCGCCGTCGAGAATGATGTCAATAATCTGAGACGTCACGGAAAGTTCATTGTTTCTCACCTTATCGAGAAGGCTCTCGAGGTTATGGGCAAGGTCCCTTATTTCTTCCAAGTTGAGAAAACTCGCCACGCCTTTGATGGAATGAAATGGCCTGAAGATAGAATTTACACAATCTTTGTTCCCCGGGTCTTGTTCCAGATTCAAGATATTCACTTCAATCTCGTTTATATATTCAAGCCCCTCAATTATAAAATCCTTTAACAACGACTCATCCTGAATCTCGACCCTCCTTTCCGCTCCGACATCTTTTTCATCACAAGGCTCCATAGATTTTTCGACAGTGCCGCCTTCCAATTCAAACACTGGTGTGGCACCCGTTAGGCAAACCAGGGATTCCATAAAGCTACTGATGTTTGCCTGTTGGTCTTCGCCTTTGCTAAAGCTCCTATCCATTTCCTGCATTATGGTTATACCTTTTGCGAAGGCGGCAAAAGCCGTTTCGGTATCTTTGATCTCATCCAGTATCTTTTTCTCCAAAAGACGGCTTAAGCCCCTGGCTACGCAAGACAGCTGCTCTATCTTCAGAGCCTCTGCACCTCTGATAATTGTATCAAGCTGATTGAGAAACCTCCCCGCAGTGGGAATATCAATATCTCGATCCTCCAGAAATAGAAAGTCTGAAGCTATACCGTCAATTAGGTTCATCAACTGATCACGTGGCATCCCTTAAACCATCCTCAGTATTTCTTGTGCAACATTTCCCAGCGGCACTATCTTGTCTGCGGCACCGATCTTGATGGCCTCTTTCGGCATACCAAAAACCACACATGTCTTTTCGTCCTGTGCGATCGTTCCTGCGCCTGCCCTTTTCATTTCTAATAACCCTTCTGCACCATCTGATCCCATGCCCGTCATGATCACCCCTATCGAATTCGATCCCGCATATTTTGCAGTTGATTTGAATAGAACATCAACCGATGGACGCTGGTGCTGAACTCTCGGACCGTCCTTCACCTCGACATAATATCGCGCCCCACTTCTCCTCAGAAGCATATGGTGGTTGCCCGGCGCAATTACAGCCTTGCCCTGTATCACAGCATCATTGTCCTCAGCCTCTTTAACCGTTATCTGGCTCAGGGCGTTCAGTCTCTCGGCAAATGCGGTCGTAAAATTCGCCGGCATGTGCTGCACGATAACGATGCCCGGTGAATCGGGCGGCATCATGGAAAGGACATCCTTCAGGGCCTCTGTGCCGCCTGTTGATGCCCCGATTGCGATAACCTTGTTGCTCGTTTCGGCAAGTGCTCCTATGGGCTCAGGCTTTTCATAATCTGGCTCGTAGCCGCTTCGCTGCCGTATATTTGCCACAGAGGCAATCCTGATCTTTTCCGCCAGCATGTCGCTCATGTCACCTACAGAATAAGAACCCCCAGGTTTGCCTATAACATCTATAGCCCCAATCTCCATCGCCTGCAAAGCCGTTTTGCTCCCTTTTGGCGTGAGCGAACTGACTATGATCACGGGTAGCGGGTAGTACTTCATTAACTTCCTCAGGAATGTCAATCCATCCATTCTCGGCATCTCGATATCCAGCGTTATGACCTGGGGTTGCAACTTCAGAATTTTGTCTCTTGCGACAAAGGGGTCCGCGGCTGTTCCCACGACCTCTATATCGGGGAATCTTGACAGCTCCTCAGAAAGTATTTTCCGAACAATGGCGGAATCATCGACAATGAGCGTTTTTATTTTTTGCCGCGTTATATAATTCAAATTTCGCCCTCGCTTTAGCCGATCCCCGCATACCCCGATTTCATGGTCTTCCTCCTGTACATGAACCCATTTGTGCCTAATTCGTCAGTCTCAGTATGGCGCCGAAACTCTCGCCATCGGAGTCAAAATACAACCTGCAAGAATCACTCCCCGCAACGGTCTTTCTCGGAGGCTGTGAATAAGATGGCACGGACAGATCAAAAACTGTTGTCCGGTCGAGTTTTCCTAAGAAGTTTCCACAGATCATGTTTGCCACTTCTTTTACACAGTCCTCTATGTCTTCTTTAGTCATCTGCTTTGTTTCCAATCCCAACAAATTATGAACCATACTCTTAGCTAATCCGTCAGAGACTAAGATGCTCATTTCACCCTTCAAGTCACCTGTAAACTGTATGGCCGCTTCCATGGCATAGTCTGAATCTTTATCATCTACAGGCTCGAGAAAGACATAGAACATCTGTTCGACGACATCAAAAATCGCTGCCATCATTATCTCTTTCATCTCTTTCATGTATTTTTTCATCCTCCATACCTATGACTTCATAAAGAACTTTTCTGACGTACTCGGGTGAAAAAGGTTTCTTAATGAACCGTTTCGCACCCATTTCCAGGACAGCATGCCTTTTATCATCGCTATCCTCTGTTGAAATAACGATAACGGGTATTTTTTGCAGATGCCTGTCTGCCTTTATGGCCGCCAACATCTCCAGTCCGTTCATCTCCGGCATATTCAAGTCTGATAGAATAATATCCACCCACTCTTTCGATAATATATCCAGGGCCTGTTTTCCGTTCACGGCTTCATAGCATCGATCCATACGGAAACCTGAAATCGTAATGATTTTTTTGATTACGGAACGCACCGATTTAGAGTCATCAACGATCAGGACATTAAAAGACATCGCTGCACCTCGTCATTTCTTTCTCATCTCTTGATATGTCATCATGTTTCGACCATACCGATAACTTCCCTGGCACGGTCAAGGTCCTCGAGCATCAACATGATGCACTCTTCAAAATCCCTCTGGCGAAGTTTGAATTTGATAATCACCTCGGACAATCCCGTGTATGCCAGGCCGTCGCTCCCCAAACCGATCCCCATCATAATACAGGCCTGATCGGCAAGATAGACAAGCCAAGCTGCGCTGTTGTCTCCATCCTGCATCAAGTCTGGTCTGTGATGATATATAATCGCATCGCTCATATCCTTAGGGAAATTCCACTGAGAGGTTATCCTGCCGCCCAGCTCCGCATGGTTAATGCCGATGATCTTTCCTTCCGCGTCAAGAAAAGATATCCCTTCCTTTGAGACAAGATCATGAATTTGCGAAAAAGACTCGTCTACGAATTCACCCATGATGACCTTGCCGATGTCATGGAGCAGGGCCGTCGTATAAAGCCTGGCATCATCGCAATTAAAAATCTTCCTGGATAATATCTGACTCATAAGTGCCACTCCTACGGAGTGCTCCCAGAGTTTGTTAGCCTCCAGACCATATCCCTTCGCCTTTCTGTAGAATGCTGATACTCCGGCAGCCTGGACCGCGCGGACGATATTTTGCTGACCGAGGCGCATTACCGCATCATTTATTGTTGCGACTTTATGGCGGAGACCAAAGTATGCAGAATTGCAGATCCTCAGTATGTTAGCCGCGATCGCCTGATCATACTTGATGACGTCTGCCACATCCATTATGGAGTAGTTGGGATCATCAATTAAAGCCATCACCTTCATTGCCACGGCAGGGAAGGCGGGGATGTTCTTGATGGATTTTAAGATTTTGTCTGAGATCATACCAACTCCCTGGCCCCGTTATAGGCAGTCCTTACAAAGACTTTACCGGTTGAGATATGTAGGAAAAAAGTTCGGTTGCAGTTACTCCCCGTGTCCTCTCCTTCGATAAAAACGTTGTTCTTCCAGAATAGTCTCTTCATGGCCGTTATGTTTTTCTGCCCTATCCGGAAAAAATTCGCGTCGTCCAGAATGCTCGCTCCCCCTGCAACTTTCACGATCATCCGCCTCTTTTTCGCGCCCAGTTCATAACAAGTCTTAAACAAAAGAGGGATCCCCGTATCGGCAAACATGGCTGGATTTTCTGCCGCTTTTCTCATATCAAGTGATGATTCCGGCAGCATAAAATGTAAGAGCCCTCCCACTTTAGCCACAGGATCGTAGGCGGTGACGCCGACACACGAACCAAGCGCATAGGTAACCAAAACATCATTTATATTATTGCTAACCTTAAAATCTGAAATGCCGATAACAATCTCGCTCATAACTATTTCTGATAGACGCTCGGTTCTATATATTTGAACTGATGATTCAGCCCTGTCAGACTTTCAGAACGTCCGACAAACAAGTACCCGCCCTCCTTCAAGTATCCATAGAATTTACGCACCATCTTGCCCTGGGTCGGTTTATCGAAATATATCATGACATTTCTACAGAATATGACATCAAAGGGATCATTATAGGGGAGTGCATCCATGAGGTTGAACCGTACAAAATCGATTATTTCGTAAATTTCTTTTTTGACCCTATAGTGTCCCCTCCAATCGCCCTGACCGACCTGAAAATATTTCTTTAGAAGATCTGGAGAAATGCTCTTGATCTTTTCTTCGGGGTATATGCCTTTTACCGCAGTATTGAGCACTCTCGTCGAAATGTCTGACGCCATAATCTTGATATCAGCCTGCCCGTTGTTGAATAATTCTTTCAGTGTCATAGCAATTGTATAAGGCTCTTCACCTGTAGAACACCCGGCACTCCATATCCTCAGCTTCGGGATACGACCCCTCCTCGGCATTTTTGCGATCTCCGGTATGATCCTACGGAGCAACTGAAAATGTTCAACCTCCCTGAAGAAGCTAGTCAAATTTGTCGAGAGCGAGTCAATCATGCAGATTAACTCATCTCCACCCTGCTGAGTGGTGACGTAACGATAATACTCTGAGAAGGATTTGAATTTCCCCTCTCTCAGACGCTTACCAAGGCGCGCTTTGACAAGCTCTTTCTTTCCTTCATGCAAATGGATACCGCAGAGATCATAAACAAAACGGCTTATTTTCTCGAAATCAATATTTTTTAGTTCAACGGACGCCATATGTTAACACGTTCCACGATTGCCCGGATTGACATGGTCATTATGAGCGTCAAGAATATCTCATGCCTCAATGCACCATTGATTCAGCCATAACGACATCTGTCGTCAACACCTTGTTAATATCGAGAAGTATTTTAACCCCTCCTTTTACCTTGGCCATTCCCAATATATAATCTGTCGCCAATCTCACGCCAAATGTCGGCGTATCTTCTATTTCTTCAGCCTTAATATTGAGTACCTCAGAAACGGAATCGACGATGATGCCCATAACTGTTTTCTTGCCTGCCTGGCCGGCGATATCGACTACAATAATGCATGTCCTGTCATTGTACTCCATGGCATCCATGCCAAACTTCAGGCGCAGATCGACGACGGGAATAACCTTGCCCCTTAAATTGATGACGCCCTTTACGTACTTGGGAGTCTGAGGCACAGAGGTGATATTCATGACGCCGATGATCTCCTTTACTTTAAGTATCTCTAAACCGTATTCTTCACTCCCCAGACCAAAGGTAAGGTATTTGCCTTCCCTTTGGGATCCACTGTCCGCCGTCTGGGACACTGCACCTTCTTTTGTTACTCCTCGTGCCTCCTGCATCGTTCAGTACCTCCTCATAATACTATTCTCCACAACCGCCTGCCTTCACCGCACAAACCTAATCATATTGCCCCGACCCACGTCTCCATGTCTAACAGCCGTGCAAGACCATAGGACAGAAGCGTATTTTTTCACACGAAGTCTTCATCCTTCAGGGGAATAATCCCTTCGGAATCTCCCCGGCTGTCTCGTGAAAGAGCCAGCTTCTTTAAGGGTTTCCTCTGGGATAAACCCTCTCCTACGTTCCGTCCGCCGTTATCCTCGACCTTGAACATCGACATCGTGGCGGACAATTCTTGAGCACTGGCGGCATTCTGCTGTGTAACCTGATTCATCTCGGCTACAACCCTATTCACCTGGTCGATTCCTTGCGACTGCTCCTGGGATGCAGCTGCGATTTCGCCCATTAATTCGACAACCTTGGTTGAGCTGGCAGTGACCTCACTGAACACCTCATTCGTAATATTAACGAGAGATTCACCCCCTCTCACCTTCTTAACAATATTCTCAATCAGGCTGGCAGTATTTTTTGCAGAGTCCGTCGCCCGCATGGCGAGATTCCTGACCTCATCGGCGACTACCGCAAATCCTGCTCCCGCCTCCCCGGCTCGGGCAGCTTCCACCGCCGCATTCAAAGCCAACAGGTTCGTTTGGAAGGCGACTTCATCTATGCTCTTGATGATCTTCTGGGTCTGCTCGCTGGCAATTGCTATTTCCTTCATCGATCTGGTCAGATCGGCCATGGAGACATTAGCCTTTTCGATGGCCTGCCTGGCCGCCGACATCAGCTTATTAGCTTCAGCTGTATTACTCGCATTCTGTCTCGTCATAGACGCCATCTCGTCGAGAGAGGCTGATGTCTCTTCCAGCGCAGCAGCCTGCCGGGAAGACGATTCAGATAGAACATGCGAAATTGACAGCGACTGGCCTACTGCGTCCCCCATCTTCATCCGCATGGTATTGATGGACGAAGCGAGATCGCCGATCTCGTCTTTGGAATCCACATTGATTTCCTGCGTAAGATCACCATCGGCGACCTTCTTGATTACCTCAATCGCCTCTTTGATCGGCCGTGTAATGAGTTTGGTGATAACGATGTTAGTCACCACTGACAGGATAACTGCAACCAAAAGTACAATTATATAAGTATTCATCACGGCGTTGAAGCTGCTGAGAGAAGAATCATACTTGCCCCTGGCCAATTTTTTCTCGAGCGCCAGGAGCTCTTCCAATGTCTGGCTGAGTATCTGATACTTCTCGTCCGATGTACCCATGAACATCGTCGCCGCATTCAAATCTGACTTCCCGACACTTATTACGCCATCCGCCGGCTTCTGATATTCCAGCAAATCCTCGAGAGTTTTCTGAAAGAGATTCTTCTCATCTGTACTGAGGGTACTCGACTTCAAAGTGTTATTCACGAGTTCAATAGTCTTTGCCAGGTTGTCCTTCTGCTCATTGGCCAGGGCTTCGATCTTCTTATCCTCATAATTCGCACCTGCCCAGCTGATAACTTTATAGATATTTGCATGGACGTTACCCACCTTCTTGATGATATCAGCGGTTTCCTGGTATATTTTAAATCTATCATTAAATATTTCATCCATAGCCGTCTTTTGAGACGAAAGTCCATCATATGTGCCATATGACAACGCAATGAGGGCAATGAAGACAACTGCCGGAAGTAACATCATTTTTCTTGCCATCTTCAGGTTTCTGATGATTTTTTTCACGTCAATACCTCCCTGCACCTTTAAATTTTGCGGTCAGATAGGCAGTAGGCCTATCTGGCCATTTCCTCCACAAACTACTTGTAAATGCCACAACCGATCAGGAGATTCTCGTTGCCGATTCTCTTAACATAGCTCGATTTCTGTTCGATCTTCTTGGTCACTGGATTGGTCCACTTGTAATCGACCCAGCCTGTTCCCTTGGTCTGTGCAACCTTAACCATTTCCCTCATAAAGAACTTGCCATCCGAATCTTTCAAGTCCCCGGTTGGCTGATTGATGAGTTTCTCATTTGCACCATGAGCCAGTAGGGTTCCATTCCAGTCCATGACAAAGATGTACAGATCTTTATTCACGAATTGTCCGCTCTTGTCATTGAACGCCGGAAATGCCTTGTCTTTGCCATTTGCCTTGTAGTAAGCAACTGCCTTATCAACCAAAGCCATTGCCTCTTTTGCAGTGCCCATGCCTGCGTAAGCGATCCCGCATGCCAGAAAACATGCCATCAGAATTATTGCCATCAGTCTTTTCATTTTTTTCTTCTCCCTCCCCTTCTTAATCATTTGTAGATCCCGCAGCAAAAAATGTAGTCGCCACTCTTCCTGACAAATGCGGATTTCGGCTCGACCTTCTTCGATACGGGATTCGTCCATTTGTAATCTACCCAACCGCTCCCTTTTGTCGTTGCCACGTTGATAATCTCCCTAAAAAAGAGCTTCCCATTGGAATCTTTAATGTCGATGAAATGCTGTCCTATAAGTGCCTTGTTAGCCCCGTGTGACACAATGTCTCCCTTCATATCGACGACATAGACGTACAAATCTTCTTTCACAAACTGCCCTTGGGGATAATCAAACGCCGCAAAGGCTTTTGCCTTTCCATTCGCCTGAAAATATGCAATCGCCTTATCTACCATTGCCTGGGCTTCCTTTGCCGTGCCTTTAGCCAAAGCGAACGTAACTCCTCCAACCACGAATGCTGTTACCAAAAGTGCTATTACTAGTTTTTTCATGGCCTATTTCTCCCTTAACTCATCGTATTGAAATCCCGACCCGTAATTGTTTGTTGAAAGTCTACAACTTTTCAATTTCACCGATTTATAGACTGAATACACGCCACTCCCTTTCTATGAATTGCTGCCTATCAATCCCCCTTTGTCTCATCATCACTTACTCTGTCTGCTAAGCGCATTCCTTCTTAGCGCCTGTCATATAATCCGAGGGCTTTTGTAATTTCTTGATACAATCCTGTCCATCCGACAGTCGCAATCACGTTATCGGGAGATTCGCCTCCTTCTCCTTTATGTCTGCTCGTGGAAGTATCACCCATGAAGATGATCTTTATATCAGAATGAAGACTCCTGATTTTCTTTGCGAACTCCTCACCGCTCCCGTCTGATTTCATAATTTTGATGAGCAGCAGATCCGGTTTCTCGTTCCCTATGGCGAGCGCCGCTTCAAGATTGTCCGTATATATCTCCAGGACGCACTTTCCTTTGAGTTGTTCTGCTGTAAATATTTCTCTTACGAACTTGATATCGCCTTTATCACTATCTACAGCCATGACTATTTTTTTTTGCTGCTCATATTTCACCCCCGAATTAATCGAATTGTGCAATCCATCTTTCTGAGGAAGAGCGGCAGCGTGCATGTGCGGTCCTTCGGGAAAGCCAAATTTTTTCCATAGTCTCTCTACCTCGGATGCAGGTATCTTGAGATGCTTGCCAACCTTGTACGCCTTCACGACTCCTTCCTGCACCCAGCGGTATATGGTTACTCTATTGATCTCGAATAATCTTGCTACCTCTGAGGTGGAATAAAGAGATTCAGCCATATCAATCCTTTTCAATATTTACGATGAACCGATAGCAACGAATTAATCCGTTGCAACCTCCGTACCTTTTTATCGACACACAAATGGAAAACTTTAAGAGCAGATAACAGAAACTTTTAACTTCTTGCAGTGACATAGATTAACAAGCCCTTATTGGCGTTTTAGTATTTGATGAAGAGCCGGTAACGAATTAATCCGATGCAACTATTGTACCTTTCTCAGAGCGTGGGTATTCAAGCGTCGAAAAGTCTGCGTGAGCGTCTGAAAACAACGGATCGCCATTGCATGCTTCTTGCATACCAACCGTGAAACGAAGGATTGAAAATGGCAGCAGAAATTAAGAGAGAAGAAATAGCCAAAATTATCAAGCAGTTGCATGAATGCAAGGCGAAGATTAAGCAGGGTAATGTTCACACCTGTCTTGTCTATTTCAAGTCAGTCCTGGAAAAGACCTTGAGTACGCAGATGCTGCCGCCTGATGAAAAAGTACTGATGGAGGAAGTTGATTCCTTTCAGCTGACACTTTCGGAAAGCAAGGATTTCAAGAAGATATTCGGACCCGTATCGTTCCATGCAAAGGATCTCAACAGTTCACTTGAGTTCGTTAAGCAATTAATCAGCGTTGGAGACGAAGGGGTACGGGATAATGTTGATCTTAGTCAAAAATCTGACGCATCTGTCCAGGATGCTGCTAAAGACATGGAAGCGGAGGCTCAATTAATCATGAATATTATCGATCAGGGAGAATATGCGCAGGCGAGAGAACTCATTGCAGATAATGACCTCTTGGTAACCTTCATTGTTCAAACATACAACAGCAATGGCATTCGTTTCCGAAAAGAAGGGGCCTATGATAAGGCAATCGGTGAATTTGAAAAGGCCCTCGCTATCCTGCCAGATGACGAAGGACTATATTACAATATCGCCAGGGTCCAGGTGGAGAAGAAGGACTGGAAGCTTGCCGAGTCATCCATCCGGGAGGCCTTAAAAATAAATCCTCTATTCAAGGAGGGCAACGACCTGTTGAAACATATAAATGCGAGAGCTTAATAAGAATATCTTTGAAAAGCTTGCAAAAGGTTTCCCCATGGCAAAACAAGCAATGAATGCCCGGTTCAAATTCTTACAGGAATTATTTGCCGCCTTATGTCTAATGTCATTGGTTAGAAGCGGCATGGTTTTCGCGCAAGTTCACAGTTTGAATAATTGGCACCTGCTATTGAGGAGAATTCTCATACAGGAAGAGATCAAAAGAATTGGCTTCAAATTGGCATGGGCTCACATCGAAGCAAGTCATTGGAAACCATCAAAAAAATACAATGGAAGAGGGATTGAAAACAAATTCTGACTTTCAAGAATGCATTCACCTCTTGGTGATCATCAGTAAAAATTTACGCCAGGCATGCCGGTAGGATGAAGTTTGTTTGCCAATTAAAACTATCCCACTCATTTTGTAATTGAGGGGGCGGAGCTGTATCAAGAAAGGCTTGTACAATTATGGTTTAACTTCCCCCCATTTTTGAATTTATGATACATGATTATAAATAGCTGCGGTCTGTTTGAAATTTATCAAAGTTCAGTGATTATGAAGTTCTAAAGGAAAATTATCATGAATAGCAATTTTAAAGTTGTCATCCTTTGCGGTGATGAAGGTATCCACCTCTGCGAAGAAAATGAAAATTTAAAACCAAAATTATGCGAAGCTTTCTTGATATGAATATTGAAGATTTAATCAAAAGCGGTGATAGGCATTACACAGTAGGCAATTTGCAAGAAGCGAAGAGTTGTTTTTTGTCAATTATAAAAAAAGAGCCTTATCACTTGAAAGCCCTCAACAACCTTGGCGTTATTCTGTTTGATGAAGGCCAGAGTGATCTGGCACAGGATATTTTCAAAAAAATCCTGTCCATTGATCCTGTATATAAAGATGCACTGATGAATTTATTCGCTGTATTTAATAAACTGGGAGAAAGAAACAAATTTATTCCATACGCAGAAAAAGCGATGGCAACCGTCCCCCAAGATCAGGAACTTGAAATATTTTTAAAGGATATCAAAAACCAACTTTACCACGAAGAGAATCGGGCCGTGCCATCAGAAGTTCTTAATGCAGAAGCTTTCTTTGTTCTTTCTTCTGGCCGATGCGGCAGCAAAACCTTAAATGAAGTGTTAAACACCGCAGAAAATGTAAGGTCTTTCCACGCAGCCCGGCCAGATATGGGAAAGAGGGCGCTGGATGCATTCTGTAATAGAATAGATAAGAAGGAATTTCTATCCAATTACCCTTATCCTCTTATCAAGCAAACATCAAAAGACGGCTTTGTCTTTGGAGAAACCACGCCGGCCATAACCGCCTTTTCCGATGTCTTAGCTGAAACAATTCCTAAAGCCAAGTTCGTCATCCTTGTCCGTGATCCCCTGACTTTCTGCCGCTCCGCCCTCTTCCAGAACTTTTATCACGGCCATATAGATGATACATATCGATTTACACCGTTGAAGGATACCGATGCCTTTATCCAATGGAAAAAAAAGAGCCAGATAGAGAAAATCTGTTGGCTCTGGAATGAGACATTCAACTTTGTTGAAGGGGCAACGGAAAACCTTGATAAAGATAGACTAATGGTTCTTCGCTTTGAAGATCTTTTTGGAAACATCCAGACCCTCTGTAGGTTGTTCGATTTTTTGAATTTGAAGGGTTTTTCTTCCTCTATTGTTTCAAAAGTCCTCGAAATTAATAGGAATGCCAATAAATATGGCCGATTCCCGGCTGTACGCGACTGGTCGCCGGAATTCAGAAGGAACATCGAACAGGCAACTATGAAGCATGCGTTGAAATACGGTTACTTTAAGGCTGATCTGGCGGTTGCCTATAAAAAGTCAAAACAGCCGACTGTTCATAGCAAACAAAATCCCGCCGTAACGATTGTCCTGCCCCTATACAGCGGCGGCAAAATGTTGACAGATTCCGTTGAATCCATATTAGCTCAGGATTTTGAAAATTTTGAACTCATTATTTCCGACTACGGCGCTGATCCCTTAGTCAGAGAGATAGGAACCAATTATCAGAAACTGGATAAACGGGCTAAGTACGTCAATAGTGGCGATCAAATTAATCACATAGGAATTCATAATTTTGACAGGATGATTGAATTATCCACAGCGCCATATTTTATGTGGGGTTCCTATGATGATCGTTTGGAGAAATCGTTCATCAGCAGTTGCTTGAGGGTCATAGAGCAAGATGCTAGCATTGCTTTGGTCTATCCGAAGTCAAAGGTCTTCAACAACAAAGGGGAATTTGTAGGGCTCGGTGCCGATTCCGTAAAGGCTGCCTCGGATGATCCCTTTGATCGCTTCATCCACGTTATCTGGGAACTCCAGATGTGCAATGCCTTTTATGGACTGTTCAGGCGCTGTTATATGAGAAAGACTCGCTCCTTACATAAAAACTGTTATGCCCATGACAATCTTTTTCTTGCAGAAATAGCCTTACTGGGCAAGATTATCCAGATTGATGATGTTCTCTTCATAAGAGGCCTAACAAGAAATTATAATCTAAGCTTAGGTAAGCATCACGCAGATGTCCTGCACTCGGCTGACCCACTTTACCTGGAGGAAGGCCTGACCCTGCCATTTTGCCGGTTCACATACGCCCATTGCGAACTGGTCAATCATTCAACCCTCCTACCGGAGCGTAAGGAATATTTAACCCGGGAGATCCTCCGTTGCTTTAAGCAACGCTGGAAGGCGCAACTGAATTATGAAATAGATCGAATGATTTACCTCCTAAAAAATAATGTTTACTACCAAACGTGGGATGGTAGAACCTATCAACACGACCTAAGGAAACATACACCCAACCTTTTTTATTTTCACCTGACGGATCTCCTGAAATCGATCAGGGAGGCTCTTTTTATCTTTCCAGAGCATCATGATCTTCAGAATATTTATGAATCGTTCATAGGCGGAATAAAAATCTTGCCCCAAAACGTCAGCATATCACTCCCAAC
The DNA here is from genome assembly GCA_052144335.1 of Syntrophales bacterium. Taxonomy (GTDB): domain Bacteria; phylum Desulfobacterota; class Syntrophia; order Syntrophales; family UBA2185; genus Fen-1135. The sequence goes on from JBKQQP010000087.1 coordinate 63,776, forward strand.
CTATCAAGAGGCAACACGATGACTCCTTGTCTAATTTGCTCGCAAAGCATCGCACCGTTCATCTCCTTCGGCAAGATGCCGATCGCGAATGGATTCCTTACTGCCGAGCAGTTTCCCGAAGAATACTTTTTTGAACTAGAGGCCGGGTTCTGCGACCGCTGCAAGATGGTTCAGCTTACCGAACTGGTAGACCGGGAGCGGATGTTCCATGAAAATTACGCCTTCTTTTCTTCAACATCTGTAAGAATGGCTGATCACTTTCAGTCCTTCGCTTTTCTTGCGCAGGAAAGATACCTCGGGAAGAGCGACCCCCTCGTCGTGGAAATCGGCAGTAATGACGGGATTATGCTTCAACACTTCGCCAAGGCAGGCATCCGGCATCTAGGCATTGAGCCATCGGCGAATGTGGCCGCGGTCGCACGAAAAAACGGCGTACAGACGATCTGCCGTTTTTTTGATGAAACTCTAGCCAAAGAAATCGTAAAACTCCATGGGCGGGCCGATGTTTTTCTCGGGGCTAATGTCATGTGTCATATCCCTTACCTTCACTCCATTGTCGCGGGGATCAAGATCCTGCTGAAACCGGAAGGATATGTTATTTTTGAAGATCCCTATCTCGGGGATATCATCCAGAAAACATCTTATGATCAGATCTACGATGAGCATGCCCTTTATTTTTCTCTGGCCTCCATCCGTCATCTTTTTTCCCAATATGGCATGGACGTTGTCGATGTTCAGCCGCAGAACGTCCATGGCGGATCGATGCGGTATGTCATTTCCCACCGAGGCGCCTATCATGTCTCCAAGGCTGTCCGGAATTTAGAGGAAAGGGAAATGGCTCAAAAGTTGGATCAAAAGGAAACCTACAATAACTTTCGAAGTAATGTGGAGAAATCCCGGCAAGACCTCATAGCTCTTTTAAAGGACCTGAAAAGGGAGGGGAAAAGAGTTACCGGCTACGCCGCGACATCAAAGAGCGCTACAGTGACCAATTATTGCGGTATTACGTCGGACTTAGTGGAATATATCAGCGATACCACTCCTATCAAACAGGGAAAATACAGCCCGGGTGTTCATATCCCCGTCCGGCCCTACGAGGAATTCAATGCTCACTATCCCGATTATGCTGTTCTCTTCGGCTGGAATCATGCCGAAGAGATCATGGCCAAGGAGCAGGCATTCACAGTTGCCGGCGGCAAGTGGATCATTTATGTACCAGAGGTTCATGTCGTATGATGATTCCCGCAAGCAATCCTCTCGCCTCGTATCGAACACGGAAAGAAGCCATAGATAAAGCCGTGCTTAAGGTCTTGGAAGATGGATGGTATATTCTGGGAAAAGAGGTTACAGCTTTTGAAAGTGAATTTGCCGCATACGTCGGCTGCACCCACGGTATCGGTGTGGGCAGCGGTACGGAGGCGATCCATATGGCCTTAAAAGCCTGCGGCATTGTCGCGGGTGATGAAGTCATTACCGTATCCCATACGGCCGTGGCCACGGTTGCGGCCATCGAGGAGGCGGGGGCCGTCCCTGTCCTGGTGGATATTGAACCTGATTATTACACCATGGATCCGGACAAACTGAAATCCGTTATCGGCCCCCGTACCAAGGCTGTTATCCCTGTCCATCTCTATGGGCAGGCGGCAAACCTAGCGGCTATTCTAGATATCGCCCGCCACCGGGGACTCTGCGTTATAGAAGATTGCGCCCAGGCACACGGGGCGAGTTACATGAATAGGCCCGTCGGTGCCTTGGGCGACATGGCCTGTTTCAGCTTTTACCCGACGAAGAATCTCGGTGCCTATGGCGACGGGGGCATGGTGACAACACGCGATGCTGTTCTTGCAGGGCGCTGCCGACTTCTCAGAGAATACGGCTGGGCCGAACGATATATCAGTTCCATCCCAGGCGGCAACTCCCGCCTCGATGAGCTCCATGCGGCAATTTTACGTGTGAAGCTTCCCGGCTTGGACGCCGATAATGCCCGTCGGATTCACATCGCAGAGATTTATAATCGTCTCCTTAACGATACGGACTTGACGTTGCCCAGACGCCGACCCCAAGGAAGCCACGTCTTTCATCTTTACGTGGTACGTTCCCGCAGAAGAGACGCCCTCCAGGCTTTCCTGAAGAAGCGGGGCATCGGCACCCTGATCCACTATCCCGTTCCCGTCCATCTGCAGCCGGCCTACCGAGGGCGCATTCGCTGCGGAGACGGCATGGAAGAGACAGAAAAAGCGGCTGGTGAGATCCTCTCTCTGCCCATATATCCGGAGCTGACAGAGACCGAGCTTCACACTATAGCGGCGGCAATCCGAGAATTTTTGGAGAAAAACGATGATTGAAGGCGTCATATTCAAAGAATTGATTACCCACACAGACGAGCGGGGTTTTTTCCGGGAAATCATACGATGTACAGATGATTTTTTTATCGGAGGGTTTGGTCAATGGAGCCATTCGCTCATGTACACCGGTGTAATCAAAGCGTGGCATATCCACAATATACAGATTGACTGGTGGTATGTGGCTGGAGGTGTTTTGAAAGTAGCTCTGCATGACAAACGATCTGACTCATCAAGTCATAAAGAAACTATAGAGCTTTTAATGGGTGACAATCAGTCGGCAAGGGTTCTGCGGATACCACCAGGTGTGGCGCACGGTTGCAAATGTATTAGCGGCCCAACTCACCTATTTTACGTAACATCCAATGTTTACGATCCAGCGGATGAGGGCCGCATACCGTATGATGACCCGGCCATAGGATATGACTGGCTAAGAGATCCGGAAATTAAATAGTATTTTAATCCCTTCACTGAAAAAGATTTAAATGAACGAGCTTGACGTCAAATATAAGCACTATCGCCATGACGCAATGTTAAACAGTTAAGCGCCTTCTTATGCCTTTCATTCATTGAATATCAAATGTAATGGAGATGTTGTTATCTGTATTGTGGACTGGAACAGAGGCACGAAGGTGGGTAATATTCGGGAAAGTTCTCTGGATGACATTTGGGCAGGAAAACCTTTGTGGGAATTTCGGAGAATGCAGATCGAAGGTGATCGTTCACTTAATCCTTCTTGTAGTAATTGCAAAGACTTGTATGGAAATCCTGACAGTATCGGTCACGTGCCAAAACATGAATTGCTTCAGTTGATCGACTGTAAATAACGAAGAATAATTCAAAGCTATAACAATCTTTCCATTGGGGGAGGTATTATATTTTGAATATAAAAGATGAACTTAATATATCGGATAACCTCTGGGCGGAATTCAAGGCCTGGACACCGACAGAAGGAATTGATGAAAGCCATGACGACTGGATCAGACTTCGCGTGGAAATAGCAAAATTTGTCCATTATTGCTTTGAAACTATGCCTCTTCAGGATCCGGTGGTAGAAATTGGTTCCTGGTCTCTCATTCCGGGAGCAAATTTTGATTTTTTCAAATCTAAGTATAACTTTATCCGCACGAATATTAGCTACGGCAATGGCCAGGCACCCCTCGACTTTTTACTTGATGCTATGAATATGAAGGAGCTGGACAATGAATCAGTTGGTTGTTTGATCGCTACTGACGTCTTGGAATACCTTCCCGAGCCTTTCGTGGCCTTACGTGAGTTTTACCGCGTTTTAAAAAATGGCGGTCATGCAGTGATTACCGTTCCTTATTATTTCCGTATTAACGGACCAAAATATTTTCGTTTTAGTCCCATGGGGCTGGAAAAAGGTTTGCGTGATGCAGGCTTTGATCAGGTCCAACTTCAATATGACGGTGATAGACCCCTCAATATCAGGGTGATTTGCCAGAAAAAGAAACGTGCATCTATCCTTCTGGTCGGTGGTGGTGCAGCCTGTACTCATGTAGAACATATGAAAAAGGTCTTCCGTGTTGTTACGACAGACACAAAGGAGGATGCACCAACGCTGAAAGTTGTGGATAACTTTTATTTCGTTGATGAATTTTCGTCGAAACGTTTCCCAGAACAGTTATTCGCCATTTTAAAGAAAGAAAAACCTACGGCAGTCATGCCATCAATTCACGCCAGTGTTTTACCATTGAATGACCTTCGGGGTGACATTGAGCGTTCGGGAGTACGTGTTATTTTACCACCGTCAGGGATCACCGTTGATTGTATTGATAAGAAAAGCACTGCCATCCTTTTTTCAAAAGCTGGGTTACCGGTTGTCCCGGAACTCAATAACAAAGATATAAAATACCCCTGTTTTTTCAAAGCAAGGGAGGGCGCAGGTGGAATTGGTACCGCACTTGTGCGCAATGCGACACAGCTTAAATTATTGGCTGATATGTTTCCAGAGCACCTGATTCAAGAATATATTGAGGGTGACGAGTATACAGTCGATGTGCTCTGTGATTTTGAAGGACGGCTGATCCTTGCTGTGCCACGGATCCGACGGGAAACTGGACTGGGGCAGATCATCAAGGGTGATATAGTGCGTGACGGTCGTCTTATTCAATATATCCAACAATTAACGAACAGTGTTCATTTCAGCGGAATCTTTACTGTCCAGTGCTTCAAAAAAAATGAGTCTTACTATTTCTCTGAAATAAATCCTCGCATGGGAGGAGGATTAAGCTTTTCTATTCTCTCCGGTGCGCCTTTCTTCGAACTATTGTTGCAGATATTGCTTGGCAATCGTGTAGATTATAGGGATGATTGGATTTCCGGCCAACGATATTCTCGGGCCTTTCGGGATTTTTTAATGAATGACCCGTTGAATAATAAAAGGCAACTATGAAAGTACTGGCCTTCGATTTGGATGGAACAATTCTTAACGTTTGGGATCGTTATTATAGGCTTTATGCTGAATCATTGAATCACCAAGATCAACAGCCGTTGACAAAATCGGCCTATTTTAGGGCACTGCGCAATGGTACACCTCATTATCTATTGTTTGATTCATGCTTTCAACGAGCATTTTATCAAGGCTACCTGGAATACCGCAAAGAGCGCTTGGAAGATCCCGATTTTTTGAAACTAGACCTGCTTGTTCCGGGTATGGCAGAAGACTTACGTTTCCTGGCACAGCATTTCAGCTTGGCTTTGGTAACTGCACGGAATGAGTGTCGTCATTTGGAATGGCAATTAAAAGAACTGAATATTCTAGATTATTTTCATGAAGTGCATGTTTGTGGTCTATATTCTGGTGCACAGGGGAAAGCTAAAATTCTCGATAAGATAGGTGCAGTTTGCTTCACTGGTGATACGGAAATCGACATACAGGCCGGTCAGATACTTTCAATACAGACGATTGGCGTACTGTGGGGTCTAAGGAACAGTAAGGCGCTGGGTCGATATTTACCTACAAAGGTAGTAGGAAAGCAATCAGCACTGATCAAGGCAATCTTGTCACTGTTGGAGGAAGAAGATGTGGGAAGGCAGGAGTCAAGAACATAGACAGAATAGGACATGTTGTTGCAATAAAGACCTTAGCTTTTTTAGATGGAAAGGATAAATGATTTGTGGAACCAATTTATATGTCTGGGCCCTGGATTACAGAGCATGAGATTAAAGTTGTAGAGGACTGTATGCGAACCGGGTGGTACAACTACGATTACGTTGAAAAGTTTCAGAATGAATTTGCGGCTTATCACAATCGAAATTATGGCATCATGACTCCCAATTGTACAACTGCAATTCATTTACTCCTGACTGCCATGGGAATAAAAGACGGTGATGAGGTCATTGTCCCGGAATGCACCTGGATCGCAACAGCAGCGCCTGTAACGTATTTGAGGGCTACACCGGTTTTTTGTGACATTGATACAGTGCACTGGTGCATCGATCCTGATTCTGTTGAAAAAAGTATTACTTCTCGAACAAAAGCAATTATACCAGTTGATCTGTTTGGTAATATGCCGCTTATGGATGAACTTTTAGAGTTATCAGATCGGCATGGAATTCCTATTATTGAAGATGCAGCGGAAGCCTTAGGATCAACATACAAAGGTGTCCGGGCTGGTAAATTCGGTTTAGGATCTGTATTCAGTTTTCATCGAACAAAAACCATTGTTACAGGCGAGGGCGGCATGCTGTTGCTTGATGATGACAAGCTTTATGAACGCTGCATGTTCCTTAGGGATCATGGACGCAAACCAGAGGGTCCAGCCTACTATAATTATGAAGTAACCTATAAGTATATGCCTTTCAATTTGCAGGCAGCGATGGGCTATGCGCAACTTCAGCGGCTTGATGAACTGATCAAAAAAAAGCGCTGGATTTTTGAATGTTATAAAGAAAGATTGGGAGATATTGAAGATATTGAATTCAATGCTGAACCCGTAGAGGGGTTTAACGGGCTTTGGATTACAGGACTGCTCATCGGCAAAAGTTACAATATGACTAAATTAGAGGCCATGGCAAAGCTTCAAGCTTTAGGCCTTCCCACGCGTCCATTCTTTTATCCCCTATCGTCTTTACCAGCTTACCCAGGACTTGAGGAAGTATATAAGCCACGCAACCCTAATGCTTATGACATTGGTTCAAGGGGAATAAACCTCCCTTGCGCATTTACTCTTACGACGGAACAAATTGATAGTGTATGCGATGGTGTCCGTGGAATATTAGTCCGATAGATCCATAACATCGATCATAAGTGCCATTATATACAAAATACTTTTAACAATTGAGGAAGAGGCACCATGCCGGAAAATAAAAATTATGGTTATTCTACTCTTAAAGGCAAGAAAGTCTTAATAACTGGCGGTTTAGGATTTATTGGCAGTAATGTAGCCCGCCGTTGTGTTGAACTCGGTGCCCATGTAACTGTGTACGACTGCCTTGATCCAAGGTCGGGGGGTAATCTTTTCAACATAAATGACATAAAAGATCACTTATCATTGCATTTTCATGATATTCTTGATTTCGACCGTGTTATCCATCATATGACAGGTCAGGATATCGTCATTAATTGTGCTGCTTCAACATCACATCCTTTTTCCATGCGCGAACCTTGGATTGATCTGGATGTGAATAGCCGTGGGGTGGTTAATTTATTAGAAGCACTGAGACGATTTAACAGAGAAGCAAAACTTATTCACCTTGGAACTTCTACACAGTTGGGCAAATTACGATATCAGCCTGCCGATGAAAGCCATCCTGAATTCCCGACTGATATTTATTCAGCCAATAAAAGTGTCTCAGAAAAATATGTTCTCATTTATGCAAATGCCTACAATCTTCGGGCTGGTGCTATCAGACTTTCGAATGTATACGGACCGCGTGCAACCATACATAGTCCGGACTTTACGTTTAACAACTATTTTATTGGCTTGGCTCTGCAAGGCAAAGACATCACAGTCTTTGGAGAGGGTACTCAAATAAGAAATGTTATATATGTTGACGATGCCGTCGAAGCAATTATTCGTGCGTCGCTCCAAGAAGTCAGCAACAAAGAGACCTTCTTTGTTGTTGGTGATGAGCATTACAGCGTCGCGGAAATTGCCAATGCAACTATGACATATATGGGTAAAGGAAAAGTTGTTCATGTCAGCTGGCCAAAGAACAGGAAATTAGTGGATGTAGGGGATGCCATAATAAGTAATAAGAAAATAAAAGAAGTCTTACAATGGACGCCGCGGTATGACTTGAAAAGTGGTCTAACAAAAACGAGGACATATTATGAAAATTGCATGGAGAAATACATAGGTTGACACATGAAAATAATGGTTACTGGTGCCCTCGGGCATATAGGTTCACGATTTATTCATGGTTTGAAACCGTCTCACTTTGATGAAGTACGGTTAGTCGATAATCTTTCAACGCAGAGGTACGCCTCTTTGTTTAATCTACCAAAAGGAGTAAAATATACATTTATAGAAGATGACATTAATTCTGCCAATCTAAATAAATATTTTGAAGGTATTGATGTAGTTCTTCACCTAGCAGCAATTACTGATGCAGCCTCCAGTCTGGATAATCAGGAACTGGTAGAAAGAGTCAATTTACATGGAACAGAAAAAGTGGCACTTGCCTGCATTAAGAATGGCTGTAAGCTGATATTCCCTTCCACTACGAGCGTATACGGAACTCAAGAGGAGATAGTAGACGAACGCTGTTCCATCGAGCAGCTGAAACCACAAAGTCCTTATGCCGACAGCAAACTGAAGGCGGAACAATTATTAATGCGTTTGGGACAGGAGAACAAATTGTCCTTTGTCATTTGCAGATTCGGTACTGTTTTTGGAATATCAACAGGTATGCGTTTTCATACAGCAGTAAATAAATTTATCTGGCAGGCATGTTTGGGGAAACCCATAACCGTATGGCGGACTGCGTTAAATCAGAAGCGACCGTATCTGGATTTGACGGATGCCATAAGAGCGATATTTTTCATAGCTAAAAAAAATATATTTGATAACAGTATCTATAACATAGTGACCGCTAATGCTACTGTCGGAGAAATAATCAGGATCATAGGTGAATCCATTCATGCAATAAAAATTGAATATGTCGATAGTAAAATCATGAATCAATTAAGTTACAATGTATCTAATGAAAAATTTAAAAGAGCCGGTTTCAGGTTTACAGGTAATTTAGATAAAGGGATTATGGAAACCATTAAATTCCTTAACGGCATCAGGAATACATCAAGTGAGGAATAACATTGTTAACTCGAAAAGAATTTGAGGAGCAGAGAATCCAATCAGCTATGAAGATGGCTGAAGATTCAAATCTTCAGAAAGAGGCTCTCGACGTTCTGGTGCGTGCTGATCATTATAACTGGGTTCACCAGACTAATTGGCTAGGAGAACCAATCCTCCAATTACCGCAAGATATGTTTGCATTACAGGAAATCATTTTCAGTACAAAGCCTGAATTCATTATAGAAGCCGGTGTTGCCTGGGGTGGCTCTTTGCTCTTTTATTCAACTTTAATGGAAGTTCTCGGTGGAAGACGAATCATCGGTATTGATATTTATATTCCTAACGATCTCAAAGAAAGAATCGGTTCCTTCGGCAAAATCTCAGATAGAATAACCTGGATTAATGATTCCTCCATTGACGAACATACAATAGATAAAGTCAAATCGATAGTCGGAGATTCAAGAAAAGTCATGGTTATTCTTGATTCAAATCATACGCATGATCATGTCATGACCGAATTAAGACTTTATTCTGAGTTCATTGGAAAGGGTTATTACATTGTGTGCAGTGATACAATAATAGAGTTTATTCCGGAGCAGAAACACCGTCCTCGCCCGTGGTATCCAGGGAACAATACACAAACCGCGGTTCTTGAATTTCTGAAGAAGAATGACCGCTTCGTCATAGACGAATCGATAGACAGAAAACTCCTTCTCACCTGTATGCCTCGTGGATTCCTGAAGTGCATCAAGGATCCATGAAGGATGTTCCCGCAAAAGATCATATTTGAGAAGACTGACTTGGATTGACAGTTAGGTGGCAAAGGTGGTCAGCTACCTCTTAGATTGTCAGCAGCAATCAAAATGAAGGAGGGTTTAATCATGACCACCTAAGAGGTCTGAAAGATTATGAGAATATGTAGGGGCATTATCAGATTACTTAGCAGATGTCAGAGGATAAATGGGAGCCATGGTGGAATATCGGAACTTTCCATATGGATCGTTCAGGTGATCTCGGGTTAGTCTGTCAATATTTGGAACCCGCCTCTGAGGAATCCCATGATCAGACTTCTGTCCGATACATGCTAGCAAAATGGAATAACAAAACAGTAAATGGCAAAGATAAAAAACATCATCTGGAGCGGCTGCTTCATCTGGGCACACATTATACCAAGGTTCTGAGCCGCCTCGCAAATTTGTCCTTGGCATAAGGCGATCTGACAGTGGCAACCAGGGCGCTTGATGCCATGATGAAAATAGGTAGGTTCTCAAAATTATTCCACCCTGTGCAATCTTGGCATCCTCTACAGCGGCAAAATTGTCTCGGCCGTGCTATTGATGCATTCAGCACGGTCATAAAAAGTAGTCCTCAGGCCTCGATGCCATGGTTTCATCCCGGTGAAATAACACCGCAGCTCAGTCAATTCAACAAAGCGAGCTTATTTTCCAAACGTGTCTGCAACCTTGGAAGGGGAATGCTCAAGTCCTTTTTATACCTCTGTGCAAGAGAACTTCGGCAAAATCGATTTGTTGACTTTATTCGCTGGTGTGATCTTATTTTGAAAGAGCATCGGTTGAGCAGAAATAAAACGATTCATAACTTTGAAGATATATCAGCTATCTTACAGGAAATTAGTATTGCCCTGATTGACAACAGGGTTCTTTCCTCTCAGGTATCCAACCTCCTTTCCTTGATGCCTTGAAGCAGCCCTTGATTCTTATTCTTTCTCTTATCGTATTAAACAATGAATATGATTTTGGTCCTGTATAATGGAGGAAAACTTGGAAAAAAGAACCAGAGCTAAAAATAAACGGAAGTCCGCGATCTCCCTGTGCATGATCGTGAAAAACGAAGAGGCCTGTCTCGGGCGATGTCTGAAGAGCGTCTGCGATCATGTGGATGAGATCATTATAGTCGATACGGGTTCGACAGACGGCACTG
>JBKQQP010000088.1:0-9688 GCA_052144335.1 Syntrophales bacterium
GGAAAAGGAGCTGGAAAACCTGGAATGCATCTCACCATCAAGGAGCATCTGCCTATTAACCAATAGGACATTTCTATTTTGGCAAGAACAGGACATTTCTACTTTGGCTTGACATTGTGGTCAATGTCTAATTGACATAAAAGACCGTTCTTTTTATACTCCTCTATGATAAAGGAAGTTCTTCTCAAGAAACAAAATCAAATTGATGTAATCTTAACCTCGAAATCAGGTGGGTCAAAACAATAAGATTGAGGAGGAAAATATGAGAAAGGTGGCAATATGGTTTGCGGTAGTGACAACGACTTTACTGGTGAATATGATGTTTGCGCGACCATCTCTGTGGGCAGGCCACACTCGAGACTGATTGTTGTGTTATAGGAAAATAAAATGAACGAAATAAAATTAGAACCCATAGGAAATGTACTATCCTCGGTAACTGAGCGGATGGATAAGAACTGGGGAGAGATTAAATCAAAGATTATTTTAAACTCAGACTATATCGGTGCACTGTTGGGTTTAGAAAATTTTTCACATGCTATTATTGTAACGTATCTTCATCAAGCCAAATATGAAAAAGAAAAACATCTTCAGCGTAGACCGAGAAATTTGGAAACAATGCCTAAAGTGGGCATTTTCTCCCAACGTGCTAAAGATAGACCCAACCCAATAGGCATAACTGCTGTTGAAATTATCAGCGTTGGTGATGACTATCTTGAAATAAAAGGATTAGATGCTATAAATGAAACACCAGTACTTGATATTAAACCGTATTATCCGCAGTATGATAGGATGGATTCTCCAAAAGTTCCTGAGTGGGTAGATCGATTAATGAAAAATTATTTCTAAATTGAAAAGATCAACCTCTTCCCGGACAGTCAGTTTCTCTCCGGGGCTCTAAGTTAAACTGTTTTTTATCGCCATTTGCTTGTTCCTAGTCTTGATTTTTCTATTCTACCCTTTTATGCTATTACGATTGGAAATAAATAGAAACGGTGCCCATAGGAGCCCCCAGAATGTCAGAACTCTAACTCTGAATTTGGGACATGTTCTGGGACGGGACCGTTTTGCCGGAGGAAATAACCATGCATAAATTGAGAACTGTCATAACAATTCTGATGATTTTGGTATTGACTATATCAATCGCACCGACCAAAATCTGGGCGGACTGCAAATCTGATTGCCGGGATGAATACCGCTCTGCCATAGAAGCCTGTCAGTCGCAATATGATGATCCGGACGATGCAGATACCTTGATTAGTTGTATTGATGATGCTGAAGATGGATATGAATATTGTATTGAAGACTGTTTTAAGGAAAGTGATAATTACCACTAAACTTCTTGCTTGGCATAATGCGATAAGACTGGACTGCAGAGGATTAGCAAAAAATGTTGTTCTTTCAACTTAAATTGAGAAAAGGAGGAAATAATGAAAGCAAGAAATGAAGACGGGATAAAATTGGCCATTCTTTTTTTTATTGGAGTGTTTGCTGTTTCAATCGTCCTCGGTGTGTTGTGCAATCTTGCTTATAAGATATTTTAGTGAGACAACCGTAGAGGGGGGCCAGAAGATACCGCCATACCTACAGAAGCCAATTACTGTGACTTAGGGATTAACAAAGCTTGTTCGTACCTAACACTCAAAGAAAAAAAGTATAAGTGAATTGTTATCTATGTGTTCGAGGTGATCACGCATGAGGAAGGTTATCACTGTTTTGATGGTGATGGTTTTGTATGCGGGGTTTGCCTTTGCCGGAGAGAAAGCCAGGGACGGTCGTTTCATCGCATATGACGACGAAACGGTCCTCGACACGACTACGAACCTGATGTGGGCGGCGAAGGACAACGGGAGCAATATAAACTGGGCGAAAGCCAAGTCCTATTGTGAGAATTATCGCGGGGGCGGTTATACGGACTGGCGGATGCCACATCAGGATGAGCTGGCGAAGTTGTTTAGCGCAGCTAAAAATCATAAGTCTGACTGTGGGTATAGTCTTGATTTAACGGGATTGATTCATCTTACGTGTGCTTGGGTATGGGCTTCAGAAAAACGCGGACCCGATGCCGCCAACTTCGATTTCTACTCTGGCAAACAGGGCTGGAGTAACGAGTCTATCGAATACTACGACCGGGCGCTGCCGGTGCGTTCCGCCAAATAGGTTATTTGGTTCTTTGTTCATTTATGGAACACAGCCATACACCTTTATTTTCTTAACCTGCAATTTAGCCGGCAAGTGCCCACTGTTTGTTTGAGTAGGTGGAGACAGCATTTGCCTCTTCCTTTCCCCAAACCCAACTCGTGCCAAAAGGTCCAATGATAAAGTTGGAAATCTGTATTTATCAGTCGCGAATTCATTTGACGACATGACCTAATGTGAACACTGCCGAACTATATTCCCCAAATACGCTTCACACTTAAAAACACAATATGTTTTCTGGATATAGTTATAAAAAAGTGTGGAATTATTTCCCTATTTCCCGGCTGATTGCATTCTCTTGCTGATTAAGTGTCTTCTGTTCCTGCTTTGTGATATGACCGTGATTCTGCTTGGCCATATCCCGCTCTTCCTGACGGACACCGCGGTCTTCCTTCCGAAGTTTCTTGGCTTCAGCTTTGGTCATTTTCCCTTCTTTAACTTCCTTGTTGATGCGTTTGTTCTGATTGTCAAGCCGCTTATTCACTTCATGCCTGCGTGGATGGTCCTTTTGCCATTTGGACTCTTCTGCAAATGCGCTCATTGCGTTACCAAAAAGAAAAAGGGTAACAACCATAATTACTAATGCCATTGTAAGTTTTCTTGCCATTCCAAAGCCCTCCTTTCTCTAACACGTTGTTTTTTCTTTGTTAAAAGTTTTCTTATGATGATTGCCTGTGAAAGAATTAGTTTAGACGTTATTTTTAATATCTATCGACATGATAATCCGTATTCTTTAATCGCTTATGCAAGTTTATGTTTCCCAGATAGCCGCCTGAATCCCGAATATGAAGGATCATGAGCCGCCGAGTATTCTGCCGGATATAACACTAGAATCTGAGCTTTATCGTTTCCATTGACACACAAGCTCGCCTGTCTTATACTTCCTCTCCCGAAAAGCAACTTCTCATTAAGTCAATCTCTGTGAAGCGAGACTGCTTTATCAAGACTCTGCTCCAGAGTACTTCGAATGAGATTCACGGGAGATGGCTATGGCTCACAAACTTGAAGCATCCCAATCCAGACCCGCGAATGAAAAACGGATCGGGCGAAGACTGTTCCTGAAACGATTTACCTCATTCCTCAGCGGCATCACCCTAGTGAACTGGGGGCTGTTTCCGATGAGTGGCAGGGGTATGTCCCTTACAGCAAATCCCTCAAGTAAAAATGTGAAGAAACTCATCTTCATCGCCATCGATGCGCTGCATCCTAGATATTTAGAACTCGATGCCCGGGGTATGCGTGGAGGCCATGAAGGGAACTGGCTGATGCCAAACATCCGCGCATTCCTGAAAAAATCCCTGTGGTACAGAAATGCAAAAGCCTATCTCCCAGCTGCAACAGACATGAACCATCTCAATGTCCTGGCAGGCACGTCCTCCGGCCAAACAGGGATCATCGGTGTATGGGCCCAGCCAACCGGTTGGGACGGTAGTGGTGAGCCGGTCGTCCAACCCACGAGCATGAACTTGGCAAGGGATAACAAGGGGAGACCGGTGGACACTATCTTCCACGCTTGGAAGCGCTGCTGGCCTGACTCCAAGACTCTGCTTATCACGGGGAAGGAATGGGTGGGAGAGATGTTCCGGCAGAACCGTTTGGGATCAGGTGTCGATATCCTCGTGACGGGCATGAGTTATCCTCAATACCTCGATGGACCCCACGGGGAGAGTTTTGCACATCCAGCCTCTTATCCGGATGCTGTCTGTGATCCCGCATCGTCCCGCCTCGGGTTTTTCGGGGGGCCCATGAGGTTGAGCGATGTTATGACCCGTCTTTATACTGGCCAGGGGAGCCTTCTGACATGGCAGATGGAATATTTTGGCAAGCATTTCCCTCATGACAAATGGATTGTGGATTCAACCCTCAAGATATTCGAACAGGAAAGTCCTGACATGGCCTACATCCTTCTTGCCCAGTGCGACGATGGAGGACACTGCATAGGATGTGCATCAGACCCCTCTGAATTCATCAACACCACCACACCTTACAAACCCCCCGATGGTTGTGCAAATAAGCCTGAATACCAACTCGTCAGCAGCAGGAACAAGCTCATCTTCAGGGAGGCGGCCCTGAATGTGGTGCGCGATATTGATGTCCAGTTTGGCCGTCTCTTGGATGGCCTGGGGAAACGAGGTGTGCTGGACCATACAGGGATCATCCTCCTGAGCGACCACTCTGCCGTGAATCACATCGCGACCGAAGACTTCTCATCCACGGATATCATGGGGCTCCTCGAGAATGCCGGCATTGTGGGGAAGAGGGGAATGCTCGATAAAATGGTCGTGTATGCCTTCAGTGTGAGCAGCTACGGAGTCCTATATTGGAGGGACCAGAAGGAACAGGTTCCAAGGGCGAAGGCATTACTCAAGGCGCATAAGGCACTGAACACCCAGACCGGAGAAATGGAATGCCCCTGGTGGGTTCTTGATCGCGATGACATGAGAAAAGGCGTCAGAGAAGTGTGCCTGCCGGGGGAACTCTACCACACATACTATGTGGATGTTGACAGAGAAAAGACTGTTGTCTGGCCTGACCTTATCGTTCTTGGGAAGAACGGTTGGCAGATTCCTGTTTACAACGGGCAGATCCCCAATGTCGGCCTCAAGGTGCCGAAGTGGGTCCCCCCGTGGCGCGTATACAACGGCGGGCACGGCTCGGTGGACACCTTGCCCATTGTCGCGGCCATATCCATGCCGGGCGCAAGAACAGGAATACAGAAAAGGCCCATCCACATCTCTGATCTCGGCGTTACTGCTGCATCGATCTTTGGCCTGAAATTGAATAGTACGACGATTGGGAAGGACTTGACCAATGATCTGGTATGAGCCACAAGAGGCGCTTTTCTCACAGCAGGGTCGAACGCTTTCTTCAAACCGTAATCTTCACTTCTCATCTCGTGATGGCCTTGAGGACTTGAGGTGGAGACAATAACCGGCTCATTTCATTTTTTTCGTTTCTCGATCTTGCGCAGTATGGGTTGAAGGGTGCAAAGTCTTGACAGTTTATTCCCCTAGCATGCAGCCTGCGGCTACCTTCCTGCTATAAATTATTGACACATTATTACCGGCATGCGAGAGTCCAATTAGTAACGTTCAACGTATTGAGCATCGGTTTAACTTCCAGATAATTTCAAACAAAGGGGGCTTTTATTTATGAAAGCGAGAAACAGGTTTGTCGTCGTTGCTGTCGTCTTATGGTCTTTGCTCCTGATTGTATCAACACCGAGCGTCTTATCGGCGGGTGGGATTACAGAGCAACAGGCTTATGAAATTGGCATCGAGGCTTACCAGTATTTCTATCCGCTCATCTCGATGGATATGACACGGCGATTAGCAGCTAATCTCCCCGCCGGCGTGATACCGGGAGGCGGTCCGATGAACGCCTTTCACCATATGCGGGCCTTTCCAAGCGCTGATTTCCGCGCAGTGGTTCGTCCCAATTTCGACACCCTTTACTCATCAGCGTGGCTCGACCTGACCAAAGAACCGATGATCATTTCTGCTCCTGACACCAACGGACGCTACTACCTTTTGCCGATGCTGGACATGTGGTCGGACGTTTTTGCGTCGCCCGGAAAGCGGACTAGTGGCACGAAGGCCGCAAGCTTTGCAGTAGTCCCCAAGGGATGGAAGGGCAAATTGCCAAACGGAATTGCGCGTATCGAATCGCCCACATCCTTTGTCTGGATCATCGGCCGGACCCAGACCAATGGTCCCAAGGATTATGAGGCGGTCCACAAGGTACAGGATGGCTACAAGGTAACGCCATTATCCCAATGGGGCAAGAAAACCAAGCCAGCCAAGTCCGTCGCCGACCCGAACGTCGACATGAAAACACCTCCGCTGGTGCAGGTCAACAGCATGCCTGCTGCCAAGTATTTCAGCTATGCAGCAGACCTGATGAAACTCAACCCGCCGCACATCACCGACTGGTCGCAGATCGCACGCCTGAAACGTATTGGCATTGAACCCGGCAAGAGCTTCGACCTCGACAAGGCATCACCTGAGGTCAAGGCAGCACTCGAACGTGCCGTCGTGGACGGCCTCAAGCTAATGAAGGAAAAGTTGACTACAGTGGCGCGGGTTGTCAACGGCTGGCAGATGAATACCGACACGATGGGTGTCTACGGTAACTATTATCTCAAGCGCGCAGTTATTGCTATGGCAGTGCTCGGGGCGAACCAACCTGAGGACTCGATCTACCCTTTATGCATTACTGATGCTGACGGAAAACCGCTGAACGGTACGAACAAATATGTGGTGCATTTCGCCAAGGGCGAGCTGCCACCCTCAGAAGCCTTTTGGTCGATCACGATGTATGACGCCGAAGGCTTCCAGGTTGCTAACAAGCTGAACCGCTTTGCCATTGGAGACCGGGACAACCTGAAATACAATAATGACGACTCTCTGGATATCTATATACAGAACGAATCCCCAGGCGCTGAAAAGGAATCCAACTGGTTGCCGTCACCTTCCCAGGGCATGCTTGGTTTGACCATGCGTCTTTATGCACCGAAAGTGCCGGCGCTAAATGGAAGCTGGAATCCGCCGGCAGTGAAGAGAGTGCAGTAGAGATGAAAGCGGATTCTAAACTACCTCATTTTTTTGTTGCTTAATTGTTCCGTTGAACAATCAGCCCTTCAAGCTCGTCTATAAATGATACCTGATCATCGCTATTTTTAAGCGCATCGTGGTCGGCTACTTCTATCGATTCATATTTCGACCAATCGAATTCAGTCTGTGATTGTTTATCAGTATAATCATTGGGGAACAATAAATGGATGAAACACTTGTCTTCAATCCAACCGACACAATCGTTCCCGCAACATCTTCTATTCACAAAAATGCACCATTTCATATTCAATTACTTTCCAATGGGCTAAGAATAAGGATGCATTAAGTGGTAAACAACAAAGTTTATATGTTCGTCAACATGTTAACCACCATGGTGGCCTTTAAGATAAGCTTCTGCCCATCAGCTTCGCTTATCCTTTTTCTTTCGATGTCTTCCTGTACCTTTTCGGTGAAGGCGTTCAGCTTTCTGACTATCGGTGTTATCTCTGTTCCTCGGAGATATAAAAGTTCTTCAGGCTTTTTCCCCAGCACGGTATTCCTCAGTTATAGTGATTAGTATTCATCTGGACGAAAAATGTCTTGTGGTTAAAAAGGCAGAACCATCTGACCCTGCCTTTCTTCAATAAGCAGATTATGTGTTTCGTTACTGTTTGAACTTTCTCCTGACTCCTGCTAATCCCACTAAACCAAGGCCAACAAGCAGCATGGTGGTTGGTTCGGGAACTGGTGCATGGCCTTCGCTATATCCTGTAAACTCACTTCCTGATAATGGAGATGTCCAATGAAAAACGCCATTAGAATCTTCGTAAACAGTATACATAACATTCCATGATGCGGCAGGAGGAAGTCCAGTGTCAGCTGGAGCACCGCCACCTATATCAGCTGAGTAGAACATAACATAGGTCCAGAGAGTATTTGAAGGAGGATTCCAAAATCGTAACATATCTGAATCCGCTCCGCTGGGGTCCTTTACAAGGACATCAAAATAACCAGGCAAAAATTCGCCACGGGCTCCAAAATAGCTTAGGCTTGTTTCGCCTGCCCAGGTCGGGTCAGGTCGCAATGCGCCGTCCCAGACATGCCATGGGGCATTAGGAATAGCCAAGTTTTTAGTGTATCCGGGACCGTATTCATCAATCACAATGGCAGCCTTAGCCTGTGCCTGAACAACGCCTCCCGCAAGAAGCAGAAAGATACCCAAGAGTACTACCATAAAAAGTCTCATCGTCTTTTTCATTTTATTCCCTCCTTCCTGTTTTCCTTAATCCACGAACCAAGGATAACATATGCAAAAAGGTTCTATGTTGACGGAGCTAAACCCCGCTGTTTGATTGCATCCGTCTATACTGAAGCTCGGGGTAAATCTGGCGTAATATCAAGAGATGAAGATTCGGAAACAAAAGAAACGAACAGAGTTTATGAAGAAATAGAGTACAGCTACACCACACCGTAAAGGGTGCATCAACCGTACCATTTTTATAACTCTTTGATATTTCAGATATTATCTATTTTAAGCCCTTTGTTTGAGTTCTAATAATGTAAAGGACTCCGACATTTTTGGTGATTTTATAGAAAAATGGCAGCGTAATTTTAGGGGGAAACGCAGATTTTATAGTACGTTATATCTATCTCGATTGTTTTTGTAAAGTATCCCGTCAGTTTTACGGTTTTTTACAAAATTACATAGTCAGAGGCGGGAGTTACCTCAAAATATTATTATCGAATTATTATGGAAAAATTGTTAGTATAAAATCAATATTATGCCATGGACACCAGATTAGACCCGAGATTGATCTTCGTGATTTAAATTAAAGATTACAAATTGTAATTGAGAGGCTTTCTTAATTATCGGATGTATGGATAAGGTGAAGCCAATAACCGCCCTCTTTATTATTTTCATTCATTGCTCCCGCACCGTTCTTCAAATGGCAATCGATAATCCTTGTTGATATCTCCATTCAAAATTAGTAGACTCTTATACAACTACAGGGTTTGATTCTAACTTCCCAACCAACCTCCAGACTAACCTTCGGAGGTTTTCATGACTGCACAAGAAATTAAACGCAAACTCACGGCCATCCTCAGTGCCGATGTGAAGGGGTACAGCCGCCTCATGGGAGAGGATGAGGAATGGACCGTTCGGACACTGAAGTCATATAAGGACCTCATGGGAAACCTCATCCAGCAGCACCGGGGCCGGGTGGTGGATGCCATAGGTGATAATCTAATGGCTGAGTTTGCCAGTGTGGTGGATGCGGTGCAGTCTGGGGTTGAGATCCAGCAGGCGCTGAGAGCGAAGAACGCCCTGTTGCCTGAGGCCCGGAGGGTGGAGTTCCGGATAGGGATTAACCTCGGGGATGTGATTGAAGAAGGAGAAAGAATCTACGGGGATGGGGTAAACATTGCGGCCAGGCTGGAAGGTCTGGCTGAGGCAGGGGGCATCTGCATCTCCGGGTCAGCTTATGACTTTGTCGAGAACAAGCTGCCGTTGAGGTATGAGTACCTGGGGGAGCAACAATTCAAGAACATTGCCAAACCGGTACGGGTTTACCGGGCGCAGATTGAACCGGAAGCGGCCAGCGAGAAAAAGGCCAAACCCAGGCAATGGCAGAGGTACTCTATATGTTTGGCCGTCATTCTTATTGTAGTAGTTGCTGCTCTCGTAATATGGAGGCTATATACTCCTCCTGTTTCCAAGGTGGAGGTGGCATCCAAGGAGAAGATGGCATTTCCGCTCCCCGACAAACCATCGATTGCGGTTTTGCCATTTGTCAACATGAGCGATGACCCAAAACAGGATCCCATCAGCGATGGCATGACCGAGGAGATCATCAACGCGCTGTCCAAAGTTCCGGAAATCTTTGTCATCGCCCGCAACTCCACATTCGTTTACAAAGGCAAAGCCACGGATGTCCGGC
>JBKQQP010000089.1:0-32054 GCA_052144335.1 Syntrophales bacterium
GGGAACGGCCACGGAGGTTCTTGATGCCGTCACCCTGCTGACGACTGCGGAGGCAAATTATATTCGCTCTGTTTACGATTACAGGAAGGCAGAAGCGGCGACACACTATGCTGCGGGCGAAGATTTGTTACAGGTTTATGAATGACGCTCTTCTCATAATTGATTGTAAAAAGGTGCGAGGATTCAGGGATGCGTGTGCTACGCCTTTCAATTCTCATAAAGGTCAGAGGCATGTCCCTTTAATCCATTAGATGCAACCTACAGGAGATCTGCAAACTGAGCTATGAAGTAGCATTTTTATTCAAATGAAAAGTAAAGGCACATCAAATAGGCCGGAGTAATCAAGTTGTTCTCAGGGGACTTATTCCAAAAGCGGCTGGACTCGAATTACGTTTCACAAAGTGTGAAATATTTTGGCGAGTGGCTCTCTGTGATATCGGAAATTGGCAAGATACGGCCTTTCTGGGTGCTATAATTGGAAATAAATTAGGTTACTCCAAAACGCCTCAATGGAGTAAATATTAAACAACAACCCGTCTAATAATCAAACTAACTGGGTATCAGCTCATTGAAGAGGGAAGGGCGTATGATTGGAATGTCACAGCAAAAAGCGAAAGAGTGGGTAGCCAAGGCAATAGCTTTTTACAAAACCTCTGGTAAGGCTATCGCTTTATCTGAGTTCTCAAAACCACAGGGCTCCTTTGTTCAGGATGATATGTACATTTTTGTTTTGAACTGCAAAGGGACTGTAATTTCGCATGGAGTGGACGAAAAATATATAGGGCAAGACTTCATTGACCTTCAAGATTCTGCTGGCAAGAAATTTATCCGTGAGATCGTCGACACATCCAACTCTAAAGGTAGTGGCTGGGTGGACTACATATGGTATGACCCGGCAACCCGGGAGGCAGAACGAAAAAACGTGTATTTTGAGAAGGTCGATGACCTGATTTTCTGCAGTGGGGTATATAGAGAAATATGGGATGGGCCTAAGTGGGTTACGGCATTACTACGAAATCCTTTACCTTTTTGAGAAGTAATTTAGAAGCAGGCGGATAATAATTTTTATGGAAGAGAAGGCCTCTCGTTTATGTTTTGCAGATGTTGGGAGGCGTCCTATATTGGATGATCAAAGAAGAGACATTCTTTCTCGATGGTCTATTTTACGGCAGCTTCACCCCTCCTGTTTTTCTGTCTATTTTCCTTGGTTGAATTGCTCGCAATAGGTTTGTGAATTTCAAGTCGTAATCATGTAAAAACGAAGAAGGGAGGAACGTTAAAAGCAGTTGCCCCCCTTCATTCGATCACTATCTATCGATTATTGAAAAATGCCTCTCTCCTTGGCATCCTTGACCAGTTCATCCTGGAAACTCAGATGGGCAACCTTGATCAATGCCTCGGCACGCTCGGCAACCGACATCCCTTCAAGCGGTCCTGCGATGCCGTTTTCTGTGACCACGTAGTCCACGAGATGACAGGGGATATTCACCAGTGCTCCGGGCTTCAGGAACTTAACAATGCGGCTGATGAGATTTCGGTTCTCATCCCTTCCAACCGATTCCGTGGCGATGATCATCTTCCCGAATTCCGACATGCGGCAGGCCATGGCAAAATCGATCTGTCCGCCGTGACCGCTGAAGATCCTCTCACCGCAGGTCACTGATGCAATCTGGCCGGCAAGGTCAATCTCAAGCGCCCCATTGACGCCCACAAGCTGGTCCTCGGCGCCGAGGACAGTGGGATGGTTGGTCATGTTGCTCGGGAAGAACTTCACAAATTCATTTTTTTGGATGAACTCGTAGAGTTCTGCAGAAGGACCCATGAAGGTGCAGTTGATTTCGCCGGGTCTGAACTTCTTGTATTTGCCTGTGCAGATTCCCTTTTCCACCCACTGTGGGGCCCCCGTGGGCAGCATTTCCGTGAGGACACCGATGTCTTTGAGGTCGGACTTTACGATAAGATCCGACACCACCATGGGAAGGGCGCCGATCCCAATCTGGATTGTGTCGCGGTCTCGCAGCAGGCTCACCACATTCTCGGCGATCTTGTGGTGAGCTTCCGACGGCGTGGGCGGAGGCGGCGCGGGCAGTTTCACGGAGTTTTGAACGATGTGGGTCAGTTTCGACACGTGCAGCTTCGTATATCCGAAGGCAGGCGGGTAGTGGTCATTTTCCTCGCCTATGATCACACGGGCGCCTCCCATGACTCCCCTGCTCGTCTGAACGCCTTCTATCATGGCACGGGTGTAGAAAAGGTCCGGGCCCAAATTGACAAACCCATCTTTGTCCGGAGGAGTTACCATCAGGACGACGACGTCGGGCCTTCGATAGTAGGAATACTGTTTCGAGGTGGAGAAGGAAGTGACCGGCACGTAGCGCCCGTAGCTTTCACTTATGGGAAAGCAGGCCCTTACATTGGGAGT
Organism: Syntrophales bacterium; assembly: GCA_052144335.1. Classification (GTDB taxonomy): domain Bacteria; phylum Desulfobacterota; class Syntrophia; order Syntrophales; family UBA2185; genus Fen-1135. The sequence continues at coordinate 2,423 of JBKQQP010000089.1, forward strand.
CCCGAGAAATCCCGAGTTGATCCTGAAACTCCCCCGATATTCTGGTTTGAATATTTTATACGGCCGCAAGGTCAGCAAAGCATTGAATTCACAATCCCTGATCTCATCTTTTCTGTCCGCAATGGCGTCCATGACCAGATTCGTCGGTTGTCCCAAGCACAAAGGATTCATGATCCGGTCTCCGCTTTTCACGGCACGGGCCGCTTCCTCAGCCTTGCACAATTGTTTCTTGTAAAGATCCATCCAATTTCCCGACGACATAGACAATCCCTCCTTTTAAGTTATAATCTAATGTCCCCAGACTTTCATGTCCCCTATTTGATCGGCACAAATTGGGAGATGTCATAGATGTCCGCTTTTTTCTCGACACTCCAGACAGCCTTCACCTTTGCCCCTCTTTTCAATTTCTGTCTCACCTTTTTGAAGTCCGCAAGGTCGATGCCGCCGATGAAGTGATGAAACCCACAATCCGTCCCTGCCAGTTGAATCGTGGCGACGATGTACGGGGGCTCTTTGACCTGGCCGTAGTACTTCGCCTTCACGAGCGTCCAGGTGAGAACCTTTCCTTCCGGCTTCACTTCAACCCATTCCGCCATGTCTATGAAACATTCCGGGCAGAACGTTCTTGCCGGAACGAAGACCTTGCCACATTGGGCGCATTTTGTTCCCAGAATCTTTTCTTCCTTGAGGCCGTCGAAAAATTTTGTCCACGTTTTTCCCAGGGCCCACTGGTAAGGAAGGGCCACGTCGTTTCTTATAGTTCTGTATTCTTTTGCCATGATTACGTCCTCCTCACTTCACGGGCTCAAAATAAGCGATATCGAGAATATTCCCCTTTTTCTCCTTGCTCCAGACTGCCTTTACTCTCCCTCCCAACTTCACAGTTTCTCTCACTCTGTCAAAGTCGGAGAGGTCGATTCCCGCGATCTGGTGAATGAAACCGCTGTCACTTCTATCCAGCCGGATCTGCGCCGAGATGAAGGGGATCTTGATTTCCTGGGCGAAGAAGGGCATGTTCACATAGACCCATGTTTCAACCACGCCTTCCTGGCTAACTTCGACCCATTCATCCATATCTTCGAAACACCGCGGACAGAAACTTCTGGGAGGAACAAGCACCCTCTTGCACTTTCGGCATTTCTTGCCCATGATCTTTTCTTCTTTCAGGTAGTCGTAGAAATTGCTCCAGGTCCTGCCCAAAGCCAGCTCATAGGGGACCATGACCTGCCCCTTGACGATTCTGTGTTCTTCTTTTGTCATTTTACATCCTCCCTTTACAGCTTCGATCCGACAATGGTCACGGCGTTGAACTGGTCCACACCTCCCATGGCGTGGGAGAGGGCCAATTTCGCGCCATCTATCTGTCGTGCGCCCGCTTTGCCTGTAACCTGCAAGGCCGCTTCAGCCAGTCTGATCAGCCCTGTAGCGCCTATGGGGTTAGTGCACAGCGTGCCGCCCGACGGACAACAGGGAAGCTTACCGTTCTTCTTGAAAGTATTCTTCAAAACGTAATCCGGAGCTTCCCCACGGGGACAGAATCCGAAGCACTCGTAAAAGATCATTTCCTGGTAGGTGAAGGGATTGTACACCTCGGCCACATCAAGCTCCTTCAGTGGATTCCTGATGCCTGCTTGTGCGTAAGCTTCCTTTGCCGCTTCGGTGGCGCTCATCCAGATGGCTTTGTCGCTTTCCCCGTAAAAGAATTCCTCGCCGCGGAATCCCAGGCCCTTGATCCATGCCGGCGTCCTGCAGATTTTTCTCGCCTTCTCCTGGGAAGCGAAGATGACGGCGCAGGCGCCGTCCGACGCTGGACAGACGTCAAGGAGGCGGACGGGATAGGTAATGATACGCGCGTTCTTTACATCATCCATCGTCACCCTCGTTCGGATGTGGGCATGCGGGTTGTCCATGGCATTGTCGTGATTGCTCACGGAAATCATGGCTGCTGCTTCCCGTCCCTTTTCTTCCGGGATCTTGAAACGATACATCCACTCCATGCTCTGCATGGTGAAGACACCCGGCGCTCCTGCGGCGAAAGTCCTCTGGAAAAAAGGATCGAAGACAGTCGTCATTGTCGCTTGGCCGTCCCCTTCGGACATCTTTTCGGAGCCGACGACCAGTACGATGTCTGCCATACCCGAAGCCACCCAGAAGAATCCGCAATGTCCGATGGACTGTCCGGTGCTGCCGCAAGTTTCCACTTTCAGAACGGGCTTCCGGAGTGCACCCATTGCCTCTGCAAAATAGAAATGGGTCGAAGAGACACCCTCCATCATAGAGGGCATGGTTCCGAGAACAACCCCGTCAATATCTTTCAATGTGATCCCCGCGTCTTCGAGCGCTGCCGTCACCGCTTCTCTCACAAGATCGGGATAGCACACGTCAGACCTTCTTCCGTGTTTGGTCTGGCCAGTCCCTATAATTGCAACTGCTTTTCCCATGTCTATTACCTCCTCCTAAGCTGATAAAATGACGACGGAGTGGCACTGTCCCCCAAAGCCATGGGTACTGTGCGCCAACGCTGTCTTGACTTTCTTTCCCACCTGGTGCTCGCCTGCCTGACCTTTGATCTGCAGGGCAGCCTCGACGATTCGGTAGAGGCCTCTGGCGGGATACGGATTTGTGGCAAGGACTCCCCCGGAGGGATTTACGGGCAGGGCTCCTCCCATCTCTGTCATGCCGCTGTCGATCATCTTGCCTCCTTCTCCTTCACCGCAGAGGCCGAGCTGCTCGCACCAGAGGAGTTCCTGGAACGCATAGGGTTCACAAACCTCCGCGACATCTATCTTCTTCCGGGGATCGCGGATGCCTGCCATAGCGTAAGCCCGCCTTGCGGCCTCGTTAAGCTGGCCGTCTAAGAGGTCTCTATCCCCGGGAATAAAGTGATCCATGGAGCATCCATAGCCGCTCAGCCATACTGGTTTGTCCGTCAGCTTTTTTGCCTTGCCTTCTGACGCAATAAGAACGGCAACGACACCGTCTGATTTTGGCGCACATTCAAGGGCCTTCAGGGGGTCGTAAACACGCTCGGAATCCATCACATCTTTAAGGCTGACCCTTTTCTTGATATGTGCGTAGGGGTTGAAAAGGGCGTTGCCCAGATTCTTCACGGCAACTCCCGCACACTGCTCTTCCGTTATCCGGTAGCGATCCATGTATTGTCTCATCTGCATGGCGGCCACCACACTCTCGTTGATCCCCACGGGTCGCAAATAGAAAGGATCGCCGTAAAAGCTCGTGATGGGATCGTTGTCGGGGTTTTCTGACCCTTTGACCAGAGCGTTCACGAGAACAGTATCGTAGCGGCCCGAAAGGATGCGCATACAGCCGTAGATGAAAGAAAAGGCCGATTCCTCCGCCCGGGAGCCCTCCTTCAGAAAGGCGCCGATGCCGTCCCAATCAAAGGCATTGGCGCAGGACAGCCCGCTGTGGAAGATGTCCGCTGCTCCTGAAATAATGCAGCCGACGTCCTCGCGCTTCAACCCGGCTTTGTCAAGAATCTCCTTGTTGACCTGATAGGTGAAATCCATCAAGCTTTCCCTTGATTCCCCCCCGTTGCTCTGTGCCACGTGGGTGATGGCAACTCTTCGCATGATTTTACCTCCTTGCTTATTTTTCCGGTTTTTTACCGCAAAGAACTTTGATTACGTATGTGACGAGCAACTCACCTCTCTGATTCACGATCATGTTTTGCGTGGTCAGAACCCCCCGTTCGGGGCCCTTGTCGGCGATATCCTTGATTTCCACCTCACAGTGAATCGTATCCCCGATCTTCGTGGCACCTGTAAATCGCACAGACTCCATGCCGTAAAAGGCAATGAAAGATCTAGGAAGGAAGCTTGAGTACGGCCCAAGGCGGAAAGGCAGAACCATTCCTGCGGAAAGCGTCAGCATGCCGTGGGCGATTCTCTCTTTGAAAGGCGTCTTTGCGGCGTATTCCACATCCGTGTGGAGGGGGTGCCAATCACCCGTGAGGCCCGCAAAGAGGACAATGTCCGTTTCCGTGATAGTTCTCGCCGGAGAGATGAATTTTTCACCAATAGTGTAATCGTCGAGGTATTCGTACTCTTTTGACATTTTCTTTCCTTATTTATTTTGTGGAGTCCAGTTTTTCCCTAACTCAGACTCTAAACCCTAAATGCTCTTTTCAGCTACCCAGCAGTTCTCTTGCAATGATGAGGCGGCGGATCTCTGACGTTCCGGCGCCGATTTCGATCAGTTTTGCATCTCTCAAGAAACGCTGAACGGGATATTCGAGCATGTAGCCGTAACCGCCATGAATTTGTACTGCCTGATCCGCGATGCGGCTTGCCATCTCGGCATTGAAGAGAATGGATGCTGCAGCGAGCTTATGGATCTCAGTACCCTTACCACCTGTTCTTGCCTGTTCGGCAAGGACGGCCGCCTTGTAGCAAAGCATCTTCCCGGCCTCGAGCTGGGTGTACATGTCCGCCAGCTTTGCTTGAATGAGTTGGAAGGTGCCGATTGGTTTTCCAAACTGAACCCTTTCCTTGGCATATTTAATGGAGAGCTCCAGACAGGCCTCGGCGATCCCGATGGATTCCCCGGCATAGAAGGCCCTTTCCACATCAAGACCGGACATCATGACGTTAATGCCCTTGTTCTCTTCTCCTATGACATTCTCTGCGGGAATTATACAATCCTGCAATATCAGCTCCGCCGTTGGCGAGCCGCGGTGGCCATACTTCTTTAATTCCTTCGAAACGGAAAAACCGGGAAACTTCGTATCCAGGATAAAAGCGGTGATCCCTCTCGCGCCCTTTCCCTTGTCTGTCTTGGCATAGAGGACAATAGTGTTTGCCACTGAACCGTTAGTGATGAACATCTTCGTGCCGTTCACCACATAATGATCACCTTTTCTTACTGCAACGGTCTGGATATTGACGGCATCAGAGCCGGCATTAGGTTCTGTAAGTCCAAGAGCTCCAATGTGCTGCCCTGTGCAAAGGGGCGGCAGATATTTACTCTTTTGCTTCGGGCTGGCATTGTGATTGAGGTTATTGCAGCAGAGATTTGCATGGGCACCCCAGGAAAGGGCAATGGCCGGACTTGCTTTTGACAGTTCTTCCAAGACGATGATGGCTGAGATTAAATCCGCACCAGCACCTCCATACTCCTCATCGACCGTAATCCCCATGATTCCCAGATTCGACAGTTTCCGCCACATGCCATCGGGCCACTTATCCTCTTCATCAATCTGTTCGGCAACAGGCCATATCTCTTTTACGGCAAAATTACGGATGCTTTCTCTGAGCATGATATGCTGATCGTTAAAATTGAAATCCATTTCTTCTCTCCTCGCTTTATTTCTTCATCAGAAGGTGTTAAAAATTAATCTTGAAGATCCCTCTCAGGCCCAGGATATTTCGAGCCTCGTCTGGAGAGGGCGGTTCGATGTTCTTTCATGTCTGGGCTCTTTTCTTCATAAAACACAAAACCCCGCTCTCTTCTGTGAGACACGGGGTTCCATTGCCATCTCATTCTCCTCGTAGGGCGAACGGGGTTTGGTAAATGAAGCTATCTGCTGCCAAATTTCTAAGCCTATGTACACGGTCCGGGCGCTTTTTGCAATATGATTTCGCCGAACTCGTCGGGTTATTTGACAGTTTACGGGCGGTAATAGGCGAACCCAACGTTCCACTATTTACTGCTTTCTTCCGTACTCTTGTTTTTGGCAATTTTCTTCAGAATCCAACATTTCAATCGAAAGTCAGCAACGTGTGATTAATTGCGGGATGGAATTTTCCCTTTGACTGTCCATGCAGATGAGAGTAGGGTCCATTCATAATATTTCCTACCTGTCCCTAATTAATCTCACAACCTAACATTTAACCTTTTGGAGGAAGTTATTGTGAACATTAATTGTTGTGTTGCAAAGAAAGGAGATATGCAAAATGATTCGTAAGATTGAATGTATAGTTTTTATCTGTTTAACCATCTTCGTATTTACTGCTGTCACATGGGCATCTGAAAGAGGCGTGGATGCTGTTTCCTCTGCCGAAAAATGGCTAGGCATGGTTGACGGAGGAAAGTATGTGGAAAGCTGGAAAGCTGCTTCCGATTACTTTAGGAATTCGATCAAAATGGACCAATGGGAACAAACACTTATAGCGGTGCGAAAGCCTCTAGGTAAGTGCATTAAACGTAAATTGAAATCACAAACCTACGAGACCTCGCTTCCGGGTGCTCCGGACGGGGAATACGTTGTTATCTTGTTTGAAACCTCATTCGAGAACAAGAAATCAGCCGTTGAAACAGTTACTCCAATGAAGGGTAAAGATGGCAAGTGGCGTGTAGCAGGCTACTACATCAAATAGAAACCCAACAAGCCGATACACCGGAGCCGCGTTCCGCGGCCCGGTGATCACCATGTTGCACCTTTCAAATCGTAATTCACAGCATCAAGATTTTTCAAAGTCGTTTGTTAGTGGGTGATTGAAATTTGCAGCACAACGCGAATTTGATCTGATGACGTTTGTGAATCGCGGGATGAAAGGTGCGACATAAGTGAATCGGTCATGCTTGATGCTTTCAATAAAAATTCAATGAGCTCGATAAAGATACTCAGTGAACAGTACGTGGGTGAATTTAAATTACTGCATTAATAATCGTCAGTGATAGATCTGTTTATCTCAGGTTTAGTTTTGATTGTCGCCAACGGGTCCATCAAACCGTCCTTCTGAAAATCATAGACGTTCCACTGTTCAGGCGTAATCTCCTTGCTTAGATACCTTATGGCCTTATATATCGTGCCTTCTATTTCATCGAGTGATACGACGCCTACCGCTATGGTCATTGAATCGCCTGACGACCTCTGCACTAACAAGAGTGTAGGTGTGGTACCGATATTGAACTGTATTTTTGCATCCGGTTCCCTCGTTACGTCTAGGCCTTTGATGTCCCACTTGTATTTGTTGATAAAGAATTTAAGAATACCGTATTGCTCGACGCAATAACCGCAGTTGGGCGAATAAAAAAATAATAGCCCGAAATTCCCTTTCTCCTGTTTCAGGCGGGACTCGACCGCTTCCTGCTGCTCGCTGTACAACACAGCCTTGCCCTTGTTTATCACAGGCGCGTCCTTGTTCATGTTGTATTCAGGATGCCTTTGCACGTATGCCATCTCCGCACTGGTGACTGCTAGGGATTTCCTTCTTGCAATATCTTTAAGATATAGCCATTCGCCCATGACGTTATCGTCGTCAGGATATTGGACCATGCGTTTATGAGTAACTTCGATCAATTCCTTGAACTGATCGGGGTGCATGTTCCAGAGCTCTTTCGGCAGCATGCCGGAAACTGACGGCGCTGGCTTTTGCTCGGCCTTTTTCTCCTCCGAATCAGGCTTAATTAATTCCTTTTTGTAAAAGTACCAGTCCCTGCGGCTGTCCCTGTAGTTATCTGACGTATCGTCTGCAGCGATCGCATATGCCGATATGCCGATAAATGCAATAATCAATATACCGAGACATGAAATATTAAAAGATCCTTTCCGGCGAGCCATGAAGAACGAAGCGCAGACCATAATGCTAAACCAGAGGCACAGCGTCACAATAGAGTCGAATATGCCCACGGCCAGAATAGATATAAATTGTGGGCAGCCAATTGTCTGGAATGCATTGTCAGCAAAGCTCAATTCCCAAAGAGTGCCCCCGAAGCGGAGGTAAACAGAGGACAGGGTTACAGCTCCGATGAAATATCGGTACCGGGCAATTTCATTATGCCAGAGGGCCAAAAAGTTCTTCTTCATTTTTAGATCAATTCGCTACAGCAAAGGCGTCCCTATCGCCTCTACCGAGTTTCTGTCTATGAAGCCCATATAACGGGAATCATAGCTATCCCTGTGGTTGCCCATGACAAACAGCTTAGCACCCGGGATGACCCCGTTAAACACAAACAAGGTTAACGGTTTTCCCGATATCGTTTTCTCTTTTGCCTGTCCTATGAAAATGTTGTCACAGAAAAAATTTCTACCCTGCAGGGTCAGCGTCTGTCCATCTTTGCACTTCACCTGCTTCATGGCTTTTGCCGAATCAGGCAGGTTTATCCCGGCCAGCTGGCTATATGCTTTAGGTGCTGGAAAAAGTATATAGTCTCCAGGCTGAATTTCCTGGCCTGATTTAACAGGCGTAAGCCAGAACAGCTTGTAGCCCAGGGAAGGGGACAAGGAATAGAATATTCTTTTTCCCGTCCATAAACAGAGTATTACTGCCGGGACCATGACAGCCAGGGCAATTATGGCGCGTCTTTTTTGCGCTTCGTCAATATTCATAAAAAAGGCATCTTCCTACTCGAGATTGATAGTCTGAATATTGCGAAGGACGATATCGGCGGTGATTACTGCCTGGTTCGGAGGAATACTGTCCAGTTTTACCTTCAATGCATCCAGGTTATCCCCCAATTGCTTTTCTGTCAGCTGGTTGTTCTGCATGGCTATCCTTTGTTTCAGCAGATATCCCTGAAAGTCGAAGGCCGTCAGCTTCTGTGCGTAATAACGGTCATAGATGAATATGGATCCCGCCGACGATATGACCATGAGCAATATAATTATCAGCCAGTTCATTAACCCTAGAACGCCGGCGTGCTTATCTCTAACTGTACTTTCCGGCTGCGAGACTGCACGCGCTTCCCCGGATTCCTGAATGTCCTGCCTGCTTATATGGTCATTCATTCTGTTTCCCCCGAAGACAATTTACATCCCCGAGCCTGAAGCTTTTCCGCGGCCCTGGTAAAATTGAAACTTCCGGTGATCACGGTTTCCCTGTCGATGATCATAATCTTACTGTGGGCGATGGCATGTACAGAATCTATGTAGACCGGTATCCCGGCATTTTTGAGATATGTCGCTGAGGTGTACCGTTCCGATCTCTGGCTTTTGTCCAGAATAGCTTTGACTTTAATACCCTGCTTGTGGGCATTTGTAAGAGCCCTCGCAATTGGGGCTGACGTAAAGGAAGAGGCTTGAACGAGGACTTCATTCTTTGCCTTTCCTATCTCTCTTTCGATGGCATCGGTACATCCCCCATTCGGGGTGAAATAGACCTCAGTGGAAGTATTGTTAAGAGTTAGGTCAGTAGCGTAGGAATGAATAGAAATAAGAAAGAAAATCAGATTAAATAAGACTACGGCAATGATGATTCTTTTTTTCATGTTTTGTCTCCCAAACATTTTGCAGCAATATTTGTAATCCTTACATCTATATTACTCCCAGGATCGGCGACGACTATTGGTCAATTCTTCTCAATTTTCTGTTCATCGCCCTCATCGACTCTTTTTTTGTCTTATCAGCGAATATTTCCGTTGCTGTTTCCAGTGATGCATCACCATAAATGACCCAGTTCGGAAACTCTGTATTATTTGACTTTAATAGAGCTGCCTCTTTCGGTAAAACGCCCTGCACATATAGGATGGCGGGCACGCGATCGATATTGTAGCGGCTGTACATCGGGGGATTGACCTGTACTTTAACGTTATAGTTGTCGCACGACTTGGTGCAGTTAGAGTCTTTCTTAATAACATCCCGCGTGAATTTCAACGTTGGTTTAATTTGTTTTACGCCGCCGACAAAGCCGCGCAAGACCAATATTATATTTGGATCATTAAGATAAGCGGCGTCCTGTACGTAATTTCTGATTGTCGACGCCGGCATCGAGGACGATATGAAAATATATATCTGTTCGTTGGATAAGCCATCCTTGGCTGATTTCGTGGTGTCCGCATAATATTTCTTCTGTCCGGCACCCCCCATTATTTCTTTCTGTATCCGTTCCGATTCCGCTTTGAGTCTGTTTTGAAATTCTGCCGATTGGAACTTTTCAAAAGACTCCCGCGCCAGCTCTTCGCCCTGTTTACCATTTGGGTTGTCGGGAATGGTAAGTCTTTTCTGCATGTCGTTTGCCCGGTTCAGGACACTGTTGATATCATCAGTAGTCATTTCCAAAGCCGAGATGCATGTGGCGGAAAAAAGAACAATGAATATTGCAACGAATATTTTGTTTGTTATGTTTTTCCGCACTAGCTATCCTCTTTATTTTCAGCATTGCAGCAGATATGCCGTCGAAAGATAATCCATACAAAGTTTTCCTGACTGTAACCAACCGGATTTTTCCCGGCAGCCCACATGAAATCGGTCTGTCCATAGGGACGGCACGTATAGTCGCGCACAGGCATTGCCAGCTGAACCCTGTAATCGTGCTTGACCCAGATCGGGGTAGGGACGCAGCCGCAATACCAGAGACCGACGTCACAATCCTCAAGGTCGCGAAGCATCAGGAATTGCACTCGTGCCGCAACTGTATTATGGGACTGCAACGCGTCATTGTCGTTCACGTGGCCGGTGATGGGATAAAGGGAGCCTCCGGATGCTACACACCAGAATAAGGGATCCAGTGAATAGCCGGCAGCCGAGCTTGCCGCGTCTGCCATACAGGACATCTGTGCTGCCTGGTTGGCGAATAAAAGGCCCTCCGGGGAGATCACAAAGGAGTAGAGGTCGTCATTCCACAACGGATCTACTTCTGATAAGAATCCTATACTGAATGATCCATCTTCCTCACAATTCAACATATCCTCTAATATGCCCATTATTACAAATAAAGGAAAAACAAAAAAATGGGCTTGCATGGTGGTCAGGTTTGCCCGGAAACCTGCGGGGGATGCGTTTGTCGAGCCAACGCCGAATATCTCAGCTGCGCCCAGTGAGATACCGAGGCTGGGAAAACACAGTGGGTCCCTTACGGTTTCAATGTAACGGGCAGGTTCCCAATAAGACATCGTTATTCCCACAGTGTAATACTGCGGATACGGCGCCGGACATATGCATACAGGTACTGAAGCCATCGAAGGAGTATCGTTATCTATCGGACCCGGCACAACCTCTTCGCCTGCAATTGAAAGAGGGAAGAGGCAGTCCCAGCATATGTCTTCCACGACGTTGATAACAGCGTCGACACCGGTGTTACAGACGGCATATGGACGCGATGGCGCAAAGATAATGATTACGGCTATGAGCAGGATGAACATCTTTTTCATTTCTTTTCTTTTGCCTCCTTCGCCCTTGACGCCGTTTCAGAAATTACGGGAACATATTCGGATATCTCCATGTATTTTCCCTTCTGTACTGCGACAGACGGCACACGCTCGATGCCCATGCGCGCTGCAATATTCCTTACCGCATAATAGACCGGCCTTTTGAACCGCTTGCCGAGCTCATAATATGAGCCATTGGTAAGTATCAGCATGGTGTTGATATTCTCTAGGTATGGCGATTTCTCGAACCATTTCACCTGCTTCTTGTCGGAACCGTCGATAAAAACTATAATATTCGGCAGAGTCAAATACTCCAGCGGGTTGAACATGTATCCCTTCGGATAAAGTATGCCGCCCCTACCGTCAGGCACGTCTATCTCGGTGGTATAGGTCATATCTCGCAGGAACGAACGGTTTTCCTTCGTGACCGGAAGCATAGGCAAACCGGCAGGTTTGTATTCTTTGATTCTCCGTGTCATCCCCTTTTTATCAAGTGTGGTATTCAAGTTAACCTTCTTTGCATGGTCCTTTATGTCGGCAAGTGCGTCCTTTTCGGCTATGCCATATGTCGCGCCGAAAGTTCCCAGCACTTCGGCTGAAGCCGTTTGCCACATTGACAGGACCAGCACTATGATAAAAATTGACTTTGATGAAATTTTCATCATCGAATTGATTTCATTGGTTCAGATTATTCTTGAGATTCTGAATGCCCGTTTGCATCTTGTTTTGTATGGTTGCTTGAGATGCCACTTCCATGTCGTTTATGTACTCGCTTAAATCAATTTTAGAGAAATCCAGATGTTGAAACTCTTCCGGTGTAAACCCCCGGCAATCCGGCTGTCCAGTAGTGCCCCATCCGGTGGCATTGAAATCTATGAGCTGAGGCCGTCCCTGTTCCTGGATGATCCTTCCCAGTTCGGACCCGAAGCAGCAATACACGTCCGCTCTCTGGACGCATCCGACGAGCCACCAGTCCTCCTGGCAGTAATCGCCTATGTAATGGCATTGCTTTTTAGCTATGCGCTGCACTGTCATTGCTTCCTGTGTTCCGCATCGGTTTTGGATAAACCAGAGGCTCCCCGGATTCGTATCGCAGCAGTTGAAATAAAGGGTGCTTATTCCCGGAGGCCGGCATTGGCTCGGTTTGCCATTAAAAATGTAAATCTGGCCCAGGCATTTCCCCGTAGAATCAACCTTCCCGTCATTTTGATATGACGTTGTATTCGCGTTATTTTGCTGCGTTTGCTGGGACGTTACGGTAAAGCAAAAGAGGTCTGAACATTGCAGATTACCGGTCGACGGATTGGGAAGACAAGTATATTGCGAACCGTAAGGACAACCATAAATGACGGTAGCCGACGTGTAACAGACATTGTTGGCGCTGTCGTAAGTCATCCCGTTTGGGCATTGCGCTGTTCCTGCGATTTCGCACATGTTGTCAGCGGCATTCAGTGATCCGCCAACCGGGCAGGGCGGAGCCGTCTGGCAGACACTTCCACTCAAAGTATAGCCCGTAGGACAGCCGTACCCCGATGCGGGAGACTCGCACCTTTGGCTTGCCGGATTATATGCTCCCAACAAACACTGGTTTGACTGGTTGCAGTCCACAGCGTCGATTGGACAAAACATGCCGCCGTTAACCAGGGTGCATTGCTGAATCTCGTTTTGTTCTATGGTTCCATCTCCATTCAGGTCTTTAGCACATACCTGAGCACCGGATGGAAACTGTCCACCTACCGTGTCATCGATGCAGGGAATATTCGAACAGAAGTATCCGCTGCCAGTGTTGCCGCAAGCATACTGCGTGCCCAGAGGGCATGAGTAGGACATGCCGGCTATATTGATCGTGCCGGCCGAAGAAACAGAGCAATTGTTACCGCCGCAGTTCATGCCGGTGAACGTCAATATCGTTCCTCCCGCATTCACGGAAAGGAGCCCGTTTGGAGCGCTTGCGCTTCCCGTGATGATACTGCCGCTTATGGCGATCGAACCGGCCAGGGCAGTACCATTGTAAAAATCCAGGCTTTCTCCGTTACCATTGACAGACGTGATCTGATTGGCAGACACCGAGCCGGACAAAGAGCCCCCGGCAACAGTCAAGCTGCCCGCGTTTATTTCCGTACAACTGGATCCCGTGCATGCCCACCCGAAGAAGTTTATGGAGCCGGAGCCCGCGGTTTCAACTCGTTTGAGCCCATTTTCATTGAGCACGTTAGTGCTTGTTACCGACGCATTTCCCGATACGGAATAAGGAGAAGAGGAACATGCCGCCTGGCTCTGGGGACAGACGGGAGGGTTGCCTGTACAGGTCAGCTGCTGGGTACCGTTCATGCATATCATTGCCATGGCCGGCGACATAAATACCGCTACCGATAACAATAATATTGTTATGAAATGCAAGGCGTTTTTTGCCATCTTAAGCCCCTGGGGCTACTGCTTGATCCCGGAGGAACATATTATGTCCGTGCCTGCAGCAGCCAGCGCGGACATGATACTGACGGCTTCCGCAAAGTCGTCGATGCACTGGCAATTCTTCAATATTGTCTCTCCCGCGCCTGCCGGGCAGACGCCGTTACTGCACTGGTAGTAAAGGAAGTCATACGATAGTGTATTGTTCTGGTACATGTTGTCTGTTCCTGAAAGGGAAGCCTGAGTGCTCTGCTTGGGCCTGCGGGTCTTGCATGCCTGTTCGCACGCATAGCTGCCGATCTTGTTGGCCTGTGAGAGGTCCGCGGAACCTGATGTACTGACAATATTGCCATTCGCATCACGCGGTGCGTCTTTGTATGTGATACCCGTGTTCAGGTCTCCTGTTACAGAACCGGCAACAACATCCGTCCTTCTTTTCAGATCGGAAAAGTCAAACCTCTGCGCCTTTTTGCACTGGTAGACCCTGTCCTTTTCCCACCAATCTTCGCAAACCTGATGGCTCTGGAAGCCTGCAAACGTTTTACATTGGGGTAAGGGCACAAGACCTGTCGGCTGATAGTTGGTGTATGTATTTACTCCATCGACTGTTTCATTTTGCAGACTGCATGAGCTATTATTCTCCAATCCGATACACTGGTCATCGATTGTATTGCTGATATTATCCTGCTTGATTGCCGGATCGGTTGCCGCCGATATATTGATGCTCGTCCATGTCGCCCAGACACACTGATCGTGAAAACTCAGACCCGAGGCGTCGTCCAGGGGACAACTAAGCGAACGTGTAGATCCGCTTACTATGGCGGGCGAAAAAGTCAGGGACCCGAGGTGCATTGGCGAACCTCCACAACCACCGGTACAGCCGAATTCACCACAGATCGGAGTGGTATAAGGGACTGCATAAACAAGGAGCTGGTTGCCGCTTCCCGAAAGATAAGTGATGCATGCCGACTCCGCTCCGCCATTTGCATCGCCCGAGCAGGTTGCGCCGGTTATCGTCCAACTTCGGCTGTAACCCCCGGAATTAGCCGTCAGGTACATACCGGACCCGCTGCAGTACAGCCTGTAGGCGCCATTGTAAAACCAATACGAGGGAGACTGATCCGCGACAACTGAGACTGGCGGGCTGGTGCATGTATCCTGTACGGGGCTGTAAGTCTCGCCGGTAGGGCAGGTCGTGGATTCCTGAACTGATACGTCTCGTTTTATTGTGCAGGAATTCGTTTGCATTACGGCATTCTGATTGGTTGCTGTTTGTGTCAGCAGGCTGTAATAACTGTTCGGGTCAGAAGACTGTTTGACGACTTCCTGGCTAGCGGCGTCCTGCATGTCACCGGCATAGTTAGTGTACTGCTGCACCTGCACCGTTGACGCCTGCGTGCCGGCGAAGGTTTGCGGAGTAGTGGTCCCTGACTGATAGGCGGGACCGGAAGTGCAGCGCCTCTCATCCTGGCCGGTATAGGAGATCGTCGTGCCGTCAATATTTATACTGCTGATCGTGTATTGCGGCTTTTGCCCCTGCACCGCTCCTACTATGCCGCCGCCTATATCTTTCAGTATATTGTTCAGGTTTATCCATACAAGGTTGTTGCCGCATGAATTGTTGATGCAATAGCAACCGCCCAGGCTGGTTATGCTGCCGGTATTCGCCACACTTACGTGGCCGTTTGTGTCTGAGATCCACTGGTAGTAGTTGCAGTTCGCCCATGTGCCGGGATCGCATGATATGACGCCGTTGGCGCATATCCCTGAAATGGGGAAGGGTAGGGTATAGGAATATTCCACGTTGCCGTCGAGATCGGCATCCTGGTAGATGTTCACCATACTGAGATCGTTTGTGGCGGCAGGGGCTATAAGGACTGTCAGAAACTTATCAGATGTGGGGCATGAGATCTGGACCGTCGACTGCTTTGTGCCGTCGACTGTAGATAAAGGCCCGCCGCCGATAAGCGGGTTTACGGAGTTTTGCTGAATTGCACCCGACGATCCGAAATGGCCTTGCGCCTGCTGCGCGGAAGAATCCGCAGCCTGATAGGGATCGTCGGCTATACAGAATGAAGTACTGAATACAAGGAGTAGGGCTGCGAATACTATTTTCTTCATATATGGCACCGTTACATGCGCGTCACTGATCAAGAAATTCATCAGGCCGGTATCTTCTCGCCATTTCGATTATGGCCTGATCGTATGTCATGCCTCCGGCAACAATCATCTGCTCTATTTCGGCTATTTCAGAGGCGTCGGACGTAAAGAGATAATACAGATACGGGCTGACGGCCAGCCTTGCCGGACCTATGCCCAGCGGAGAATCGATAAACAGTTCCGAATATTTGGGACGGCTTGATTTGATCGTTTTGAGAAGCTTCATTACAAACGGAGGATAATTTATAAGCTTCTCCGACTCGGCCATATCGAAGTCGTTAGCTTCAAGAAGAAACTTGAAGGCGCTGTTGGCCATGATCACATGTCCGATTGAGCCGAATATCCGGAGATCCAGAATCGACTGGGTAATTATTGAAAACGAGCCCCCGTATTTTCTCGCACGGCGATACCCCTCGCTGATAACGTCCCTCAACGCATTTCCGTCCCTGATGAATTGATACGCCTCGTCGAATATGATCAGCCGCTTCCTGGACCGGTCGGACAGATACAGGTCCTGTGTGACCGCGTTGATGATCTGCATTGTGATGATGTTCCACAACGCTTTCTGCGACTTCAGGTTTTCCAGTTCAAGCACCACAAATTCGTCGCTGGAAATATCGAATGTCGCGCGCCCGTTGAACCATTTCCCGTAGCTGCCGCTCGACGTAAACTCGTTCAGGTTGAACGCCAGCATGCGGGCGAGGTCCGTCATGTTAGAGGCATAGTTGTGTTTGTCGTCTTCGCCGCACAAATCGGGAAAGTTATTCAGATATGTATATACCGCGTCGATATTCGCATCCGTCCTGTAATTTTTCCACGCCCATTTCGATGCCTGCTGGGTGAGGGTGTTTGCCGTTTCTGCTATGTCGGTCGGCACTATATCGGTTTTGGCAAAGCACATTCCTGTTACCATGCTGCCGATTACCGCTATCTCCTTTTTCTGTTCGTCCTCGTCGTCTATGGGAATGTGCGTAAATGGATTGAGACAGACATTAGAGTTTTCGTCGAAGTCGAGGAACCGTGCTCCAAACAATCGCGTCATTTTTTTGTAGGAGCGTCCAATATCTATGATGCGAACAAGGGCATTTTCGCCGTAATAATTCGTGACAAGGTAATTTACTAAAAAACTTTTTCCCGCCCCGGACCCGGCAGCAATAAATACATTGGAATTATTTACCTTCTTTTTGGCAAATATGTCTAACCCGCACAATTGTCCTTTACGGCCGATAAACAATACAGACGGTTCAGCTCCCGAGAAGTCGCCTTGCGTGGGTAGAACACTGACCACCGTTTCCGAAGATACGGGGAAATCGCGCTGCAACACGTCGAGTATCCGGGCCTTGGTATATGTACCGAAAGGCAGGGCTATGATTAACAGCATAGGCAGAATAATTTTATCGCTCTGCATAATGTAACCCTTTTCCTCCCACATACGCTTTACCCGGGCAAGCGCGGCACTTGCCTTGACCTCATTGCCCCATACCCAGAATACCGGCACAATGCGTGCGTACGGGACACCGTTTCCTATGTTATGGAGCGCGTCCTGGTATTCCACCTTGATGTCTGCGATGGTCTTGGCAAAACTTCCAAATGCCGGCTGTTTTGTGTAAAACTCGGTCTTTCTGCTTAACCGGTCTTTCAGTTTGTGGTCGATATAGATAGTAAGAGTGAAAATAAACTGTGACGTAACCTGGCTCGCGTCGGATATACCGCCCCAGATGCCCCCGCAGAGCTCGTTGGTCTGCAACAAGTTCACTTCTTCAGGATAAGATTTCACGGTGGCACACCGTAAATGCTTGTTCCCGGTCTTCATATAATCGATGTGGTTTTCCACGATCGTATCGGCAAAGATAATCTGCCTTTTCAGGGGAATGTCATCGTCATAGAGCCTGTTGTTCAACGAAGGCCCGTCATTGAAGAAACGGCGCAGCCAGTCAAGGAGTTCTTCCGGCTGGAAATCTCTCGGGAACAGAAAGGCACCCCCGAGCTTTTCCGTGAAATGGGTGTAGACGTCGGTTAACATCTTTTGTTGCAGTTTCTCACCGGGCATCCTTACCGCAACCAATAGGCGGAAGTTGCGAAGCGGAAGGTCCTGCATGCCGGGTATACTATCCGTATTTTTATGCATGAAGCCGCTGATATGAGAAACCATCCTGTCAATAATTTCTGTCCTGCGGGTTTTTCGCTGTTGAAATTCTTCGATTATCGGATCTATGTAGTTGTCGGCAAACAATATGAACTGTATAACCGTCTCGTCGGGTAATTCCTGCCGGAAGAGGCCTTCCAACGCTGAAGCATGCTGATCCCCAGCATAAACCTGAGGCGAGCATTCCCATATGTATCCGGCGCTGTCATCCGTGTTCCAGTATACCTTTGTTGACGGGTCATATGACCTGTATGGCAGGTAGTCGGAAAAAGACATGCGCTCTGCTAACTTTGTAATGTCTTCCGTTTTCATAGATAGGCCTTTTCTGTTTATTTCTTAACTGGTATCTCAGTTTTTTCTAAGATCATATCCTTGGATTCCGCGCCGTACGTGGGCGCACTCATGACCCATTGGGGCTCATCCACAACGATGTAAATGTACCTCTCGGAATAGAGGTCCTTGGAGGATGCCTTGTAAGGCAGGATCAGCGTCCGCATCACCGTGGGAGGAGAAATAAAAGGGGTGTTCGGCTGTCTGATATAGGATGTCAGTTTCTTCGCCATCTCCTGCTGATATATATCGCGCGGATTGATCTGTTCCAGATCGGCTGCCGAATTGGAAGCGTCAAGCTTCTTTGTAGAGTATCTCGATGATTTATTATTGGCGTCCCGGGGCATACGACTCACCGCTTCACTATATGCCTCGGGCACGCTTACACATTCGCCTTTGTCTCTCATCGGACAGTCGAATTCGCTCTTATAGGGGTTGAATATCCCTCCACATCCTGCGAAAAACATGCATAGAGCCATTATGACGGTCATTCTTATGTACATCTCTCAGTCTCCTATCTCACAAGATTCGGCGTCTTTATTTCCAGATCAATGCCCTTCGTTGACACAAACGCCAGTTTCCTCAGAGCGCCCACCTCGATAGTCGGGGACAGCTGGCGGGCAAGCTCCATATAGAATTTCTGCAGTTCCCCCGATGCGGCAACCAGTCCTCCGCCTAGGGCGGCGTTCCTGATTTGATCCGAATTTAGGGTTTGAGTCTGCGTTGTCCCGATGGATACCGTAGACAGCGGCTGAGACTGTGCCCTGATGGCCTCTCCGGCACCGCCGAACACTCCGGCTACGAAGGCCCGCCACAGGGCCGAATCCATCTTGCTTACGACATTGCCGCGGACGCCGCCCTTGCCGTCCGTATCTGCGAGGTAACCCTGTATTTCGCTGTCGATAAGGGCTTTTCCGGTTTTCGATATACAGGTAAGGGACATCGAGCGGAGATGCACCCGTTCGTCGGCAAGGCTTCCCAGGCCCTGGGCAAGGATCCTGCAACCCTTCAGGTTGGCCTTGAATTCGTTCGGCAGAAATGCCAGGTTGTCGACTCTCAACACTACAGGGACGTTCGGCCGTTTGGCGTCTTCCATACAGGTTGCGTCAACGCCAGACAAAAGAGTCACAGGGATGATCGTACTCGCAGGAATATAGATCAACCGGCTCTTTTTTTTTACGTCCTTGTCGTCCGGCTTTACATCTGTGTTCTTGACGGTCTCTATCCCCCCTATAATCTCTTTGGACTGCTCGCCGGGAGGCGGGGGAGGGGGTATGCCGGCAAGCGAGGAAGACTGTGCGGATTGAGGCGGGGGTATGCTTGGATGCGGTCGAGAAGGAGCGAATGGCAATGAAGCTCCCTTGTTTTCAATATTCACGACTTCTGAAGAAGACGCGGCGGGCGGCGGCGGAAGGGTTCGCATTTCAGGAGAGCTGTTCGACGGTTGATTTGTCCTGTGCTTGAGCAATTCAACATCTTTCTTTAACTGATCATTATCTTCCTTGATCTTCTGCATTTCTTTGCTGCTCTCCAGGTACGCAGTCTTATCAAGGATGTTCTTGTCTATCTGTATTTCCTTCTGCCCGGTAGCCTTCTTTTGTTGCGCTTGCTGTTCCGCGCCTTTCTTCGCCATCATGGAAAAGAACATTACTGCAATCAACACCAGGCAGACGCCAACGATGGCTAACTTGGTAGCCTTGTTTTTCTGATGAAGAGACAGGCTGTTGAACCACTCTGTAATCCTTTTCATCAACCCTCCTTGCTTTCACTTCTCTCCCTTGGATTCAACGATAAATAACCGGACAAGCTCGTTAGGCTTAACAAGCGTCTTGTCCAGCGCTATAGCTATAGTATTGCTGGTCAGGTCTTTATTGAGAAACATCTTCTCCTCGAGCATGCCGCCTTCCGGATATCGTGTATCGGTGAACCTTACATGGTATTCCTTCAGGATAATGCCTTCGCCGTCTATGACCACGTTACGGAAATGCGTTACATGGTAGTTTCTGAAAGCATCGATGGTTTTATTAACGCCTTCTATCGTCCATGAATCTTCGAATTCATCTTTATAGGTCCGTTGAATAATCGTGGTCAGCCGCTGCTCGTAGGGCATGTCTGCAAAGAATTCCTTGTTTTGCTTTATTCTATTCAGGACGGCATTGGAGAGTCTTACCTGTTGCGACGGTATGCGCTTCGGAAGAGCGATTATTGAGTAGACGCGGTCTTTGCAAACAAAATATATCTCTGTCGGCGTAGTGGAGTAGGAAAGCTTGTTCTTGTCTTTCGTGCTTACAATCTGGAACTTCACAAATGCGTCCTTACCGCTGTATTTTACGTACAGTCCCTTTTCCTGAGAGTAAATAACGTCCGTGATTGCTCCGTTCATGCACGTTACACGATTCACATCGGATGCCGACAACTGCACTGCCGTGGGCACATCAGGCAATATGCCGTTAGTATCACTCTTCTCGAGGGAACCCTGCAGCTCTTCCAGATTGGTCTCCGGCACGGAAGCCGTATCGTATACAGGTGATTTACCTTTTTTTTCGGGCGGCTTTTTTGCCATCTTACCGCCGGTAATCGTCGCAGGGTATTTATCCGATATTCCGCCCCCCACGGAAACAGCCGCTGGCGGTTTATTCACTGTCTTATCCGTATCCGTATCCGCAGCCACAGCTTGCGCAAACAGCAAAAGCGCCAAACAGAAACCTGTCTTTATTGTTTTCATAGAGATTCAACCTCTTTTATGTCGACGATATAAAACTTGCTGTCATATATCTTGAATGTCATCTGGTAATTTTGCAGAGAGTTGGTGCTGGTACGGTCATCCTTGTAGATCTTGCGAGTTCCCTGTACTTTGATCAATGAGCTTCCCTGGTTGACGATAAACCGCTGCGGTATAAACACGCTCGATATCTGCGATGTCTTCACCGTATCGACAAGGTTGAAAAGTTGTGTACGGACTTCAGGGTATGACGCTGAATCATACAGTAGAAGCAACTCCTCGTACTGCTGCTTTACTGTGGCAGGCGAGTAATTGAGCAGCAAGCCCAATGCGTATCTGGTAAATGCCGTAAGGTAGTGTTCATCCGCCTTGCCTTCATATATTTCAGCTTTTGTCTGGAGGCCGGGCGGGACAAGGATTACTTTCTCTTTGGCAGAAATGGAAATAGTTACGAACGTGTTTATTACAACAAGTGATCCGATTAAAAATACAATGAGCATCAGCAATCTATTGGATGCTTTGACCTTTTCAAATTGAGACAGGTATTTGATGTGTTTCACAGGCTCACTCTATAAATCTGGTTTCCAGAAGAGGCGGGTAATACTGCACCACCTTGATTCCCAACTTCATCATCCAGTGGCTTAAGAAGCCGCGAGGATTATTCTTTTTAACCTTCATGTATTTGAGTATCGCGAATATCCCCACTATCCATACGACCCATATGGACATAAAGCCTATCAGGAAGATGGAGACGCCTATTACCAGGTCTTCGATTTCCACTTTATTGGCTATCCTTACCGGCAAGTGGAGATATTTGGGGAAATGGTGATTCATCTGATATTCCTTTGACGTCCTTGAGAAATTAACCCCGCCCTTGGAGGCGGGGTCTTTTGCGTGACAAACTTTAAATAATCATCCCCAGGCCTTTAACGATGGTCGGAAGCAGGCCAAGGCACGCTATGCCTACACCGGCACCGAGAGTTCCTATCAGTCCCAGTTCGGGATGTTTGATGAACTGGTAAACCCCGTAAGCCATACCCACGAGGGCTACACATGTGCCCAACGCGCCGCCAATGACCGTGTTGGCTACGAAGTCCCACGCCGCATAGAACGGATCGGTGTTGGCCGGCGGGTTAAACGCAAGCGCCGCGCCTGCGCACAAGATCAGAAGAAGCATGCTGATGCTTAAAATTTTGCCGATTTTTTTGACTTTCCTGAAAACCATGACTTTTCTCCTTAAAATAAGTAAGTTAAATATGTTGAAGAATTTGGCCGTATATCAGTTCATCATGTGTGATGACAGGCGTCGTAGAGTACACGCCTGTCTATCGGCCCTCCCGTTGTGTGCCCAAGGAGAGAGCACCGTACTCAACCTGCCTTGACCGCAAGCTCTATGCTTTCATGCGACGCGGCCGACTCCTGAACCTTTTCTTTCTTTTTCTTTCTCCCTCCTTTAGTCGGTTCAGACTCGTCCTCTTCCCCCAAAGCTAACAGTCGCGCGGCGAAATTCGGTATTTTGTAGTCATCGGTCGCAATTCCCGCTATCTCTGTCGTGTATTCATGCAGCATCCGCAAAGCGTTAATTGCCTTCACGGAAGCGTCCGCTATTGCGTCCATGCTCGTGTGCATCGTACGATAAGCATAGAGAGTGTCATCCATCTTGCCTATGCTGCGATATAATTTGTCCATGTCGGGCACCCTGGGCAATACCGCGAATGAATAACGTGACTTCAGAAATACTTCTTTGTCCTTTATTTCATAAGGCTCGATTGCCAGCCTGCCCTTGTAGAGCTGCATCTCTCTGACCATCGCTTCGAATTCGACGATTATCTCCTGCAGCCTGTCAATAACGCGCGATGTTTGCTCCCACTTTTGTCTTTCTGCAGGCGATGCCTTGAACCTTAATCTTCCCATAAACCTGTCTGCCTGCAGTGCAACCTTCATAAGCGCATGACCCTCCGTTGACCGCGTCATAATTCTGAGACTTGACGGATTGTCGTACACCTCTCTCTTTATCTGCATGTAATCCCTTCTCACCTCACCTTCTTCCATTTTCCCATTTCCTTTCTTTCCTCTTTGATGTTTTGCTTCTTCATGTAATTCTCCTCTGGCCGCGGCTTTTAGACCGCTCTTGCCCGGGCAGAGATCAATATGTCTGCACTCTGTCATAATAGATTTTTACGCATTTTTTCTTTCTCTCCCTTTTCATGGTGTATCTTTGATTATGGGTTTGATGTTCAGTTTCAATTTTACCAATTTCGCCGCCGCGGCAACGTTTGTCCCTTTCTTTCCCATACAAAGGGGAATATATTTTTCCTCCACCCTGACAGTTGCCTGTTCTTTCGCATCGCTTTTTGTATATATTACTTCCCCGACCGCATGTTCGGGGCACGGATACAAAGAATTTTTTATGTACTGCTGCACGTTCTCGTCGTACCTGATAAAGATCATCTTAAAATCGGTATACTTTTTTATTTGCTCCGTGACTGTTTCGAGGCAGACTTTCACCGGGTCATAACCGCTTAGTGATCTCACGGCAATCTTGACAAACGCAGTGCCGGCGACTGCGGCCACCCGTACGACCTTGATATCAGCTGCCAGTTCTTGGCTCAGGAAACATTCCGTCAGCCTCAGAAAATATTGAGCTAAGGTCTGGGAAATGAGTACGTCACCATCTTCGGTCTCGGAGATGACGACCGCCCAGGTATATTCTCCGATCCGGTTATCGCGTGAGACGTTGCCGGCGGGTAGAACCGCCCTCCGCCGCAGTTCGGGCAGATATGCTTTGAACCCCGGCAGATAAGGATCTACGTTCATGATATGAGCTATCGTCAGGGTGTATTTAATGCCGTGATCGAGCATCGTTCGTGAGGGCTCAGCCGTCGCCTTTTTCCCTGATTTGTCGCCGTTTAAAGGCGACCACGGCGCACGGGATTGATGGGAGAAGAACATGCAGTGCAAGGATTATCCAGGCGGACGGGAGTGGAATGAAGGTCACATATTCCGGCAATGCAGGCAGGCGCCCGTACTGGGCCTGAAATAGAGGGTAATAGTAGAGCATCAACTTTGTTAGAAAAAGATACAGCGCCGCGAAAGCGATCATCGAGAGGACAAGCCCTCCGGTCAGTATGCCGATCAGCAAACGGCCTATGGCAAAGACCGTCAATCCTTTAGGCCATTTCGGATATCTTGCGAGCGACGAAAGCAGGACTGACATGGCAAGCGGCATGACCACCATCAGCATTATGGCGAAGAGTTTTGTGGATACGGATTTTTCTCCGGGATGCAGGAATATAAACATGCCGATGGGAACAAGGAAAAACGAGTAGATAACACTGTCCATGCTGGCAAAGAACCCTATGCCGAAAAGAAGTGCCTGACCCTTGAGCGTGAGAAACGTTTCGGGCAGGGGGGATTTGTCTTCCGCAATGGAGTATTCCTGTATCAGCGTTATGGCGTCAAGAAGCGTCTTTGCCGAAGCCGAGGGAGGGGAAAAGCCGAAAAGGACCTGGTCCGCATTTGAGCTTGATGCCATCTCGACGGACATATGGCGATACCTCCTTTAATTTCCTGATCCATTGCTATCCTTCACGTCATCGACTGGCCGACGAAAAATAATACTATGGCCATAATTATTATCCCCGTACCGAATGTAAAAAGTTCACGGAAGACTATCATCCATACGGCCACCACAAGGGTAGTACACGCAATCAGGTTATATGGAAGAACACTGATCAGCCAGCTTGCAAAGTGAGGCTGTGTCAGCACATAAAATATCTGTTTTACATCCTCCAGGGCATTTTCCATTGAGGGTATTTGCGGCTGACGTAGGTAAAACTGCCTGTAGCAGAACACCGCAGCGAGAGTTCCGTAAGCGATCACATATTCGGCGACGGCTCCTGTGACCAATAACTTCAACTTTAGCACTCTATTTTTCCAGATTGGCGTGCCCGACATGGTGAGGCAGTCGCACAAGAAATGGGATGCGAGGCCCATGATCGCGGCCGTCACGAGCGTTCTGTGCGGCGGGAATGCAAAATACGCTATAAGGCCCAGTGCACCCCACAAGAGGACGTTGTGTGACCAGCCGCGGTGTTTTACGAACTTCAGTTTCGGTACTCCTTCAATGGCGTCCGGCAGGACGGACATTGGCAGGCTTGTCAGAGACAACAGAAGGTCCCCAGTTACCGCATACGCAAGCGCATATCCCACTACCTGATGATTTTTCCACTTCATGATCTGCTCCCGGATTACCGCACTGCCGTTATTGTCCTGAGCCATCCCTGCTTGCGCCCCTCAAGCTCAAGCTCGGACGGCAAACGACCAAATTTTTCTACCGGTATGGGGATCAATTGAATTTTTTCATTTCCCGCCGCGGAACTGCTGACCGTGTACCATTTCCCGTATGGCTTCGCATTGACGTCCAGACCGCTCGTTAACTTCTTTTCTTCGTAAAGCCTCCTAACGATCTGCTTCCTTGCCAGCTCGATCATGCCGATATGTGAATACTCAAACACTATATCCACAATGTTGGCCTTGGAATACATTGACTGGGCAATATTGTACAGGGTATCAAGGCTGGCATACACCGTGCCCCCGAAAGAAAAAGCGAAGAACTCATTCTTTTTCCCTGCCGTTTCGACAATGTTGATTTTCGGCATAAGCTCGTCAAGAAGCCGGCCGGTATCCAGCCATTTTGCGCCATCCTTCGCATCAAGGTGTCGCACCCCGGCCAATTCCTCCTCCCTTGCTTTGTGGTCGGCATACTGCAGCCAATTTATATACTTGTTGGCGGCTTCCACTTGGCCGGATACGCGGCCTTCATGGTGCACCTTGATCGCCTCTATCGCAAGATCGAGCCGCCCGGAGTGGACATCATATTTCCCGAATAGTTTCTTGAGGACATCCACGCTGATGTAGGGATGGTCATGTTTGGAATACGCGGGGCGGGCCATGTAACTCGGCAATTTTCCGATGTCGTGTCCCAGTGCCGCAATTATCGCGATGGGTATGCTTGACTGGTACTCCATTTCTTTGTTGGGAAGATATTTGTTCCTTATATCGTTGAGAAGTTTCTCCGCAACGTTTATAGAGTGATTTTGCAATGAAATTTTGGCGAGATCCATTGTTGTCTTCTTATTGAAGACCTTCTCACTGACAACGACGGACTGACAGACGCCTCCCGTTGTCAGGATGTCGATTAATTCGCTGACAGCGGGAAGCGATCCGTCTTCCTCGAAAAGCATATAGTTCGGCTGTATATACTCATTCCAAAGGTTTTCGAATGCGGCTCTGGGCCGGTAACGGCTTATGTCGAATGCCGGTTGTGCCGCATATTCAGACGCACGCATGCCGTCTGTCGAAGCCGGGGCCGCGGATGCCGCTGAGGATGCCGCTTGCGCATCCACGTTCCGTTTCACCCAGATCTGCGACAGCTCTTGAAGGGGTATCGTTATCGGGCCGGTCGGCTCCGTTTCTACGACGCTCTCTATTATAGCTTTGAATATGCTGCGAAGACTCATGACAATGCTTTATGTTTTTGGGGTCGTGATTTCATCCAGGCCAACCTCAATTAACCGCGGGTGGCTGAACACCTTCGTCATTATGAGTATCCGGTCATTATTAACTTCGTGCACAGTTCCGATAAACTCCTCTCCGTTTCTCTTCACGCAGACCAGGTCTTTTTCTTTTGGACGCGAACCCGGAGGTTCAATGAAAACCACGGCCAGTTCTTCCGTAATCGGGATTGTCCTGGTGATATAGCCGTTGTTCAAAAACATCGCAGGCGGGTCTTCCCGGGAGATAACCATGTCGGAAAATCTGGTTGGTAGTGCTTCAATGCCGGCCTTCCGCAAAAGGGCAACAAGAACGTTCTTCTGTGCTGTCTTTAGCAGGTACATGTCGTGAATTCCGTTTTCATGCGGCGGCTCGATGTCGTGACAACATAATACCGGCTCAGGTTTTTTCTCCTGTTGCCATCTGTGCGGCTATTATCCTTATGACGGAATCCGACACATCCAAATTTTTCTCCGTCGTTGCCCGTGCCATTTCAATATACTTTTCCTGTTCGCTTGCCGGCAAAGCCTCGAACGCCTCCACTGCCTGACGCGTCTTTGTTTTCTCCTCTTCTTCCTGCTGACGCTCCGTTTTCTTCCGTTTTGCCTTTTCAACGGCTTCCTCTTTCTCGCTGATATATTCATCCCATCTGTCGGGGACCAGGAGATTTCCCCCTTCAAGCATTTTCTTCAGGTGTTGCTGCAGTACATCTCTGTTCCTTACTCCGCCGCGGGCATATTGAATCCCTATGACAGCATCCGCAATGATTTCTGCTTCCCGGCCTGTCACTGTGGGAAAGTATTTTCCCTTTATTTGTATTTTTCTCAGATCGTAACGCGACGACACCGTTGTAATGTTCGTATTATTATCGTCAGTATTGCTCTTATCAGTATTAGTAAGGTGACTTTTTCGGACGTTCGGTAAATGGACGTCCGAAAAACCGACGTCCGAAAATGGCATCTCGGTGAACGGTGCCTCACACGCTATGGTTTCCCAGCCGCGATATTTGCCCTGATAGTCTCTGATTTTTCGGCGGGACATATATCCCCGATTGATGAGTTCTTTTATTCCCGCTTTTGTTGCCTTAAGCCCATCCACGGAGTGCTTCACTATATTGTTTTCACGTACCGTCCATCCATCAGGTTTTGAAAGGAGGTATATCAATATCCCTTTTGCTTTCCAGGAAAGTCCGGTTTCATTTATGATGTCATTGCATACCTGGGTATATCCTGGATCCCGTTTCCGGATCCGGTAGATTGTCTGGTTCTTAGGCGGATTCGTGTTGTCGTTTTGCAGCTCATTTACGGAAATGGAATCATTACCCTTGTTCATGATTTTAATTCCGGCCTTTTGATCCGCATGGTTTTTAACAGGCGCGCGGTCATACCATGGTGCGCATAACGGACGAGCACGTCATAAACCTTACGAGCATAGGCGTCCCTTTTATTCTTTGAGGCCGCGTTGTAAAAGCCGACCGCCTTCCAGGTATAGCCGTGCCGGGCGATGCATTGCGCCAATATCCATGCTCCGACCTTAACGTTCATGCATGGCTCGCCAAGCTTAGTCCACCTTTCTTCCCCCAGTGCCATCCGCCATGAGGAATTTATCTGCATTACTCCGAAGTCGTAGGTACCGTTCCTGTTCCAGTTAAGGGCCTCGGGCTGGAAATTGGACTCCACTTTGGCTATCGACCATAAGAGCTGAGGCGAAATGTTGTAAAGCCGGCCGGCTTCCTCGAAACAATACGCCTGGGCATGGGTGCAATAAAACAGGGGTGCGACAATGATAGAGATGATTATGGATATATTGATTTTGTTCAATGTTAACCGGGTTTCCAGGGTACAGTCCTTTCTTCTAAGAAGCGCGAAATGTTATTTGCAAAAGACTCTGACCCGGGCCTTTTTTTGAGGACCAGGCTTTAGATATTCAATTTGCACTCTTTAGATATTGCCTGATTGCACGGGTCAATATCTTCGGCGGTTTTTCTGCGTTATTAATCGTAAGACATTCCGGTATAGGCATAACAATCTCCTCTTGGCTTTATCTGTATATTACTTTGCGATGTGGCCACTTTAATATAATATCGTATATTTCTTGTGTTTCAGGGCAGGGCTTAATGGAGGTCTCCCATGCGCAAAGGGAGATGAAGCATAGAAAAAAGGAATATTACTGTGGAGTTAATATAGGCAGTGCAGTGTAATGGGTTGTGGAGAGACAACGGAGTTAAATCAGGCTACACCTTGCTTCCCGACAACACCTTACTCAGTGAGATTGACAATACTAAGTGGTTACTGAATATTGAAGTCAATAATTTAAGGAAATGCACTTCAGGTAGCAGCTTTCCTTCTCTAATGCGAAGGAGTGATCAAAGAAAAAATGAAATACGCCGGTTATTGGCTGCCTACTACTGTTCACTCCGGGCTAGATCTCAAAGGTAATGATTACTGGGAGAAATATACATAATTAACTGGGGAGAGACTTTGTTGTAAGTTCATCACCCTCATTTCAAGCCCGCTTTGCGCATGGCATCTATGAGGCGATCCCTCTCTGGTCCCTCTTTCAGTGGCCAGAATTTGATGAACTTCTCAAGAGCGTAACTGGGGTCTATTCGATAGACTTCCGCGACAGCAGCCCGGGCTTCATCTTCGCGTCCGGCGTACATATACAATAAGACCAGGCTAATATTTGCTATTACACTGTTGGGAGCCAGCTTAAGGGCTTTCTTGACCGCAGCGATGCCCTCCTCATACCTTCCGGTTTGACGACAAGCGGCACCCAACATCTGATAGTTACCGGAAGTAAAAGGATTGAGTCGAATGGCCTGTCGATACAAAGGAATGGCCTCCTCTCCTCTCCAGGAATAATTCAGACATGTGGCAAGTTCCCAGAGAGCCAAAGGGCTGTTCGGGTTAAGTCTCACAGCCCGCTCCCCGAACTCAATCGCCTTATCATACTGACGCATCCCCAGAAATGCCCAGCTGACAGCAGCGTGGGCCTCGGCCGAGGAACTGTCCAGTTCGACAGCCTTTTGTGCTAATTTCAGGGCATTGGAGAGAGTCTCTTGGGGCGATTCACTGGCACCGTAATACACACCCAGCGTGAGTGCCCAGGATAAACGGATATAAGCCATTGTATACTTTGGGTCCAGTTCCAGGGCTTCGCGGTAAAGCCGCATGGCCACAGCAGCCCCCTCTTTGTTGGCCTGACGGTAATACCCATCCCCTTCCACCACTTTCAAGTAAGCCTGTAGGTTGTTTGTT
>JBKQQP010000090.1:0-30936 GCA_052144335.1 Syntrophales bacterium
ATTACTATCACGAATATTGTTTGAAATCCACAATATAAAGAAATATTTTGGCCTATTTCTTTCAGAGGAAGAAGCCATTATTTAAAGGCAAAAAAGGGCATATTTAAGAGAATGGGTCAAATCTTAAAAATACCGGGGCATCGCAAACTGTTTCCTTTATGTGCGAACTCTTAAAAATATTTTCTTAAAAATACTGGTCGAAAAAAGTGTCCTTTTACGGGTGAAATAATAAGTATATTTTCTTAAAATTACTCGTCAGTTTAATATAAATGGGTAACGTTACTATTCTTATTAGTTTGAATCCCCGAAAAGGTCTTGACTGATTGTACGTTTAGATATATTTTGGCTTAAATTTCAAGCGGATAGTTGGGGGTATTTAGGACAGGCAAAAGCTTTTTGGCCACCGGTTAAGAGGGTAAAATAGACTGATTGATGAAACCCCGTTTCTCAGGAGAGCGGGGTTTTGTATTTTCGGGTAACTGGATTAAGGAAGGAAGAAATGGCGATAAAAAAATCTGACCTTTACAGTTCTCTATGGGCAAGTTGCGATGCACTCCGAGGAGGAATGGATGCCTCGCAATATAAGGACTATGTGCTGGCTCTTCTGTTTGTAAAATATATATCCGATAAATATGCCGGAGTTCCATATGCCCCTATCGTTGTGCCCGAAGGTGCCAGCTTTAAAGACATGCTGGCGCTTAAAGGTACGAAGAATATTGGCGAAGATATTAACAAGAAAATCATCGGGCAAATTGCCAATGCCAATAATCTTGCCGGTACTATAGACGTTGCCGACTTTGACAGCCCTGACAAACTGGGTAGCGGCAAAGAGATGGTTGACACTCTCACTAATCTTATCGCCATTTTTGAAAACCCGGAACTCGACTTTAGTAAGAATCGTGCAGAGGGTGATGACATTCTCGGCGATGCTTACGAATACCTTATGCGTCACTTTGCAACAGAAAGTGGAAAAAGCAAAGGACAGTTTTACACCCCTGCGGAAGTAAGCCGTATTATGGCAAAGATTATCACCTTTAACGTAAAAATAACTCCCTCAACAACAGCGTATGACCCCACATGTGGGTCAGGGTCTTTGCTCCTCAAAGTTGTCAGTGAATCAGAATTAGGTATGACCATCTACGGGCAGGAAAAAGATGTATCAACAGCAGCTTTAGCAGTAATGAACATGATTTTACACAATAACCCAACTGCGGAAATTAAGAAGGGTCAAAGCACTCTTTCCAATCCTATGTTTCTGGATGAAAGAGGACGACTCAGAACATTTGATTTTGTGGTCGCCAATCCCCCTTTCTCATATAAAGCATGGAGCAGTGGATTTGCCGTTCAGAAGGGAACAATAACCGATGAGCATAATCGTTTCAAGGATTATGGCATACCACCGAAAAAAAATGGTGACTATGCTTTTCTTCTGCACATCATCGCATCTCTCAAAAGCAAGGGCAAGGGTGCCGTGATTCTCCCCCATGGGGTGCTGTTTCGAGGAGGTGCTGAGGGGGTAATCCGCCAGAATATTATCCGCAGGGGATATATCAAGGGCATCATCGGTCTACCCCCAAACCTTTTCTATGGCACGGGTATTCCCGCCTGCATCATTGTGCTGGATAAGGAAAACTCTGCAAACCGCAAGGGCATCTTTATGATAGATGCCTCAAGAGGATTTATAAAAGATGGCAACAAGAACCGTCTTCGTGAGCAGGACATTCATAAAATCGTGGATGTCTTCAATAAACAACTCGAAATACCTAAATACAGCCGTATGGTCTCGGTTGCTGATATTGAAAGCAATGAGTATAACTTTAACATTCCCCGCTATATCGACAGCCAGGAATCAGAAGATATACAGGACATTGAGGCGCATCTCCTTGGCGATATCCCGAATGCTGATATTGATGCTCTTCATACCTATTGGGAGGTATATCCGTCGCTTAGAAAAGAACTCTTTATTGCGGGTAGTCGGGCGAATTACAGCAGGCTCATTGTTGAAAAAGACCAGATAAAGCAAACCATTTTCTCACATCCCGAATTTACGGCTTTCCGCGAAAAAGTGCAGGATATCTTTGCTCAATGGAAGAAGAATAATATTTCCAGACTGAAAGGTATTGCTGTTGGTGATAAACCCAAACAGCTCATATTCACCCTTTCTGAGGATTTACTGCAAAGCTTTGAAGGCTTAAGCCTGATAGACAAATATGACATTTATCAGCACCTTCTGACCTATTGGGTAGAAACTATGCAGGACGATTTGTATGCGCTGGTAGCTGACGGATGGGAAGCAGGCAAGGATATTGAAAAGAACAACAAGAAAAAAAATGAATGGGGAGGACGTCTCATACCAAAGCAACTTATTGTAAACCGCTATTTTGACACAGAGCAAAAGGCTATCGAAAAGCTGGAAGACGACCGTGATGCCATCGCCGGGCAGATGGAACAGATGGAAGAAGAGCATAGTGGTGAAGAAGGACTGCTGGAAGAAGCCAAGAATGATAAAGAAAAACTCACCAAAACAGGCGTGCAACAGCGTATAAAAGAAATAAAAGATGACGAAGAATCATCCGATGAGCTTGTCGTATTACAGAAATACCTGAAGCTCCTGGAGCAGGAAGCAGAGGTAAATAAAAAGATAAAAGAAGCACAGGTCGTATTAGAGAAAAAGGTATTGGATAAGTATAAAGTCCTAAGCGTTGATGAGATTAAAATTCTAGTGGTGGAAGACAAATGGCTGGCGCGGTTAGAGAATGATGTGCAGACTGAAATGCAGCGCATCAGCCAACGGCTTGCGGGAAGAATTAAGGAATTAGCAGAGCGGTATGTAAACCCTTTGCCGAGTTTGGGAAAGGCAGTAGACGAACTAGAAGAAAAAGTAAATGCACACCTTATGGAAATGGGGTTTGTATGGAAGTAAAGGAAGGATACAAACCAACTGAAGTGGGCGTCATTCCGAGTGATTGGGATGTCAAAAATCTCGGGAATATAGCGAAGGTAGAAGGAGGATATGCTTTTAGCAGCAAAAAGTTTCTCAATAGCGGCAAATTCCAAGTGGTAAAAATGGCTAACCTGTATGGGGGACACTTGGATTTAGAGAGAAGTCAGTCCTTCCTCAATGAGATTAACAGTAACGAACGCCATTTCCAACTAAAGCAAAATGACATCCTAATCACTCTTACCGGTACCGTAGGCAAAACTGATTACGGGTATTCTTATAGGATTAATGAAGAAAAACAATTATTGCTTAATCAACGTGTTGCCAGGATTATTTGTGATACAACAACTAACCCAGTATATTTGGGTTATGAATGTAAAACAAATCGATTTTTAAAACAATTCTTTGAGAAAGCGAAAGGTGGGACAGGAAACCAAGCTAACGTTGGAACAAATGATATGGAGGAGATATTAATCCCTCTCCCACGTACCAAAGCCGAACAAACCGCCATTGCCACCGCCCTGAACGATGCCGATGCCCTCATTACCCAATTAGAAAAACTTATTGCCAAAAAGCGCAACATCAAGCAGGGTGCAATGCAGGAACTCCTCGCCGGCAACAAGAGACTGCCGGGGTTTCATGGCAAATGGGAAGTGAAGAAGTTGAAGGAGATTGGAGAGATCACAGGTGCTGGAATCGATAAGAAATCAAACCTAGATGAGGTTCCCATTAGGTTGGTAAATTATTTAGATGTTTTTCATAAGAACTTCATCTATTCAAGAGACCTTAATCATCGGGTTACAGCTCCAGCAGCACAAGCGCAAAGATGTAAAGTTATAAAAGGAGATATATTTTTTACACCATCATCTGAAATGCGTTATGACATTGGTATTTCTGCTGTAGCAATGGAAGACATTCCTGATGCCGGATACAGTTATCATGTTGTTCGTTTAAGATTATTTGAAGATTGGAATTTGCCTTTTAGAACATACATTTTTAAAACGAGATATTTTTTAGACCAAGCAGAGACAATTTGTGAAGGCAGTGGAAAAAGGTATGTAATCTCATTGTCAAAATTTCGTGAGATGAATATTTACTATCCCGCTATGAATGAAGAGCAAACCGCCATCGCCACTGTCCTGTGCGACATGGATGCTGAAATAGAATCACTAGAGCAAAAACTTTCCAAATACCGTCTTATCAAACAAGGAATGATGCAGGAACTCCTCACCGGGAAAACGAGGTTAGTATGAGCCAAGTGGGAGATATAGAAAGGTTAACCCAGAAACGCGTCATACAGTTATTCCAAAAGAAATTGGGATACACCTATCTCGGCAACTGGGAAGACCGCCCAGGTAATAGTAATATCGAAGAATCTATTCTCCGAAAATATTTAAGCGATAAAGAAGGCTACAATGCCACGCTCATCAATAAAGCACTCTTTGAACTTAGCAAGGCAGCCAACAACCTTAGTGATGGACTCTATGGTGCAAATAAGAAAGTGTATGACCTCCTTCGCTACGGTGTAAGAGTAAAGGCTGAAGCCGGAGAAAATTACGAAACCATACAGCTCATTGACTGGAAACATCCATTCAAAAACGATTTTGCCATAGCCGAAGAAGTGACCATAAAAGGCAACCAAGAAAAGCGCCCTGACATTGTTCTGTATGTTAACGGCATTGCCCTCGGCGTGCTTGAACTTAAACGGAGCACCGTATCAATAGGTGAGGGAATACGGCAAAATATTGTCAATCAGCAAGACACATTTATCCAACCCTTCTTTACCACCATCCAATTGGTATTTGCCGGAAATGACACCCAGGGTCTCCACTATGGGACCATCGGCACACCTGAGAAATATTTCATGAAATGGAAGGAAGAAAGTGATGTTGAGAAACTGCTCGATAAATATCTCCTTAAACTGTGCAACAAGGAGCGGCTTCTCGAAATCATCCATGACTTTACCCTCTTTGACGGGGGTATAAAAAAGCTGTGCCGCCCGCATCAATACTTTGGTGTCAAAGCCGCACAGGAGCATGCGAAAAGACGGGAGGGCGGTATCATCTGGCATACGCAGGGGAGTGGTAAAAGCCTTGTAATGGTATGGCTCGCCAAGTGGATTCTGGAAAATAACCCCAATGCTCGCGTAGTGGTTATCACCGACCGTGGTGAACTGGATAAGCAGATAGAGATGGTTTTTAACGATGCCGGTGAGAGCATGGTACGAACCAAGAGCGGTAAAGAACTCATGGAGCAACTCGGTAACACACTACCGCGAATGCTATGCTCGCTGGTGCACAAGTTTGGCAAGAAGGGGGTTGATAACTTCGATGAGTTCATTGAAGAGCTGAAAAGCAGCCCGTGTAGAACTATCGGCGAACTATTTGTCTTTGTCGATGAGTGCCATCGTACTCAGTCGGGTAAACTGCACAAAACTATGAAAGGCATCTTAAAGAACGCTGTTTTTATCGGCTTTACTGGAACCCCTCTCTTAAGACAGGACAGACAGACCAGCCTTGAGGTATTCGGCAAATACATCCACACCTATAAGTTCAGCGAAGCAGTAGAAGACGAAGTAGTGCTGGATTTAGTGTACGAAGCCCGCGATATCGACCAGAAGCTATCGTCTCCGAAGAAAATAGATGAATGGTTTGAGGTCAAGACCAAAGGGCTCAATGATTTTCAAAAATCGGAGCTTAAAAAGAGATGGGGCACCATTCAAAAGGTGTTGAGTTCCCGTTCACGCTTAGAAAAAATTGTCAGCGATGTTGTTTTCGATTTCAATGTAAAGCCGCGTTTGAACTCGGACATGGGCAATGCCATTCTGGTGGCATCGAGCATTTATGAAGCGTGCAGATATTATGAACTACTACAGAGTACGGAGCTAAAGGGTAAATGCGCTGTCGTTACATCGTACAATCCATCAACAAAGGACATCGCAACGGAAGATACCGGTGCAAACACGGAAACCGAGAAGGAATATATCTACAACCTCTACAAAACATTGCTGGGAGATAAATCCACCGAGAAGTACGAAGATGAGGCTAAAGAAAAGTTCATAAAAGAACCTGCCAAGATAAAACTGCTAGTTGTAGTGGATAAGCTTCTTGTCGGTTTTGATGCACCGCCCTGTACCTATCTTTATATAGATAAGAGTATGCAAGACCATGGCTTGTTCCAGGCTATCTGCCGCGTAAACCGGCTGGATAGCGAGGATAAGCAATTCGGCTACATCGTCGACTACAAAGACCTCTTCAAGAAAGTTGAGAACGCTGTCGCCGTGTATACCTCGGAACTTGATTATGATACGTTCGCCAAAGAAGATGTCGACATCTTTATAAAAGACCGTCTGGAAAAGGGCAAAGAGCGATTGGATGATGCCCTCGAAGAAATGGCGTTGCTATGTGAACCTGTTGCCCCTCCGAAAGACTCACTGTCATACATCCGCTATTTCTGCGGTAATCCCGAAAAGGAAGAAGACCTTAAAGCCAATGAAGCAAAAAGAACGGCACTATATAAACAGACCGTGGGATTGATAAGAGCCTATGCCGGTATCGCCTCAGAAATGGAGGAAGCTGGATATACAGTGCAAGAAATTGAGGATATTCAAAAGAGAGTCAATTTTTACTTGAAGCTGAGGGATGAAATCAGGAATGCAAGCGGCGAGACGCTTGACCTGAAAACCTACGAAGCAGATATGCGTCATTTGATTGATACCTATATACAGGCAGAAGAACCGAGGACAATCTCCCCTTTTGAAAACAGGTCATTGCTGGATGTAATTGTCAACTCCGGCATTGCCGCAGCCATCAATAATTTACCTACAGGGATTAAGAACAACAATCAAGCTGTCTCAGAAACAATTGAAAACAATGTGCGGAGAAAAATTATTAAAGAGCATCTGATAGACCCGGCTTACTTCGATGAAATGTCCAAACTACTGAATGAAATTATTAAGGAAAGAAAAGCAAATGCCGTTAGCTACGAGCAATACTTAAAGAAGATAGCGGATATTGCCATGAAGGTAAGCAACCCCGACAGGGAGGACTTACCGGAAAATATCAGGAGAAGTCCTGCAAAAAGGGCATTATATAACAATCTTGGCGAGAACGAAGAACTCGCTGTTAAGATAGATGAAGTTGTTAGAAGCGTAAAGAGAGCGGACTGGCGAGGCAATCTACCTAAAGAGAATGAAATAAAAGGCGGATTATATAAAATCCTCAATGACACAAGAGAGGTTGAGAGGATTTTCCCCATTATCAAACAGCAGACCGAGTATTGATGTGCAACAAATAAGATTAGGCAATCTAAATATTAACGTAGTGCACAAAGATATAAAGAACGTGCATCTCAGTGTCTATCCGCCATTAGGCAGGGTACGAATTTCTGCACCGTTAAGGATGGATATCGACACCATACGGATATTTACCATATCAAAGCTTGGATGGATAAAGAAGCAGCAAGAGAAACTTCGCGAACAGGAAAGAGAACCGCTGAGAGAATATCTTAACCGGGAAAGCCATTATTATTTGGGGAAACGATATCTTTTAAGAGTCATCGAGCATAATGCTTCCCCAAAAGTCATTTTAAAGCACAATACTATTGAACTCCATGTGCGGAAGAATACGTCTACAGAAAAAAGCAAAGCTGTTTTAGAAAACTGGTATCGCGAAAAACTGAAGGAAATAGTTCCTCGATATATTCAAAAATGGGAACAAAAGATGAAGATTAGGGTGAGAGAATTCGCAATAAAAAAAATGAAAACAAAATGGGGTAGTTGCATCAGGGAAGCTGGAAGGATCTGGCTTAATCTAGAACTTGCCAAAAAACCTCTGCATTGCATCGAGTATATAATAGTTCATGAAATGATACATTTATTGGAAAGAAAGCATAATGAAATATTTATTTCATACACAGATAAGTTTTTGCCGAGGTGGAAAGGCTATAAAGAAGAATTAAATAAAAGTCCTTTACGCCATGAAGATTGGATTTATTAAATTTGCGTGACCACATGATCAATACACACATTACGGCAAGATAGGCTAATTATCATGATCCTTGCCACTAGCAGGAAGAGGAGGATATGTGCCAACTGCATCATCTCAACAAATCAGGGTAGACTATGAGTCGGAAGGGTTTCCTGTCGGCGGTCCCGTTACCAAGGGTCGTGTGAGCGCACCGCCTCCTGTTGCTAAAAACAAAGCGAAGCAGCAGGCACAACGAGTCGTCAGCATTAATGGTACATCTCCTTCATTTCACATAGGTGGCATAACATACTTTCGTAATGATGTTCTTCAATTCTTCTGGCGAGACCCACAGCCATACTCGACTCAAGGACAGCACAAAATTGAATTGACGATCGAAGATAGTGTCTGGCGTGATTACTATCTGCCGGTATTCGAGCTCATTATTGCACACCCAGAATATGCCCACGCAAAAATCCGTGACGGGTCTTTAATACCTGTCGAACGGCTCGATATTAAAGTTGGAATTTACCCAGGCATATTTAAATTCCTGGT
Organism: Syntrophales bacterium; assembly: GCA_052144335.1. GTDB lineage: Bacteria > Desulfobacterota > Syntrophia > Syntrophales > UBA2185 > Fen-1135. The sequence goes on from JBKQQP010000090.1 coordinate 8,461, forward strand.
CAAAAATCGCTGGGCTGATGCAAGGAAGGAGAGCCATGAGTATGCGGAGAAGTTTCAGCAAGATGGTTATCAAGCTGACGGTATCAGAGTGATAGCTGGAGAGTCCTGGCAGAAACCGTTAGCGGAATTTAACGAATCGACGAAAACATAACTGTTGACACTTGGATTTGATGAGAAACCTGTTATATCGATGGGTGATTAGAAGAACATGAAAGCTCTTCTCGACACAAACATTCTGATTCATCGTGAGGCGCCAGTAGTGGTTCATCAGGATATCGGCAAGGTCTTTCTATGGCTGGATCGATTAGGTTATGAAAAGTGTATTCATCCAATCAGCGTTGAAGAGATTCAACATCATGAAGATCATCGAGTCCGTCGTTCTTTTGAGGCTAAGGTCTCATCATATCGTGTGCTGAGGGTCCCGGCACCGCTGGCCGCCGAAGTCCAAGCTCTGAGTGACGCGGCTGATTTTACAGTTAATGACAGGAACGACAGCAAGATCCTTAATGAGGTCTTCACTGACCGCGTTGATATTCTGATAACTGAGGATCGAAATATTCACAAAAAGGCGGCGCAACTTGTTATCGCTGATCGAGTCCTCACAATTGATGCGTTTCTCGAAAAAGCCTTTTCTGAAAATCCTGAGTTAATCGACTATAAGGTATTGTCGGTGAAAAAGGAACTTATGGGAAATTTGAATGTTGCGGCACCCTTCTTTGATGATTATCGTGACTACTATCCTCAATTCAATCATTGGTTTAACAGAAAGAGTGAGGAACCTGCCTATGTGTGCTTCGCAGATGACCAGCTCGCTGCCTTCTTATATTTAAAACTAGAGGATCATCGGGAACCATATCCTAACATACTGCCGATTCTGCATCCAAAGCGGCGACTGAAAATCGGCTCCTTTAGGGTGGAGCTGAATGGATTTAAGCTTGGGGAACGCTTTTTAAAAATTGTGTTTGATAATGCGATCATGCAGCGAGTTGACGAAATTTACATTACCATCTTTCCTATATCTATTGAGCAGGTGCGCTTGATAAGGCTACTTGAAGACTTTGGTTTCATCCCGCACGGTGAAAAGCAAAATACTTACGGTAATGAGTCTGTCTACCTAAGAGATATGACACCAATGTTCAACAGTGAAGTCCCGACACTCACCTTCCCATATGTTAGTCGCTCAGCGCGTACCTTTTTGGTTCCAATATACCAGCGCTACCACACGGAGCTTTTACCAGATTCTATACTGCGAACGGAATCACCGGATGATTATGTTGAACATGAGCCTCATAGAAATGCTATTAGTAAGGTATATATTTCAAGGTCTATTTATAGGGATTTAAATCCTGGAGATATCATCGTGTTCTACAGGACCGGCGGGTACTACGAATCAGTGATAACGACCTTGGGAATCGTTGAAAATGTGCATCTAAGAATTCAAAATGAAGAGCAGTTCATCAGACTATGCCGTAAAAGGAGCGTATTCACCGACGATCAATTAAGAAATCAATGGCGATATAATGTCCATTCCCGTCCATTTATCGTCAACTTCTTGTATGCTTATTCATTTCCACGCAGGCCCAATATGGCTTCTCTGATTGAACATGGAGTTATTCGAGACTATCAATCAGCACCTCGCGGCTTTGAAAGGATTAATCGTGAACAATTTGAAACGATCATTAGACTTTCAGAAACAGACACGCGCATTGTTGTCAATTAGACCCCCGTTCGCCGAGGCAATATTGTGTGGTGAAAAAAGATTTGAGTTTAGGCGTAACATCTTCAAACGAAATGTTGATATTATTTCGATTTATATAACTGCCCCAGTTTGTCGAGTAGTCGCTGAATTCGATGTGCTTTCCATAATAAGTGCGCCTTTACCTCGACTCTGGAAAAGCACGAAGAAGCATGCCGGTATCGATGAAGATTCGTTCTATAGATATTTCAAAGGCCGTGATTGTGGCCACGCAATCGTGATAGGTAACGTCCGTGAATATAAAGAACCTTTTTGCCCTATTAAAAGACTCGGAATTAAACCTCCACAGTCCTTTGTTTATATGGATGCGGTTTAAGCAGATGCCACAAATCTTAAAAATTATTTCGCGGGGTATGCAATACATATTATATTTAAGAAAATGCATATTCTCTTAAAAATACTTTGTTATATACCCCTTCCTGAAGTAAAAAATTATAAGAGTTATGGCAAATCACTGCCTTAAAAATTGTACCACATAGTTGAGAAAGACTAATTTTTAGTGTACGCATGTTTATCAGAAGTAAGATTAGTTACTTATCGCAGTTCTAACCCTAGATGTTCTGGAGGTTCTTGCAATGTTTACATGGAAACCAATGTATATGGAGTTGGCTAAGAAACTCTTAGACTACCGAGAGCGCCGTCATGAGCTCATTAAACTACTGTCTGACGCCACAGACGAGTGGCTTAAAGTCATTAAGCTCAAAGATAAGAACTCGGAGGGAAATGAAATACCGCTTGCTGACATTGATCCATTTACATTCTTTGCGTCCTTCAACCGAGGTCAGACAGAGGTCGAACGTAAGAAGATTCTGCAATTCATGAAGAATAGGTTCCATTTATTATCACCATTACCTGATGATTTTGAAGGTTTACCAGTTGTGAACGCTCAAAGTTCCTGGTTTTTTGCTTATGTTTCTCAGAGAGGCGAAAATGACATTGATATTCTTTGGGATATGGCGGAGGCTGCTATCAAATCCAATATAAATGACATTGATTCAGATCTCTTCAAAAAATGCTTGACCGTGAGACAATCGGGCATAGTTAATATCACCATGGGACTGTTCTGGATTAATCCAGATACCTATATTGCATTGGATAGGAAAAACAAAGCCCTACTAGATAATTATGACATAGACACAAACATAACAGACTGGGACTCATACACGAAGTTGCTTGAATCGGTTAAATCTGAGCTTGGTGCTAATTATGCAGCCATTTCGCATGATGCTAATTTGATAGCTACAGGACAGAAAGAGATGCCACCAAAAAATGGACCCCAAGTAGGAAATACAGGGGGGACTAAAAAGGAACAAGGACATGCATTAAACACCATTTTATATGGGCCTCCAGGGACAGGTAAGACATATACCTCATTTAGTAGAGCAGTCCAAATAATTGATGGCGATTCGTCCCAGGGCGATTTTACAAGAATCAAGTCACGGTTTGATGAGCTTGTCGAAAAGGGGCAAATTCGCTTTATAACATTTCACCAATCATACTCGTATGAAGATTTCGTTGAAGGGTTTAGACCCGTGATAGAATGTGACGAAGATGCTGGGGATAATAATTACGAATGTAGAGATGGTATTTTTAAGAGAATTTGTGCCCTCGCTAAGTCCGACAAATCAATCGCCGCACAAAAATTAGATGTTGACGTTGAGAAAGTTCAGATTTGGAAAATGTCTCTAGGCGATTCGCAGATTCGTGAAGATGACCACATCTATGATGATTGCATATCCGGCAATTTTATTGCCCATGGATCAGGCAGAGGAGTAGATTTTAACAAGTACACCAATAAAGACGAGATTGAAAAAAAACTTGCTGAATTCGATTGGAGTAACTGGAAAACAACACTTGGTCACCATGTTAGCCAAGTCGTTGCACTAAAGATGAAGATGCAGATCGGGGATCTGGTTATAGTGTCGGACGGGAATCACAAATTTCGTGCTATAGGAATGGTGACCGGTGATTACAATTACGATAAGAATTATCGATATCAACAGCAACGCCCTGTAACCTGGCTAAGGGTATTTGCTGAGAGTCAAACCATCGAACGTATTCTGAAGGACAAGGTCTTTTGTCAGCTTACATTATATCAGCTTTATCCCAAAGACTTGAAGATTGACACGTTGAAGGATCTGATTACACAGAAAAAGACTTCGGATACTGAGAAGTATGTCCTGATAATAGATGAGATCAATCGTGGCAATATCTCCAAGATCCTAGGGGAACTAATAACACTGTTGGAGCCAGACAAACGGCTGGGTGCGAAGTATGAACTGACAGTTACACTACCATATTCACAGGAGATATTCGGCGTTCCAGGTAATGTTTATATCGTTGGCACAATGAACACAGCAGACAAAAGCATAGCTCTCGTAGATGTAGCACTGAGGAGGAGATTCGATTTCGAGGAATTAATGCCAGACTTTTCACTCTGTAAATCATTGTCACCCGAAATGAGGAGGGTCTTAGCGGTACTAAATGAGAGAATAGTCTTGCGGAGGGATAGGGACCACCAAATAGGTCACGCATATTTTATGGATGTAAATGACAGTCAGTCATTTAACAGTGTGTTTAAGAAAAATATAATTCCACTCCTTCAAGAGTATTTCTGGAACGACTTGGAAGGACTCAGGTTTGTACTGGGAGAGGAATCTAAAGATAGTGGAAGATTCATTCAACGAATTCCCAACAGTAATATGCAATCTGCCAGAAACAAGTGGCAATGGTTTTCGGATGCCGGAATTAAGGAATTTGATTATTTAGAACAACTAAAAACGTCCTATCTTTCTGAATCGTCTGCCGATGGATAAGAACGGTACTCCATTACGTTTATGTGAATGGTCATCAGTTGAGAGAGTTTGTCTGACGCCAGAACAGAGGCGTAACATTGATGAAGCAGTCAACTCTTGGAAAAAATCGAATAACCTCCCCGAACCACCTCTCTGGTTTTCCGGCCCCAAAGGTGACACTCTTAACTCGAGACAGTATGTGGGTGTTATTGAACTCTCGGACATTGTAATAGAGATTTTTCCAAAACTCGATAAAAAATTGTTAGATCGAAATCAGATTGAGGATGACGAGATTGCAGACTCGGTAATGTCGGATCTTTTGTGGTTACTTGAGGTTTCAAGTAATTTAGGCATTATCGAGACCGATACGGCGGGCATAAAGGAATCGCCGACGAACTTTTATGACGTATTTGCTCTATTGATGGCCAAACATCTTCTTGTGGAGATTAACCTGGGAGTTTCTCATAAGTATGTAACTGTAAGTGATGATATCCGGAGGGTACGCGGTAAGATATGTTTGCTGGATCAAGTGACGCGCAATCTGAACCGTTTGGACAAAATTTCATGCGAATGGGACGAATTTACTCCAGACATTCCTATGAATCAACTGTTAAAGTGCTCATGTGTCTTCTTATCGTCACGGGTTCGGGATGCTGGTGCGTCCAGAGCTCTTATAGATTGTATCACACACCTTGATGATATTTGTGATGTTGACCCTATCACTGCATTGACTGGAGTGATAGGACATAGATGGGATCGTACAACCGACAGATTTCGACCCGTATTCGATTTGGCCAAGCGACTTCTTCAAGGGGTAGGACACGTTCTGAGTTCATCCGATGCCAGTACATTTGTATTCCTGCTAGATATGAATGAGGTGTTTGAAGAGTATGTTAGAGCTTTACTGGAGTCTTGTTATAATGTCAGAATTGAGAATCAGAAGCATGTTGGATGTCTGTTCCCTAAATTATCCAAGGGGAAAATTCGACAGATCGCAGATTATTTCTGGCATACAAGAGAGAGTGTATTTTTCGTCGGTGATGCAAAATACAAGCATTTAGCTAAAGATCAAATAAGTCCACTTGTGTTTGCACAAATACCGGAAGAAGTCACCGAATCGTTCACGCCTGCTGGTAGACTACTAAGCCCAAACGATATTAGACAACTGACTGTTTATGCCGAACTTGTTCGGAAAAACAATGCAAAAATGGATCCTCCCAATATACTTCTCTTCTATCCATTTGTAGGAGATGGCGATATCAAAAGTGACACGGCGATTGCATGGAATGGTTCAAAGTTTGCCCTTTGTCCGGTAATTATGCGTAGGCTCTCTAGTCTGGAAAAGGCCTTACCATCAAATATGATTGCTTCGTAAGTGTACTCAATAATTATGGTAAAAATTCGGTATTCTTAAGAAAATATATTTAAGAAATCGTCAATTATCGTAAAAATAAGAAGATTTTTTAAATAACTTTTGCGGTAGTAGATGGAAGGGCAAGCTGAAAGGAACAAGGATCAAGGGGCAAGGGAATAAAGGCAATTCACAAAGACCCACTGGAAGTAGCGTGTATAGGAGGACTAAACACGATGACGCAATGGACAGAACAATTTAAAAGTCACAAGGTATGGCAGCTTCTCCAAAATCTTGGTCCTGTAATTGACGATGCAATCAAACGTGAAGGTATAGAACCCATATCGATTGAAGTTTTAGCTAGACTAAAAGCAGTGCTCACATTCACGGGTCGACGCATTTCTGGTGCGGACCCTTACCTTTTTCATTTGGCGCCACTCGACAACTTAAGCAACTCTCTTGAATCTTTAATACAGGAGGTTCAGCACTTCATAGCTAACGGGAATGCTGGACATATAACAAATGCGAGCGCGCACGCAGATGCTGTCCTGGGCTACCTTGCACAGTTAAACATTCCACTGACGACTGAAGACTTTATAGCTGCTAAGGACGCAGCTGAATCATATCGAAGCGGCCTCGAAAAAGTGCTTTCGGACGTCAAGAATGCGGCGACACCGATACAGGGCGAGGTCGATTCATTACGCACGCGCCTATCTGAGCTTTCTTCCGAATTGAGCGCTGAGCGAACACGACTGACAATGATATCGACAGATTTTCAGACCCAGTTTTCAACTACCCAAGAATCAAGAAGTCAAGAATTCGCTAATGCCCAAAAAGAGAGGCAGGACCGCTTCACCGATTTGCAGGCTCAGTTCTCAACAGCTCAAGAAGCAAGAAGCCAAGAATTCGCTAACGCCCAAAAAGAGAGGCAGGATCGCTTCATCACTCTCTTCACCGACTATACACAAAAGCTTGGAGAACAGAATACCGAATTTACCAGACAACGCGAGGATATTGCTCGACTGCATAAAGAAGAATTAGAAATACTCAAGAAGCAGTTTGTCGCCGAGGCGACCGGTCTCCATGAAGAGATTCTTAATCGCAAAGCTGAGGTTGAAAAGCTTGTCGGAGTGATAGGAAATCTCGGAGTCACGTCTGGGTATCTGACAACGGCAAATGAAGCTAAGGTGACAGTTAGGGTATGGCAAGTAGTTACAGTCTTGTCGATGCTAGGACTGATAATACTCGCTTATTGCGCGTTCCTTCCTCTTGTTGAGGGTGGATTTACTTGGAGTGGATTTGCGGGTCGTGTCTTTGTGTCACTTACTGTAGGTGTACTTGCTGCCTATGCTGCTAGCCAAGCAGATAAATATCAAAAGATCGAGCGTCAAAATCGACGATTGGCACTTGAGTTAGAGGCAATCGGGCCATATATCGCACCCTTGCCCCAGGATAAGCAGGAACAGTTCCGACTTACTATCGGGGACAGGTCATTCGGCCATGGTGATGGACCATATAGCGGGCTCGACGCTAAGAGTCCCGCTAGTATGTTAGATTTGATCCAGTCAAAGGAATTTCGATCTCTCATAACAGATATAATTAAGGCCGCAAAACCATAGTTAAATAGAAATCTGGATTCCCTGTATCAAACTCGGAGCAGGAGGCTTATTAAGTCCAGGATGACGTGGGGGAGAGGATGGCGAGGATCAAAGGCGCAGAGATTGCCGCGTAGACTGCGTGTGCTCGCAATAACAAGATTGTAGGAATGACGAAGGACTGAGGTGAAAGGAACAAGGGGCGAGGGGCAAGGATTCAGAGATTAAGTTGATTTATTTGTTTTTTTTGAATATTATATTCTCAAGAAAATGTCAATTATCTCAAAAAATAACCACAGAAATGCGTGCCTGAAGTCCACACTTAACAAAATACCGGGGGAAAGCCATCCTTTTCTTATAGGCATTGCTTATTTATCTCCATCTTATGATTTGATTATTCTACAGTAGGTTGCTTCTCATTTTGTAATGAATGTCTGGACATCATTCTTGAAAGAATATGATAAGACTTTCCCGTCTTTTGTCCTAATCTTTACGATCTCAGGATCCATGCTTAGTATTTTCCCCTCAATGACATTCCCGTTCTTCAAAACAATTGCCTTTATCCCTTTGTAGGAATCGTCTGCCTCCGTGGGGGGTTCAATGTTCTTTACAGGTTTATGCTGTGTCTTGTCTGGACTTGTCGCACTTAAAGAAGATTCAGCATTTTTCTCAGGCTTCTGGGGTGGCTTGTCAGAACTTGTGACATCTGCGACACCTTCAGGAGTCCAATCAATCCCTCGCTTTCTTAAAAAATCCTGTGCTTCTTGAAGACCTAATCTTGCAGCTATTTTCTTATCCTCTATCGCCTGCTTGTGGTTGCCAAGTCTGCCATAGGCATTTCCCCGGTTATAATAGGCTACTGTATCTTTTGGGTTCATCTTGACACTTTCATTATAGTCCTTTATTGCTCGCTTGTAGTTGCCAAGGTCAGCATATGCATTGCCGCGGTTAAAATAGGCATCTGCATATTTCGGGTTTAACTTTATGGCTTTGCCAAAATCCTTAATCGCCTGCTTTGGGTTGCCAAGTTTAGCATTGGCCATCCCTCTATAATCATACGCCCATACAAGTTTCTTGTCGACTAAAGGAGACTTACGTCCAGTGTCTGGGTCAATGATTTCCGCATACACCAGATTTAGCTCAATCGCCCTGTTATAGTCCTTTATCGCTTGATTGTAGTTACCAATGTTAGCATAGACAAGGCCACGGTTAAGATAGGCATCTTCATGTGTCGGCTCTATCTCGATTACTCTATCATAATCTTCTAATGCTTGATGGTAGTTGTCAAGGTTAGCATAGGCACGCCCACGCTCATAATATGCATATACGCCTTTCGGATTGGTTTGAATAACCTTGCTGAAATCCTCTATCGCCTGATGGTCATTGCCAAGTTTACTATAGATAAGCCCCCGGACATAACGATAGAGATTATATTTTGGGTCTATCTCGATTGCTCTATTATAATCTTCTAATGCTTGATGGAAGTTGTCAAGTTTAGCATAGGTATCACCCCGAAAAGAATAGGCGGCTGAATCTTTCGGATTCGCTTCTATGGCGTTACTAAATGCAGCGATAGCATCGCTGTTATTTCCTGAGATGTAGGCCGCATACCCTTTTTCATACCATTCAATAGCCGTGAGATCTTTTATTGTTCTATCATAGTCTGCTTTCTGTTCCTGCCTCTTTTCACCCTTTGCCACTGTCAGTTCTTTTCTCAGTTTCTCATTTTCCCTTAACAGTTCGTCAGATCGCTTTCTTACTTCCTCAAGTTGCTTTGTCTTCTCACGGTCTTTACGAAGGGCATCGATTGCTTTAATAACTTCAACTGAATCTGCAGCAATCTTCGACTTAAGCCAGTATGTGCGGCCATCCCATTTTTCCTCTACGATCTCCGTCTTTACGATGCCCGCCGTGAGCGTAGTGATCTGGTCTTTCGTGAGCTTAAAACCTCTAACCTCCGTTACACTTTCAAGGTAGGTTCCAAGCTCCTCTAAAAGAAGTCTCTTCACTTCCCTGAGGGCAATGGTCCGGCTTGAGTTTCTGCTGTCCTCCTCGCTTGCCTGATAGGTGTATTCCTTGATGAAGGTTTTTGTTTCAGCGGATGTAAGACTGGGAATAAATAAAACAAGTAGAATAAAGGCCAGGTTGATTCGTATAAGAGAAGATTTCATCATAGTGGCACCTCTCTTACAAATTGATGTCACTTTATACATCAACCATGAATAAACCACAAGATTTTGTTAGTGACTACTGTTTGAAATGCTGAATGTATTGCCTGGATCAGAAAAACAACATTTCCTTAGAAGAGGAAGAAGCAGAATGTCGGCTCAAACGGCAGTGCGGAGCCTGAACCGATTTTTTAACCGCTACCGAACATAGTTTGCTGATGCTGGACGTTCTTATTGTATTTACAATAATGATCCTTGAGCGTGTTCTTCTCAGCTTGCATCAGTGGCTTCAAATAACGGATATATTCATCGTGATAGGTTTTAAAATCATCCTTTGTTGCGAAGTCGAGTGAAAACTCATCGTCTCTTAAAATCATGTAATAGGCCAATGCTCGGGCACAGATTGGGGGTGGCAAACATGCGGGTTTCAGAGTGGCCTCAATAAGATCCCAAACAAAGTTTGGTTCATTTAAGGCGGATTTCGATACAGTCCCAGAGTTAAGCAGCATTTCTCTGCATACCCACACTAAGTACTCGTGCGGGTCTTTATTGGGAATTTTCCGCGAGAAATCCTTGTACAAGGATTCGCACATATTAATGCAGGAATTTATTGACCATGCTCTATAAAATTCGGGATTTTTCTTTTCAATATAACCGCCAAACAATTTACCGAACAATCCCATGATGACCACCTCTTGAGGCTTTTTCAGGACTTAGCCATAGATTCCCTAACTTTTCATAAGACATTGCTTTCTGACATTCTAAATATAGGGGAACTCTATTTTTATGTCATTTATTTCGTCCCCACAAGATATTATGTCCGTGTGTGATGATAGAAACATTGTCGCCAGCTATATTTGCTCAACCCAATCCTTATCTTTTGAATCGTAAATCCAGATTTCGCTCCGAGCCGGCGCAACTAAACTTTCGATCCTCAACGTTTTCCTGTCCGTGATGTATGGTTCTGCCAACTGTTTTGCTTTCTCCAGGGAATTTACCATCTGGGTGGGATTCCCATCAATATATAAAATATAGCTCATTATAACCTCCGGACATTAATATTTTATAATATTACTTTCGCTTGTCTTTGAATGGAAGTCCAGAATTCCCTTAAAAATTGCTATCACGATTTCCAAAGGAAAGCTTGAATAATTTTCATCGTCAGTAACTTGTTGATAGCAGGAAGGAGCAGAGTGTCCGCTCAAGTGCGGTAGGGTCGCCAGCACACCGAAAGATGGCTGTTTTATATCATTCTGTCGAAGGCAATTACGCTATCTGTATCAAGAAGGCTTGGTAGCTCGTAATAATTGATCCATTTTATTGACAAGGTCGTCAATCTCCTCGGCATTAATGCCTGTTTCCTTAGTGAATTCGATAAAGCGCTTCAAATATCCCATAAAGTCTTTTGCATAAGCTTCACATAATGCCGGATAATCTTGCTCATGAACATGATTCGGGAAAGCTTTATGTAAATGAACGAAGGCCCCAAACAGTGCAACCATGCAGGCCATATTTGCCCAAAGTAGATGTGGGAGAATTCCCGTGCCGCCTATGTATAAATGAATTTCCGGATTTCCTTTCTCAGACAATTTACGCTTTCGTACACTTCTCGACTGAACATATTCCTTGGTCACGTGCGAACCATGGGCAGAAAAGAAAGCATAAAGCGGATCCTCTTGAATTCCAAGTTTCTTTCTTACAGCAGCTGGCTTTAATTTGTTCATTTTTTTCTTTTCATCATCTGAAAACCATAATTCCGCATATTGTTCGTCCCTAATAAATAACTCAATCTGGTTAAAACTCTCATATATCGTTCTAATATGCGCATAAGCTTGATTTATATAACCATGTTGCGCCATATGGAAAGCCGCCAATAATTCATCAACGACAGAATAAAGCAAGCTCAATTTGGCGAAAGAAGCTACCCCCTGATGACTCTCTTCCATCGATACGTCATATAAAAAATCCAAGAACGCTTGAAAATATTTCTCAAATAGCTGTCGTGTTTCAATTATAGCTGGTTCATTGACCTCACGTTTAGACTCTAGCGCCTTTATAAGCAAAGATGCTGAAGGAAGTTCGTATTTGATAGCTCTCAATAATCGCCTTGCATTACGTATGTCTTCGGTGTCGGGGGCTTCCTTTAATGCAACATCAAAATGTTTTTTTAATTCATCGTACATTTTGTCTGCTATAGCTTGCATTTCGTTATCCAGATTCGAATAATTTTCCGCCAAGAAATGAAACGATTGTGTAGCAAATCGAGACAATTCCTCGAGGCTTTTAGGCACTGCATTCCGAATAAGAGATTTAAGATATTCCGAAGATTCTTTTTTAGTTACCTTATTTTGTTTGTCTTCCATTGTTTTCTAGGCCGGGGCAGCCGACCTTCTTGCTCTTTGATACTCTATTTATTGATATAGTTCACAGGTATCATTTTGTCCCATGCCTTTTTCTGTGCGTTCAAGACTTGGAAAGAAACTCACATTTCTTACTATAATATCTTCCTGAGTGTGTGAGTATAGGGAAGGTGGTCTTGTATGTCAATGAACAACGAAAAAGGAATGTATTATCATTTGTTATCCTGAATGCCTTACGCTAGCGGTAATGTGTGAATTTTAGAAAATTATGTTCAAAAAACATTGAACAAAACACTATTCAAAAGGCAAATTTTTAAGAAAGTTACCATTATCTTAAAGATAATCGGTATTCGTGAAAGAATTCTTGTAACATTTGTTGCACCTACTAACAAATAGAGTCAAAAAGTTTAAATTTTGCGCATTACCGATGGAAGAAACATGTAATAGTCACTCCCTAAATTCTACCACTCGCTTCTGATGGCAAGAGGGGCAGAAAGGGCGGCGCGCTTATTGACGCTTTTCTAAGGTTGTCGCCGGTTAAACGTGCCCTGCTGAGAGATACTTTCCGTTCGCGGTTTCTGAAGATGATTAAAGGGCAAGCAGACTGTGGTTTGAATTATGAAACACCCTTTGAGACCGTTTATTGGCAATCATCAACTATATGAACACACTTCAGTGTGCAAGAAAATTGAGTTATCTATTTATCAGAGGGACGTAAAAGGCAATCTCCGGTTGCACCCGGGATTCGGCGTCACCAACTTCACGCTATGTTAGACGTTAGAGCAAGTTTCTTATGTCTTCGGGGTATTCCGGCCTCTCAGACATAAAGATTAATTCAGGATCAACAAATTCCCTGAGTACAAATAATTCTCTGTAAGTCGGATAACACGTTTCTCCTTTCACCCTGGAAATGTTGAGACCGAAATTACAATTATTTGCAATTTTTTCAACGGTCACACCGGGATGATAGGACTCCAAGTACATGATGCCCTTTTCATCAAACCTGAATATGCCCATGTTCGTAACAACGGCCTCAGGTCCACAATCTGCAAAGGGGCTATTTTTTAAAGCTTCTATCTTGGGCTTCCATTCTCTTTTTTTCCAATCCCAGCACCACCAGCCCGGCGTAGTTGTGTATTCATTTCTTTCGACGAATCTTCTCTTTTCCTGAAGCATAATGAAGACGGTCCTTTTTGCCATGGTCCCAATGTCTGAGTTGCCGCCACTCCCCGTTAGGCGATTATCTGGTTTGAAATAATTATCACCAATACAGGTGACGTTGACCCCCCCGAATTGATCGATGGCTGCTCCTCCGAGGAACCCAAGCGATACGTAACCCCGCTGAAGATAATAAGCGAAAGTATCTACTAATCCTCCCAGGGTGGATGCCATATAACTCGCTCTGCCATCGCAAACACTCATGGGGGTATGCATGGTCTTTCCGTCACATATTCCAGCTTCATAAATCAGAGCCGCATGGGGGGCATGAAGCAGGTTTGCTGTCATGATGCCGACCATAGGGAGACCTGTGCCGGCAAAAACGATATCGCTGTCCTTGACCTCATGTGAGCATGCAATGGCCATTAATTCGGGCAAAGCGAATTCGCCGATCTTTGCTGGTTCATCCGGAATTATTTCCAATATGGCGACTAGTTCTTCAATAGATTTACTTGACATTTTTTCCCCCTTAAAAAGTTAAAAACCGCTTTTCATCACGGATAAGGGCATTCTCATCATCGGCGAAGGTTTCTTGCCCCTTACCAGCTTTTGGCTATAACCCAGCACACTGTCCGCTTTAAGATCGAGTAATCTTTTCGTGCCCACCTTATCTAAAAAAGCATCCCAGGACGCCGGTTCAAATACCCATTCATTTAACCATTGTTTTAGATCCTGCGAGTTTCGCGAGGCCTGATCCATGGCCCGAATGAACTGTGCGTCGTAGTCATAAAAATAAGGCGTACCACTCGGGTAGGCCCCGTAAGGAATTTGCACAATACAATCTACGACAAAATAGGGGATCTGATTGGATTCCGGCAGGCGCCGCAACTCAGCCTCTGAAATGATTTCCTCACAAGTGAGAACCACTTTGTCACTTGCAAAGGCCATCTCTTTGTCCAGCGTACTGATGCCTCTCCATCTTGCTGTCCCTTTTTCACCGGCTTGGGACACATGAATGACGGCAAGCTCCGGTCTGATGGCCGGCAGAAGATAGACGGTGCCTTCTTTGAAAAATGGGTCCTCGATGGGGACGAACTTTTTATCAGCTATCCTTGGGTTTTTACCATTACGAAGACCAGCCTTTCCGAGGGCATCATAATCAGGGTTGTAGAGGTCGGACCCGGGGGGTGCAAAATATGGCATGAAGGGGCTGCCTACCGCACCCGCCAGGAATCGTAAAGCCATGGCTCCATGCGCGTATTCTTCCAGGATCAACTTCCCTTGCTTATATCGATTGCCTGACTGAATGTCGAGTTTTCCTGCCATCTCGCCCCAGCCGGTCCAACTCGATTCATGAATAGCCATCGCGTCGGCTGCATTCAGCATCCAAGATGTCAGACAACCATGAGGATCAATATTATGGATATCTTTAAGCCCGTGTCTTATGGTTTCCCAAACCCAGGCAACAGGATTCCGGTTCATTGCTGTGAATCCACCTGTACACATCATAATACCATCGTGCATGTATTTTTTGACGGCCTCTTCCAATGATAAAATCTCGGCCTTCTTGGCTTTTATATGTCGTCCGTTCATGGTTATTCTTCTCCTAAGACATTTTTACTGAGTCTTTTTAAACATGTAGGCCTTAGTTTCTAAACCTGTCCCTTTCAGGACTAACCTAGATCTGTCGCTGCAGCGGAAATGTATTCGACGATCTTCTTCAGGGGTGTTCCGGGGCCAAAAACTTCGGCAATGCCTGCCTTCTTCAGCACTGGAATGTCTTCGGGGGCTACGGTCCCGCCGAAGACTACCTTGATGTCACCGCAATTCTCCTCTAGCAGCAGTTTGATGACCTTGGGCGCAAGCTCGAGATGGTTCCCAGATAGAGAACTCAGGCCGATGAAATCGACATCTTCCTGTATTGCCGTCTTTACAATGTTCGGCGGCATCTGGTTACCGACATAAATCACTTCTATTCCTGCATCGCGAAGTGCGCGTGCGACGACGATGCTTCCCCGCCAGTGGGCATCCATTCCCAGACGCGCCATCAGCATTCGACATTTTCGCATTTCTTATTCTCCTTTCAAGTTTGATTCTGAAATTAAAAGAGATATTAGATTTTGATTATGATATAAATATCCTCGTTGGCGGTCGGATCGGTTTGCCGAAAGTCGAATTTATGGTTATAGCTGCAACCAAATAAATCCCAATCCAACCGGCAACAAACAAAGACCAAACCCGTGCCATGCAATGCATTCCTTTAGTTTGTTTTAGTAGATTTTCGGCATTTCAATTAACCGAAGATATCTTTGTAATATGCCGTTCCCTTAAAACAGGGGAGGATTCCAAACCCCGTAGACTTTTCTCAAAGCTTGTGATATTTCTCCCTCTGTCACATAAACCTTTACTCCCTCCACGAGCAGTTCCATAAGGTTTCGTCCCTCTTCACATCCGCGGGTAACCGCATCCAACGTTTTCTGCACCTGCAGGGAATCTCTCTTTCTTCTGATCCTTTTGAGTTTAGCTTCCTGTATCTTAAGCGTCTTCGGCAAGCGAAAGAGCTTGATCGGAAGTTTTTCATTCTCTATCTGAAAACAATTTACACCGACGATGGGCATTTCTCCGGACTCGACTCTCGATTGATATTGAAAAGCGGCCGCTGATATTTCATCGTGAATCCACCCTTTCTCTACGGATTTGACAATACCTCCCATCGAATCAATGTCAGCCAGAATGCTGGCTATACTTTCTTCCATTTGACGGGTCAAAGATTCCAGGAAATAGGAGCCTCCTAAGGGATCCACCACATTGGTCACACCCGTCTCAGACTGCAGGATCTGCTGGGTCCTCAAAGCCGTGAGAGAGGACAGCTCTGTCGGCACGCACAGTGCTTCATCATAGGCGTCGACATGGACGGACTGTGCTCCGCCCAAAACCGCCGCAAGGGCATGATAAGAAGCGCGGGCAATGTTGTTCAAGGGCTGCTGGGCTGTCAGCGCCACTCCAGCTGTTTGGACGTGAAACCTGAACATCAGGGAGCGGGGATCTTTCGGGGAGAAACGTTCCTTCATGATTTTGCAGTAGATACGCCGTGCAGCACGATACTTAGCGATTTCCTCAAAGAAGTCGTTGTGGGCGGAGAGGAAAAAGCTCAACCGTGGCGCAAATACGTCAATATCGTGCCCCCGTCTAATCAACTCCTCCGAGCAAGAAACGGCATTGGCAATCATAAAGGCGATTTCCTGAGGGGCAGTGCATCCTGCCTCGCGGTAGTTGTATCCCGAGAAGCTTATAGGATTCCATCGCGGTACGTATTTCGTGCAGAATTCAATGGCGTCGCAACTGAGCCTGAAGGACACCTGTGGGGGCGTGACGCCAGGAGCGATGGTGATAGCTGTTTCCATCAGAAAATCATTCTGACTTGTTCCCGCCAGTTTGCTCAGCGGCACCCCTCTGTTCTGGGCATTGGCAAAATACATTGATTGGATCGATATGTTGCAGATGGGTTGGCATGTTACGAGAGAAACACTGACGTCATCAATGGGAATGCCCTCGAATAGTATGCGCATATCTTCAATGGAATCGATTGAGACGCCTCCACGCCCAACATCAGCATAAACCTCGGGGTCATCACTATTGTAGCCCCGCAAAGTAGGGTAATCGAAGACACCGTTTATGCCGGTCGCACCCTGCTGAAGGAGGAACTTATACCGTTTATTCGTTTCTTCCGGCGGCCCGAAGCCGGCCAATTGTCGGTGTGTCCAAGTACGGCCCCTGTACATTGTGGGATGGACTCCTCGAACATACGGATCCGATCCCGGAAAACCGAGATCACGAATGTAATCCAAGTTGCACAGATCTTTTGGTGTATAAAGGGGCTTCACTTCGAAACCTGATAAGGTCTCAAATTTCTTCTTGAGCTCCTTATGGCAGGAATAAACTTCGTCAATCCACGCTGTACCAGCTTTTCCGATTTTTTCCACTTCATCGTTATTAAATAGAGCGGTAGTCACCTTACTGTCCTCCTTTGCATATTAGGTTTTACGCCAACGACAGATTGCACAGAGAATGCCAATAAGATGCTTTTGCGGTGAAACTCAAAAACATTTTTTAATATTAATTAGTTAGAATAATATCCGAAATAATAAACCAAGACCATGGAGAGGAAATGTGAAGAGATTCCACGAATACAGAATTCAAATAGATGATCATGCTGATCTCAAATGAGCATTTAAGAAAGAGAATCCCAATTATTAAAGGCTAATAAATAAATGTGGAAAAAGATCACAGGCAAGGTGAAAATATTTCACAATTGAGGTAATACGACGAAAGTTTATGAAAGATCCATTTTCTTCATTAAATACCGTAAAGAAAAACGATCTAGGTTCAGGAGCCTTGCTGCCTTTGATTTGTTTCCTCCTGCCTTGAGAAGAGTTTTCTTTACGAGTTGCTTTTTGACTGTAAACGTGAATTTATTGATATCCAGCCCGTCTTCGGGGATCTCAAAATCCACAATCGGGGTAAAGTGCGGGTTTACGCCCCTCTCCTCCAAGACTTCGCGGGGCAGGTGCTTGCTCATGATCAAACCAGGATTATCGATAATCATGATTCTCTCGATTGTGTTTCTCAGTTCCCTCACGTTTCCCGGCCACGAATAACTCATCATAATGCGAACAGCCTCTTCGTCTATTCCCCTCACGATTTTTCTGTAGCTTTGATTGAACTCATCAATAAAATATTTTGCGAGAAGACTGATGTCTTCCCTGCGTTCTCGCAGAGGGGGAAGGTAAATATTGATGACGTTTAACCTATAAAAAAGATCCTCTCTAAATTTATTTTGACGAATATCCTCGCGAAGATTGTGATTCGTTACGGCGACAATCCGGGCATTAACTTGAATCGTCTGATGCCCGCCTAACCTTCTCAGTTTTCTTTCCTGCAGCACATTTAAAATCTTCGACTGCATGGCAACATCCATGTCACCGATCTCATCGAGAAATAACGTACCGCCGTTCGCCTGCTCAATAAGGCCTCTTTTCGTTTTTTTCGCATCGGTGAATGCTCCCTGCTCATAGCCGAACAACTCGCTCTCCAATAGCGTATAAGGTATCGATGAGCAATTGATCTCGACAAAAGGCCCTTCTGACCTTGAACTGTTATAGTGAATAGCCTTTGCAGCCAGTTCTTTTCCTGTTCCGCTTTCGCCTTGGATAAGTACGGTTGGCGAATCGATCTCGGCAACTTTCTTGATCATGCCTAGCGTCTTCAGAACAGCCTTGCTCTTGCCGATAATTTTGGCAGTCTCATACAGCGACCTGGTTCTATCCCTAAAATCCTCCACCTCTCTTTTTAATTTATGGGTTTCCAGTGCAAGTTTTATTATGGTTGAGATGTGTTTAGTTTTGAAGGGCTTGCTGATGTAGTCAAAGGCACCAAGTTTCATTGCGGTGACAGCATTTTCGATTGTACCGTATCCTGTCATCATGATGACGATGACGTCATTATTCACCGTTTTCATCTTCTCAAGGACATCAATGCCGTTGGCGTCCGGAAGTCTGACATCCAGCAATACAAGATCGATATTTTCTTTTTCAAAAAAAGAGAGACCTTCTTTACCGGTTTCGGCAGTAAAAACTTTGTAACCTTCATTACTAAGTGCTGATCTTAATGAGCTCCTTATGAGGCTCTGGTCATCAACAATGAGAACGCTGTTCAAAACCATTCACCCCCGTTACAAAATACACAAATCCTCAGAAGAGATCTTTCGGCAATCCTGTGGCAGCAAGATTGTAAACTTTGTACCCTTTCCTTCCTCAGAATCAACCCGTATCAATCCATTATGTTCCTTTATGATACTGTGAGTAATGGAGAGTCCCAGGCCGGTTCCATCACTGTGAGTGGTGAAGAATGGGTCGAAAATCCGATCTTTATATGCAGTGTATATACCAGTCCCGGTATCGCTGATGGTAATAATGATGCATTGACCTTTGACAGGTGCATTCTCCTGGCGATAAACGTTCGTTTCAACAGTAAGACGCCCGCCTTCCGGCATTGCCTGAATTGCGTTTATAACGACGTTTAGAATTCCTTGCCTTATTCTTTCTCGATCCACATAAGCGATGGGCAGCTTATCACAAAATTTGCCGGTCAGTTCAATATTCTGTTTATTGCACTGTTTGCTGATCAGGGAAGAAATACTTTTCAAGATATCATTAATCTCGACGGGCTCATAATTAAGTTGCCTAGGCTTTGCAAAGACGAGGAGATCAGCGATTAACTTTTCCAGCCTTTCAATTTCGTCATTGGCCTGATTTATCAAGTCACAGTCAACTTTAGATAGCCGCTTCTTAGTCCGGAGCATGTCCAGTACCACACCGATTCCGGTCAGAGGATTCCTGATTTCATGTGCCACACCGGCCGCAAGTTCTCCCAATGAGATCAACCGAGTCATTCTCTGCAAATACTCATCCCTTCTGCGTTCATTCGTTATGTCCCGAATAAGAAACATGAAACCGACAAGATCACCTTCCTCATTCATGATTTGGGAGGTGCTTATGCTAAGTATGATGTCCTGATTATTGCTCCTCGTAAGGGTATATTCCCACCCTTTAATATTTATATGCTGTTTGAGGGTTTTGCTTATTCTTTCATTCCATTCAGAAGATTCGAAAATATCCCCTATAAATTTATTCATTGCATCCGGTCTGTTTATATCGAACATTTTTTCTACTGCCGGATTTACTGAGGTTATCCGGCCGATAACATCCACTGTCAGGATTCCATCAACAGAACTCTTTAAAACATTTTCGGAAAATTTTTTCTCATTCAACAATGCTTCTACAAGTCTCGAATTTTCAATAATGATACTCGCGTAATTGGCGAGAATTGAAAGTGATTCGAGTTCCTTTTCGTTGATTTCAGGTTCATTGCGTTTCTTGTCCACACCCAAAATACCTATAATATCACCCTTAATTTTCAATGGTACATACAGCGTGCAGCCACGCCCCATTCTGTTAGTAACTCTCTTGTCCAGTTCCGTCACAACCGGATCGGAGTTAAAGTTCTTCACGAGAATGGGTTTACCTAAAAGGATTACCTTAGTTTCGATACAGTCGTGCTTAGTCATATCAAACGGTCTTTGCATTACGAATTTCTCTTTTTCAGGAGAAAATCCTGTAATGTATTTACATTCGAGTTTTTTGATTTCCTTGTTTATAAGATAGACGGAGCATCTGTTGAAATAAAGGTCCTTCTTTACCGTTTCCATGATAACGTTTAGTACCCTTTCGACTGAAGATGGTTCAGTCAAAAGCGTGCTTATTCTATGGACATGGGAGAGAATATGATCGGTTATTTCGTAATTCATAAGAAAATTTATTTTAAAGGCATCTTAGGTCTCTTAATAAACTTATAAGCATTCTATCGAGTCAAATAAGCCGGTCTCTCCGATGCTATGTTGAGGTCTGTTTTCTCTGCTTCACCACATAGCCCGGTGGCAATAGATTTTAACCATGTGTCTGTTGGCCCCAAAACCTTCACATAACTTATAACAAATATCATTATCCTGATAATAACATCATTGATAGCTGATTGAAGTCAAGCGCTATCATCAAAGTTGACATTTTACTGGCTTCAGGAAGTTGTGCTTACAGGAAACATTGAACGAAACACCATCATAAATCATCTTTTTAGGAAAATATTTTTAAGATTATCAGTATTCTCTTAAAAAGATATTTTTAAATTTCTTCGAGATTCCCCATCAGATTTGAATAGCGGTATGTGGCAAAGTTCTGTGGACAGAGCAGACTGCAGTAAACCGCTGCAGCACTGTACCTTAAAGAAAGGGGAAAAATATGAAAGGTTACACGATAACAAGGCACAAGTTTCTTTCCATTGACGAGGCGACGAAGTTGCATGAGATCTGTCAGAAGCATGCTGAGATGGATCTTGAAGCAAAGAGAAGCACCTGGGTGACCAGATATATGCTGGTTCACCTGGCTCTCCATAGCGGTTTAAGGGTAAGTGAAATCGCTTCCCTGAAAATTGGTGATCTTCATTCAGCGATAAAGACAACTATCTTGTAGTGCAGTGCGGCAAAGGAGGCAGAATAAGAGATGTTTACCTGGACAAGGAACTCGTCAAACATTTGCATGATTACATTAGGATCAAGAGAAGCCTTTGGCAAGAATCCATAGATAGTGATGCACCTCTATTCTCTGGCAGAGACAAGCGTCGCTATACGACAACGGCTTTGGGAATTAGCTTTAAGAAAGCAATACAGGAAGCAGGGCTGCCGAAAACATATTCCATTCACAGTTCGCGTCACACCTATGCGACAATGTTATTGGCGAAAACCAATAATATCCGATTCACTCAGAAACAACTTGGCCACGCTTCCATTACAATGACATCTCTCTATGCTGACGTATTGCCCGAGATGAACCAAACTCTGGCGGAAGCTATCCTTAAATAATGAAGTGTTATTCGGGTGGAGGCACAGCCATTTGTACCGCTATTCACTAAACTTTTTTATTCTTTTGACAAACTCTATAGCAGAGTGTAGGGCTTTTCCCGCATCGTCTTGCGTTGCAAAAAAGACGTGCTGTACTGGTCGTCATGACGTGTCTCCCTGTAGTGGTCGAGTAGTTCAACCATTCCTCCTCAAGCAAATTTTTCTTTACGTACCTTTCCTCCAGATATCGAGCCACGGCAAAATGAGACTTTTCCCTGAAGCCATCCTCGAACAGCATTCCTCTGGCCGAATGGAACATGGCAAGATAGCAATATATTGCGGAACATATCGGAGACTGTTTCAAGGCTGTGGAAATGGGCTTTCTCGAGCCGGGCTTTGCGGGTCGGCGTTAATGGCACTCTTGCTAGCAATTGTTTTGCATACTGGCCTGCAAACGAATCAAAAGCGGCCACAGCTTCTTTGACGTAGATTTCATACGGGCCACTTGCGTTTATCCTGTCTCTGAGAGCCTGGACGGTTTTTTCGAGCTCTTGGAGATCATTCCGTGTTCCACGTAAACTGCAGTAAGCATATGTTCCAAGCACGTCATTACTCTCGCCGCAGGCTTCGCACTTGAACAGGTTCTGCTGACGTTCCTCTGCATAAAAGAAGGCTGGCTTTTCGCAGTCCTTGCCGGCAGCCTCGGCCACGGTATGACTTCAGCTTGCTATATTGTAGTTCGATATTGAATCGCTTTAGGAATATCGATATCCTTCTGATGCGAGTTTGGTTATTCCAGCAAAATGGCAAGGAGGATATTTTGAAGAGAGCAGACACACGG
>JBKQQP010000091.1:0-5923 GCA_052144335.1 Syntrophales bacterium
GCTAGCCCATGAATTCGGCCATGCATTGGGACTGAAACACAACGATAATCCCCAGGCCATAATGTACAGGCTGATGCAATCAGATTCCCTCAACCTCGCTCCGGATGACATTGCCGCGCTCAAAGAACGATGCAGCAATTAAGTAAAGGAATAATGAGGTGACAAGCGATGACAGTCCATGACAAGATCGGGGCGATGACGGAGGAAATGACAATGTGGCGTCGCACACTCCACTCCTGTCCGGAAACGGCCTTTGCGGAAAATGAGACGTCCGATTACGTGGCCGAAAGATTGCTCTCCTTCGGCCTCGATATCCATCGGGGTCTTGCGGGCACGGGCATTGTTGCAACCATTCAGAGGGGCGCGGGGAACTCTCCGGCCATAGGGCTCCGCTCCGAAATAGACGCGCTTGATATTACGGAAGCAACCGGTCTTCCGTACGCTTCCCGCAACGAGGGAAAGATGCATGCCTGCGGACATGACGGCCATATGAGCATGCTTCTCGGGGCGGCGAAATATCTCGCCGGGAATGATACTTTCCGCGGGACAGTCCACTTCATCTTCCAGCCTGCCGAGGAAAACGAAGGGGGAGGGGGAAGGATGGTCCGGGAGAGGCTCTTCGACCGGTTTCCTGTCCGGTCTGTCTTCGGCCTGCACAATTTTCCCGTTCTGCCGGAAGGGATGTTTGCCATCTGCAAGGGCCCCATGATGGCGGCCTATGATGTCTTCGACATAGAAGTAAGAGGAAAGGGCGGTCATGCCGCCACCCCTCAGAATGTGAAGGACCCGATCCTCGCTTCCTCCTATCTGGTAAATATTTTCCAAAGCATAGTGAGCCGCGATATCGATCCAGTAAACGCTCCAGTTATCAGTATTACAGAAATTCATGGCGGCACGTCATACAACGTAATCCCCGATACGGTCAGGCTCCGGGGGACGACGCGTCATTTCCTCCCCGCAGTGCAGGACATGGTGGAAGCGCGTATGCGCGAGATATGTGCAGGCGTGTCTACCTCTTTTGGCATCACCGTTGAGATGGGCTATGAGAGGCGCTATCCGCCGCTCGTAAATACGGATCGGGAGACTGATGAGGCCATCCGCGCCGCGACCATGGTCGCGGGAGAGGGAAGGGTCTTAACGGATATCGCGCCTGTCATGACCTCGGAGGATTTTGCTTTTCTCCTCAAGGAAAAGCCGGGGGCATACATGGGTATCGGTGCCGGAAATCCAAAGGAAGGCGGCCGTCTGCACCAGGCCTCGTATGATTTCAACGACCGTATTCTGCCCGTGGGCGCAAGCTACTGGGCAGCCCTCGTGGAGACATTGCTGCTAAAGTAAGAGGATTGATACAGAAGACCGTCTGCACTACGTTCGTCAATAAGATGTAGTGCAGGACTTCAGTCCTTCGAAGAGTGGCGCATCTGAAGGTATGTCCATACGCAACATTTATGCATAAACTAAAACCTATCCACCGGGATCTTGTAATTTCCTTTTTTCTTGTCCTCATTACCGCTGCCGTATTCTGGCAGGTCAGCGGTTTTGACTTCGTCCGGTATGATGATGACAAATATGTCACCGAGAATCGCCATGTACAAGCAGGACTGACGAGGGGCGACATCACCTGGGCATTTGTTTCCGTCTATGCTAACAACTGGCATCCGCTGACATGGCTCTCGCACATGCTCGACTATCAGCTCTTCGCGGGGAATCCGGCCGGCCACCATGTCACCAACTTATTTTTTCACATCATAAATACGCTTCTGCTTTTCTTTGTTCTGAAGAGGATGACGGATCTTCCCTGGCGGAGCGCTCTCGTGGCCGCGCTGTTTGCCATCCATCCGCTTCACATTGAATCCGTGGCCTGGGTCGCGGAACGCAAGGATGTGTTAAGCACATTCTTCTTCATGTTGACCCTCTGGGCGTACGTCCGCTATGTGGAGCGTCCGGGCATTTATCGTTATCTTCCGATTCTATTATTCTTTACCCTCGGGCTGATGTCGAAACCGATGCTGGTCACTCTACCCTTCGTTTTACTTCTGTTAGATTTCTGGCCCCTTCGCCGGTTGCATTTGGAAGGGTCACTATTCAAACCAGGTGGAAGCGAACTGAAAGCTGCTGGAGAAGAGAGTGAGAAGAGATCGGTCGAGGAACTCATCATTGAAAAGAGTCCATTCTTTATCCTCTCATCCGCATCAATATGCGTTACCTTCTATGCGCAGTGGTACGGTATCGCCCCCCTCGAGTCCATGCCATTTTCAACCCGGATGAGCAATGCCTTTGTCTCTTATATTTCCTACGTGGGTAAAATGATCTGGCCTCAGGACTTGGCAGTTTTCTATCCCTATCCGGAAAGCATTCCCTTATGGCAGGTCGGTGGCGCTGTCCTGCTGATTATTCTGATTACCGCGGCTGCCGTGCGTCTGAGGGAGCGCTATCCTTATGCAATAGTCGGCTGGTTGTGGTATCTAGGGACTCTCGTTCCTGTCATCGGGTTGGTGCAGGTCGGATACCAGTCTATGGCGGACCGGTACACGTATCTTCCCATGATCGGACTATTTGTGGCAATCGCCTGGACGGCGCCGGATTTGCTGGCACACTGGCGTTTCCATCGAGTTGCCCTTACCGGACTCGCAATGTGTGTGATTGCGGCTCTGATGACAGCATCGCTATTCCAAATTCGTTATTGGCAGAACAGCATGACCCTGTTTACACGGGCTCTCAGTGTTACAAAAAATAATTTCGTCATCGAAACCAATATGGGAGCGTTACTTGCGGAACAGGGCAAATTCGGGGAAGCGATCGCCTATTACCAGGATGCTCTGAGAATCAGGCCGGATGATTTTGAAGCCCGCTATAATCTGGCAAATGCCCTGGCGAGGCAGGGAAAACTTGAAGAGGCCGTCTCTCTCTATGCAATGATCCTGCAGACGCAGCCTGATGTGGCGGCAGTCCACAACAACATGGGCATAGCATTATCTCAATTGGGGAGAACCAACGAGGCAGTTGATCACTTCCGCGAAGCGATCCGCGTAAAACCCGATTTTCAAGATGCAGGATCCAACCTCGAAAAAATGCTGATAGGGCAGGCCAAAACGAAAAAAACAGTTCCCGAAAAAGTAGCTATGCAACCGGCGGACCCGAGTAGCGCCGAAGGTCAGCTGCGTATGGGCCTTTCTCTCTTTCAGGAAGGCAAGGCCGATGAGGCCATCCCCAAGCTTGAAGAAGCGTTGCGATTGAACCCGAAACTCGTGGCGGCGCATATCTCGCTGGGTCTTATTATGGCGCAGAAGCACAACCTCGATCAAGCGATCGAACATTTTCGCAAGGCGCTTAAGATTAAGCCTGATATTGCGGAGGTCCACAACAGCCTCGGTGTGGCCTTAACATATAAGGGAGCTTTGGATGAGGCGGTGGAGCACTTTGAGACGGCCTTGAAGATCAATCCGAAGTTTGCGAAGGCGCATAACAGCCTCGCTGTTGCGCTGGCGCAGAAGGGCAAGACGGACGAAGCCATCGGCCACCTCAGGAAGGCTTTGCAGCTGCAGCCCGATTATGAAGAAGCAAAAAGAAACCTGAAGATTCTGCTTGAGACGCAGGGCAAGCAGTCATAGGATACTTACGAGTCTTTGACCACATTCTGCTTTGTCATTTCGACTGCAAGGCGCTAAGCATCAACAACCGTTCCCTTTTCACTCTGCTGCATAGGGCACAAAGAATGGCGGGACCTTAGCTCAAAATATGGCACATATTCTAGAGGCAGGTTACGGGAACTGCATTATCATATTAATGACTGAAATATATGCAATATATGCAGACTTACAAGAGCAAATAAAACACCAAATACTATTACTACGGTCAATTTTATCTTTTTATTTTTCTCACAAGGCATCAGGCCAAGGCCGAGAAAGACTGCGAATGCAGGTAACGAATTGAGGAAGTAGGATGCTTTCGCTGTGCTATATACCGGCAGTCTCAAAGCAAGTGCAATAATACCTGCCGCATTGGTAAGTAAAAGCGTAGGGAATATGCTCATCCTTGCCACTTCCATGCCTTTTGCATTGGTCGAAGTTTTCCAATTTCCCCTGAAACAATTATAAAAACCATAAATGCTCAACATGAGAGGAAAGAGTCCAAGGGCGATGAGGCCGGCCCCTGATAATTTTGTCAGATGTGATATTGAGGGATTATCCCCCGGAAAACCCCTCTCTCCCCTTAGCCAACCGTAGTAATTGCTCCACCAGACTTGATTCGAGTCCAGGTAATCAAGAAATTTAGGTTCGTTGTCGAACCACATGCCGCTATATACGAGAGTCCAGAAAGAATGCATCTTACCTGGAACTATTATTGGTGCGTTTATGCTTTTCCAGGGTTTGAAACTCATAAAATCTAACCGGCCATCGTCACGCGGCTGAGTAAGACTTGGATCGAGTTGTTTTACGTTCCATGGTAACGGACTGCCGTAATTCTTTATATTCGATATCCAATACAAGGTTAATACTGTCACTGGTACAATGAGTATCAAAATCAATGAGGCTGCAACTTTTTTTCGGGGAACAACAAGTCCATTGTAAAAAAGTAAAACGAATGAAATTACAATAACCGGTAACAAGACATAAGAAGTATATTTTGTAAACAAAGTTATGGATATGACGATGCTCGCCGTCAGAAGAATCAATAGAGACAATTTCCGCTCAATTGCTATTAATAGTAAATATATACTAAGAGCCACAAACAAATAGCTTATCGTGTCATTTGAATTCATTGCTGACATATAAACATGACGCGGCAGAAAACATACGGTACCGAAAGCTATAAGTCTTGAAAAATCGGATAATGGCAACTTACTAAGGATTAAATAAATCATTCCTACAGTCAGGATGCCATACAAACAGGGAATAAACTGTAAGAGCTTCAATATTTGTGGAAATTTTACTCCCATCTTAACAGCTATATTCCCGACCATTGCAGACACCAGGTAAAACACCGGCGGATGGTAGCATTGCCAGCAGGCGTTCTTCGCAGGGATGGCCCCAAATTTCATTATGAGAAGAATCGGCTCAAAATGATTGTCAAACGCATTACCCGGCGGATTGACCCACCAAAGCAGGACCCGTAAAATAACGGCAAATAGAAAGAATAAAACAGCTAATGACTTGGAATTTAATCCCGTCTTATTTGATGATATGAACGCCTTTTTGTCATGCATGCTTTCTCCTTGTTTGCCGTTGCCGAAGCAAGATAAATACCGGTGGTTTCAATTAAGGACATCCCGACTGTCCCATTTTCATTTATCATGGGCAGCGCAAAAATCGCAAGAAGGAAAAGGGGAGGGAGGTACGATGACCTGAACTGGAGGATACTGCATTTGTTGAGGAATTCAGCAATCGTGAATTACTAAAGTATCATTTCGGGTGTAAATATAGGTAAGGTGTTGCTGGAAAGGAGAAATAATTATTGAAAGTTTAATTTATTTAATAGTTTATTGTTAAGGCTAATAAATAATATTAAAGCGGTTCAATATTATGAAAAAAAAGTTGTTTAAAGTGCGGTTCTTTTGATGTCAAATTGTATGGTCGTACACACAGTGGCTATCAGAGATTTAGATGCAAGAGATGTAATTACACTTACACATTTCATAATCACAAGAACAAGCTGCACAGGGAAAAGAAGAATTTTTTATTATGGGTCACAGAAGGATATTCGGTTCGGCAATTAGTATCAATAAGCAGTCACGGGATCTGGAAAATAAACCAAATAAAGAAGTATTGGTTGGCAAGATTCCCGGTTAGAAATGATGTTGATTTAAGCGCGATCAGGTATTTGCAGTTTGATGGCACATATTTCAAGCATGAAAACTGTCTAATGCTTTTAATGGATAATGCGACAGGCAAGGTGATCGCACATAAATACCATTATCGAGAGA
>JBKQQP010000092.1:0-14566 GCA_052144335.1 Syntrophales bacterium
CTTTTATAACAGGTTGATCAGCTCTGGGAAGAAACACAAAGTTGCCATTACTGCCTGCATGAGGAAGCTTATGATTATCCTCAATACAATGATCAAAAATGGTACCTGTTGGAATGAATCGGGCTGTTAAAATACTACTTGACGTGAAACATAGTTGCTACTAAGCGTGAGGATAAAAAATATTAAAAGGTAACAATTACCGGTTGTAATGAACATAAAAAAGGCAGGGCTATTTTCGTACCCTGCCTTTAGCTTTTAATAAGGTAATGGACTTTAAAATGCACTATACCAAGCTGTCTATGGCAGGTAGGCACCGCAGCCGAGGATCAGATTACCCACCTTTTGAACGTAGCTAATTTTGGCCTCGTCCTTCTTGGTCTTAGGATTCAATTGGTGATACGTCACCCATCCTGAACCCTCGCTGTTGGCCAGATCAATGTATTCCTTCCTGGCGAGCTTTCCCTTGCTGTCAGGCGTACTATAGATATTTGTACCTACGAGCTTGGGAAGATTCGCATTAGCCAACATAAGTCCCTTGGGGTCTAAGGCAAAGACATACAGGTCACCCTTGACGAACTCGCCCTTAGGATTATTGAATTCCTTTATCGCTTTCTCCTCGCCATTTGCTTTCAAATAGGCTACGGCTTTCTCCACCAGTTTCTTCGCCTCGGCTGGCGTGCCTCGTTTCTCGGCGGCGTACAATGATGTCACCACAAAGAGGCAAATGAAAATTGATACCATAACTTTTTTAAACATATTCCTTCTCCTCTCTTAACGTGAGCTTGCGAAATGATTAAAATTTGATTTACTCTTTCAGACATTCACTTTAAGACAGTGTATATTTAATCTTTCCTTTAGAATAAGTTTGCGAAACTCCTTCTAAAGTTGAACGTACCGCAGTTCTAGTGATTTCAAAACTACCCTTAATTCCAGCGGCTTTCCCGGTGCCTCCGGTGATAGTAACGGTTCCCTTCGCAAAACCTACACCACCTGGTTTTGCATCTCCAGCCATTGTATATGTAACAAAAACCTTGTCACCGTTTTGGAGATTCCAAACACCACAACCTCGCTCATCCTTGTAGATACCTTTTTCAATTTTCAATGCCCCAAGGTTACGAACAGTCGCATTGTGAAATAATCCTTCGCCTGTGTCATTAACAGTTAAGCCAAAAGCTTCGTAAGTCACGTAAAAAATGCCCTCTTCTAAGGGAAGGATTTTTGATGGAGCATACCAGTTGGTAGTGCTTGCTTCGCTCACTTCTTTTTTCATGGTCAACCTCCTTTTTTTGTTGTTAGGGTTAGACATCTTTTACATCGAAAACAAAATATAACCTATTTTTGCCAGCATCCTAGAAAGCAAGTTGTAGATAACCTTCCTTTGCTGTGGAGAACACGTCTAAACCTAAACGTATTGTAAACGGACAACCCCAAAATACCCTGTCGGTATCGATGTAATCTATTAAACTATCAAAAGAGAGTCTAAAATCAACTATCTTGGTTCTTCCTTGAAAAGTAATTTCCTTTGACGATCTTACTGTTATTGAACACGGCATCTGAACCGTTGGCGAGTCTGCTGAACCAGAACCATACGTTGCCGTAGTAAAAGCAGGGTAGGAAGTGTCAAGCTGCGCCATCACTTTGATTTCTCTGTTCTCTTGATCTACGGACAGAATGTTGGTAAAAGTGAGAGAATGAATTCTCGGTGAGAAGTTATAGGTCGTTCCGCTGAAGGTCCATGTCAAAGGAACAAATATATCCTTATCTGCTTTGCCGCCTTTCTCGGAACTGACAAGCAGCGGGACTTTCTTATTGAGATTGACTTTAATCATGTCGGTAAGTTTTAGAAACAACGCTTCTTTTGAATCGGCTTCAGTTTAAAAAGCGCATTTCTGGTTTTCGCAGAACTGTATATCTGCCGTTTTATGCGCAATATCATGCGCACAACTCATAATCACGAATAAGATACACACGTAAAAAATAACCTGTATCGCTTTCATACCCATATCACCCTCTCGTTGCAAAACATTCTTGGTTAAGAACTTGCTTTAGGTATTGTAATTATATGAGGAATGCCCCCCAGGGGACATTCCTATCTCCCTGGAGGCGATGTATTGGTGCCTTTCGGAAGCTCGTTCTCATACCACACTCCCGTTGGATAATATTATGATGAGACTAGAGTTGTTTAGGAAAAAATCACGATGAGACAGTTGGGACAGGAATCCCACCTTTAGAAATGAGCTGCCATGAATCAATTCGTAGCGATTCGACCGTCATTTTGAGATAATATTTTTCTGAGGTCAATATTAGAAAAATATGGATAAAATATCAGGTAAAAAGTAATAATGAATAGGCATGGCAATTATCATTTATGCGAGTAAGTATTGATGGTTACCAATGGAAATGTTGCAACGAACAACAAATATCAAGAATAACGAGTACAGGAAGTTGTCAATAAGAAAAGTCCCATTAAAAAATTTCAAGAACGCCCAACAACCATAATCGCTGACTTCACCTACAATAATTCTATAGGAATTTGTCAAGCGACAAATGGCATGTTTAAGCAAAATGGTTTATGTGCTTTTCCCCTCGATTTATCTTGCGGGTTATTTCCCAATATTCTTCATCCGAGGCGCGGAAAAGGAGGTTGCCCATATTGTTAAACGAGCATCACGCTCTCAAATACTACGGGCTCACCATTTCTCTTTCATGCCATATATCCTTAACGTTTCCTCCGAGACATCATATCATTTGCGCTAATGCCGAGTAAAAGAGCACACGATGATTACAGAGCACCCACACAATCCGAAAATATTTATTTATGCAGGCTACCCTTGCCTGGCGTTTCGTGAGCCTGTTCTTTCCCCGATGCATCAGATGATTCATGAATGACCGGAACACGCCGTTCCTTTTTTCAAGAATAAAAGAAACCCCGTCTCCAGCTTTCCGAAGCAGACTCCTGCCCCGACGGGATATGGACGTTTTCCCCCTCGATTTTCCGGACTCATCAGGGACGCGTTCACTTCCGGCCAGTTTGACCAGAGATGCAGGGCTGTCATACAATGCAGGATCTCCCATAAATCCCAGGACCAGGGCATTTGCCGTGGCGGTCGTCCCCCATACGGAGTCCAGATATTGTTTGTATTTGCTTTTCTCATAAGAATCCACCAGGGCCTGCTTCGCAGTCTCCTGCTGCCCCTCATATATTTCCAGTCGGTCCAGACTGTTTATAATGCGATAAACCATGGCTTGGCGGCCCGCCCTGAGCCCAAGAGCATCACCCCGCATGAGCATTTCGTAGAGACGCCGGATACGGGAAGTCACAAGCCGCTTACCCGGAAACTGATTGCGGGCATGCTTCTCAAAATGTTCCCAATCTCCTTTCAACGCTTCCCTGAAGTGAGTGAGCGCACGAATACAGGCCCTGCCGGTCATACACAATGGATTTGGGAAAATATCCACAAACTCCCGCAGCGTCGTCTCCAGGTAACTGCTGATCCGATTCTTCTCCCTGACAATGTCTTTCTCCCGGTCCATAAACTCCCGGGCATAAACCCGGACCGTCGCCCAATAGTCTTCCGGTATCTGCGTCCGGGTGATCAAACCGTCACAGGCCAGCTCCCCCATCAGACGGGCATCCATGGGATCCGTCTTGCCTTTGTTCAAACGGTTCACTTCACGGCTCCGGGCAACAACCAGGGGATGGATCAATACATACGGCTGATTATGTCCCTTTACCCATGGTCTCTCTCTTCACACGCTCCAGCAGTTCCCTGTATCCCGCAAGAGAACCTTCCACATCAAAACGGCATACCGGTACTTTGTTTATGTCCATCAGGGCACAGGAAAGTTTCTCTTTGCCAATGTCGATGCCGATAACCCAGGATGCCTTATCCAAAACGGTTTCTTTCAATTGCCCTTTTACTTTTCTTCCGGAATTTGCTACTTTCTTCATGGCGTCCTCCTTTATGTGAATATAGGTTTGTTTTTGGGAAACTTCTCTATATCACATCTCAGAGGATGCTTTTTTATTCCCTAAGATAAAGTGTGAGGCAAGTCTGCTTCAGCTTAGTGAGCATTGTCTTTCTTGTCGTGACTCCTTTTATAACTGCTGCAGCTTTTGAATCATTCAATCCTGTGCTGAGCCAGCTATAGAAGTCGTTCTTATCCTTATTGCAGTGATACTTGAATGTGCCCTCATCTAGGGTTGAAAGAACTTTGATCAATGCCTGAATAGAATCAGCAGTCTGACGGTTGTGAAAATAGAATACTGAAGACACCGGTACCGGATATTAACCATGTCAAAAATCCGCGGTTTCCGGATGGACACTAGTTATAAGAAATATTCAGGCATATCAGCCAATTATGATTATAGAGATAATAAGCAAATATGAATCATTAAATAACAATATGAAGGTGAAATTGATAAAAAAGTGGTGAAAATTACTGATATTAAATAATTGGAAGATAAGTAATAAAGCTATTTTGTTTTTCTATACTGTCTAATATATGGTAATAAAAGATAAAAAAATTTTCAGTAAAAATATTTCTCTAAAACATGATTTGGTATATAAATTGCTCAATTATTCATAAAAATTGTTCGATATCGTCAATCAGCAATACTTACAGGAGGTGGTTCTATGTCAGACGCACTCAATACATCGATTTCCGCCCTTAATGCCCTTTTTACACAAACCGACGTCACTGCAAACAATATCGCCAACAGTCAAACGAACGGTTTCAAGGAGAGCAACGTACAATTCGAGGATGTTGATCCTTCAGGCGTCAAGGTTACTATCAGCAGCGTAAATACACCTGGCGATACGCTCCCCCCTGACGCGAATGGCAACCCTCAGGAGTCATCAAACGTCAACCTTGCGGAGAATCTAATCAACCTGATAGTAGCGCAGAACAGTGTGGCGGCGAATATAGACGCGATCAATGCCCAAAACGAGATGCAGCAGTCGATCATCGATATCAAGGCCTGAGACTGCGCAGATAACGGTCGCGGTACCAATCAGCGATATCCCAAAGGCCGGGTAAAACCGGCCTTCTTTTTTGCTCTTCATTCATCTCTTTCCATTTGAACTATTGGATGTCCGGGTAAAATTAAAAAATAATGAGTTCAGGAAGGCAGCCACAGGCTGCATGCACGGGGAATAAGCTGTCAAGGAGTAGCATGTTTCAACCAGTACTTCGTAAAGTCGATCAATGAAAATATGAAATGTAAAGGCTCTCGTGTCCACCTACTAATGTTGAGAGCCGATACATCATGAAAAGTGAATATTTCGAGTTGAAATGTGCATGATTAAATGAAGGAGGACTTTTTGTAAGTCACCCGCACTCACTTCAGCCCAGCCTTGCGGAGCGGGGAGATGGTAGTCCGTTCCACATCCTCTTGATTCTTAAATATCACAATCACACTCTTTGCATATTTCTCGAGAGAAAACTGGGGATTTATCCTCAGCACTTCAGCGGCCTCAATCCGAGCTTTCTTATCCTGTCCTGCCTGGCTATAAACCGCAGCCATAATCAATCGGGCAGGCAGGGCATTTGGCTCTCGACGAACTGCTTTTTCGCACCATGGTATTGCCTCGTCGAGATGTCCCATAAAAGCGTACGAAATTCCTACACTATATAAGTAAACGCTCGGCGGGATAGGATTAAGACGTATCGCTGTCTTTAATTCCGGAATGGATTCCTCGTACCTGCCGGCAAAAGTAAGTATCTTACCAAGGTTCATATGTGAATCAGCAGAATTGGGACTAAGGGTGACAGCCTTCTCCCCTTCGGCAAAGGCCTTATCATACTGACCTGTCATTGCCAATATCCATCCCAACAAGCCGTGGGCTTGTGCATAAGTGTCATCCAAGGTAATCGCCTTTTGCAGTAATTCTCTGGACTTCTCTAAAGAATCCTTGGGGGATTTGCTAAATCCGAAAAAATAGTCATTGAGGTGGGTTTCAGCCAGAAGAGCGTATGCCCCCGAATACTTTGGGTCTAAGGCAATGGATTCCTCTGCCAATTGCCTTGCCAAAGCAGTACTCTCTGGATTATGCCGCCGATTAAGCTCTCTCCCCTGCAAGTACTTCAGGTAGGCCTCAAGGTCATTTGTGCCTCCTGCGGCCGATTGGGCCTGCTCCCCCTCCGTCAGCTGTACCTGCATGGAGGTAATGATTTTTTTTGTGATCTCGTCTTGAACAACAAATATGTCTTTCACATTTCGGTCATAACGGTCCGCCCATAAATGATTCCCGGTAAGAGCATCTATCAACTGGGCGGTTATTCGTATATTGTCTCCAGCTTTTCTCACACTCCCTTCGAGAACATATCTTACACCCAATTCCTGACTAACCTGCTGAACCTTTACGGGCTTGCCTTTGTATGTGAAGGTCGAGTTTCGAGCAATCACGAAGAGCTTTGGAACTTTGCTAAGCGCAGTGATGATCTCCTCAGTGAGCCCGTCGCTAAAGTATTCCTGCTTGGGATCATTGCTCATATTTGTGAAAGGCAGTACGGCGATGGACGGCTTATCGGGGAGCGGAAGTGCCATCTTCCCCACGGAAGCAACTTCTGCGATTTTGTCTTTGGGAGTAACATCAAAGGATGGGTTAATAAAACGAGTATAGAACTGCCAGACAGCATTAGCCGCAATAATCAGAGCTACTATGATTTTAATGACCGGATCGACCCGCTTCCAATAATTTAATCCGATCCTTTTCCAATTGCTCAACAATGAAGCAGGCTTCGCCACCGGCAAAACTCGATACACCCGCACCGGTTTGGCGATGTTCTTTACAGTCTGCTCCCCAAGATATTCATATCCAAGCGATAATTTATTCTCCACCTGATCAAAAGCAGTTCCAGAGATACAGATACCTCCTGCTTCAGATAGGCTCTCTAAACGGGCTGCAATATTGAGCCCATCCCCGAATATCCGTTCTCCCTCCTCGATCACATCCCCAAGGTTGACACCGATGCGAAACTCCATCCTGCGGTTTTCAGGCAGCTCAGTGTTCCGGGTTTTAAGTTCCTTCTGAATCTCGACCGCACACTCAACAGCATCCACTACACTGCTAAACTCAGCCAGAACATTATCTCCTGGGGCATCCACCAGTCGACCACTATGACGTTGAATCAGTCCAGTCATTACCTCCTTGTAGGCATTCAGGGTGCGGACGGTACCTATCTCATCTTCTCCCATGAGGCGGCTGTAATCCTTTACATCAGCATTCAGGATGGCAGTGAGTTTTCGTTTTAATTCTTGTGCGGTCATGGAATCCCTAAAAGGCTGGTTGGGAGGTTGGTTTAAAAATCCACGATTTGAGAAAAGTGTATTGCTTGTGACTGAATATTTCAACCAGAATCATCGATTGATTCTCATAGTGTTGTATAGAATGCCCAAGATTAGAAACAATAACTCAGGAAGTTAGTTACCGAGATTGCCTGTTTCATTCACCTACTACTGTTCACTCGTGGATAGATCTCAAAGGTAAGTATTACCGGGAGAAATGTGCATAATTAACTGGGGAGAGACTTTGTTGCAAGCCCATCACCCTCACTTCAATCCCGCTTTGCGCATGGCGTCTATGAGGCGATCTCTCTGCGGACCCTCTTTCATTGGCCAGGATTTGGACCACTTCTCAAGAGAGAAATTGGGGTCTATTCGCTGGACCTCCGCGGCAGCAGCCCGGGCTTCATCTTCGCGTCCGGCGTACATATACAAACCGACCAGATAAATATTTGTGAACACACTGTTGGGAGCCAACTTAAGGGCTTTCTTTTCCGCAGCTATGCCCTCCTCATACCTTCCGGTTTGATGACAAGCGGTACCCAGCACCATATAGCAAGCGGCAAAAAAAGGATTGAGGCGAATAGCCTGGCGAAGTAAAGGAAGGGCCTCCTCACCTCTCCAGGAACTAGTCAGAGAATTACCAAGAGCAAAGAGAGCCGCAGAGCTGTTCGGGTTAAGTCTCACAGCCCGCTCCCCGAACTCAAGCGCCTTATCAAACTGATGCATCCACAGAAGGACATAGCTGACAGCAGCGTGGGCCTCAGCCGATGACCTGTCCAGTTCGACAGCCTTTTCTGCCAACTTCAGGGCATTGGAGAGGTCCTCTTTGGGTGATTCACTGGCACCGTAAAACATACTGTTCGTGAGTGCGGTGGATAGATGGCTATAAGCCATTGCATACTTTGGGTCCAGTTCCAGGGCTTCGCGGTAAAGCCGCATGGCCACAACATTCGCCTCTCTGTTGTACTGACGGAAGTACCCGCCCCCTTCCACCACTTTCAAGTAAGCCTGAAGGTTGTTTGTCCCTCTCTCTAATATGCGGGCTCCTTCGGAATGCGTGAGTTTCACCCGAAGCTCTGTGAGAATCCTCATGGTAATCTCATCCTGCAATGCAAAGACATCCTTCACACTCCGGTCATAGCGCTCCGACCAGAGGTGATGGCCGTTGATTGCATCTATCAATTGGGCGGTTACACGCACCGTGTCTCCAGACATGCGAACACTACCCTCCAGGATATATTGCACACCCAGGGCCTCTGCCACTTGCCTGACATCCGTGGCTTTACCCTTGTAAACGAAAGTGGAGTTGCGGGCTATGACAAAGACCTCGGGAACTTTGGACAGCGCGTTGATGATCTCCTCAGTCATGCCGTCACTGATGGGATCCTGTTTTGGGTCTTCGCTCATGTTGACAAATGGCAAGACCGCAATCGATGGCTTGTCGGGGAGCGGAAATGCCATCTTCTCTTTGGATGCAACCTCCACCTTGGTAACAGGAGGAGTATATAGCTTCCATATTACAAGGGCAGCAACTACTACAATAAGGATGGCCACTAAGCCTATAGCGGACCTCCGCCATTGCCCGGGTTTAGCCTTTTTCTCGCTGACCGCTTCCGGCTCAATCTGCGCCCGGTAAACCCGTATCGGTTTGGCAATGTTCTTGAATTGATGCTCCCCCAAATCCTCATATCTCAAAGGCAGCTTGTTCTCGACCTGCTGGTAGGCGCTCTCGGATATACAGATCCCCCCTGCCTCAGCCAGGCCTTCCAACCTGGCCGCAATGTTCACCCCATCCCCGTAGATTCTTTCTCCTTCTTCAATCACATCTCCAAGGTTAATCCCGATCCGAAACTCCACCCTCCGGGTTTCAGGCAACAGGGCGTTCTTCGCCCTCAGCGCCTGCTGGATCTCAACCCCGGACTGCACAGCATCCACCACACTGGCAAACTCAGCCATTAGGTTATCACCTATGGCATCCACCACCCGGCCCCGGTGCTGCTGTACGAGGTTTCCCATGACCTCCTTATATCCCTTCAGTGTCCGAACGGTCCATTCCTCATCCTCTCCCATGAGGCGGCTGTACCCCTTCACATCGGCACTGAGGATTGTAGTGAGTTTGCGTTTAACTTCTTGGCTGGTCATGGAATCCCCAAAAGGTCAGTCTTCACCTATTTTCTGCCGAGCATCCTAGAAAGCAAGGTGCAGATAACCATGATTTGTTGTGCCCATAGAATAAAAAGATGTTCTTATTGTAAACGCACAACCCCAAAATACCCTGTCGGCATCGATGTGGTCTATTAAACCGTCAAAAAAGAGATTATAAGCCGCTAATTTTGTTCTCCCTTGAAAAATTATCTCCTCTGACGATTTTACTGTCAGTGAACATGGCATCGAAACCGTATATGATCCCCCTGGTACAGAAGTCCAAGACTCAGAGTGGAAATAGCCAAGCTCCACCATAACTTTTATTTCCCTGTTTTCTAGATCTACGGACAGAATGTCGGTGAAAGTGAGGGAATTAATTCGCACTGACCTATAATCTTGCATCATAGGTCCGGCCTTCCACTCCATAACTATATCCTTATCTGGTTCGCCTCCTTTCCAGGTACTGACAAGCAGCGGGATTTTCTTGTTGAGATTGGCCTCAATGATGTGGGTAAGTTTTAGAAACGCGTCTTTTGAATCGGCTTCAGTTAGAACAGCGCATTTCTGGTTTTCACAGAACTGTATACCTATCGGTTGATGCGCACAACTCATGATCACAAACGAGATACACACACAAAAAATAACCTGTATCGCTTTCATACCCATATCCCCCTCTCATTGCAGAACATTCCTGGTTAAGAACTTGCTTTAGCTATTGTGATTATATCGGGAATGTGCCTCCAAAGGGACATTGCTATCCCATTGAGGGCTTCATAGAGGTACCTTTCGGAAGTTCATTCTCATACTACACTCCAAAAGGTTAAATGTTAGGTTGTGGGATTAAATAGGACCACGTAGATATAGCAAACAGTACTCTCATCTGCATGGACAGTCAATGGGGAAATTCCATCCGTGATTTATCCCGCATTGCTGATTTTCGTTTGAAATGTTGCATCCGTAAGGAAAATTCCAAAAACAACCTTACAGGAAGAAGTGATCGAAAAATCCAATTTGCGATTTTTCAAAATCACCTGATCGGTAGAATTATAGACTACACCTACGAAGGTGCAGTACAGGGCAGGCCAGGTAAACAAGGATTACCATCTGAATGGCTTTGCGCTTAGTTCAGCTTGAATACCGTCTTGAGAAACTCCTTTACAGACTGCACTGCTGCCCGTCTAAAACCCTGTGTTCAGCAGGCCGTAGATTGTGTACACCCCGTTGAAGTAGTTTGCCAGCCTCAGATTTTCATTATGGGTGTGCTGATTATTGTCCACATTTACAAGAGGAACTATCACAAAAGGCACATTTAAGGGACTAACTATCGCGGCAGTCGGAACTGTGCCTCCCATCATACGTATGCGCACGGCTTCTTGCTTGAAAGTATCTTTCATTGTCCTATAAGCCCAGTCTCCCAGTCTTGAGTCCATGGCGGCAAGTGCCGGCTTATTACCTGCCGTTTCATGACAAGTAAACGATGCAATTTTATCGTATCGGGCCCGTTCTTCGTCCGTAGGTTTTTGCTTCACAAGATGATATCCTTGCTGAATTACGTGTTGTTCAACAAGCTGACAGACAAAAGCGGCATCCGCTTCCGGAGTCGTGCGCAGATCCAGTTCTGCGGTGGCGGTGTCAGGTATGACATTCGAGACCTTTTCACCTACAGCCGCGGCAGCCATGCCGCGCACATTGAGCGAGGGATACTGCAAGGCTTCCTGATAGCTGCCGGCTACATTATCAGTCTTTGCGATGCCAATCCGCTTCTTGATTGCCACATCATCATCGAGGACATCTGCTAGTATCTTTCGATCTGCCTCGCTGATTTTGGTTCTGGCATAATAACCAGGGATGGTGACACGTCCTTCGTCATCTTTCATTGACGCCAGAAGCCGCGCCAATTTTTGAGCCGGGTTTGGTGAGTAGTTTCCAAAATTGCCGCTGTGTAAAGCGATCTTTGCACCAAAAACAGTTAGAGTGGCAAATGCGATCCCGCGATTACCGAATACCAGGGTCGGCCTGTTGGTAGGGTGCATGTTACCGTCATGGATGACCATTGCATCGCACTTGAGCAGATCCAGGTTGGCTCGGATGACTTTGCCGATTGATGGCGAGCCTGTCTCTTCTTCGCTATCAAGAAATACCTTTATGTTGACTTTAGGCTTTCCGCCGCTTTCTCTAAGTGCGTCCATGGCAGCCAGGAACATCATGATCGATCCTTTGTTGTCCGATGCAGAACGAGCAAAAATGCGCCATTCCGGATCGATCTTGCCTGAGAAAAGACTGTTTGAATTAATTGTTTCCCATTCCCCCGCTGCATTTTTCTGTTTGACTACTGCACTATACGGGCTTTTTTGCGCCCACTTGTCGGGGATTACAGGCATGCCATCAAAATGCATGTAAAAGAGGACTGTTGTGCGCTGAGGATCCACGGCTGAGAATTCTGCGAAGACCATTGGCTTACCATTGTTGGGCAACTGCTTCGTGGAGAAGCCCCGTTTCTGAAAAGCCTTTTTAAGCCAATCAGCATTCTTCTGCATGTCGGCCGGAACAACGGGGTCATTAGGGATCGACAGCATGTCAAAGAATTCGCGGAAACAGGCTTGTGCATTACGCTCTATTAGAGTTGACTGCGCAGTTTCATCAGTAATTTCATCAAGCATTTTATCTCCTCGATTATCTTATTGTGTTCATAGCTTGGCATACAACATCCTACGAACGACGGTACATGGACTTCAATGACACCTAACATATACTTGGTTGGTTATTTCCGATTTTCGGTGCAATCCTACGTTATTTAAGTCAGAATAAAAAGAGAAAACATTCCCAAAAACAACATAAACTAACTCTCGATACTTGGTATTTCATGATAATAAAAGACCAAAAACAAAGTGGGCAAAATATGGGAAAGATAGTAACAGCTCATAATGAATACTATTTGAAATAGCGCATGCCCTTGAAAATTATGTAACGCTCACTTTCAGGAAGGTAGCCGTATGCTGCATTTGATGGGAATAAGCCGCCAAGGTATAGGATGTTTCATCCCGTAAGTGCGCAATGAAGATCAAAGAAAAGATGAAATTTCCCTGTATTCAGCAGTCGCCATTCATCAAAACTGAAGATAATGGATTGAAAGAAGTAACGGCGGGCATTAGCGGGAGCCATTTTTATTGGTGTTCCGGCGCATGCCGTGGTTATTCCTTATTTCCTTGTACTCTAACTATGAACGTGGTACACGGCTCCAGCCGCAGGTCAATTCGTTGTTTCAAAATACCAATTTTCAGGGATTGAAATAAACCGTTATAAAAAATATAAGGAGGTATAATCCATGTCAATCAACAG
The DNA here is from genome assembly GCA_052144335.1 of Syntrophales bacterium. GTDB lineage: Bacteria > Desulfobacterota > Syntrophia > Syntrophales > UBA2185 > Fen-1135. The sequence goes on from JBKQQP010000092.1 coordinate 12,776, forward strand.
TAAAACAGACCGCAGTTATTTATCAAAGTTCATTGAATCGTTTTCCAAATGGAGTATCCGATGGATTCCGGATTCTATGGTGTTTGTTCTTGCCCTGTCGTTGATCTGCTTCTTCCTTTCCTGGGGTCTTACTCCACATGGGCCAATTCAATTGGTAGACGATTGGATCAAAGGTTTTTGGGCATTGCTGACCTTTGCGATGCAAATGTGCCTTCTGATGATTACAGGGTTTACGGTGGCCGATTCAAAATATGTAAGAACTGGTATTAGAAAGCTTGTAGACTGGCCCCAGACGAAAACCGGGACGATCTTGTCATTTGCTTTTATTACCGGTGTTCTCTGGTATATACATTGGGGTATTGGCATGATGACTGGCATAATTATGGGCCGCGAAATCGCTGTTAGAAAAAAGGGGATGGGAATTCATTATCCACTCCTCGCTGCAATTAGCTACAGCGGAATAGTGCTTGCTAATGGCCCATCACAAGCTGCTCAGCTTTTGGTGGCTACACCAGGTCATGTTTTTGAAAAATTGTGTGGTGTTATTCCTTTAACCCAAACAACCTTTGACATCCATTTGTTGATTACAATAGCCCTACTGATCATTACTATTCCATTCGTTTATTTAATCATGATGCCTAGAGCCGATCATTCGATTGAAATTGATGACGCCACTGCAGCCTCGCTCGTAGTAGAGGAGCCGAGAGATGATCCGGAAAAGACACTTGCTCCCGCCGAACGATGGGACCGTTCCGCGTTGCTGCCGTTTATTATTGGTGCTGCAGGCCTTATCTGGGCCCTTAATTTCCTTTATACAAAAGGCATAGGGAGATTGGATCTAAATACACTTAATTTTATTTTTCTGATGTTAGCCCTTCTTCTACACAGAAATCCGAAGAATTTCGTTTCCTCTGTTCAGAGAGCCACCGGCGCTGTTTATGGAGTTATCATCCAATTTCCCTTATATGCAGGAATTTTCGGAATGATCAGCTATTCTGGTTTAGCCGAAGTGATCGCCGCATGGTTTGTTAGCATGTCTACGGCTCACACCTTTCCCTGGATTGTTTTTGTCTATTCGGGAATAGTAGATATGTTTGTGCCCTCAGCAGGCTCAAAATTTGTTATTGAGGCGCCCTACATCATCCCTGCAGCTAAACAGCTTGGAGCAAACCTTCCTTATACCATCGATGCGTATACTTTCGGCAGCATCTGTTTCAACTTGATTCAACCGTTCTGGGCGTTGCCTACTCTGGGAGCCTTTAAACTTAAGTTCCAGGACATTTTACCCTATTCATTTCTTATATGCTGCTGGTCTTTTATCGTAATCAGTTTCGGTTTACTCGTGTTGCCATTGCTGTTTTAAATATTTACTGATGTTCTAAGTAACATGTTAACGAAAGAAGGAGAAATAAAGATGAAGAGCAAGACGATTATCACAGCGGCCATAAAGGAGAGCTTATTTTTAAAAGAATATATTTGTTATTATTAGTCATGGGTATTTTTTTTATTTCCGGTTGCGTAGTCCTGGGGGTTGGTGCCGCTGCAGCTGGGGCAGGTTCGGGAACCTATCTCTATATCAATGGTGAGGGAAGGACAGATTACTACTATGATTTTGATAGGGTATGGTCTGCCTGTAAGAAAACTGTGGCGGATATGCACGGTTCAAATGTTCAATCGACCAAGGAAATCGGTACAGGAACGATCACTGCGATCATTAACGATGAAGAAGTTAAGTTTACCGTTACCTATAAAGACAAAAATGTGACCACAGTTGCCATACGTGTCGGCGTT
>JBKQQP010000093.1:0-36992 GCA_052144335.1 Syntrophales bacterium
AAAAATCCGCAATCGCATTGATAAAGGACGCCTTTGTGGCGACGCGCTTGGAAACAAAGCTCATGCCTGCATCCGCCAACTCCTCTATCATCAACTCTGCATCCGTGGGAACATCTTCAAGGATTAACACTTTCAATTTCTCGGACATGGTCTAAGCCTCCAATCTCTCCGAAATAGGGGAATATCTTTCCGTAATTGAACTGAATAATAACATTCATGCAAGGCATCTCTCGCAATTTGTGAATCGGCTTCCGCATATGGCTATGCGTCCGTATAGGGCGTCATATTCATCGATACCCAGTATGCTCCAAGCTCGGCAACAAACCGCGAGAACGCCGCCGCTTGCATGGGCTTTACGATGTAACTGTTCGCCCCGCGCCTGTAGCTTTCGGTTCTGTCCCGCGCTTCATCCGAGGAAGTAAATACGACGACGGGGATGTGCCTTGTCCGTTCGTCGGACTTGATGCGTTTCAGTATCTCCAGGCCGCTGACCTTGGGTAGTTTTAAGTCGAGAAGAATCATCTTGGGCAGATGAACCTCCGCCTTCGCAAGGCAACCCTCAGGCCCGAACAGATAATCGAGGGCTTCCGCGCCATCGCTTATGGCGCGAACCCTGTTGGAGATATCCTGCTTGCTGAGCGTATCCAGTATCATCTCAGCATCATGAGGATTATCTTCGACGAGAAGAATATCAATATTACCCATGAAAAAAAGTCACTCCTTCATGTTTAGTGCGAAATAAAAGCAGGCCCCCTCATGCACCTTCCCCGCCGCCCATACCCTGCCGCCATGCCTGAGTATGATACGCTGGACGGTTGCCAGGCCGACACCGGTGCCTTCGAACTGGTCCGTACTATGAAGCCTCTGAAAGACGCCGAAGAGCTTATCGTAATAGGCCATGTCGAAGCCTACACCATTATCCCTGATATAATACACGTGCTCATTGCCGTCGGCATATCCCCCCACAACGATCTCGGCGGCATCTTTGTACTTGGTGAATTTAACGGCGTTGGAAAGGAGGTTGATCAATACCTGCTTTATGAGAGCCATGTCTCCATAGCACGGCGGCATGCTCTCTATTGTAAGCTTTATGCACCTTTCCGGATCGCCTGCCTGCAATTCTTTCCATGCATCTTTCGTGAGGAGTTCCATGTCCAAGAGCGCCAAAGACATCTGCTTCCTCCCCAGGCGGGAGAAGGTCAACAGGTCGTCGATGAGCTGGCCCATCAGGTGCGTGCTGGACCTGATCACATTAAATTTATCGATGGTGTCTTGGTCAAACTTATCCCCCTGCCTCTTAAGGATCAGGCGCGCATACCCGTCGATGGCGCGGAGCGGCGCCCTGAGGTCGTGGGAGACGGAATAGCTAAAGCTTTCCAGTTCCTTATTTATCGTCTCGAGCTGTACCGTCCGCTCTATGAGAATCTCCTCGGTCTGCTTGCGGTCGGTGATATCAATGCCGGTGCCTATCACGTACTCGACCGTACCGGAAGGGCCGATCATGGCGGTGTTGGTCCAGCGGATGAACCTGCGGCTGCCGTCTTTCGCAACCCAGTAATTTTCGTGTTCGATGGGGAACAAGCCGCCGCACAAATCCATGAAGGCATCCTTCACACTCTGCAATTCTTCCGGTATGATGAACAGGTCCCAAAACGGCCGGCCCCTAACCTCAGGGAAGGCGTAACCGGTAGCCCGCTCACATGCACCGTTGAAACGGACAATGCGACCCTCAGTGTCGAGGACAGTCACCAGCGCGCCGGCTACGGAGAGAACCCTATCAGTAAAGTCACGCTCGCACTGTAACTCCTCCTCTACCTTTGTTATCTCAGTGACGTCCGTAACTGAAAAGCGGTAGTGATCAAGATTGCCGTTGCTATCCCTCACTGCTATGGTGTCGATCCGCGCGTCGAACAGGCTGCCGTCCTTTCGGGTGAGCTTCAGTTTGCAGATATCTTTGCTTCGGGATGCATGGACTTTCTGGAGATGAGACTGGAAGATATTGAAATCTCCGGGTGTGACAAAACGACGGAACGGTTGTCCTATCAACGATCGCTTCTCAAAGCCAAGCAAAGACGCACCGGTGACATTTGCCTCAACGATATGGCTTTTCTTATCCAAGGTGAAATACCCGACGGGGGCGAAGTCGTATAGGTCTATATACTTGTGGTGTTCTGCAGCGGTCTCTATCTGCGACCGTCGCAATGCTTCATTTTGCATCTCCAGTTCTATCTGATGAACATCGAGTTCGTGGATGAGCTTTTGGACATCGGCGGATGTCTCACCTTTGCTTGCGGCCTTCCCGGATAGGGCATTTTCCGCCTTCATCCAGAGGTCATCAAAATGCTTATTTGCTGCAGGCTTCTTTGTCGTCATGGTTACACTGGTATTTCATCGGAAAAAGGGGACTGCTCTATTTATCGCCACCTTTCTTTTTCTGTTCTTTCTTCTTTCCGGATTTAAGACATTCCGTTCATATGTAAAGGAGTCCCCATTTCTATTCAATCTTAGTTTTCATTGTTCTCATCACGGGGAAGGGTATTGCTTTTGAGGTTTTCATATCAGCCCTTGTATGACAGCTTCGCTGCAATCTCCGCCACATGCCTGCCCTGGAACCGGGCCGCATTCAATTCATTTTTGCTGGGCAAGCGCTCACCCTGTGTCCCCGCAATGGTGGAAGCGCCGTAAGGGGAGCCGCCGGTGATCTCGTCGATGCGCATCTGCCCGTCAAAGGAGTACGGGAGGCCGACTACGACCATGCCCTGGTGAAGAAGGTATGTATGGAAAGTGAGTATCGTGGATTCCTGCCCGCCGTGCTGGGTGGCGCTGCTTGTAAATACGCTTCCGACTTTCCCGACAAGTGCGCCTTTGACCCAGAGGCCGCCCGTCGCATCGAGGAACTGCCGCATCTGTCCGCACATATTACCGAAGCGCGTGGGTGTGCCGAAGATGATGGCATCCGCAGCGGCGAGTTCATCCACGGTACAGACGGGGATGTGGGCAATACCCTTTTGCTCCTCGAGGGCGCCCATTTTCCCCAGAATTTCTTCCGAGAGGGTTTCCGGGACACGATACTGGAAAACATCGGCCCCTTTAACCGTCCGCGCGCCTTCCGCCACGGCCTCCGCCATCCTGTGGATGTGGCCGTACATAGAATAGTAGACGACGAGGATCTTCATGATGTGCTCCCTTATTGGGGCGATTCGTGCCATTTCATGGTGTTCAACTTGAGTCTTATTTCTCAGCGGCGCAAGGAGTTAATTAAATGATGTAATCGACAACATGATTAATGTCATCGGTGGGTTAAAGACAATAGGGATTTGTTGGTAGCTTATTAATAGTATTTACCTACCATTACGCTGCAAGATTGTCAAATGATCGGTGGTCAAATACGTTTTTAGGAGAGGTTCGGCTGACGGGCCGGAAGATTTCTATTTTTGTCGGGGCCGGATCATACCGCCATCATAAATTGTTGTGTTCATCGAAAGCCAATATTTCCCAATGTCATGAACATAACGCGAGAACATATCGGCGTCCATGGGTTTAACAATATAGCTATTCGCGCCGAGCCTGTAGCTTTCGATCCTGTCCTGAGACTCACTCGAGGAAGTAAATATGACGGTAGGAACGTCCATCGTCCGCTCATCGGACTTGATGCGACTCAGAATCTCGAGGCCGCTCATCTTGGGCAACTTCAAATCGAGAAGGAGCAGCTTAGGCAGACGGGCACCCGCCTTCTCGAGGAACCCTTCGGGACCAAAAAAATAATCTACAGCTTCCACGCCGTCATATATGGCACGGACCCTGTCGCCGATATTGAGCCCATCCAGGGCTTCCAGTATCAGCTCGGCATCGTGACGATTATCTTCAACGATCAGGATATCTGCATTATCCACAAAAACACATTACTCCTTCACACGCAGCGCACGGAACCTTGTTCTTACCAGGAATGCCTAACTTTTTTTCAGATACAATCAAGCGGCAATTTAAGTACGGCGCTATTGTTTTCCAGAGGTTCCCCTCAGGACTTTGTCTCCTGATAGTCTTCCTTATACTCCCGAGGCATCTCTAACAGACGGACTGTACCATCAGGTTTGTATTCTATCCTGTAGAATGGATTCCCCGCAAGGGATTGACGAAGCATTTCCTCGACCCTGGCCTGTATCTGCTGCCATCCCTGGTCTCTTCCTGTGCTATTCATTAAGCATTCTCCTTTAAAGAAAAACCGTCCTAAGACGAAACCCCATGTCAGCGCCACGTATATTTATTTTATAAGCACCATCTGCGGGATAAAGACAATAGTGATTAATTGAAGGTCTATTAACAGGTATAAACTACCATTACGGCTGCCTCACTGGGCCTTCATCTCATCATGACGCAACGCATGTTAAGCTGGTTTTCAATATCTTCTTCCCTGATTTTCTCGCGGAAAATTGTTTTAATCTCCCGGCAGTGAGCCGCATCGTTTCTGTATATGACGCCGATCGGAATCCTGTCTCCCCAGAGTTCCGCTGTTTTCAAGGCCTCATAACGGTCATCTATCGGTTTCTCGATCTTGTAGAGCCTCTCCTTCAGCCACTGGTAGGTATTGATCTTGTTGAAAGTGACGCAGGGTTGGAGAATGTCTACCAGGGCAGTCCCTTTGAAAAGGATCGCTTCTTTAATGATTTCTTTCATGTGGTCTCTATCGGCGGCATAGCATCGTGCCACGAACGGCGCTCCCATCGTGATAGCCAGAGCCAGGGGGTTTAGGGGGATGTTCTGATTCCCCGCGGGGGAGAGGTCATTTATCACGGACAGGTCCGTCGTTGGGGAACTCTGCCCCTTGGTCAGTCCGTATACCTGGTTATTCGAGGTCAGGATCGTAATATCCAGCCGCCTTCTTATCGTATGGATGAAGTGATTTCCGCCTTCGCCGTAATTGCAGCCGTCACCAGAGTAGGCGATGACGGTAAGATCGGGTCTTACGAGTTTGATCCCCACGGCAAGGGGCAGAGCCCTGCCATGGAGGCCGTTCATGTAATTGACGTCCAGGTAATGGGGCATCTTGGCGGCCTGCCCGATCCCCGATGTGAAGACGATGTCCTTCATAGGTATGGAAAGCTCCGGGAGGGCTTTTTCCAAAACATCCCGGATGGGGAAATCGCCACAGCCGGGACACCATGCCATATCCGTTCTCTTCGGCATCGCCATTCCTCACATCAACAATTTTTTCAGTTCATGGTAGAGCTCTAAAACTGTGAAACACTCCCCATTGTATTTCAGCACCGTGTGGGCGACATTAACACCCAGTTCACGTTTTAGAAGCCCTGCAAACTGACCACGCGCGTTATTTTCTACACAGATGAGCTTCTTGGCTTCCAAGCCGTAAGGCGCAATCATTGCCAGAGTGAGGGGATAGACTTGACCGAAATGCAGGGAAGCGGCGCTCTTCCCTTCGCTTATGAGCTTTTCCAGGGCCTCCTTCACGATGAGCTTGTTGGAGCCCCAAGAGATGATTACAGAAGAAGCGTTCCTGTCACCGTAAAATGTGGGCGGCGTGAAATCTTGCGCAAGCATTGCAAATTTCTTGAGGCGCTTCTCCACCATACGGACCCTCAGACTCAGGTCTTCCGTGATTTTTCCCTCTTCATCATGCTCATCGGAATCGAGCTTGACCCTGGCATCGGAGAGGCCGGGATAGGTTAGGGGGGAGATGCCGTCTTCGGTAAGCATGTATCGCTTGTAGGTAATGTCGAAGACCGGGTAGTCACGGCTCAGGCATATCTTTGGTATTTCATCATGCATGATCTGGATGGAGTCGGCGAAGTACTGATCCGTCAGGATAAAAACGGGTATCTGGTAGAGATCAGCCAGAGCGAAACTCTTTCGGGCAGCGGCGATGGTTTCGTCGATCGAGCCCGGCGCAAAAATAATCCGGGGAAATTCTCCGTGGCCCGCGTGAATGACAAAATTGAGTTCCCCCTGTTCGGTCCGCGTGGGAAGCCCTGTGGCCGGGCCGGGCCGCTGGCCCACAACGATGACAACAGGTGTTTCCGTCATGCCGGAGAGCGAAACCCCCTCCTGCATCAAGGCGAAGCCGCCGCCGGAAGTGGCCACCATTGATCGCGCACCCGCATAGGATGCACCGAGGGCCATGTTGATGGCGGAGATCTCGTCCTCGGCCTGTTCAAAATGGACAGGCATCGTAAGTGCCGCCGTGGCAAAATAATGCATGATGGATGTGGCCGGCGTCATGGGGTACCCGGCCATGAACTGGCAGCCGCCCAGGATCGCCCCTAAGGCTATGGCCTGATTCCCGTCGAATTTGCAGTGATCACCCGCCATAGGCCGGAGAGGATGTTTCCCTGCAATGTTAGAGCGAAGGGCGTAATCGAAACCAGCTCTTAAATATTTTGCCGTTTCGTCTTGCGCACCCTCCGCCATTCTGCCGGCACCCACACCGATTACGGCAAGCACGCAACCGACGAGCATCATATTTGCGTATCTTACATCTTGGAAGGTGTCCCGTGCTTCCTTCTCTATCTCTTTTGTCAATTCCCGAGAAAGATAGATTCCATCGTCACGGAGATCCAGCCTGTGCCGACCCTCCGTTTCTCCGTCGAGGGCGATGACCATATCCCATTTCCCGCCGCTCAGGGCATGGACGGGCCCCTCGGCGATGCGGATCATATGGAAGTTGTGGCCGCCACGGATCCTCGACATGTAGTTCTTGGTCGCGAAAAAATAATAGTTGAGCCGCGACAGCATGTCCGTCAGCCCGAGTTCGATGGAGAAAAGGCCCTGCCCTGCCTCCCCGCCGATGAGGACGTTGAATTCCATGAATTTCCTCCTTGGAAAAAAGGAAATTAGATTTTGCGCATTTCTCACCCCGGTCATGAGAAAAGAACGCGGACAGAATAACCGTTCACAGTTTTTCGCTACCTATGACAAAAGGGAGCTGCAGGATATACTCCATGGAGTCATGCAGGAAATATTCTATGAACCCGGTAGCGAGTGCATTCTCCGCAGCTTGCTGCGGAGACCTTCAGTTTTGTTTTGCAAAAAAGCACCGGTGAAACTCGAGGACTAATCAGCCAAAGTCACTATGAAGGCAGTGCCGAGCTTCTCCACGTGGTCTTCGGTATTCTCGAAGAAGTTGAGGTGGTCCTCTTCCTCACCGAGAAGCTTCTCGAAGAGCTGTTTGGAGATCTGATCTTTCTCGGTCGCGCAGATAACGGAGGCTTCGTTATACATCTTGACGGCGTAGCTTTCCAGCTTGATGTTCGTGGCCAGCATAGCCTCAATATCCTGGCCTTTCTGGATTTCCGAATCCGGCTTGGTAGTGGGTACACCCTTTAGGAACAGAATCCTTTCCGCAAGAGCTTCTGCATGCTTCATTTCCTGGATGGCAATCTCTTTCATCTTCTTGGCGAGCTTGCCGAAATCCTTATCTTCCAATTCATAATGCTGTGCCATGTACTGAGTAATAGCGGTAAGCTCTCTTGATCTGGCGGCGTTCAGTAAATCGATGACTTTCTTGCTCATGACTACCTCCCTCAATATTTTTTATTTGTTGCAACATTGTATAAGGCTGAGAGGCAGGACTATCCTCCTCCGGAGCCTCAGTGATCTTTACTTTACCATTGACCCCCTCAGGACTTTACGAGCAGCACACGGCGCCTGGCCCCCTTTAAGACCTTTTCGGCGACGCTTCCCATAAGATACTTCATGATCCCCGTCTTGCCGTGAGAGGCAATAACAATGAGATCAATCTTTTTCTCCCGCTGCTCCTTCAATATCGTCTCGTAGGGACGCCCTCTCTTTATATCGAAGGTTATATCCGCTCCACCGGCCGACTTAACGATTCTCCTTACCTCAGCCTGCAGCTTATCCGTTGAGGTCTTCAAACTGAATTTCTCAATCGTCGCAAGATCTGCATCGCTGAGACAATAGTCGATGCCGCACTGATACACCACTTCGCTGATGACGTGGAGAAGATATATCTTCGCCTTGTACTCCCGTGCGATATCAACCGCTATTCTTAATGATTTATCAAAATATTTGAAAAGTCTGTCGGCACCAGTATTCCCTTGGGTTTAAACATGAGGACGACTCCTTTCTCTTTCTTGCTGAAGCCGAAGGCTTTTTACAAATGCCCGATAAAACCGCCACGGACCGCAAGAAACCAGCTCTTCCGGCACATCCGATTTTGGGCGTGTAAAGAATGAAGTATTCTTATAAAAAAAGTTAGTGTAGTTGACGGCAGAAGGCAATGATGGTTAAGTGATAGTTTAATAATAGGTAAAAACTCTTATCAAGTACTGTGCCCGGCTAATCACCTGAGAGTGCGAAACCTGCGTCAACGACCCTTTATCCTTGACAGAGAAGAACATTATTTCCTATAGTTAAAAATACCGAAAGGAACTTCTTACACGGGCGCTCAAGCCTGTCTGGGCGCCACGAAGAGATTAGGTACATCTCCCAGAACGTTTCCGCCAGCGGGAACGAGTCAGGAAGTGGAACATGAAAAAAGAAGCAATGTTTTATGAAGAATATAAAGAAGGCGTTCTTCATTGTTTTCTCTGCAACCACCACTGTAAGATTTCCGAAGGCAAGTTCGGTTTCTGCGGGGTACGCCGGCATGAGCAGGGGAAGCTCTATACTTATGCGTACGGAAATATCATCGCCTCGCATATAGATCCCATCGAGAAAAAGCCGCTTTATCATTTCCTCCCGGGATCGCGATCCTTCTCCATTGCAACCATAGGTTGCAATTTCAGATGCGGCTTCTGCCAGAACTGGCAGATATCACAGCTTTCCATAAAAGAAGGAGATTTTGCCGGCCATGAGACAAAGCCGGAGGATATCGTCAGAGGCGCACTTGAAAACGGCTGCAAGTCCATATCCTATACCTACACGGAACCGACAATTTTTTTTGAATATGCCTATGACATCTCCAGGCTCGCGAAAAAAAAAGGCCTCTTCAACATCTTTGTCACCAACGGCTTTATGACTAAAGAGGCCCTGGAAACGATTCACCCCGTCCTCGACGCCGCAAATTGTGATTTGAAGAGCTTCCGGGATGATTTTTATAAGAAAGTTTGCGCAGGAAGTCTCCAGCCCGTCCTCGATTCCATAAGGCTCATGAAGAAGCTCGGCATCTGGGTTGAGGTTACAACACTCATCATCCCCGGTGAGAACGACTCCGAGGAGGAGCTTAACGCCATTGCCTCCTTCCTTGCTGAAACAGGAAAAGAGATCCCTTGGCACATCAGCAGGTTTCATCCGGATTACAAGTTCGACGCCCATGAGCCCACCTCCTTAGCTGTTCTCAGAAGGGCAAAAGAAATAGGCGAAAAGCAAGGGCTCCGCTACGTCTATATGGGGAACGTGAACGAAGAATCGGATACATACTGTTATAACTGTCATGCCCTTCTCGCAAAGAGGACCTATTTTACCGTCAAGGAATCCCACGTGAAGGCAGGGAAATGTGAGTTCTGCGCCGCACCGGTAGAAGGCCAATGGTAGTAGGGAGGTTGTCCGGAATGGAGAAAAAGGCGTTGCTTATTGTTGATGTGCAGAACGATTTTTGCCCGTACGGGGCCCTCGCCGTTCCGGACGGGGATGCAATAATCCCCATCATAAACAGGATATCTGGCCGCTTCGACAAAGTAGTCGCCACTCAGGACTGGCACCCGGAAAATCATATGTCCTTTGCCGTGCATCACAGGTTGAGAGAATATGATGTCATCCGTTTGAAAGGGGTAGAGCAGGTCCTCTGGCCGGTGCATTGCGTCCCCGGCACGCCGGGAGCGGAATTCCACAAGAACCTCGACACGCGGCCCGTTGATCTGATAATCCGGAAGGGGACCAACCCGGAGATAGATTCCTATTCCACCTTTCTTGAAAATGACAAGAAGACAGTGACAGGCCTTCATTATTATCTCAAGGGATTAGAGATAGAGAATATCTATCTATCGGGCCTTGCCACCGATTACTGCGTCTATTTCAGCGCTATCGATGCGAGGAATTTCGACTTCAACGTGTATGTCATCATCGATGCGGCAAGAGGCATCGATTTCCCCGCGGGCAATATTGACAAAGCAGTGCGGCACATGACCGAAAGAGGCGTACATATTATCAGTCACGATAAGCTGTGACGCCTTACCCCATCCGTCATGGCTACTTCCATCTTAGCAGCACCGAAGAGACTTCGCCTCTCAGCCCCCCAATGCAGACAGGGTTACAGGGATAAGAAACAGGAGAGAAAATGCGATAACGGTCCAGCAAAAAATGTCTATCCATTTCTCCAATCCCCAAAGATCCTGATCCCAGTTTGTTCCCACTACGAAGCATCTGAACCGCCTCATAAGTCTCGTAGGCAGTGAAATGGAACTCGCCTTCCCCATTCTTCGTATATATGCCGGGAAATCTGCATTTGCCTGCCTTTTATAATTCCAGCTTGCATTCATTCTAATTAGTTCCTGCTAAAGGTGATACTTTCTTATGACTGCCGTGATGATGCCGCCCAGCCTCAGCTCATTCTTTGGCCTGATGGTCGGGCATTTCGGGTTTGCCGCCTCAAGAACAATCCCTTTCCCCTTCCTTACGAAATACTTCATGGTCCACTCCCCGTCCACTTCCGCAAGTACGATATCCCCATTCTTCGGCTCTCTCCCCTTCTCCACAATTACCATGTCGCCATCCATAATGCCGGCGCCGGTCATCGAGTCCCCGCTTACTTTGACAAGAAAGGAAGATTCCGGCCGGGTTATAAGATACTCATCGATGGAAACAATATCCCGAAGCTCTTCCTCGGCAGGCGACGGATACCCGGCGGCTATGGCTCCGGCCACGGGGATGCCGGAAGCCAGCCTCAGGGGCTTAAGAAATCCCTCTGCATCTCTTAAAAGAGCGCCCTGGGCGCAAAGCTTCTCCATCCAATAGTGGATGACGCTCTTCGACCGGACGCCGAGAAGATCGAGTATCTCTTTATATGCGGGCATTCTTCTCTTTTGCGCTGCAGAAGGACTGGATTTCTTTTTCGACTGTTTTGGCGCTTCTCTTTTTTTCCATAACTATCATATATAGAACAATCGTTCTATTGTCAAGGAAAAATTTGCGTATCCAGAGAAATTGTTATTTGTTATAGTTTCATTTATTTGGAGAAATTGAATATGTGTGGCAGGTTTGCCTTGGTTTCCGATGCGGCAGCCATCTCAGAAAAATTCGCGGTCCGGGGCAGTTCCTATGAATTCGAGCCAAACTGGAACGTAACTCCGGGTCAGCATATCGGTGCCGTTATCCGCCGGGCGGGTAAGAACTATCTGGTGCCGTTACTCTGGGGGCTGATCCCGTCAACGGCTAAAGACCCTTCCATAGGGAAAAGGCTCATCAATGCAAGGGCCGAAACCATCAACGTAAAGCCGAGCTTCAGGAGCGCTTTTTCAAAAAGACGGTGCCTCATTGTCGCCGACGGTTTCTATGAGTGGAAGAAAGAAGGCACAAAGAAGACTCCGCTATATTTCCACCTGAAGTCGAAAGAGCCTTTCGGTCTAGCCGGCCTGTATGAAACGTGGACGTCACCGGACAAAAAGGAGATCAGATCCTGCACAATCATCACTACGGAAGCGAATAGATTGATAGCGCCCGTTCATGACCGGATGCCGGTAATCATGCCAAAGAAAGAGGAACAGGTCTGGCTCGGTGATATCATGGAAGACAGAGCCATGCTGCTCTCTATCTTGAAGCCATACCCGGCGGACGAGATGGGTTATCAGATCGGAATGGGACCAAGATTTGCAGAGGTTAAGGAAGGGCTTTAGGATGTGAGGAAGATAACGAGGGAGAGTATCTCATTACTGTCCGCTTTCCTCAGGGGGGCATATTCTGCGACATCCAGTACAGGCCTATATCAGCTGCTGTATTGACGAAGCTCTCATACTCAAAAGGCTTGACGATGTAGCTGTTTGCTCCCAGCCTGTAGCTCTCCACCCTGTCCTCGTCTTCCGTGGATGATGTGAAAACTACGATTGGTATCATCTTTGTTTCCTCATTGGATCTGATTCTCCGCAGAACCTCAAGCCCGCTTACTTTGGGCAGCCTCAGATCCAGGACGATCACCTTGGGTAGTTCATGAGAATCACGATCGCGGTTCCCGGCAGGCGGAAAGAGATAACTCAGGACTTCCCCGCCGTCTCTGAAGACTTTCAGTCTGCAGTTAAGGTCATGCTTCGTGAAGGCCTCGAGTATAAACTCCACACTGTATCTATCGTCATCTACAAGCAGTATATCATACATCTCGTCAGCTAATATCTTATTTTTCTATTCTCCAACTACGCTTTAGCGGGTTCGCTCGTTTATCCCACTCTTATTCCATGCGCGGCCGTTGAGTCCGTCTCTCAAAGAAAAGTCCGGCAAATGGTGCAAGCCGCATAATCTGAAATTTAACCTTGGCGTCAAGCCCAGTCTTAGGGATTGGGCAGATGAACATATCGGGTTTCCGGCAGATCCCCATTGATGTGTGGCGAAACCCGCCTATATCTATCATTCCAGGCGAAAGCACCCGGAGGGGATTGATGATTCTGCCTGCGTATTTAATTTTATGAGGATGTCTTTGCATAGTCTATCATGCCCTGAAAATCCACAACGACGACAGGTTCGTTGCCAACGACCCACGCATCGTGGCCCATGGGCAATAATGATACATCGCCGGGCCCGCACTCAAATTGCGCGCCGTCGTCCATCACGATTTTTATGGTTCCCGAGAGATGATACTGAAAGTGTGGGGCTTCACAACTCTTTGTCTTTACAAGCGGCTGCACAGAGGTAGACCATTTCCATCCCGGTTCAAATGTGGCGCGTCCGATTGTCGCGCCGCCGATTTTTAACAGTTCCAGCTTTCCTTTCGGAAAAGTTCTTACTTCATCGGGTTTGCTGAAACTCCTGACTTCCGCTTTTTGACCCGTCTTCTGCATAGTATGTCCCCCTTAGGAAAAGCATGTCTCTTTTCGATTCATACTGCGGTTTATTTAAGAAATACCTACATACCCCTTTTTAACATTTCCTTTTTATTAGCGTATTACAAGGCCGTGCAAACATCCATTGGTCATTGTCTGATTTTCGTGCTCTAAATTCCTTAACGAGGTAAGGATCAGATGTTGGACGAGGCGCCTGGCGCTGTTATAGGAACTCCATGAAGACGGATTGTTTATCGATTTAATTTTGAAAAAAGGAATGGGTGGCGCTAAATGTGTCACGGGATCGGCGTAGATCTCCTGCTCAGTATCTATCCTTCCAATAACTCCCTTATGGCGGGTCGCACGTAGACATCATGAAGGTCAAAATTCTTCAGCGCCTTTGCCAGGGTCTGGATCTTATCTTTTACGGATGCCCTCGAGTTAACAATTATGACGCATTCTCCCTTCAATCGGCAAAGGCCACCCGCATTCGCCACATCTTCCTCCGCGATTTTTTCATAGCGTACGGGAATGCCCAGCATATCGGCCAGCCCTTCAAGTTGATTCAAGGTGGTATGATCGTCCATGGAGTTCCTCATTGGCAATCTGGCGCCCTCGATTATTGATAACATTACCCGCTGATCATTGCCGTTTCAGATTATCACATAATACCTTAGGGAATGGTTATTTTTTTGTGTTTGACTTATTCGGAAAATTTCGCTTTATTGCGGACGATGCCGTTAAATTTATTTAGGGGAGGATTGCCATGAAAGATTCATTGCAGCCCGGACAAACCGTGGAGTTCAAGTACAAGGTTCCGGAAAACAAGACCGTGCCTTTTATTTATCCGGAATTCAGCGAGGGGCACATCATGCCCAAGGTTTTTGCGACAGGCTTCCTTTTGGCGCTCTTTGAATTTTCATGTATCAAGGCCCTCAACCCTCATCTTGACTGGCCCAATGAACAGAGCGTAGGTATCGGCATGAATATGACTCATACAGCGGCCACTCCAGAGGGAATGACAGTAACCGTCAAAGGGAAACTGGAAAAGATGGAAGGTCGCAAACTGACATTTTCCCTGGAAGCTTACGACGACGTGGAAAAGATATCCGAGGCGACCCATGAGAGATTCGTCATAAACGCGGAAAAATTCAATGCCGCCCTGGATAAGAAAAAGGCCAAGATGTAAATCACGGATTGCGAAAAGGAAGAAAAGGATTCTGAATGTCGGACGGCATTGAGAGACATTTTTCTATCTGGTGCCGGAGCCCTGAATCGAACCGGGATGCCCTTGCGAGCGGAGGATTTTGAGTCCGAAGAAGACCTAAAGCAAAAGGCCAATGATTTCAGCGGTGATTTGATTTCACTGACCTTTTTGGTTATTTACCATGTTGGGAAATATTAGATCATTTTAGGAAAAAATGGGCACAAGATTGTTTAAGAGAAAGAAAATTACCTGGTAGCTTGTTCACCTTCACCTGCCTCGATAGGATTCATTTTGACCAAGCATCATCAAGACTTCTTCCTCCTGAAAGTCCTGATTTTCTATTTTGCCCCTTTATGTTACATTACAATTGAAAATAAACAAAAAAGCCGTAACCTTTATCGGAGACATTCCGCGCCGGGGGATACAAATTTGCCAGGATTCCAAATAAAAATTGTATAAATAAGTTCTATATAATTTCGAAACTGACCATTGAGTGTAGATGTAGCGATAATTTAAAGTGCCATTTTCGGTTAGCTTCCTACGACCCTTAGGCCGACACTCTGCTTTTTCTGTTACGTAGCATCATTCCTTCACACTTTTTCAAAAAAGAAACCTTCCCAGGAATTTAATAATTTCCGCCAGTTCTTCAGTCTTCTTAAGGGATATTAAACTTTAACAGAAAGTCGTCGAATCGCTTGCCTTCCTGAAACTGGGAATTGATGGCTAGAGCCTTGCCCAAAGATTCGCGAGCCTTGCCTCTGTTGCCCACTTCATAATAGACGCGGGCCATATTATAGTGCAAACCTTCATCATGAGAATATATGGAAAGCGCCTTCATGTAGCATTTAATGGCGTTTTCGTAATCTGATGCCTTGCGGAACTGTATACCCAGAGAGTTGTAGTGCTGCGTGATATATGAGATCACCTCATCCAAGCCATCGATCGTCTCATTAGCCTTTGGTACATTGCCATCATCTATATGTTTAATAGCTATGGTTGCCCGCTCCCGGATCGCCTCCTCATCGAGTTCGGCAAGAGCATCCACGTCGAGTCTTTCCGCCTCGTCTTGCGATGATTCTGATTTCATCCGATGCCGGAGATCCTCTTCGTGCGCAACCTGAAGTTGCTTTAGAAATTCGTAGGTCGTCTTCATATCCGTGTCGTTAAATGTTACGGGACCGAATATGTCTTTGAAGTTTTTGTGGGAGGCCAACGTTCGCTGAATGGTGAAGATACCTTTAGTAAGTATTTCTTTCTCCTTTGAGAGCAACGGAGCTGACGGTATCTTTTCCAGGACTTCCAAGAGCAGGGCGATGCATGCTGCAATTTTACCTTGCCTTACGTACGTTTCACACGTATGGAATTTGTGGAAAAGGACACTAATACTTTCTTTCTTTTTTTCCATCCGGCATCCGGTTCCTCATCGGTGGTACGAAAGGATGTTTCTGTGACTACTTTACGGCCTAAATCACGAAGGACAGCTGTATATCTCTTTCGACCAAACCTCTGAATATCTTTAATCCAGTTATGATGGAGGGATTATGAATGTAGAAGAGATATCAAAAACAATAAATGAATTTTGTCCCGCCAATAGTGATGTTTTTCAAGATGCATGGCTTCATATACTTGAAACCAGTCCAAAGGACATGCACCAATTATATAGATCCATAAGGAAGGCTAAGAATAAACAAATAAAAGAATACTTCCGCAAAAAGAAGGAAATCAGCCAATTCGATGAAGAGGGCGACAACATATTGGACAGGTACAAAGTACCGGCAGAATTCGATCACAACGATGACGAATCAGTCGTGACCGTGAGGAATGATTTCTATAAACAAGTCGCGATCTACTTTCTAAAAGAATTTCTCCTGGAGAAGCAAAAGAATCGGGAACTTCGCAAAGAAGTAAGCAACAGAAAACTGGAAAATTCTCACAAATGGAGGGAGCTACGCCAAGGGCAACTAAATAAAGAGACAGAGATGCTTTTGGAGAAACAGAGAAGGCGCGAGCTTCTTAAAGAACTGAGCCAAGAAAAGCTGGAAAACTCACGCAGATGGCGGGAGCTGCGCCAAGAGGAGCTGAACAAGAAATGTGAGATATTCCAGAAGAAATATGAATTGCGCAAAAAAAGGCTAGATTTGGAGACATATAAATTGGGGGAAAAGCGGCGGAAAACCACACCATTCGAAAATACTCTTGAGAACCGCATGGAAAGAATTGAAAACTAGCTGAAGTTGTAACAAAGCATTTTTTCAGGAATAGCTGTCAAGGATATATTTCCAAGAATTGATTTGTAAGAACTTTCGTTCCTGCAGGATCCCATTTGGTTTAAATACATTTATAAAATGGTACTATTAGTACCAATATAAACTAATATTTAAACTATCCTTTGACTTTAGTTTAAAAATGTGGCATTTTAGTTACTATGGATACCGATAAAAAGACAAAAATAAACCGCCTTATCAATCTATGGCCGAAAGGTTCGGTAGGCGTTACCTCGTACCTTACTTCCCGTGGTTTCAGTTATGAACTCCTGAGAAGGTATAAAGGGAGTGGCTGGATAGAAAAACTTGACAGAGGTGCCTATATTCTTTCGGGGGATAAGATCGCCTGGCAGGGCGCTCTTTATACTCTTCAGACTCAACTCGGACTCCCTGTACATGCGGGAGGAAAAACAGCCCTTGAACGGAAAGGTTATGCTCATTACCTACCGGCAAAGCAGAATAACGTCTATCTATATGGTCCACGAGAGTTAATTTTACCGGCCTGGTTCAAAGGAGATCGTTACAACGTTCAGTTTGTTGTGACACGCACGAATCTCTTCCCTAAGGAGAGCCGGGAAGGATTTACTGAACTCAAAGAAAAGGATTTTCCCGTTACTATCTCAGCGCCAGAACGGGCGGCCATGGAGATGCTTCACCTGGTTCCCAAAGATATCGGCTTCGACGAAGCTCAATTGATCACGGAAAACCTGGTCACGCTCCGTCCCGATATTGTCCAGGAGCTATTGGAGATATGCCGCTCTGTGAAGGTGAAGAGGCTGTTCCTTTATATGGCAGATAGACAGGAACACACCTGGTTGTCGAAGCTGGATTTATCGAAAATCGATCTCGGGAAAGGAAAGCGAATGATCATACTGCATGGCCGGTATGATGCGAAGTATCAGATAACTGTTCCCGCTGATCGTTAAGGAATATCTGCGTGATTGACACCGTATACTTCAGACAAGCCGAATTGCTCCTGAGGAAAGACGGCCGTTCTTTGTCCACTTGAAGAATTTGACCACGCAGCTTTCTTCGCACTCTGCGCCAAAAACAGAGGCTTACAAGTCAGGGCATTCACTTCTTTCGAAGAAGCAATCGAATGGCTGACTGCGAATGGGACCTGACGCATAACAAGCGGCGTGATACGGCACATTTTAGAATCCCGCGTCCTCACCAGACGAGGACACTCAGAAAGATTATCACAAAGACTAATATGAAAACGGTATCTCTGGTCCTTGGAAGCGGTGGCGCCCGAGGTTTAGCACATATTGGCGTCATTCATTGGCTTCAAGAAAATGATTACAAAATACACTCAATAGCCGGTTCCTCAATAGGAGCGCTGATAGGTGGGATATATGCAGCCGGAAAACTGGATAAATATGAACAATGGGTGCGTGCCATAACGAAAGCGGACATAATCACTTTGCTGGATCTTTCATGGGATAAGAGTGGACTAGTCAAAGGCGACAAAATTATCAACACTTTGATCAATCTCGTAGGAGAGCAATTGATCGAGAATCTTCCAATTCAATATACCGCTGTTGCGACTGATGTTAATGGCCAGAAGGAAATATGGATAAAGTCAGGAAGACTTTTTGATGCTATAAGAGCATCTATATCAATACCCCTTCTTTTTACTCCATTTAAATACAGAGGAGTCGATCTTATTGATGGAGGTGTGCTGAATCCTGTGCCTGTCGCTCCAACGATGTGTGATGACACTGATCTGACTATTGCTGTGAGTCTGGACGGCCCCGCAGATAGTCCGGAAAAACTAAGTGGCATGAATTCTGCTCCAGTGTCCCATCCATCGCCGTTCCAGGAAAAGATCAATCGATTTATAGACCGCCTCCAACAATCCGTATCAATCAGCAGCAGCCGAGACTGGGGGGCGTATGATATCGCCATGCAGGCGTTTGAGTCTATGCAGAACACCATAGCACGACAAAAACTTGCCGCTTATCCACCAGACATAGTAATAGAAATTGCCAGGAACGCATGTCGGACATTGGAGTATGATCGGGCATCCGAGATGATTGAATTGGGATATAGAAGGGCGCAAGAGTGTCTATCTCAAACTACATGGTAAAAGTAAAACAATGAACGTAAAATCGCGCTGCAACAATTGAGTTGACAGTTGTACTAAACACAAATTAGATGAAGTATTCCTTTATGCGCGCCGAATCCGCGCCCTCAGAATGACAACTCTGAAGTAAGTTTGGGTTTGAAATAGGTTCTGTGAAGCCGCCCATGCTAACGCTAGACGCCCTCCGCATTGCCCTTCAGATCGCCTTGGTATGTCTGGCGGCCTACCTGGGGGTTTTTATTTCACTCACCTGTTTCATGGGGCCTCGGCAGCTATCGGCGGTCTTTGGGCACTGATCTCCGGGGTGGTGGTCCTTCAGGCCACCCGCCGTGATACCTTAGCTTCAGCCTGGCTTCGGGTCTTGGGAACCTTCATCGGCGCTGTCATAAGCGCCGTCTACCTCAGTTTCCTACCCTTCAATGCATTTGGCATGGCGGCAGTGATCGGAGTAGTAATGCTACTCTGCCACGTCGTGGGCATTCCTGATCACGCCCGTCTGGCGTCAATCACCGTGGCGGTGACCATGGTATTGTCCACCATCCACCCGGGGTTCAACCCGGTGCTCAATGCTACCCTGCGCTTCGTTGAGAATTGCATCGGGACGGCCCTGGCCGTGGTGGCGGTGCTGCTGTGGCCCCGGCTGGATTGAACCCCTGATTGGAGATCACGGATGAGATGATTCGGATGATCTCTTCATCGAAACAGTCTGGCTTCCACGTCTTCTGTGGCAACTGCGTATCTCAAGAGAGTGAAACGGCCATGGAGAACATGGCCCGGTACATTATCCGGCCTTCGTTCTCCCAGGACGGATGCAGGGAGATAACCGCCCGTAATTCAGGGACTACCTCTCAAGAAAAAAATGTTCTTCTTTAAATTTAGAGATGATATAATTACACGTGGAAGCAACCAAACAAAAGACACAAGACTGTGCAGGTAGGCTGCAGATACCGCTACGGCGCTTAGTGGGATGAATCATGGAAGAGCAACAACACCTTCCAAGCAGGACCGCGCGACGCTTCTTTCGGGGCGTATTCATGGTCGTGCTGGTCGGCTTTCTCATCACTGCAGCACACGTTCCTCCCTTTGGACTCCACGAGGCATTGGCTTCTGAACAGAAACCCCTCCTTTTTGTCGGCGATAAAGATTATCCACCACTCGTCTATCTCGATGAGGGTGTTGCCAAGGGGGTGCAGGTCGACCTGGCGAAGGCGCTTGCCAAACAGATGGGGCGGACGATCCAAATAGAACTGATGGATTGGCCGCTTGCCCAAGAAAAAGTCTTGAGGGGCGAAGTCGACGGGCTGTTGCTGAAGGGCATGTCCAAAGAGGGGATGAGGCTGTTTGACTTTTCTCCAACATTTACGCACGAGTTTGTACTGTTCGTGCGAAGTGGTCATTTTTTCGAGCAACTTTACACATCGTTCGCGCCACCGGAGATTCGCGGCCTGAGCGACTTGACAGGAAAGACTATAGGGGTGCTTCGGGACGGCATCCTTATAGAGATGTTGCAAACAGACAACGGCGTCAATATCATCCCCGGCGTGCTTCGGGGCGGCATCCTTATAGAGATGTTGCAAAGAGAGTACGGTATCAGCCTCATCCCTATTGAGAGCTACAAGGACGGTTTTGATCGCCTGGCAAGCGGAAGTATCGACGTGATGGCCGCCGACCGATGGGTGGCGGCCTATATCATCCAGGTGCATGGAATAAGCGGTGTTACTATTGCCGGAGGCCCTTTTGCGTTGGCGCAATCGGGCTTCGCGGTCAAGAAGGGAAACGTTACACTACTGAAAGAGATCAACCTTGGGATCGAGAGACTCAGAGAAGATGGGACAATGTCAGAGATTCACAAAAAATGGCGTCCTGAGGACATATTGTTTCTCCAGCGCGAGAGGGTTCGAATCATTGTCGAGCTGACAGTCAGCGCTTTTCTGATCATTCTGCTAGCAATGATGGCGCTGTGGGTCATCACGCTGAAGAAGCAGATCCGTGTTCGCAAAAGGGCGGAACATGCTCTGCACCGGCAAAGTGAGTTGCTTCGCGATTTATCCGCAAGACTTTTGGAAGTCGAGGAAGCCGAAAGGAAGCGGCTGGCATGGGAACTTCATGATCTGGTCGGGCGGAACCTCACTGCCCTTTGTATTAACCTCACCTCAATCCTTGATGCGATACCTGCTGTCATATTACAGCCCGCATACTCGCGCTTGAATGAATCACTGGCAATGGTGCAAGATACAATGGCGAGCATACGTGATGTCATATTGGAGCTGCGACCATCCATGCTTGACGATTTTGGTTTGACGGCAGCCATACGCTGGTATGGAGAATTGTTCTCCAGACGAACAGGCTTGATAATAACCGTGCATGTTGAGGAGATTCTGCCCCGGCTGCCGGCACAGACAGAAAACAACCTGTTTCGCATTTTTCAGGAAGCTCTCACTAATGTTTTTAAACATGCAAATGCCTCAGAGGTGACAGTCTCGGTGGAAGAAGACAATTCCAATGTCAGGATGACTATAAATGACAATGGAATTGGTTTCGACACGTCATGCAGGGAAACAACCCCAAGAGACAAAGGTTGGGGACTTCTTATGATGACCGAGAGAGCCGTTGCGGCAGGGGCTATCTTCTCCATCGAATCCCGACCTGGGAAAGGCACCAGGATCAGTGTGGAGACAAAACGGTGAGTATCAGGATCCTCATAGCAGACGACCATCAAATAGTTCTTGATGGGCTGCGTCTCCTTCTGGAAACGAAGGAAGATATCAAAGTTGTGGGTGAAGCGGTACACGGGAGGGAGGCGGTTCATAAAACAATACAATTCAAACCCGATATTGTCACTATGGATATTGCCATGTCTGAATTAAATGGCATCGAGGCGACACGACAAATCCATGAACTCTCGCCAGCCACCCGGGTCATCATTCTGTCGATGCACGCAACTGCTGAATACATAAATCGTGCGCTTAAAGCCGGGGCATGCGGCTACCTGCTGAAAGAATCCACAGGCATTGAATTGATTGACGCCGTGCGGACCGTCTATGCGGGCCGTCGTTACGTGAGCCAGAAGATATCGGATATTTTGATCGATGATTATGTTTATCACCACGCCGAGAGCTTATCGGACGATCCCCTCGAATGCCTCAGTCCCAGGGAACGGGAAATATTACAACTCGTTGCGGAAGGAAAATCAAGCGCGCAAATCGCCAATATCATCTTTCTTTCCCCGAAAACAGTCGAGACCTACCGCTCCCGCCTGATGCAAAAGTTAGGAATAAAGAACTTTGCCGACCTGATTAAGTTTGCCGTTCAAAAGGGGTTGATACCCCTTGAATAGGCCTGAGTCAACTCAGGTGTATATTTTTATCTCACGACGTCGTTTTTCAAACTCTCCCCACACAAAGTGTCAAACTCTCCCGACAGACAAAAAGATAAGACATCTGTAATAGTCATAATGAATTGGTGTTTCTTTATACAACTTCACATCACCAGGCGGCAAATGCATTTGATGAAATGGCCGGAAAATTAGAGCGCGGCCGGAGAGCGAGGGAATATCGCCGTCTTATTGAAACAGCTAACGAAGGCATCTGGCTACTTGATGGAGATTTAAAGTTTTCTTACCGCGAAAATGCCCCTGCTCTCCCCGTCTTTCTTTCCAGTCGCTACAGTTAATCGCTACAGGAAACACTGAGAACCAAATAGAGGAACATGATGAAGGAACAATCCAAGACCAAAGAGGAACTTATCGAAGAGATGTCAGCCTTAAAGCAGAGAATTCGGGAACTGGAGAAATCTGAAGCCGGACACAAACGGACCGAGGAAACGCTACAGCAGAGCAATAGGAAATACAGGGAACTTGTGGAGAATGCAAATAGCATCATTCTTCGCATGGACCCCACCGGAATGGTAACCTTTTTCAACGAATATGCCTCGCAATTTCTCGGGTTCTCTCAGGACGAGATCATTGGACGGAATGTGGTGGGGACGATCGTGCCCCCCACCGACAGCGCCG
This sequence comes from Syntrophales bacterium, assembly GCA_052144335.1. Taxonomy (GTDB): domain Bacteria; phylum Desulfobacterota; class Syntrophia; order Syntrophales; family UBA2185; genus Fen-1135. The sequence continues at coordinate 22,508 of JBKQQP010000093.1, forward strand.
GCAAAGACCTCGCGCAGATGATTCTTGATATCGGGGTTAACCCCAAGCGATACAAGAACAACGAGAACGAGAACACGTGTAAGGATGGGAAGCGGGTCTGGATGGCTTGGACCAACAAACCCATCTTGGACGACCTTGGGCGATATGTTGAGATATTGTGCATCGGGAACGACATCACCGAGCGCAAGCAGGCGGAGGAGGCTCTGCGAGAGAATGAAAGAAAATATCGCGCCCTTTACCATGAATACCAGGCACTTTTGAATGGAATCCCTGACACGCTCGTCTTGCTTGATCCTGATTTAAAGATAGTTTGGGCGAATGAGGCTGCTGCTTCTCAATTTAACAGAAAACCTTCCGACATTGTTGGACAACATTGTTACCAATTTCGCCATAACCGATCGACACCATGTGAAAGCTGCCCGGCGCAAAGGAGTTTCCATTCCGGAAAGCAGGAATTTCAAGAAAACGTCACCCCTGACGGAAGGATTTGGGACTTGCGGTCTATTCCTATTTCTTATGGCGATGGAGAGACAAGGGTAGTAATTGAACTGGCCCGCAACATCACCGACCGCAAGCGGGCGGAGGAGGATCGCAGAGTAAGCGAGGAGCGCTATCAGCAGATTGTACAATTCGCGCCGACCGCGATCTACGAAATCGATTTCCTGAAAAACAAATTTGTCAGCGTGAATGCTTCCATGATTGATTACACCGGATATTCAAGAGATGAGCTTCTCTCCATGAACACTTTTGACATCCTTGCGGATGAGAGCAAGAACCTATTTGCGGAAAGGCTCAGGAAACACTTATCCGGTGAAACGGTTCCTGAAACCGTCACATTCAAAATCAGGAAAGAAGATGGGCAGGAGTTCTGGATGCTCCTGAATATCCGTCTTATTTACAAGGATGAAAAACCGCGAGGAGCACACGTAGTGGCCCAGGACATCTCAGAATTGAAAAATAAAGAGGAGGAACTTAAAGAATCCCAGCAACGGCTTGCAGACATCATCAACTTCCTGCCGGATGCAACATTTGTCATTGACCGGGATAAAAAAGTTGTCGCATGGAACCGGGCTATGGAAGAGATGACCGGGGTCAGCAAGGAGAGTATGATAGGAGAGGGAGATTATGCCTGCACAGTTCCTTTCTATGGTGAACGACGTCCGCATCTGTTGGATCTTATTGATACCAGTGACAAAGAGCTCGAATCCAAGTATCAGTATATCCGGAGAAGAGGAAATACACTCTATGCAGAAACGTTTACACCTGCCTTGTACGGAGGAAAAGGGGCATACGTATGGGCGACGGGAGCGCCGCTCCTCGACGCCCACGTAAACCGCATCGGCGCCATAGAATCAATACGCGACATCACCGACCGCAAGCGGGCGGAAGAGGCTCTTAAAGAATCCCAGCAGCAACTCTCGGACATCATCAATTTTCTCCCTGACGCGACTCTTGTTGTTGATAAAGAAGGCAAGGTCATTGCCTGGAACAGGGCCATAGAGGAGATGACGGGAATTAAGGCGGCCGAGATGCTCGGCAAGGGTAATTACGAATATGCCCTGCCCTTCTATGGTGAAAGAAGGCCCATTCTCATCGACCTGGTCCTAAAACCCCAGGAAGAAATCGAAGCAAAATATGTCATCGCGGAGAGAGGAGATACAGTCCTGGAAGGTGAAGCATATATGCCTGCACTCAGAGGAGGTGAGGTATACCTTTTTGGAAAGGCGAGTGTCCTGCGTGACTCAAAATGTAATATCATTGGCGCCATAGAATCAATAAGAGACATTACAGCACGAAGGCACTCAGAGGAAGCGCTGGTCCGGGCAGAGGCAAAATACAGGGCCATTTTTGAAAATACAGGTACTTCCACTGTTATACTTGAAGACGATCATACCATTTCACTTGCAAACAAAAAAATTGAGAAACTTACCGGTTACATGCGGGAAGAAATCGAGGGTAAGAAAAAATGGATGGAATTTGTTGTGAAAGAGGATTTGGAACGGATGCTTGCTTTGCATAGCCTGCGCGAAGTCGATGCAACCGCTGCCAAGAATAACTATGAATTCTGCCTCGTAGATAGAAATGGACAGGTAAAAGACATCCATCTCACCATCGATATGATCCCTGGTACAAAGAAGAGAGTTGCATCTCTTCTGGACATAACCAAACAGAAGTTACTCGAAAGCCAACTCCGCCAGGCCCAGAAGATGGAGGCCATCGGTACGCTTGCCGGCGGAATTGCCCATGACTTTAATAATATTCTTGGTGCCATTATGGGGTACACCGACATGGCCCTTACGGACTTCAAATTGGACGCCCGTCTTCGGGGTTATCTTGAGCGGGTTTACGAAGCCAGTGAACGGGCGAGCGACCTGGTGAAGCAGATCCTCACTTTCGGCCGTCGGAGCGATGAAAAACCGAGACCCATGAGGGTCAGCCCTGTTATCAAGCAAGTTCTGAAACTTATCAGGGCGTCCCTGCCCTCGACAATAAAGATTCGCCATGACATCCAATCCGACACGGATATGGTGCTTGCCGATCCCACGCATATTCATCAGATATTGATGAATCTCTGTACCAACGCTGCTCATGCCATGCGCGATAAGAAAGGCGAATTGAAGGTCAGCTTATGCCCAGTTGAAATTAATTCCCGTGATGCCTTTACCATTAATCACGGCCTAACCCCCGGTATTTATCTTCAACTCTCTGTCAGTGATACGGGACACGGTATAGATCCCGGTATCATGGACCGGATATTCGATCCCTTTTTTACCACCAAGAAGCCAGGCGAAGGGACAGGAATGGGGCTTTCAGTGGTGCATGGAATCGTGAAAAGCTATGGCTGCGCCATTACCGTGGAAAGTGAAGTAGAAAAGGGGACCGAAATCCGCGTGTACCTGCCCTTATTGGCGGAAAGGGGCGATGAAAGGAAAGTAGGGACTGAGGCACATATCCGGGGTGGGAAAGAGCGCATACTTTTTGTGGATGATGAAGAATTTCTCGTAGAAATCGGAGTGGAAGTGCTGACCGGCCTGGGTTATGAGGTTGTCGGGAGGACGAGCGGTCTTGAAGCGCTGGAACTGTTTCGAAACAGGCCTAACCGGTTTGACCTTGTGATTACCGACATGACCATGCCAAACATAACAGGAAGCGAGTTGGCCCGCGAACTCATGCGCATCCGGCCTGATATGCCGGTAATCCTCTGCACGGGATTCAGTGAGGCAATGACACCGGGAAAGGCGAAGGACGTCGGAATAAAGGATTTTGTCATGAAGCCTATGGTTAAAAGCCAGATTGCTTCATCCATCCGACGGGTGCTGGATAAAATGGATTAACGAGATGGAATGTCCCATGGGAAGGGTTTTGATAATAGACGACGATCGAATCTACGCAAAAGCGCTGATCGATATGGTCAGCAGCATGGGCCATGAAGTTACTTCTGTCCTTACAGCACAGGAGGGACTCATGGCGGCACAATCTTACAGCTTCGACGTTGTCTTTCTTGACGTGCAGCTTCCTGATGGCAACGGGCTAATGTTATTGCCTGATATCCATGCAACCCCTTCAACCCCAGAGGTGATCATCATAACAGGGTTTGGTAGTCCCGATGGTGCTGAGCTTGCAATAAAAAACGGCGCCTGGGATTTCGTTGAAAAACCTTTAGTGAGAAAAATGATAGAGCTCCCTTTGGTGCGCGCCCTCCAGTATAGAGAAGCAAAGGAAAAGAAAATCGCGCCCCTCATACTGAAGCGTGAGGGCATTATTGGAAGCAGTGCATCAATGGAATCCTGCATGGAACTTATTGCCCAGGCTGCTGCCAGTGATGTCAACATCCTCATCACCGGTGAAACCGGCACCGGTAAAGAACTCGTTGCTCAGGCTATCCATAACAACAGTCGACAGGCAGGTATGGCTTTCGTTACTGTAGATTGCGCCTCCCTCCCTCCCAGTATCATCGAGAGCATCCTATTTGGCTATGAAAAGGGCGCCTTCACCGGGGCAGACAGATCCAGAGAGGGTCTGATCAAGCAGGTGGACGGTGGCACACTCTTCCTCGATGAAGTGGGCGATCTTCCCCTTTCCGCGCAGAAGGCATTTCTCCGGGTTCTACAGGAACATCGTTTCCGCCCATTGGGAGCCAAACAGGAAGTTAAAAGCGAATTCAGGGTGATTGCCGCGACCAACCGGTATCTTAATAAAATGGTTCAGGAGGGAAAATTCAGGGAAGATCTCCACTTCCGCCTGCGCGCTCTTACCATCGACTTGCCGCCGTTACGAGAGCGTCGTGGGGACATCAAGGAACTCATCTTTTACTATGTGAACAAAATCTGTATGCGTCATGGTACGGAGATAAAAGGTTTCTCTCCTGAATTTATTGAAACCCTCTGTGCCTATGACTGGCCCGGGAATATCCGGGAATTGGTCAATGCCCTGGAGAGCTCTCTTGCGGCAGCACTCCACGAATCTATCCTGTATCCTAAACACCTGCCTACGCACATCCGTATCCTTTTAGCCCGAACTGCTGTACAAAGAAAAGAAAGCATTACAACACCTCTTGCAATAGTATACACACTGAAGGAACGGCGGGAATTTGTCCTCGCGAGAGAAGAACGACAGTATCTCCAAGATCTTCTGGACATGACAGGAGGAAACATAAAACAGGCATGCGGGATAGCCGGAGTATCTCTGCCACGAATGTACCAGCTTATCAAAAAGTACAAAGTGAAAAAGGCTTAAAGTAAGTCTATCAGTCATTCCGGAGGGCCAGTTTGTATTATTTCATCACACTTTCTATAATCTTTTCACACTTTTTATAATCATGTCACAAACACTTACCTACCTATAATTTTCATAACTACATAACTGCCTGTAATAATGGAACATGTCTCAAGCAACAACACTGGCATGGGTGTTGCTACTTGTCTGCGCAACTAATTCTAAGGAGCGCATTCTAGAACATGAGAGTACTCATATATTCAACAAAGATGGATGGCGCAGGAGAACGGACTTTACGGCTCATCGAAACGGTAGCTTCAAAGAGCAACATAAATATTTACCGGACCATCGGTGCATTGTCAAATGGGCTTCGCCAGCCACGGACTGACATGATTATCGCTCTTCTTTTTGCCTCTTCCAAAGATGATCTTATAGATCTCCTGTCCATCCGGGACCTTCTGTGGGACATAAGAACTATTCTTGTCTTGCCCGACAGTGAACCGGATACAGTTGCGAAAGGTCATATGTTGAGGCCGAGATTCTTAAGTTATTGCGAAAGTGATCTCTTGATCGATATTGCCCCTGTCCTCAGCCTGATGATCAGGAATTTGGGTGCCAACCCAAATGTCAATCTCCATAAATGAAGGAGCGAGGTAAACGTGAATCTGATGAAAAATCAATCCCGGCATGGCCTGGGCGGATGACAGCGTTTAGAGGCTCTTTGATATTACCGTGGTTCAGGTCTTGGAAGAAGTTCTCGTTTTAGAAAAAAGAAAAGTGGATCGTTTATCAATAATATTTCTTTAGGGAGGATAGGATACATGAAGAAAAGGACGCTTGGTTTTAAACTGGTTGCGGGAGGCATCATTGCCGTAATGATACCCCTATTGGTTATTGGAATCTTTGCCGCCGTTAAGGCATCCGGGGCACTTGAAACTGCCGCGAAAGAACGTGCAATGACAGGTGCACACAACATTGCCGGCATAGTTCAGGAAGTGCTCGCGGTAGAGATCAAGGTCGCCAGTGAACTCGCCATGGGCAGCGACGCAGTCAACGCCGCTGCCAATGCTGACGTCGACGTCATGAACAAACAACTTGCCGATGCCATGGCGAAAATCGGGAAGGATTATGAAGCGATGATGGTAACCGATGCAAATGGTGTTGTCATTGCCGACGGCAACAAGGGCGAATACAAAGGTCTCTCTCTTGCGGAACGGGATTATTTTCAGCAAGCAAAGGGTGGAAAGGCAAACGTAGGGTCAGTCGTCAAATCGAAGAAAACGGGGGATCCTATTGCCGCCGTCTGTGCACCCATCATGAAAGACGGAAGATTTGCCGGCACAGTTGTCCTCGCCCTTAAGATCGCTTACCTTTCGGAAAAAGTCACGGAAAAAGTAGGCCAGACAGGGTACGGCTTCATGATCGATCGGACGGGACTTGCCATTGCCCACCCCGATAAGGACAAGATCCTGTCTCTGAATATTACGACAGTAAACGGCATGGAAGAGATCTCTAAAAAGATGGTCGCGAAAGAAAGGGGTGTTCATGATTATGTCTATCAAGGAACAAAAAAGATCGCGGGATTTGCCCCGGTAGAGCTCACCGGCTGGAGTGTCTGTTTAACGCAGAATGCAGACGAGTTTCTATCAGCAGCCCATTCGATTCGCAATTTCATTGCCATAACAGGCATCATCTTCCTCATTGTTACCATCGTTGCCGTCACTTTTTTTGCCAGGAGCATTTCCTCACCCATCAAGAGCTCCGTGGCTGAGATGGGAGAAGCATCAAATCAGGTTGCCGCCGCCTCAAGTCAGGTTGCTGCTTCCAGCCAGAGCCTCGCGGAGGGGGCATCGGAACAGGCTTCAGCCATAGAGGAGACTTCGTCCTCACTTGAGGAAATGTCCGCTATGACAAAGCAAAACGCGGGGAATGCCTCCCAGGCGGATATCCTTATGAAACAGGCAAACCAGGTGGTCCAGAAAGCGAATGTCTCCATGGAAAGCCTGACCAAGTCTATGAAAGAAATTACCGCAGCAAGTGAGGAGACATCAAAAATCATAAAGACCATCGATGAAATTGCTTTCCAGACTAATCTACTGGCGTTGAATGCTGCCGTGGAAGCGGCCCGGGCAGGAGAGGCAGGAGCCGGTTTCGCGGTGGTGGCTGAAGAGGTGAGAAACCTGGCCATGCGAGCGGCGGATGCTGCAAAAAACACCTCAGGCTTAATTGAAGGTACGGTGAAGAAGATAAAAGACGGCTCTAATCTGGTAATAAAGACGAATGAGGCATTCGCCGAGGTGGCTGTCAGTGCATCCAAGGTAGGTGAACTGGTCGGCGAGATCGCAGCTGCATCCCAGGAACAGGCCCAGGGAATAGATCAGATCAACAAGGCTGTGGCCGAAATGGACAAGGTGACGCAACAAACTGCTGCCAATGCCGAAGAGTCTGCCTCTGCATCGGAGGAGATGAATGCACAGGCGGAGCAGATGAAACATATATCCTCCACGCTGGCTAATATCATTGGCGGAAGTGCAAACGGCGCCGGGAATGGTGACCGGGCGAATATCCAGGTGAAAAAAGGGATACGCGGAGCTTTAGCTGCAGCAATCACTAGAAAAGGGATAGGCAAAAATGTAGTGCCCTATAAAAAAGGGAAAGAAGTCCGGCCTGATAGAGTGATCCCGCTGGAAGAAGGCGACTTCAAGGACTTCTAATTGAAACTTTAAGGAAAGAAGATGGGGGGGATCTTCTCCCCATCAAAGTTTCATAATCCTTATCAATGCTAATATCTGTAGAATCAGGTATTAGAGAACTGGAGGATACGAAATAATGACGGAATTAACGAAAACAACGGACCGGGTAAAGGTCATGACTGACCGGGAGGGAAAGTATCTGACCTTTTCTCTATCGGAAGAGGAATATGGGATTGGTATCCTGAAGGTCAAGGAGATCATCGGGATGATGACAATTACAACGATGCCCCAGGTACCAGCGTATGTCAAAGGCGTTATTAACCTGCGGGGGAAAATCATTCCCGTGGTGGATCTCCGGCTCAAGTTCGGTCTGGAAGAAATGGAATACACGGATAGGACCTGTATCATCGTTATGGAGATCAAGTCGAATACAGGCAGTGTTCTGATGGGGATCGTGGTGGACGCGGTATCGGAGGTATTAAAAATCAAAGAAGCCGAAATCGAGGACACGCCGACCTTCGGAGTTGCTATAAAGACGGATTTCATTCTTGGTATGGCAAAGGCGGGAGGCGGGGTCAAGATCCTGCTCGATATCGACAAGGTGGTAAGCACCCAGGAGACGGCAATGGTTTGTGAGGCAGCGTAATGTCACCAGCCAGTTTCACCGTCTAAATACGCATTCTGATCCTAAAGTGCGCAAAATTGACACTTGGTTTCAGAACTATTGGAACGACAAGGTTGCCATTCGAGGGGTATTTGGTCGTATCGAAGAGGGCATGACGGCACGTGATTCGGGTCATGGTCCAACCATTATCATGAGAAGGCGCATTGCTGGGCCGGTGTAGGATGCCCCTGACTGTCCATAATGCGGTAAGGTATAGTCAATCCGGGCGTAAATAGGCGGTAGCCGGGAAAACAATATTGGGTCAGCCCTTGCCATTGGACAAGGATGAGTAACCTAACAGTCGTTCCGGCGGCCAAGCCGCTGAACTCATTGTTAGCAGGAGGCAAAAATGAGGAAAACTCTTTGGGTCTCAATAGTCGCGTGCATAGTTGTTGCGACTGCAGTGTGTCACGCACAAACTATCTCGTCTCCGTCGATGAAGAAGGTAAAGAAAAAGAAAGACGGTTCACGAGACCAACAACGATAAACAGGGAACTCGCGCTTCTCAAAAAAATATTCAATCTCGCCGTCAGTCTTGGCAAATATAGGGGAAGAAATCCCGTTTCTGATGCGGGTTCGATGTCCGACAGAGATTCATACGTTCCGAGAGCACTCAGCGAACATGAAGCAGCAGTCTTCTTGGAGGTGTGCTGCGCTGAAACAAGGCCGGTCTTCGAGTTCGCTCTCGCCACAGGCATAAGGATCGGAAGGATATTATCGCTGCGTTGGGAACAGATTGACATTCAGAACAGGAGTATACTTCTCACGAGAAAATCCACGAAGAAGGAACCTCACACTCTGCCGCTGTCCGACTGGGCGCTAGATATCATCCAGAATAAGCCTAGACATCTGCAGTCCCCTTTTGTCTTTTTCCGGCTTGACAATGGAGAACCTTTTAAGAATCTGAGACACGGTTTCAAAAATGCTTTGCGGCGCGCAAGTCTGGATACAAAGATCAGGATCCATGATCTTCGGCACACGTACGACACATGGCTACATGCTAGAGGCACACCGACGGCAATCGTGAAAGATATGATGGGTCAGAAGACGCTAACCATGGCCTCACATTACAATCAGTCGGACCACTTGACAATGCTCCACTTTTCCAACAAAATAACGCGTCCTACTGAAAAGTATGCTAACCATATTGCTAACCAAGCCCAGAAATAGCAAAATAAGAAGAGGTTGCTGATGTCAGCAACCTCTTGATTTTCTTCTGATGCCGGAGCCCGGAATCGAACCGGGATGCCCTTGCGAGCGGGGGATTTTGAGTCCCCTGCGTCTACCAGTTTCACCACTCCGGCACAGCCTGTCTCTATTGTAGCGCTTACCAAATGTCAAGAAAAATGTATTGACAAGCATGAAACCCCCGTGCTAAGGCTCTGCCCTTATTGAGGATGTGCCTGTCGTGGGGCTGTAGCTCAGCTGGGAGAGCGCTTGAATGGCATTCAAGAGGTCACGAGTTCGATCCTCGTCAGCTCCACCATAACAATTAAGGGGTTAAGCAAAAATAGCTTAAACCCCTTATTCATTTTTGCTAACCCATTGCTAACAAAATCTGATATTCCCATCGTTCACAATTTCACTCGATGACGATGTGTAGCTAATGTCTTGATAGAAAGAAGGTGGACTGCTTCACCATCACTTGCATCTATCTTTAGAAAGCAGATTTATTTAACAGAAGGTGTGAACTCTTAAATATATTTTCTTAAGAATACTACTTGAAGATAAAAGTATCCATTTTTCTATATTTTTCCAAAATACCGCTTAATATATTTCTTCCTGTAATGTTTTTTTTCCGATTTGGTCCATCCGTGCAACATTTCAAACGAATATCTTCAATTTATGATTGAAATATAGCCGTTGAGACATTAGATTTTCCCCTTGATTGTCCATCGTTATGAGGTTATCATCCAAACACTGTTTCCCTTCGTCGTTAATTAACCCATCAAACTGATTTCTAGCCCAATGGATTATCTTTATTAAGGAGAAGCTTATGGAAAATGAAATGAATCGCAGAGAGTTCATAAAGGCAACTGTTGCTACCGGTACCATCTTGTTGGCTGGTGACCTTCTGGAGGGAGTATCAACAGCAGAGGCGAGAGTGAATATACCTGAGGCCGAAAATATTTTCATCACAGTCATTACGGATAATCTGGCTGATTTGACGCGTCCGGATTACAAAATTGCAAAGAGAAAATCTTTTAATTCAAACATTCTCGAAGCGGCCATGCATGCTGAACATGGGCTGTCCTATCAAATTGAAACGATAGTGAATGGCCAACCCCATTGCTGTCTCTTTGATTTTGCTACGGACCCCAGAGGGGTTACAAGGAACATGGACCTGCTCGGAATTGACTGTAAGATGGTTGAAGCCCTAGGGTTAAGCCATGACCATTTCGACCATGAGTCCGCTATGGTTGAGATTCTGAAAGCAAAGAAAGGGAGCTTTTCCAAGAGCGTTCCTCTTTACATCGGCAAAGAGTTCTTCGTAGGAACATGGGGCAAAAGGCCGAATGGTAAGGTCGCTCAGTTGAATGACCTCAAGAAAGAAGATATTGAGGCGTTAGGCTTTGTAAGGATCGTGGAGATAGACCGCCCAACTCCGATCATACCGGGAGCATACCTACCGGGCAAGATAGATCAGGTTACTGCATACGAAGGAATCTCTCCTGCATTCATAGCCAAAAGAGGCAACGAGTTTGTACAAGAAACATTTATTGGAGAGCAAGCTGTCATTTTGAATGCCAAGGGAAAGGGCCTAGTAGTGCTCTCTGGTTGCGCCCATAGAGGGATTGTCAATGCGGTAAAACATGCGCAGAAAATGACAGGGATCGACAAAGTGCATATGGTCATGGGAGGATTTCACTTGACTGGTGCCACACCAGAGCGGATTCAAAAGACTATTTCGGACATTAAAGCAATCAATCCGGAATATATCGTTCCGACTCATTGCACAGGTTTTGAGGCTATATCAGCTTTTGCCAGAGAGATGCCCAATCAATTTATACTTAACACAGCCGGAACAAAATACACCATAGCCTGAAAGGTTCCGCAATTGAACTGCCGTGCTTGCTCTACGAGAAAGAACTGAGGTTCGACCATTTGATGAATCGCGAGGGGGAAGGTAATGTTTAGAAAAATAGAGCTCGGATTTATTTTCTCAGTATTAACTTTGTTTGTTTTGCTGGCGGCCGGCGTCTCCATTGCAGGCGACTCCTATGTTGCGCGAATGGAGGTTATTACGTTCCAATCAACGACGTTAACGGATCGGGAAATCCTTAGCGGTCGGAAAGAAGGTAAGCAGGTCACCCTTGCAGGCGAACTTCGCCTGCCCTCGCCTGGAAGTGCTCGTTTACCAGCCGTCATCCTGTTACACGGCTCCTCGGGAATCTCTGGCTATGTCACGGACTGGGAGCAGGAGCTAAATGCAATGGGTGTGGCCACCTTTGTCATCGATTGTTTCAAAGGACGCGGCATCGTCAGCACTAACAACGACCAGTCCCAACTGGGCCGGCTCTCTATGATTATCGACGCCTATCGAGCGCTCGGTCTTCTGGCCAGGCACACTCGGATTGACCCGAATCGAATCGCCGTCATGGGCTTTTCTCGAGGTGGTCAAGCGGCGCTTTATTCGAGCATGAAGCGCTTGCAGCAGATGTATGGCCCAAACAATTTGCAGTTTGCCGCATACATTGTCTTCTACCCAGAGTGTGTGACAACGTACAAGTCAGATGATGAAGTTGCTGACCGACCGATTCGCATTTACCATGGCAGTGCAGATGACTATGATCCAATTGCTCCGTGCCGCCTCTACGTTGCACGGCTTAAAGCAAAAGGCAAGGATGTACAGATAACGGAATACCAAAATGCTATGCACGTGTTCAATTGGCCAGGGTTTAAAAAGCCCTTAAAATTGGAGAAAGCGCAAAACGTTAGTAACTGCCAGCTTGCAGAGGCGCAAGATGGTGTAATCGTAAATGCTAAGACAAATAGGCCATTCACTTACGCAGACCCATGCGTAAAATTAGGGGCAACGTTTTTATATGACGAAGAAGCAGCTAACGAGGCCAAGAAGAATGTTAGCGATTTCGTAACCGCAACTCTCAGACCAAAATAATGCAACTCAACGCTGCGGAGGTGGGGTGGCAGAAAAAGCCATGCCCCTTCGCTTCAGCGTTAACAGACTTCAACTCGTAATCTTCAAATCTTTTGATAAATTGATGTTGTCGCTTTGTAGGTGCTATCCGTAACAAAAATGATGATTGAAACTTAAGGTTATCAGGTTCATCATCTATCTGTATTTCCTGTTGAATTAGAGGAAAGGAGATAGCGATGGACCAGATGACCACAGAAAACTTCAGTATCACATCCGAGAAAGGACCCCTGGCAGATTTTGGAAGCAACGATCTGGATGCAGGGTTTCTCCCATCCGTTATTTTAGCCGAGATCTATAGAGGGAAATCGGGAAAGGTATTCTATCCGGAATACACGCAGGAGGCGAAAGCCCTTCGCTGGGCATTGGATCGCCTTGCAGGCTGGGACTTGCCGGGCAAAGAGCATGTGGAGGAATATTTTCGTCACATGTACCGGCGGAACTTCCGGCCAAGGACATATGCGAGTGCCCTGACTGCTGTTTACGACTTCCTGAATGGCGTCAAGGATTCGGGAAAGACCCGCCTGAAAGAGATTACCAAAAATGACATTGAAGCGTTTATTGAACGTGAGCAGGACCGGGGCATGATGCTCTCGACGGTGCGGACGAAGCTGCACTGCGTCAACGCCTTCCTGGGCTTTGCGACGGAAGCAGGGGTTGTCAGCACTGATGTCCTGGCGAGAAGGATTCGCCTGAGAAAGCCCGAGACATTGCCCCGGGCCATGGATGCGGACGACGTGAAGCAATTACTTTCCGTCATCGACAATCCGAAAGACCTTGCCATGATCATGGTTCTTTTACGGACAGGGATGAGAATCGGCGAGCTGCTCAAGACGAAGATGCCGGATCTCCACCTCAGGGATCGCAGGATTGATATTTACGAAGGAGAGAAGAACCGGTTAGGAAGGGTCGTTTATCTCAGCGATGATGCGATGAACGCTTTGAAGGCATGGCTGAAAATGAGAGACCATCAAGAGGTGTTTCTCTTTTACGCCACGGGCAGGAAGAGCATGTCCTACAGTACGGCTCACCTTATCTTTGAACGGTGTCTCACGAAAGGCGGTCTAACTCATAAAGGGTATTCCCTGCATGCGCTTCGGCACACCTTTGCCAGTGAACTCCTCAATGCCGGCATGCGGATCGAATGTCTCCAGCCGCTGATGGGACACAGTTCTCTGGATGTGACGCGGCGTTATGCCAGACTTACCGATAAGACCCGGGAGGAAGAATACTTCAGGGCGATGACGATTATAGAAAGGGGGGAGGAGGATGGCCATCACCGACGCGATCATCAGATACAGGCGCTTCTTGAAGAGAAGGAACGTCTCACCGAATACCGTTAAAAGTTATATGAAGGGCCTGAAGCGCTTTGTTCTCTGGCTCGATGCCCCGATCGAGGATGTTACATACCGGAAGATCGCAGGGTATACTGACTACCTGCTCAGCCAACGTTTAAGGCCGAAGACCATCAACTGTTATCTGAATACGGTGTGTCAGTTTTATCACTACCTCATTGAAGAAGAGGGATTCCAGATCGTCAACCCTGTAAAGAAACCGAATATCATGAAGCTGCCCAGGGGACTTCCCAGGCACCTGAACGATGAACACATAGAGATCCTCTTCAAGAATCTGAAAGGCCAGCGGGATAAAGCCATGTTCATGCTTATGCTCCGGTGCGGATTACGGGTGGAAGAAGTTGCCCATCTTTCCCTCGGCAGCATAGATATTAAACGTAGAACACTGCACATTCAAGATGGCAAAGGTGCCAAGGACCGGATCGTGTATATCAGCAACGATGCCCTTGGTGCTCTCCTGGAATATCTCAGGGTAAGGCCTGCAAACAAAGTGAAGAAGGTCTTCCTGGTGGAGAAAGGGCCTCTCACCGGTCAGCCCTTATCTATCCGTGCCATACAGAAGCGGATGGAATATTACGCTCACAAAGCGAACTTGAGAATATCCTGTCATCATCTCCGTCACACGATGGCCACACAGATGTTGAATGCAGATGCAGATCTCTCCACCATACAAGATCTCCTGGGACACAACTCGATCAGAACGACTCAACGATACTGCCGTGTATCAAACATCAAAGTACAGAGAGATTACTTTAAAGCCATGGAGGTGATCATGCAACGAACGGCTTGCAACCCAGATAATCCTTGACGAAAGAACGAAAACATGAAATCTTAAACACAACTTAACACATTAATATCAATAGTGAAATCAGATTATGTTACAGATAGGTAGGTGAAGTCA
>JBKQQP010000094.1:0-38453 GCA_052144335.1 Syntrophales bacterium
GTTGAAATTCTATCTCTTTTCTTTTTGATTTTTCCATCTTCGAGCAATCGTTCAAATTATAGAATGATCGTTCATATTATGAACTGCCGCTCACAATGATACTAATTACCCGCTTTGTCAAGAAAAATCGTCTGTGCACAGCAGAAGAATATTGCACATGGATTGCATTCTTATGTTAAAAGAACTATGTTAAAATCAAATGTAATCGTACCGGCAAGGACAATTGTATGAATATCGGGTTCGTATAAGGCGAAGTTAGGAGAGATATGAAAAAAGCCTTTTTACCCATCTTGGCAATTACTGTTTTAGTGTTGTTGCCTCTGCTATCCTGTCAAAAAAATGAAAAGGTAACGACTGAAGAGAAAAAGCTTAAGGTTGTAGCTACTCTTTTTCCCCTCTATGATTTTGCGAAACAAGTAGGGCACGAAAGGATTGAAGTGAGCTTGCTGTTGCCGCCGGGGGTTGAAGCTCATGCCTTTGAACCGAGGCCGGCTGACATAAAACGAATCCAGGATGCGGAAATTTTTCTTTTTACCAACAAATTCATGGAGCCCTGGGTGGGCGGCCTCTTAAAGGGCATCGACACCAGAAGCCTCACCGTCGTCGACACAAGCCAAGACATCACCCTCTTGCAAAGAACGGATAACCACGACGATGAGGAACACACCCGTACAGACGATTCCGGAAACGCCGATCCCCATATCTGGCTTGATCTTTCCAATGCAATGAGAATGGTTGATACGATTGCATCTCAATTTATCGCCAAAGATCCTCGCGGCAAAGATTTCTATGCTAAAAACGCCGACGAATACAAGAAAAAGCTTGAGGAGCTCGACAAAAAATATAAGAATACATTAACGCATTGCGCAAGCAGAGTAATCGTCCATGCAGGACACTTTGCTTTCGGTTATCTCACAAAACGGTATGGCCTTACGTACGTATCTGCGTATAAAGGTTTTTCTCCTGACGCTGAGCCTACAGCTAAGAGACTTGTTGAGATCACCAAGAATGTAAGAAAGTACGGCGTCAAATACATATATTATGAAGAGCTCTCGGCCCCGCGAGTTGCAGACGTCATTGCGAAGGAGACTGGGTGCGGATTGCTGATGCTTCATGGCGCCCATAATGTGACGAAGGAAGAAATGAACAGTGGAATTACATTTATTTCGTTGATGGAAAGAAATTTAGAAAACCTTAAGGTGGGATTGCAATGCAGGTAGACATACTTACTGTTGAAGATCTTTACTTTCGGTATAACTCGTCGGATGTCTTAAGCGGCATCACATTCTCGATTAAGAAGGGCGATTATATAGGTCTCGTCGGGCCCAACGGCTCGGGAAAAACAACGCTGATAAAAGTCATACTTGGTCTGTTAAAAGCATACAGCGGCAGGATTACGATTTTCGGCGACGATATTGGTGCTTTCTCCCGATGGGATAAGATAGGCTATCTGCCACAACGCATTGCCGCATTAAATCCTCGATTCCCTGCCACAGTCAGCGAGATCGTGGCCATGGGGCTTATTTCCAAAAAGCAATTCCCCAAACACATGAATAGATCCGATTATGCGGCTGTCGATAATGTACTCGACCTACTCGATATGAAGAAACTAAAAAACACACCCGTAGGGGAACTCTCTGGAGGCCAGCAGCAGAGGGTTCTCGTCGCCAGGGCCATAGTAAACGATCCTGAATTTCTGATTGTCGATGAACCAACAGATGCATTGGACCCGGAGACGAGGGATCGCTTTTTCGAAATCATGCAGAGCCTGAATAGGGAAAAGAAGGTCGCCATTGTGATTGTCACCCACGACACGGGCAACATTGGAAGATATACTTCGAAGCTACTCTATGTTGACAAGAAGATTGTTTTTTATGGAAGCTTCGAGGATTTTTGTGAATCCCGCGAGATCACACAGTTCTTTGGCGAATTCGCACAGCACGTCATCTGCCATAGACATACTCAGAATCTAGATTGTTCCTCCGGTGACCATGGAACTGACTGAATTCTTTCGATACGGATTTCTCCAGCGGGCGCTAATTGCAGGTTCATTCATAGGGATTCTCTGCTCTACACTCGGCGTTTTTTTAGTATTGAGAAGATTCTCTCTCATAGGTGATGGTCTTGCCCACGCAACATTCGGCAGTGTAGCGCTGGCGCTGCTTCTCAAGATGTCGCCTCTATATGTGTCGATACCCATAGTCATGATATGTTCACTTGGCATTCTCAGGCTTACCGAAAGGGCAAGGCTTTACGGAGACGCCGCCATTGGTATTGTCTCTGCCCTCGGCATTGCAGGAGGAGTAATGTTGTCGAGTATTGCCGGCGGCTTTAATGTAGATCTCTTCAGCTATCTGTTCGGCAGCATCCTGTCAATCAGCGAAACTGAAGTCTTTATTTCCATCGGACTTTCCATATTTGTTATTCTGATGATTATATTTTATTACAATGAGCTCATGTCCATAACCTTTGATGAAGACTCGGCAAAGGCCTCCGGCATAAAGACAGAATCAATCAATACCATGTTTGTTCTTCTTACCGCGGTTACAGTCGTCTTGTCCATGAAAGTCGTGGGTATCATGCTCATCTCCGCGTTACTTATATTCCCGGCTGTAACCGCTCTCCAGATCGCAAGAAGCTTTAAGGCGGTAATGCTGATTGCCTCTTTGTCGGCTATGGTCTCCGTAGTCTTGGGAATTGTCGTCTCCTTTTCCCTTGATCTCCCAACAGGGGCCATGATCGTCTTAATTAATTTCATTTTTTTCCTCACAGGCCTCGCTTACAGAAGAATCATCAAAATCTGAAACCGATGGAGTTGTGTGGTGACTAAGGTCAGAGCACTTCTGCATAATCGAAATTTCATCCTGCTTTTGGCTATCACAGCCGGTCTGCTTTTCGACTATGCCGCCCAATGGACAAGACTCTTGGTGCTGCCAGCTTTAATCATCATTTTAACTTTGGCCGTAACGGATCTTTCAGGCAAATTTCAAGGATACCGGGGATCTCCTTTGATTCCCGCCCTTGTTGGCGTTATCATGAGCTACGTAATACTGGGAAACTTCATAATCGGGTTGAGTGCCTTTCTGATCCATGATGAAAAATTATGGATCGGATTCATCATCATGGCAGCCGTGCCCCCTGCCGTGGCAGTAGTCCATGTGACCAATTCTTGGGGAGGAAATGAAAGCTATGCTGCTATCGGTACGATCGGGGCTTACGTTGGCGCACTTGTCATTATACCTGTAATAGCCTCTGGCCTTTTGGACATCCATGCCCTCGATATAACCAACCTCATTGTCGTGGCAACTGTGTTGATTCTACTCCCCCTTCTGCTTTTCAAGATTATCGTGAGGATAGGGTTGGATGCCAAAATAGAGCCTATCAAAGGGGTTCTCATCAAGTGGTGTTCATTCTTAATTCTCTACACGATTGTGGGCCTGAATCGAGAAATAATAATAGCGCAGCCTTCTTCACTCTATCCCGTTGCTGCTATCGCTCTGTCGAGCACATTTTTGCTGGGATTTTTGATAGGGTGGATCGGTACGCTGCTTCGCATAAGCAAGGAAAAACTGACCAGCCTCTGTCTGCTTGGCACTCTCAAGAACTACGCGCTCGCCGCAGGTTTAGCCTTATCTCTTTTCAGTAAAGACACGGCCCTGCCGGCAGCGGTATTCATGATTTTTATGATGATTTACGTCGCGTGGCTGGACTTCAAATTGCGACGGGCTTGACCTATTCAGTTCATGTCAGCGACGGAATGATGCCTCTGCTGCAAACACAGTCTATGTGTAAGCCAACTGCTTTTTTTAAGATTCTATTTAGTTCGCGCCCAGTTGTTGCTTGCAGGAGTAAATCTTGATATGGTATGCTTAAATCAAAAAAGGAGGACACCCCTATGGCTATTCAACTACCCGACCTGCCCTATGCAAAAGACGGACTCGCACCGCACATAAGCGCCAACACACTGGAGTTCCATCACGGAAAGCATCACAGGGCATACGTTGATAACACGAACAAACTGATAGCCGGAACGGATCTTGCCAATGAGTCATTGGAAACTATTGTGAAAAAGACTGCGGGCGATGCGGCCAAAAGCGGCCTCTTCAACAATGCGGCGCAGGTCTGGAACCATTCCTTCTACTGGCAGTGCATGAAGCCGAATGGAGGCGGTAAACCTGCCGGAAAAGTTGCCGATAAGATCAATGAGGCCTGGGGAAGTTTTGACAAATTCGCGGAAGAACTGAAAAACGCGGGAGTCACCCAGTTCGGCAGTGGCTGGGCATGGCTGGTACTGGAGGGCGGGAAACTGAAAGTGACAAAAACGGCCAATGCCGATACGCCGATTGCCCATGGTGTAAGACCATTGCTCACCATCGATGTCTGGGAACATGCATATTATCTTGACTATCAGAACAGGAGACCGGACTATCTGACGACATTTATTGAGAAGCTGATCAACTGGGATTTCGTCAAGGCAAATCTGGGTTGATACACCTGAAAATATAAAAAAATTGCCGTGAGTATATCTTCCGATACGCCTCACTATATAGATCATCGCCAACGCCTGAAGAAGAAATTTTCCGAATCAGGCGTTGCTGCGTTCCACGACTATGAGGTTTTGGAACTGCTCTTATCATATGCCATTCATAGGAAAGACGTCAAACCGATAGCGAAGGAACTTCTCCATAAATTCGGGTCTCTCAAGGGCATTATGGATGCAGAGAAAGACAGCCTTGAGAATGTTAAAGGCATAGGCGCTCATGCAGCAATCCTGATAAGACTCATAAAGGAAATGGGGACATTGTACCTCAAAGAGAAGGCACGGGAGAAGCCCCAGATAACCTGTACGAGCGAGCTTATCGATTACTGCAAGTCCTACATGGGAGGCCTCAAGGATGAACGATTTTGCGTCATATACCTGGATGCCCAAAACAGGTTGGCGGATATTGAAACTATCCAGGAAGGCATAGTGAATCAGACTGTGGTCTATCCCAGAAAGGTCCTGGAAAATGCCCTGAAACAAAAGGCGTCGGCAGTCATTCTCGTCCACAATCATCCCTCCGGCCACGTCAAGCCGTCGGATGCGGACATAAGGTTGACGAGGACCATCCAGGAAACTGCGAGGCTTCTGGATATCATCGTCCATGATCACGTCATAATCGGTGAGAACAGATTTTTCAGCTTCCGGGAAGAGGGTTTGATCTAAATCAGAATGGGATGGGCGTGAACGTCATGACGAACACACCAATCGTAAGCCAACCAATGACTTTCCTTTTTGTATCGAGTGGGATCCAGTCATAAATAACCGGCGGGTGATATATCCCCATGAAAAGTAGGATGCCTGCCCACACAAACCAGCCGACCCAGCCGGTCGTCCCGAGAATGACAAGAACGACAAGCACTGCCTTTGCTACGATACCCTGTTTAGGGCCGATGACTGCATAGGCCACATGCCCCCCGTCAAGCTGCCCCACAGGCAAAAGATTCAAAGAGGTAACCAAGAGTCCAATCCATCCGGAAAAAGCTATGGGATGAAGGATGATATTGGCATTGTCCGGCAAAGAACCGTGAACTATCCAGTTCATTAGATAGAAAAGCATCGATGAGCCCAGGCTAAATTCCGTCTCGACTGCCTCATACCTGATCTCGGAAAGATAAAGACCGACGAGCAGAACCGGAATTGTTAGACACAACCCCGCCAGAGGGCCGGCGGCACCTACGTCTAAAAGTATCCGGCGATCCATTATAGGCGATTTCATCTTGATGAACGCCCCAAAAGTGCCGACCAGCGAAGGCGCCGGTATGAAATACGGGAGGGTGACGTCGATATGGTGTTTCCTGGACATGAAATAGTGGCCGAACTCATGGGCGCCGAGGATGAGCAAGAGCGTAAATGAAAACGGTACCCCCTTCCAGAGGAGCCATGGGTTTTCGATCGGGTTGATGCCCTGCTGCAGTGTACCCGCTACGAGTGTGCAGAAAAGAGTCACCAGAAAAAGACCGATATGAAGAAAGGGCAATCTCCGCATAATTGTTTTCATATACTGAATTAGTCGAGAGCTGCTGATTGAACCCGCCAATCTTCTCAGAAAAGCCCCTCCAGCATAAGGGATGTGGGACTCTATCTGCAAGCGCCATTCAGCCAGCAAAGAGGAACCGGCCAAAGATCAGAATCCCACATACATAAATTAAAGTAAAGAGTGCTAAAAAAAAGGGATCATAAAATGACCCCTTACACTTCAGTCTCAATATTTATAAGTGACTTACCGGTTATGGTTTATTTAATTGGCCCAATAATCTACTTCTTATTATCAACTTTAGCTTTAAGTTCTTTGCCTACTTTGAAGAAGGGCAGTTTCTTCGGGGAGACTGTTATATTCTTCCCCGTTTTTGGATTCCTGCCGGTATAGGCCGTATAATTTCTTACTACAAAACTACCGAAACCCCTGATCTCTATCCTGCCGCCCTTTTTCAGTTCGTCAGTAAAACCTTTAAAGACCAGATTGACGACATCAATGGCTTTCTTCTCCGTCAGGTTCTCTTTTGTACTCAAGGCCTCAATGAGTCCAGACTTGTTCATACCTCCTCCTTCTTCCGATTCATCTCGCAGCAATTTTTGGTCAATGAGCTGTCTACATGGCGCATTTCAAAATAACATGATAATTTACCTGTAGATTTGACGATCATTATTTATTTTCATTTTAATGTCAAGACAAATTTTTTCGCAGAAGTGAGAGTCTTCGAGTACATCGAGTATCGATCAGAATGACAATAAATGCTCGACCTCTTTCT
This sequence comes from Syntrophales bacterium, assembly GCA_052144335.1. Taxonomy (GTDB): domain Bacteria; phylum Desulfobacterota; class Syntrophia; order Syntrophales; family UBA2185; genus Fen-1135. The sequence goes on from JBKQQP010000094.1 coordinate 6,793, forward strand.
TCGTCAGGTGCCTGAACATTCCTGCTTTCACATTGCCTAAAGTTATGCCTGCAATCGCCGTCCGGATAAGTCTGATGACGGGGTGGCCCAGGGACTCCAGGCCCCGGCGAATCAACCTGTTTCTTCCCTCTGCAATGGTCAGGATAAGCCAGCTGGTCTTCCTGCTCGTTCTCTTAATTTGCAGCATCCCCGGTTTAAAATTTCCATCGGGAAGCCTTATGCCGTCTGACAATGCACGAACCTCGTTTTTCTTCAGATTGCCGTCGATCTTGACCATGTAGGTCTTGGGAATTTTAAACCGGGGATGCTGCACTCTCTGGGAAAAATGACCGTCATTGGTCAAGAGTAGTAGACCCTCAGAATCATAATCCAGCCGCCCAACAGGAAAAATCCTCTCCGATATGCCGGAAAGCAAGTCTGTAACCACTGCCCGTCTCTCCGGATCATGGAGTGTCGTCACATACCCCCTGGGTTTATGAAGCAACAGGTAGACTTTAGACTCTTCCGGCAATATCAAATTGCCGTCGACCCGGATCTCATCTGCACCGATATCGGCCTTAGCGCCAAGCTGCCTTACTACAGCATCATTTACAGTTACCCTACCCTCGACGATCATCTTTTCCGCTGCTCGCCTTGAAGAAATTCCCGAGGCGGCTATGATCTTTTGAAGGCGCTCCTTCATGCTGTGATCTCGAAACAAATCTGAAATTGAAGTCCTCCGCAGCAGGCTGCTGAGAGTCTTCGATTCTTAAGGAACATTATCGTTCGGCATTCGCTCGCTACCGAATTCAAACACTAAAACCCCGAGAGTTGCGTACATTCAGATTTCCACATCGTCTGGAATTTGGGACTCATTGTCCACAGCCTCTGTTCTAGCTTGCAAATCGTTCAATTCTTTCAGAGTCGGCAGCTCCGAGAGGTCTTTTAAGCTGAATATTTCGAGAAACTTTTTTGTTGTACCGTACATGATAGGTTTACCCGGGACATCCTTTCGTCCCATAATCCTCACAAGTTTCTTATCCAGTAATCCTTTCAAAGAACTGCCGACGTCCACACCCCGGATCCTGTCTATTTCCGATTTTACCACGGGCTGTTTGTACGCAACTATAGCGAGGGTCTCCATAGCAGCATTCGTCAGCATCGACTGCTTCGCCTTCATCAATTTATTGATCCAGAAACTTAAGTCCGACCTTGTCCGGAAGTGAAGACCACCTGCAACCTCCTGAAGGAGGAAGCCGCCCCGCCTATCTTCATATTCGTTAATCAGATCTTGCACTAGGCGGGATATTTCATCTCTATCAACTTCGTGCAAAACTTCTCTAATCTTATCCACAGTAAGCGGAGATTCCGATGCGAAAATTATGGCCTCTATTATTGCCTTTGTCTCTTCCATCTGCAGTAACCTCTAAAAAGTGCAAACAGTTCCTAAGTGCCCAATTGTAACTCTGTGGCAAGAACGACTCTAATCACGCCAAAGGAACTAGACTGATAGACCTTGATCATTCTCAATTTCATCAGCTCTAAAATCGCGAGGAAAGTATACAGGATCATTTTTTTGTCCGAGGAATCTCGCAGCAATTCGACAAATGTGAGATTCTTCTCCTCTGCGAGTCTTTCCATAATTTCATTTATCCTGTCGGTGAGGGAGAGCTTTTCAACGTCAATCTCCATGAATTCTGGCTCTTTCATGGAAGAGATGATTCTGTAAAAAGCTTCTACAAGCGCAAAGACGCTAACTTCCACATCCACCTCATCCTCGCTTTTTTCGGCAGACCCGTTCCCTGCAGAGAGGCCCCTTTTAAAAATATCCCTTTCCAGGAGAGGCCGCTGATCCAGTTGCGCGGCTGCTTCTTTGAATACCTGATAGTCGAGCAACTGTTTCACGAGTTCCGCACGGGGGTCCGGCTCATCTTCACTCTCTCCGGCATCGCCTTCCTCAAGGGGGAGAAGCATTTTCGATTTGATATGTATCAGTGTCGATGCCAGCAGCAGGTAGTCCCCGGCGACATCAAGATTGAGATATTTCATCATTTCGATATGCTGAAGATACTGTTCTGTAATAAGAGCGATAGGGATATCATAGATGTCAATCTCATTCTTCTTGATGAGATAAAGCAATAGATCCAGGGGCCCTTCAAATATATCGAGTTTGACCTCGTATTCCATAATGACACTCTTACAAATTGCAAATAACCATAGAATTGGAGAGTATTCTAGGACTTGAGTTTCAGTGATACGGGCGGGAGTGAGGCTTCGGCGCCCACTATACCTGCCCTCTGAAAGACACGGCAGCCTGCGGGGGACATCATCAGATTTTTATCGCTGCCCTGACCTCCTCCATCGTCGCATAGGCTACCCTGGCCGCCCTGACATTTCCGTCCTCAATAATACTGTTCACGTCATCGATATGCTGTCGAAAATAGTCTTGGCGCTCGTGAATGGGCAGTAAGCCTTCTGTTATCCGATTAGCAAGGTGCCTCTTGCAATCCGTGCAGCCTATACCTGCCCTCTGGCATTCTACTGATATTTCCTTAACAAACTCTACCGGCGAATAGATCTGATGAAAAGTGAAAACGTTACAAAGTTCGGGTCTACCCGGATCATTTTTTCTCATACGCTGAGGGTCTGTAAACATGGCTTCAATCTTTGCCCTTAATTCATCTCCTCGATCACTGATGTAAATTGCATTACCATAAGACTTGCTCATTTTTCTCCCGTCAATGCCCAGGACTTTAGGAACCTCTGCAAGCAAGGGTATAGGGATGGGAAAGATATCTCGGTAGAGAAAATTGAAGCGCCGGGCGATCTCCCTGGTTAGCTCCACATGGGGAAGCTGATCGACACCCACAGGGACTCCGTAGGCCTTGTACATAATAATGTCCGCAGCCTGGAGGACGGGATAACCCAAAAAACCGAAGGTAGACAGATCTTTTCCTGACAGCTCCTCCTTCATTTCCTTATACGTCGGATTTCTTTCCAGCCACGGGAGAGGCGTTATCATCGAGAGGATTAAGAAAAGTTCAGCATGCTCTTTTATAGAGGACTGAATAAACAGGGTGCTCTTTCTAGGGTCCAGACCTACACTGAGCCAATCAATACTCATGTTGAGTATATATTCTTTAATCATGTCCGTATTATTGTATTCACTGGTCAGTGCGTGCCAGTCGGCAATAAAATAAAAACAGTCATAATCGCCGCTGTCCTGGAGTTCTATCCAGTTCTTGAGGGCCCCGTGAAGATTTCCGAGATGCAGGTTACCTGTGGGCCGCATGCCACTCAATATTCTTTTCTTTGCCAATTCGTATTCCTCTGTTTAACTGCCCTGAATAGACTTTGAAATATTTCAGCCCTATTAGGGGACGCGGCTTCGCCTGATTTCGCTTTTGGACGAGGCGCAGGCCTGCAAAGTCTTTATTCTTTTGAAGACGTTCATAACAAAAAGCAAAGTTCCTGTCAATGCGCCATGACGCCCCAAACGCATTGAGGCCCCCGATAATAAATAATCGGCGACCTCAATTGCAAAATGCCCTTATACTACAATCTTCTATTTTACTTTATCTGCCAGTTCCTTTCCCGCCTTGAATTTTACGACCTTCTTAGCCGGTATCTTAATTGCTTTTCCGGTCTGCGGATTTCTCCCCTCTCTTGCCTTTCTTTTTACAACAGAGAAAGTACCAAACCCTACGAGGCCCAATTTCCCGCTCTTTTTGAGCTCCTTGGTTACTGCGCCAACATAAGCATCTAACGCCTTCGTCGCTGCCGTCTTGGTGATGCCAGCTGCCCCTGCTATTACCGATATTAATTCCGTTTTCGTCATTTTCTAAAAATCCCCTTTCAGTAAAATATATTCTTCAAATAATCTTCTGCCGGCGGCGCCACTACCCATAGGGCACAGCCGATCAATACTTCGATACTTGTCGCTTAAACATTGCGCCTTCGCTATCACAAAGAAGAGCAACAAGCAAGGCAATTCTATACCTTTCTTGAAGAATATTCTCTTTGTAAACACCTGCGCACGGCGGTTTTGGAAGGCAAGCGCCTTATGAACATGACCTGATCTGACGTTAAGAGGGCCGACCCACGTGTTTCGGTCTTGATGTGCAGGAATAGAAATATCAACGTATAGGGGTCTATGGTAGATGTATCGCATACGAAGTTGCATGGACTTACGATCATTTCGGCCAAGACGTGCTGTCTCTTAAGGAACAGCAACCCACACAGACGATTTTATTTGCCGACATTGATAACTGGTGGAACGTCTGTCTTGCCATCTTTCTTTTTCAACAGAAAATAGAGCTCGCCGTTTTCCTTGAAGCTACCTGCCAGCATCTCCGCGTCGCTACCCGTTCCGCAAAAGAGATCAACCCGCCCTGGCCCTTTGATCACACCGCCCGTGTCCTGATTGAGAACGAAGCGGGAGAAGGTCTCCCATGATTTGATGTTTCCATCCTCTTCAAAGACAGGCTTTCGTAGCCTAATAAAGGCAAGAGCCCCTTTCGGGAATAGTTCAAGGTCCGTCGCGATAGACCTTCCGGAAGTAAGGGTGAGACCCAACGCGCCTATCGGACCGTTTTCAACAATGCGGAAAAATACATAGCTCTCATTGTAATTGAGAATATCGGATAGCTCTTCGGGATGCGCCCTGAGATATTTTTTTATAGATTGGTGAGATATTTCACCTGAGGTAAGTTTCCCTCTGTCGAGGAGGTATCTTCCTATACTCCGGTAAGGACGGCCGTTCGACTGGGCAAAGCTAACCTGCGTGAAACTGCCATCCGCTAATCTGATCTTTCCGGAGCCCTGGATGTGCAGGAAGAAAATGTCGATCGGGTCAATAATCCAGATGAGTTCCAAATTTCGACCTGCAAGCACCCCCTTCTCCTCAATATCCGCCCTGGTAAAATACGGAATAACCTCGCCATTACTCAGCCTGCCTACCAGCCTCTCATTCTTATATTTCCTATCGAACTTTCGTAAATTTACGACGACGGTATCATCGGGAGTTCTGTAAATGGGATGCCTGTACTTCTCTGTCCTTTCCAGTGAACCCTCTATAATAGGCTCGAAATAACCCGTAAAGAATACGGTCCCGCCGTTTTCGGAGCCGACTGCTTTATAAATGTCAAATACTTCGCCTATTCTTTTTCTCTTAACCTCGGCAGAGTCGAGACTGTTTATGATCTTGCGGAATGCCAGAAGCGACTCTCTTAATTCTTTGCCTGTAACTCCAAGACCGCCGAAGCCGTAAGTTTCGTTCGCACCACTGCCCTCATAATACTGAAGACTCCTCTCTATTGCCGTCTCCAGCAGTTCACCATCAAGGTCATCTGCGAACTGGGGGGCCTTCTCAGGGGGAATCAACACAAGGGCGGGTAGAATCTTTTCCGGAGGTTTTCCAATTCCGGCCGCGCAACCGGCTACCAAGAAAAAGACCATGAGGAGGCAGAGAATACGAAATGGTTTCATATGCACCTCAAAGCTCAACGATCATCGCCACTTCGTCACAGTAGTCCGGATACTTGGAACATCTGAAGCAGTCTGACCAGATCTTCTCGGAAAGGGTCGACCGATCAACCTCTTTGAATCCGACTCGCTCAAAAAAATCCGGCCTGTTTGTAAGCGTAAACATCCTGTAAAAACCAAGGGTAATGGCCTCGGAGATGCATCCCTCGACGAGTTTTTTCGCGATTCCTCGCTTTCTATATCCTTCTTCTACATATAGAGAACGGATCTCTGCCAGATTTTCCCAGATGATATTCATTGCACAAATGCCTACTACGGCCTTCTTTTCCTCGTCAAAATAAATAAAAAAATCCCTGAGGCTGCCGTAGATATCCATGAGGGAGCGGGGCAGTATTTCCCCTTTACCTGATGACAGATTGATCATCCTGTGGATCGTTTTTACATCGCCGACGCGGGCCTTCCGCAGCATATTTCACCTTCTCACTTGCGGGAGAGTTCCAGCATCTCCCGAGCATGCTCCCTGGTCTTTTTCGTCAGCTCCGCTCCGCCAAGCATCCTCGCAATTTCATCCAGCCTGTCTTTGTCGGAAAGTGCATCTACGGAGGCAATTGTCCTTTCACCGGAGACGGTTTTCACTACGCGATAATGCCTGTCACCGAAACAGGCAATCTGCGGAAGATGGGTTATGCACAGGATCTGATGATGCTTCGCTACACCCTTGAGCTTCTTACCCACGTCTTCCGCCGTGGCGCCGCCTATGCCGCTGTCTACTTCATCAAAAATTATTGTTCCCACTGAACCAGTCTTTGCCAGGACATTCTTTAGTGCGAGCATGATGCGCGAAAGCTCGCCACCGGAGGCAATACGGTTCAACGGCTTCAGGGACTCTCCCACATTCGTGGCAAGAAAGAATTCAACCTCATCGATCCCTCGGTGATTAAACAAGACAGGACCTTGGTCATCATCAGGCGCCTTAAAGGTAACTTCAAAGGCAGCATTCTCCATTCTCAAAGAATGAATCTCTTCTTCTATGGCCTTTTTCAGAACCGCCGCAGCTTCTCTTCGCTTCTTAGACAAGTCGCGCGCCTTCTCGAGCAGTCTCGGACTTAGCATCTCAAGATCTTTCGACATATTCTCAATCTCATCGTCAATGGACGAAATGGCCTTCAACTCCTCTTCGATTTGCGCTCTCTTCTGTAAGACATCCTCCAAAGAGCGGCCATGCTTTCGTTTCAGCCTAGCCAGGAGTTCCAGGCGATCATCGATAGCCTCAAGTCTCGCTGGATCATAAGATAGGCTCTTCATGTAGTTCCTGAGCGTTAAAGCAATCTCTTCGAGCTGATAATATATATTATCCAAATCTCCATCAGCCAGTCTCAATCCTGAATCAATCTTCTTGATCTCCCTTATATTCGCGATTGCGCCGCGAAGTTCCCCGAGGACAGAATCAGCCCTTCCGTAAAGCACATCATGGGCGCCGGTGGCGTAGTCCATCAATCTCTGCACATTGTTTAAAATCTTCTTTTCCTCAAGGAGAGCAGCATCCTCACCCGTGCGAATCCCTGCATCGTCAATCTCTCTAAATTGAAACCGGAGAAGATCTTCCCGCTCGCCTCTGGTTTTCTTGACAGATAGAGACTGTCTGATCTTTTCCTTCAAAGAAAGATATTGCCCGTACATATCCTTATATTCGAGCCTGAGAGGAAGAAGATCACTAAACTCATCCAGAATATCGATGTGGTTATCTGCGTTCAAAATCACCTGATGCTCATGCTGCCCGCAGATGTTGATGAGGGATTCACTGATGGCGGAAAGCATCCCCAAGGTGGCCAACTGTCCGTCGATATACACGCGGTTCTTCCCTGTGCGCGTAACAATTCTCTTGAGGATCAATTCTTTCCCCACATGGAAGCCCATCTCCCGTATTTTTTTCTTCAGGTCGTCTTTCTCACCAATGTCGAAGAGAGCCTCAACCGTCGCCGATTCTTCAAAAGACCGGATCATATCAGGGGATGCCCGTTCTCCCAAAAGGAGACTTACGGCTCCTATGATAATAGACTTCCCAGCTCCCGTCTCTCCGGTAATCACATTGAGACCATCAGTGAAAGAGACGGTCATTTCATCAATGATGGCGAAATTTCTGATGCTAAGTTCCGTTAACATATCACAGATTATTTTTATCCGTCGGTGAACCGCCCCACCCCAGCTTAGTTCGCAGGATCTCCATGTAGTCCCTGTAAGGCGACGACACGAGATTAGTCACATACGGAGACTTCTTAATTACCACACTATCGCCTGATCTCATGGTATGTGAAACCTGCCCATCAAGGGTCACTGTCGCGCCCTCTTCCTTCGTCCACATAATTACCTTTATCTCCGCATCGTTGGGAACGATGATCGGACGATTCGTCAGTGTAAAAGGACATATGGGATTTATGATGAAGGAATCCTGCTCAGGAAAAACGATAGGGCCGCCCGCGGAGAGGGAATATGCGGTGGAGCCCGTCGGCGTCGATATGATGATACCATCGGCCCTGAAGGTGGTTAGATACCTGCTATTTACCGTGGTTTCCAGATTGAGGATGCGTGAAAGATTCCCACGCGTAATCACCACGTCATTCAAGATGCTCTGCTCTCTGAGCGTTTCCCTTCCAAGATGCAGCACAATATCAAGCATCATCCTCTTTTCTGTCTGGTAATCGCCTTTGACAATCAATTCGAGCGCATTTGTCATCTCGCTCAGATTGACCTCTGTTAGATATCCGAATTCTCCGAGGTTAATGCCGACGATGGGGATATCATACTCACTGACAAAACGTACCGTCCTCAGGATAGTTCCGTCACCGCCCAATACGACCAGAAGATCGACCTGGGCCGCCAGCGTTCTTCTGTCCAGACCCTCACCTGCACTGATCTTCCGGGCAATTCCTTCCTCCAAAAAGACTTGTATCCCTTTTTTCGCGGCCCAGTCTCTTAGCTGAATGGTACACTCACCTGATTGCTCTTTTTCGATATTCGCAATTATACCGATCTTGCTAATGCTCACGGAAATACCTTAGGTATGATTTTGCAATTTTTCTACCATAAAATCAGATGGGTGTCTATGTGCAGATTTCTTGCGTGGAGATATAAGAAACTAGGACGTTGCTCGAGGCAATAAGCCAAGGTGTATTAAATGCCGGCAGAGAAAATTTAATGAGAAAAATGATCGGCTTTCAGGTCATTGCCGGCTCTCCGAGGGACCAATTTCTCTCATGACCAAACCGCTGTTCATTTTTCATACACAAAATTATCGTGTTCATCAGAGGGTCAGTTCTAAGAATCACTGGCTTCAGCTTTGGTGAATTCACCCTTTATGGCGAGACCTATCTTTTCCAACACGTAAGGCTTTCTCACGTAGGCGCCCGCCCCGAGCTCCAGGGCCTTCTTTACACGCTCCGTCTCCGAAAAACCACTCACTATTATTGCCTTCGGCCTCGGGTTGATCTCGAGAACGTGCCTATATGTCTCCAGACCATCGATACCGGGATCCATGATCATGTCTAGGACAATCAGATCGACTTTATGCGATTTGAGATAGGAAATCGCCTCCTCTCCGCTGGAAACGGCTTCTACTGTGTAGCCCAGCCTCGCCAGCATACTGGTTGCCACCTCCCGCTGCTCCTTCACGTCATCCACCACTAGAATCGTTTCACCTTTGCCCATGTATTGCTCGGGAGATGTCTTCTGCTCGCCCCCGCTAAGCTCCTCCCTCGTGGCCGACAGGTAGATTGTGAAGGTGCTCCCCTTTCCATCCTCGCTTTGCACATCTATGTATCCATCATGATCCTTTACTGTCCCCCAGACAACCGCCAAGCCCAATCCCGTCCCGCTTCTCCCCATGGCCTTCTTCGTATAGAACGGCTCGAATATCTTCTTGATGTCCGTGGACGAAATACCCCTGCCGTTGTCCGATACCGTCAGAACAACATAATCCCCTTCACGTACATCATCATACCCCCGTATGGGTTTGTCGATGTAGCGGTTCTCCGTCCTAATTATCACCTCTCCCTGCCCGGATATCGCCTCTGATGCATTGGAGACAAGATTCATGATGGTCTTCCCCAAATGCACGGGAGAGCCCTTAATGTTGGATAGGTTCTCTTCGAGATCACTCTTGAATGTCACACACGGATGATATGAGTTCAATTTGCCAAACTCCGGAGCCTCAAAGTAATCCGTAATCACTCGGTTGAGATTGACAACCTCGGAAACAGAGACCCCTCTCCGACCCAATGTCAAAAGGTCCTGAATGATCGTAGCACCTTTTTCACTCGATTGCAGAATGCCGGCAGCGTAATTTCTTAAGGAATTTCCTTCCGGTATTCTTTCCAGGAGCAATTCCGAATAACCGACAAGAACGCCCAGAACATTATTGAGATCATGAGCGACACCACCCGCGAGGGTCCCCAGAGCCTCCATTTTTTCGGCGCGGTTCAACCGTTGCTCGAGTTGCAGACGTTCTGCCTCTGCCTGCCTGCGCTGCGTGATGTCTTTTGAAACAACTGTTACGGCGGTCGTTCTTCCTCCCGGGCCCCTTACAGGGGTAAAGGTGCGGAGGAAATACTTATCATCTCTTTGACTCCTGTGCTCGCATAACAAAAATTCACCTGTCTCGAATACTCTCTGAACGCTCTTCTTGAATGCTATCGTATCTCCCTCCGAATGCAGGTCCGCATAGTTTCGGGCAATGACCTCTTCCTGCGAAAGCCCCAGCCGCTCCAGGTGTTTTTCATTCACAAACAGATACCTGCATTCACGATCGACAAGGTACATTGAGTCTTCAGTCGAGGCGAGGGAGCGATATTTTTCCTCTGATTCGCGGAGCGCCTCGTCGGTCCGCTTGCGTTCCGTGATATCGCGTGCAAGACAGCGAAATCCCATGGGCTGGCCGTCATGATCTCGCATCAAAGAGGCAGACATCTCGAGGGTTATGATAACGCCGTCCTTTGTTAGAATCTCGAAATCAACGACCTTCGCAGATCTTCCTGTTCCATATATATCATGAAAGATCTCAAACATTCTGCTCGCCGCTTCCGGGTTGCTGTAGCGCTGGACATTCATGCCTAAGAGTTCTTCCGGCCGGTATTTCAGCATTTGCAGGGCTGCCTGGTTGAAAAAAATCATATTCCCGGAAATATCGAGCTCAAAATAGGCATCTTCCATGCTTTCCAGGATTGTCCTATATTTCTTCTCGCTCTCCCTGACCGACTCCTCCGCCAGTTTGCGATCCGTTATATCACGCGCGATACCGCGATAGCTCAGAAGCCTTCCTCCCTCGTCCAATATTGGCACACCGCTCGTCTCAAGCACCACTCTCCGCCCATCTTTGCATAGATTTATATTCTCCAATCCCGCAAACGGCTCGCGTGACTTCATTATTGCTTCTGTCAGTATCGCTAGCCTTTGCGCCTCATCGGCGGGCATGAAATCGAATGGTTTCTTCCCTATTACGTCATCCGGTTCATATCCCAGCAGTGACTTGACATTGGGACTTGCATAGGTAAAGACTGCATTCTCGTTGACCTCCCAGACCCAGTCACTAGTTGTTTCTACAAGGGAACGAAAACGCTCCTCACTTGCCCTGAGAGCGGCCTCCGTTTTCTTTCTTTCGTTGATTTCCCGCTGCAGTGCCAGATTTGTCTTTCTCAGCTCCACAGTACGCTCCGCAACCATTTGCTGGAGTTTAGCGGTCATATGCTGATTTTGATCTTCGATATTCTTGCGATTCGTGATATCGCGACCGACACCGATGACTCCCAAGAGCCTCCCATCCGGCCAATAATAAGGAGTTCTAAACATTTCTATCAATACGCGTCTTCCGTCCGGGTACGAAATCCACTCTTCATCATACCGATGCTTTTCGCGGGTTAACGTCATCTGGTCGTTTCGATGATATCTTTCCGCTTCCGCGAGCGGAAAGATATCGAAGTCCGTCTTGCCAATTATTTCATCCTTGGCGAGCCCCACACGCAAAGCGAATGCCGTATTACAATCCCGATATATTTCTTCCGCGTCTTTGCAAAACATAATGTCCGGTAAGGAATCAATCAAGCTGTTGAGAAGATCTTTTTGCAGCCTGACTTCCGGCAGCGTGTCCTCGCGCGAGGGTGCGCTATTGATTTCATCCCGGGAAGCTATGGTTTTTGCGTCTAACATCTAAATCACCCTTCAATTTGCCTCAATTCCCGTTATTCCCTATGAGTTTCAGTGTTCAATAGGTATCGTAGCAAAAAGCGTACCTCTGGTAGTCAGAAGGAACACCCACATTGTTTCAGCGTCTCAACTGCCTATATAAAGGAGAAGACTATCAATTACTCGGCATTGCGAAGCTAACCTGTCCGGGTTGAATTCAAGAGCGTTTGCCAGATGTAACATATTGATTAATCAAGGTAATAACTGTAAATGATGTGACTTCGATACTCACTATTGCTAACGGGTTATTACAGATGACGGATCCTCCTGCGTCAGTACAGTGCGCCCATCGCAATGCGGCAAGATACTGTTTACAGAAAAAGTTATGGTGCCTCCCTCCGCGAATGAAATTAATGCGGCATTTTTTTCTATATTGTTTTTACAAACGGGATTAGTTTTCCATCCGTCTTTCCGGCTGAAACACCACAATCCGGACTGTCCATCTCATTGTCCGAAATGATATAGCAATTTACGGACAAACGTGGTCTATGATTTTGATGCGGTTGAGCGTCTCAGTGTTGTTGCCCTCATTCTCACTGACGCGCTCCGTGAGGAGCTATTCATATTGCGCCGTTTCTTGCTGGTTAACAGCGAGAATATGATGCAGGTCATGCGGGAATTGAAGCTGCAGCACTCTGGTCTGGTGGATGAAAAGGAGTTCGTGCAACTCTGAAAATGGCTTGCGGCAAATCAAGCTGTGACAGGAAGACTTGCCATATCCGGGAATTCGTATATTCTCCGGGCAAAGCGGACGGACATAAGAACCATGGGAACCCTCAGCGGCCATACAAATAAACCTAACTGCCCCACTAATATGCCATTCTGTATGGTTTATTAGCCATGCCCCTAGCTGAATCTTCTCTTTCGCATTATTAAATTTTCACACTTATGAATGCTTTACGATGGGCGAAAACCTTATTTTATCTGAGATAAAGTCTGACACTGATAAGAAAACACCCCAGGAGGGAAAACTAGGTGCATATTTCAAAAAGTTGAAGTGGGGGAATCATTTGCACCCGCGTGAAACCCGGGCAAAGCAACATTTATCTGTGCGTACAAGAGGCAAATGCCGTTGCTTGTTACCAGGCATCGCAGCATTTAATTGATATGTTGTGACTTCATTGGGGTCATGATGACGAATCGTCCTGTTGAAAAACAGTCGGCCCATTCATACGCCGCTGAGAAAATTAATGTGAAATCAGCTATTTCTGCTAACTTACTGATTATGCTGGCTATTAATCACTATCCCACATTTTGCTCTGCTTCAAGAATTATTCTCTTTCATATATTTAGTGAATTGGTTAACAGATTTGTCAACAAGCTTATCCACATCTTGGCCCAAGTCTTTACCTACAGCAGCTAATCTAAATATACAGAAGGGTTGAGGGACGCATAATAAGATGCTTGGCGGGGCAAGGAAAATCCTGGTTCTTATCAAAGAAGCCTTTCATCTAATTTACTTCACGGAAAAGATCAGAAAAATGGAACCCGGAGATTCAGCGGCCCTTTGAACAGAGAATTGGTCAGGCACGTAGCATTCTTCAGTCGTGCAGGACTCGCGCATTAGTGGCAATTGTGGACGATCGTAATACGGCAGCGATCATTTTTTCATCGGCAGGCATCCACGTTTCTGTGCGGAAGATGCGGCAACATTCTCAGTTCACTTCAATGATCAGATGATCCGTCGCTCTCGGTGCTCTTTTCCACGGCTGGCGATTGCGGTTCCTTGCTCGGGGCTGTGCTCCGCCTCCGGTCTCCATTGAACTCTCCGATGGGTCTCGTAAAGGTATAATTGAAGGGTTCTGCCACAAGTGTCCGTGCCGTAGCACCGACGCTCTGGCTTGGTATGGAAAACGGTAATGAGACGATGAAAACTGCCGCGCCGACGACCGTAGCAGCCAGACTCGCCGGTCTGACAAGCAGGATGTCCATTGTAGCATCAAAATCCTGCTCGTCCGCGAAAGCGGGCGCTGAAGCCACGAAAATACTGATAGCAATAAGCATAGTTACAATTAGTTTCTTCATGAAAGGACCTCCATAATTCCTTGCGATCCCCAATGCTGAAGCTCTCCAGAATGGCTCTTCACTCACGGAAAACTATCCCTTTATTGTTATTGGGGATGCTGCTTATATATAAATATAATATCAGACCAACCTGCAAATTGCAATGCAGATAACCCTGCTCGCTTCACCGCGTCCAAATTTCTTATGCGCGTCTGGCAAAAGGATTAGAAAAATAGATTGAAAATGAATGGCGATGCTCCATAGGAGAAGGGAGGTACTCTCCCAAGAATTCTTGCTCTCCCGATAAAATGTCGGCATGATTTTTTGTGTTGCAGTTTATTTCATCGCTGCTTATATTGTTTTTGCTACCTCTGGATGTAAATAGGATATCGGCTCTCCATCAAGACTTTCGGGGAAAATGACCAGGATAGAAATATGAATGGAATTGTGTGCCAATGGGCCGGATGTCGACATTAACCGCGGCATTCCTCGCCGGTAAATCCTATGCGTTTCACAGTAATTGAGGCCTCGTCCATGACCGACATGACGGGATGCACATTCGCACAGAACGTTTGTCTCTTGTGGGGAGCAAATGCAAAATGACGACGCCTAGTGATTCAAATGATGATCGGACAGAGAAGTTAACATACCGACCCATGAATACGGCTCTGGTTGTTGAAGGCGGCGCGCTCCGTGGGGTATTCTCAACAGGAGTCCTGGATGGCTTTCTTGAGGCACAATTCAATCCTTTTGATTTCTATGTGGGGGTTTCCTCGGGTGCATCCAACCTTGCAGCTTATCTCGCCGAAATGATCGGTCGCAACAAGAGGATATATACCGACTATTCGCTGCGACCCGAGTTCATCAATATAGCCAGGTTCCTCCGCGGCGGTCATCTAATGGATCTCGACTGGCTCTGGGATACTACGATTCGGGAAATCCGACTCGACTTGCAGGGGATCTATGCAAAAAGAAAACCTTTCATTGTGGTCCTTACGGATGTGCAGAACGGCAGGGCCGTATATCAAGAGACCAGCGCCCATAACCTTGAGCATGTTCTCAAGGCTTCCAGCGCCGTGCCTCTTTTATACCGGTCTTACCCTATTGTAGACAACCGCCCTATGACGGATGGCGGGGTAGCGGATGCGCTTCCTGTAGGCAAGGCTATCGATCTGGGGGCCCGCCGGATAATGGTAATTCGCTCCCGGCAGCGAGACTACCTGAAACGCAGCAATCCGTTTGATAGCCTCATACGCCGTACCATCCGGCGTCACCCATTACTGCAACAGGTCCTGACCAAGCGTGTTTGGCGCTACAATGAATCGGTGAGGCTGATTCGCAAACCGCCGGAAGGCGTAATCATCGTTGAGATATGTCCGCCCGAAAAGTTCCGCGTATCGCGGCTCAGCCAAAATCGTTTGCTCCTGGAGGAAGGCTATGAGCAGGGCCGCGCGCTGGCTGCACATGCAATCGCGCACTGGGAAACGGCATGACCCCTGATCTTGTCTCGGAGCCAATATGTCTTACAGGATAACAGCAGACTTAGTGATCTTCATCCATTTTCTGTGGATCGCTTTTGTCATTCTTGGATTTCCGATATTCTTGTATTTTAATCTTCCAAAGTGGCGCGTCTTCCATCTGCTCGCCTTGATCGCCATGGTCATCATGCAATTGACCAGAACCATCTGCCCCCTGACCTACCTCGAAACATATCTCAAATCTAAAGGTGAATCGAATCGGGTTTACCCGGGCCAGTTCACCATAGATACAATTGAAAAGTTGATCTATGTTGAAGATCTCACCCTTGAGAAGATTACCTACGCGACAATCATATTTCTTGCTTTGGTATTGCTCTCATTTTGGCTAAAGCCTGTCACTTTCAAAAAGCAACCCTCGGGTTAGACATTGAATAATCTCCCTGTTTCTGATATGGGCGTGCATGTAATGCTAAACTTATTTCATTTTCATCCCTTCCCCTTTCGCGGGAACAGGATTGAGATGGACAGCCTGACATCTGTCCTGCCGTTTATTGCGCTATGAAGGAAGAACCGACACTCAAAGTAGGCATCTTGCAGGGATACAGTGAAGTGGCAGGAAGGTTAAACGGCCCATTCTCGATTAATGATGACCGCAAGCTAAGCGGAAGGTTCAGTGCACGTGTGCGGCAGGGTCGCATAATTCTTACCGATGCTGCGGAACAAGAGGTAAGTCATGCAGAGGAAGTCTGCTGCACTCCCCTCGATAATTCAACCTTCACCCTCATTGATGTAACGATCGGTGTAAATTTCCACTGGGAGAGAAAACAGGAGCAAACATTCCGTGGAGAGCTGAGACTCATCCTTGACGAGAACGGCAAGCTGACTGCCGTCAATAGAATTCCTTTGGAAGATTATCTGGCGAGCGTCGTTTCCTCTGAAATGAACGCAGAAGCGGTGCTGGAATTCCTTAAGGCCCACGCAATTGCGTCACGCAGCTGGCTCATGTCCATGTTGAAGATGGGAGGCGAGGCAGGACATGCCGAAAAATCATTGCCCCGCCCAGCCCCGCAAACCAGCGAGTTCATCAAGTATTACCACAGGGTTGACCACACGCTTTTCGATGTCTGTGCGGACGATCATTGTCAGCGGTATCAGGGCATCACGGGGCTAATCTCGGAAAACGCCCGGGAGGCAGTTGAGAGCACGCGCGGCCTCTTTCTCGTTTACAACGGTGAGATCTGTGATGCCCGCTACCATAAAGCCTGCGGCGGTCTCACGGACAATTTCACAAATACCTGGGGGAATGTCGCCGTCCCTTATCTCACGTCCGTTTCGGACTCTGCCATCCCGTACGATCCGATCCGCACGGAGGCCGAAGCCAGGCAATGGATTCTGGGCGATCCGGAGGCATACTGCAATACGAATGACAAGAATGCCCTGCGCCGCATCCTCCCGTCCTTCGATCAGGAAACGACCGATTTTTTCCGTTGGAAGGTGACCTATACACGCGCAGAGCTGGAGGAGATTATCCGGGAAAAATCGAGAATGGACTTTGGTAATCTCCTGCGTCTCGCTCCCCTTGAGCGAGGCCCCTCCGGCCGCATAGTGCGGCTGCAGATCGCCGGATCGAAAATGACCCTAACTGTAGGCAAGGAACTTGAGATCCGCCGCTGGCTCTCCCGGAGTCATCTGTATAGCAGCGCCTTCGTCGTCGATGTGAGAAAGGACTCGTCAGGGCTTCCCGCCAGTTTCATACTGCAGGGCGCCGGATGGGGACATGGAGTCGGTTTGTGCCAGATAGGGGCGGCGGTAATGGCTCTTAAAGGCTTTACGGCGGAATCTATCTTGAAACACTACTTTCGCGGTGCGGAGCTTCGGAAACTGTACTGAAGAAGAGCTATGCGAAAATCATCTATCAGAACATCTTTCATTCTTGGCGCCGGCCTGGGAACGCGCCTGCGCCCCTTGACCGACAGCTGTCCGAAACCACTCTTATCCGTGGGTGGACGCCCGATGATTACCCATGCCATGGATCATCTCATATCTGTCGGCATAAAACGCTTTATCATCAATACCCATTATCTTGCAGGGGCATACGATAAAATATTCCCGGATCGGCAATGGCAGGGAATCCCCATAATCTTCCGCTATGAACCTGTGCTTCTTGATACAGCGGGTGGCATAAAGAACATCGAAGATCTCCTTGATGGCGACGAAACGATCCTGATTTATAATGGCGACACCTTTACAGACCTTCCACTTGCTCATCTCATCGATGCACACTACGCGGAAAAAAAGGAAGTGACCCTGGCTCTCAGAAGCAGCGGCTCCCCTTTGAACGTCAATCTGAATGCCAAGGGCGATATATGTGACCTGCGGCATACACTGGGCGATAACGGCGTGAGGAGCTGCCTTTTTACGGGCATCTACATCGTGGAAAAAAACTTTCTCCGGCGTCTGAAAGCGGGCCGCAAGGAATCGGTTATTCCTATCCTTATCGCCATGATCAAGGAACAGCCTGGGTCGGTGGCAGGGATAATTATCGATGAAGGCCGCTGGTATGATATCGGATCTGTGGCGGAATATGAAAAAATAAACGCAATGCTCACGGGACAGCGGTAAGGGTGACTCTTCATTGCAACAGGCATTTGCCAAGGAAGGACTGAACCGGATCTCCGCCTAAATTTGAGGTCGCCCGGACGGCGGCCTGCAACGGAAGATGCAGAAGAATGAAATCTCGCAAGGTAATTTAGAGAAGCATGACGCATCTAGATAATGAAATGCTCCAATTCGTGCGCCAGACGCTCGGGCTGGGAAGCTCAGATGCACTGACCAGTATGCCCTTGGCCAAACGTGGATCAGGCAGATCTTTCCACCGAATCAGATATAAGGACCATGGCTCCGTCGTTTTTATGTGCTACGATCAAGCTCGCAAGGAAAATAGCTACTACGCAGCAATTGCCGACTTCCTTCTCAAGATCCAAGTCCCCGTTCCCCGAATCCTGGCACACGATCATCTCAGGGGCTTCGTTGTTATGGAAGACCTGGGGGACAGAGACCTATGGTCTTACAGGGATGAATCGTGGACGAAAAGAGGTGCGTATTACCGCGCGACACTCTCCGTTGCATATAGACTCCATGCCTTTCCGGTCGAAGATTTCCCTCTCGATAAAGTCCCCTTAATGGAAGGATTCGGTCCCGACCTTTACCGATGGGAGCGCAATTACTTCCTCGATAATTTTGTGCACGCTGTCTGCGGCATCAAGATCAATTCCTCAGATGCGAAAGATTTAGAAGATGAATTAAAGAGCTTATCGGAGCGTCTTGAAGATAAAAAACCGAGCCTCGTGCACAGGGATCTGCAATCGCAGAACGTGATGATATCCAAAGACCAGCCAGCATTCATAGACTTTCAGGGCATGCGCTCCGGTAATCTATTTTATGACCTCGGATCACTGCTCTATGATCCGTATGTACTTCTCACAGAGGATGAACGTATGGGGTTGCTTTTATATTACTACCAGCTTCCGGCTCGCGGCGGTGCAGACACGTCACAAAATGATATATCTTCAGGCAATAAAGCATTCAAGGTCTCACACGTGAAGACGGATATACTGCAAACTGACTGGGCGGGATTTCAGGATAAATTTCGGGACGCGTCGGCGCAGCGCCTCATGCAGGCCCTCGGCGCTTATGGATTCTTGGGGTTGAGAAGCGGTCTTGCGCAATTTCTCGCCTATATACCGAAGGGCATTCTAAATCTTGTTGACAGCGCTACCCGTGCAAAACGTCTGCCATTACTGAAAGAGCTGGCCCTCAGATGTCAGCAGTCTTTCGGCCGCAAAATCCTGAGTACTGAATAATCCTCTCGCGATGACAAGTCTTCTGATAGACGCCATCTAATCAAAGATCGGCTGAGTTTCGAATTCTTTGCCGTTGACAACCGATTCCAATCGTTCTATACAAAAAAAAATAAAAAGACGCTCTCAGCGATATACTGGAAATTAATATATGACAACTGAATTGACATATGTAGTTATCACACCGTACAGCCTAATTAAGTCGAGAACCGGCAATATCATAGCGAGGCTCATGTCCCTCTCCGGCTGCGACCTCGTCGGTATCCGCATGATGCGGCCGTCTGACGAGTTCGTAGATGAATATATAAGGCGCGTAAGAAGCTTGAACATCCCCAAGGTGGGCAAGGCGCTTGTCGATTACATCGATCAGAATCTTCGGTGTGAAAATATCATGAAGCAACAGAATCGCTGTTTGTTTCTGCTATTCGAGGGCATGGACGCTGTCGCGAGAATCTACGACGTAGTCGGCAAACTCACGACCGTGACAGAATCAGAGGCCAATCGTGGAACAATTCGCGGAACCTATAGCGACTATATTATCACCCCTGATCGCGCTGTCCGGTACTTCGAGCCGGCAGTCCTGTTGCCCACGAATCTTGAATACGCGAAGAACAATCTGGAATTTTTCGCAAAGTTTGGATTCACCGATTCCGGCATCTACGAAGAATGTGCCGAAGGAGAAACAACACTCGTCATCCTGAAGCCCGACAATTTCTTTAAGCATTCTGTCCGCCCGGGAAATATGATCGACATGTTTTCTAAAACGAGCCTGCGGATTGTTGGCGCGCGGATGATACGCATGAGCGCTGCCCAGGGCGAGGAATTCTATGGATTCTTGCGCGACGTTTTCAAGAAGAAGCTGAAGCCCCAGATCGTGGCCCATCTTAGACAAGGAATGGAGGGCCTCTTTAATTTTCAGATAACAGATGACGAACTCAATGCCATGGCTGAAGTTATAAACGAAAAAAATGCTCTGTACGAATTTTCACAGATCGTAAAATACATGACCGGCCTTGACCCAAAAGATGTACCGCCGGCAGACCGAGATAAACCCGGAAAACACCTCGCGTTGGCGCTTCTTTACCGCGGCCCCAATGCAGTTGAGACAATCCGCGAGCGCCTGGGCGTAACCGATCCCGCAATAGCCGCAGAAGGCACTATCCGTTCCGATTTCGGCCAGAACATTGTGCAGAATGCCGCACATGCATCCGACTCCCTCGAAAACGCCGTCCGTGAAAGAAAAATCATCGGTCTATATGATAATGCTGGCGACGACTGCCAGAGAATAATCCAAAATTGGCTGAAGGATAATCGAGGGAGCTCCTAACTCTTAAAGTAAGGAGTGAGAATTCAAAAACGGCATCAATATTGTAGCGCTTCGCAGTGCGACTTCACCTAAGCTGGCGGTAAACTGACTTTGCTGAATTCCGGCAGGGAATCCCAGTTGCCCCGCAGGGTCTCATGTCGCAACCCTGATTTTATAAGACCGGTGAAATCATCGCGGGAAATGAAGCGAGCGCCCAGGCTGTCCAGATGGGCAGTATAAACCTGACAATCCAAGAACTCAAATTTGCGTTCTTTTAATATGTGAACCAAATTGACCAACGCCGCCTTTGAGGCGTTGCTCATAAGCGAAAACATAGACTCGCCGAAAAAGCAGCGACCGAGCGATACACCATAAATGCCGCCGACAAGTTTTCCTTCGTGCCAGGCCTCTGCGGAATGGGCAATTCCAAGCTCATGCAGCTTGCAGTATGCCTCAAGCATGTCATCCGTAATCCAAGTGCCATTCTGTTTTCTCCGCGATTTCTGACAGGAAAGAACCACTTCACGAAATTTATGATCGTACGTAATCCGAAAGATCCCCCGCCGAAGTACCTTCATCATACTTCGCGAAACCCTGAGTTCTTCAAGAAATAAAATAAATCTCGGATCGGGAGACCACCAGATGATGGGATCGCCTTCTGAATACCAGGGGAAGATGCCTTGGCGGTAAGCCTCTATAAGCCTGTCCGGCGAAAGGTCGCCACCGATGGCAAGAATGCCATTTCCCGATGTCAGATGCACGGGAGGAAAGATTATTTCGTCACCCAGTCGAAAGATCGGCATGGAATTTTAATACCAGACTCCCATAGCCTGTCGCATGCCATGAGACATTAAATCATGACTCTCAGGATTTGACAAAAGTGCATCTGTGATCATGGCAAATGCTACATGACCTCGGACTCTTCAAGAACGCGGACCGCAACATCATTACATTCGATATCTATGATGGCAATGCCTCCCTTTTGCAATTTCCCGAAAAGCACCTCGTCCACAAAGAAGCGTTTTATCTTATCCTGGATCAGGCGGGCAATCTCCCTTGCCCCGAACTCCTCGGAGTAGCCTTTACGGGCAAGCCATTCGTAACACTGGTCGGTAACCTCGAGGTTTACGTTTTTCTCCTTCAATTGAACGGCGAATTCACCGATCGCCTTTTTTACGATCATTAGGACGACCTCGTGGGTAAGGCCGTTGAAGTTAACGACCCCATCGAGACGGTTCCTGAACTCAGGCGAAAAGATCCGCTCCACGGCCGTAAATACGGCGTCGCTGTTAATACTCTTGGCCTCGAATCCGATAATCTGCCTGCCGATCTCCCGCGCCCCGGCATTAGATGTCATGAGTATGACGACGTTGCGAAAGTCGGCTTTCTTGCCGTTGTTGTCCGTCAATGTTGCGTAGTCCATGACTTGCAGCAATGTGTTGAAAATATCGGCGTGGGCCTTTTCGATCTCATCAAGGAGCAGGACCGAATGAGGATTTTTCCTGATTGCTTCAGTAAGCAGTCCGCCCTCTTCGTAACCCACATAACCCGGGGGCGCCCCCACAAACTTTGCGACGGTGTGCTTTTCCTGATATTCACTCATGTCATAACGGTTCAGCGGTATGCCCAAAGTCAGCGCCAGCTGCCGCGCCAGTTCGGTCTTTCCCACGCCCGTTGGTCCCACAAATAAGAGGGAGGCTACAGGCTTGTGGGGTTCGCGGAATCCCACACGCGAACGCTTGATGGCCTCCACCACGAGCCCAATCGCCTTGTCCTGCCCGAAGATCCTGCTCTTGAGGCTTGTCTCCAGATCTTTAAGCTTGTCCAACTCAGACGAAGAAACACTCTTTTCCGGAATTCTCGCTATCTTTGCAATCACCGCTTCGATATTACTAAGATCGACCACCTTCTCTGCACCCTCATCGGCATCCTTCATATTAGCCAGAGCGCCGGCCTCATCGATCACATCGATAGCCTTATCAGGAAGCCTTCGATCATTGATATACTTATCGGACAATTCCGCAGCGGCGCGAAGGGCCTCTTCCGTATATGATACGCAATGATATTCTTCATACCTCTTCTTGATGCCCTCAAGAATCTTCACGGTCTCACCCGTTGTAGGTTCCATAACCTCGATCTTTTGAAACCTGCGGGAAAGAGCTCCATCCTTCTCGAAATATTTCCGGTATTCGTCATACGTTGTGGAGCCAATACACCGGAGTTTGCCGGAAGCAAGCGCCGGCTTCAGTATATTCGAAGCATCCAGGGACCCCCCTGATACAGCCCCAGCGCCCACGATATTATGAATCTCGTCGATGAAGAGGATTATTTTTTCCTGTCTCTGAAGTTCAGCTATGACGCGCTTCATGCGCTCTTCAAAATCACCCCTGAATCTGGTGCCGGCAATTATGGCGCCCATGTCCAAAGCGTAAATTTTTGAATCTTTCAGGCGTTTTGGAACCTTCCCGTCGGCAATGAGCTGTGCCAGGCCTTCCGTTATAGCCGTTTTTCCCACCCCGGGCTCGCCGACATGGACGGGGTTGTTCTTGAATCGCCGGCAAAGGACCTGAATGGTCCGTTCGAGAACATCTTCTCTGCCTATCAGCGGATCCATCTCTCCCGCTTTCGCCTTTGCCGTCAGTTCTGTCGTGAACAACTTTAGTACTTTGCTCTGATCAGTATCCTTCTCCCGGGAGTCATGCTCAGGCTCACTTTCCTCCCTCTTTTTGCCTCGCCTTTGCACTTCCGTCGTATCTGGAACAACGGAGACTCCGTGAGAGATGTAATTAAGCAGCGAGAGTCGTGTAACGCCCTCTTTCTTGAGGAAAAAAGAGGCATAGGACCCCTTTTCATCGAGAATTGAAACCAGCACATCTCCAAATTCCACGATATCTTTCTGCGCGGAGGTCGTATGCCATACCGCGCGCTCCAGAACATTTTGGAAGCCCAGCGACTGAACGGATTGAGCTCCATCCACAACCGGATTACCCTCGCGGAGATGCTTTGCCAACACCCTTTTTAGATGCTCCGGATCGCCGCCACATCTTTGGATGATATCAGATCCATCATCAAAAAAAAGCGCGGCATACAGAAGGTGTTCAGGCGTTACAAACTCATGGGATCGCGTATTGGCCTCGGCATACGCAGCCATGATGATTTGATTCAGACTTTCACTTATCTTCATTGTTTTCCCCCCGTCAGTCAGGCCTCTTCCAATGAACATTTCAGAGGGAATTCTCTTAGCTTCGCCATCGTATGTACCTGGGCTACCTTCGTGGCGGCAATATCGTAGGTATACACACCACATGCACCGGCCCCTTTTTTGTGGACGTCGAGCATGATTTTGGTGGCTTCCGCCGCGGGCTTATGGAACACAAGTATCAGAACTTCGACGACAAACTCCATTGTCGTATAATGATCATTATGAAGTATAACCCGATACATCTTTGGCTCTTGAAGGACCGCATCGGGATCTAACTTGACATCTCTGTCATCCATTGAATCAGGATCACGATATTTCGACATACCAAACCCTCAAACTGCACATCAGTCGTTTGCCTTTTTTACTCAATTCTATAGTAGTAATATAGAACACGGGGGGCTGACTGTCAATGTCGTTATTGCGTTCCTGGAAACGCTGTAAACTTGAATAATTAGATATTCAGACAATTTGAAGCCATTTTCACAACGGCTGGGAGAGCGTCTTGTCCTGTTTCTGGTTCGTTTTCATCTTTTTGATAATCTTGCCTGGTTGTGCGCTATCCAACCTCACCCGACCGCAGGGCGCCGTACTCCGCGAATTAGCAACGACGTATGGCAGGATAACGAATCTATCGATAGTCGCTTAAAATGAAGATATTTTATCTTTGTATCCGTTGATTTCTGTGCTAAAAATCCGACCTGTGAAAAAAGTGCTTCAAAAATTGCCGGCCTTTGGCTTCTCCTGCCATGAGAGTCTATGCTTGCAACGAGGGCGGACGGCGGATATGTTTTCCTTATCTAAAGTTAGAGTAGCTTTGCAATTTGTTTGCGAAATAATAAATTAGGCCCCATTGCCCCATGCAATCTCAGAACGGGTTGCATAGATGGCGCACTGATTATAGGTCTTTTGGGGGTAACCTATGAACAAGCTAACCGCCGTTATGTCGTTCAGTTTGCAGTCTGGCTTTGAACAGACGCTTCGAGTCTTCATTCAATCTCCTCTAGTAGAGGAAGTCATTCTTCTTCATGAGAGCGCCCACGAGCCACCACTACCTAGGTGCAAATTTATAAGAGCCTCGTCCCTTTCCTCCGGCCAGGTATTGAACAACCTCATAGAAGAAATCAGGACAGATTTCCTCATGATAATCACGGATCCATCAGAAATGGAGATTCCACCTGCCACGCTCGAACGTTTTATTGACGTTGCGGAATCTACAGGTTCAGGCATGGTCTATTCCGACTACCTGGAAAAGGGACAAGGCGACATCACTGAACATCCCGTCAACGACTATCAATTGGGAAGCATCCGTGACGAATTCGATTTCGGACACGTAATTCTATTCTCTATGCCTGCAGTCAGACGTGCATTAAGAAAATATGGCCCCATACCTGCCGTCGCTCATGCAGCATTATATGACCTGCGGTTGAAGGTTTCTGTCGACCACAGTCTGTTCCATATTCAGGAGTTTCTCTGCACAAAGAAAGTATCAGGCACCGATACTGGTCAAGAAATATCGAAGCGTGAAAGCCAGTTTAATTACGTCGATCACCGCAACGAGGCCGCACAAAAGGAAATGGAACTTGTAGCCACAGAGCATTTGAGAAATATCGGCGCCTTCCTGGAACCGCGCTTTAAGAATTTACTTCGATCTCAGGATAATTTCCCTGTCGAAGCAACTGTCATCATACCCGTACTGAACCGGGTTCGGACGATCACGGACGCAGTGCGCAGCGCCTTGGCACAAGGGACGACATTTCCGTACAACGTGATTGTGGTAGACAACCATTCCACTGACGGAACCACTCCGATCCTGGCTGAACTTGCAAGACGTAATCCGGCCATCAAACATATCATTCCTTCAAGATTTGATCTCGCTATTGGCGGATGCTGGAACGAAGCGGTCTCTTCGAAATTCTGCGGCCGTTATGCCGTCCAGTTGGACTCAGACGATCTTTATAACGGCCCCGAGACATTGCAGAAGCTAATCGACGTAATGAGAGGCGGAGACTTTGCCATGGTCATCGGATCTTACACACTCGTCAATGAGTCCATGCAGGAGATTCCGCCCGGCGTAATCGACCACAGGGAATGGACGGATGACAACGGACGCAACAATGCACTGCGCGTAAACGGACTGGGAGCGCCGCGCGGCTTTAATACCGCACTTCTTCGTAAAATCGGCTTTCTCAACGTGAGCTATGGAGAGGACTATGCAATGGCCCTCAGGTTATCAAGAGAATATCGTATAGGCAGAATTTATGAGAGCCTCTATCTATGCCGGCGGTGGGAGGGAAATACGGACACCCGCATCTCCATTGAGAAGAGCAATCGCCATGATGCATTTAAAGACAAGATTCGAACTGTCGAAATCATGGCGCGCCGGAAGCTGCAGGTGAAATGAGAAACTGCATATGAACGCTCTCTTGCGAGAAAGAATATCGACTTCATTTGATGGGAAAACACCTGGGTCATCTCTACCCGCGCAGTGCCGCAATCTCCTCGCCGAGCAAAAGACCTCGTGGCCCGATCTTACCTTAGGATATGAGGCCCTGAAAAGTGTACGCGTAAAGGATCTCCGCTGCAACAGCTTTTCTGTGCGGGTCCACCATAACCCCGCAAGGATCAAGAGCACTACCGCCAAGGTTGATCAAAAATCGATAGATAATAGACCTTGTTTTCTCTGTCTTAAAAATCTCCCTGAGCCGCAGCGCGGCATCCTATACAGGGAGGATTTCATTGTCCTTTGCAATCCCTTTCCAATCTGTCCGGAGCACTATACCATTGCACATATTACTCATGGTCCCCAGTCTTTTGAAGGAATGGTTTCGAAATTTCTCATGATGGCAAAGGACTTCAGTCCGGATTCCCATGTATTTTATAACGGCCCGGAAAGCGGCGCTTCCGCGCCAGACCATCTCCACTTTCAGGCTACTACTCGGGGAATACTGCCGATCGAAAAAGAAATCGGAGACAAGGCAAAGCTGATTTTAGTCAAATGCCTTAACACCACTTCTGTTTTCAGAGTAAAAAATCTGGGGAGGGAAGTGATTATTCTGGAAGGAGAGGATTGCGCAGCTATCGGTGACGCCTTGACAAACATTGTCTCGGCCATGAAAAGCATTCTTGTGTCACCAGCGGAGCCGATGATGAATCTCTTAGGCTCATATGAGAGAAATGAGTGGCGAGTCGCGATTTTTCCGCGGCAAAGGCTTCGCCCGTCTGTCTATTTTTTGCCGGGGAACGAAAGGATTTTAATCTCACCAGGGCTGGTGGAGATGGGAGGTATCATCATAACACCAATCGGAAAGGATTTCGACATAGTCAATGAGGAATTAATCAGGACAATTTACGCGGAAGTCTCAGTTGACGAAGAAACCATGCAAAATATACTGGCAGCTCTGCCCTTCTGACATTCATGAAAATGACAGCAATCATCGACAGCAGGATGACATTTGAGGAGGCCACTGCCGGGACAAAAGCGCCCCGGGAGATAATTGACAAATTATGCCTTATCGACGTGCGCTACCGGGCATTCGACGGCCGACCGCACCAGGGACAACTCGTCATTCACCAAGAAGTGAAAACAGACGTCGTGGAAATTTTTGCCTTAATGGAACAGACGGAATTCCCCGTTTTCAAGATAGTGCCCATCGTGAAGTACGAATGGTCTGACGACCGCTCGATGGCAGACAATAATACGTCCGCCTTCAACTACAGAGTTGTTCTGGGCACCGACAGGTTATCAAACCATGCATTCGGAAAGGCCGTGGATATAAACCCTTATTTGAACCCGGTCATGGATGAGGACGGCCGGATCGACCCTCCGGGCGCCGGGTATGTCCCCGGCGGAGCAGGAACTCTTGATGATTCACACCCCATAGTGAGAGAATTCCTGAAGCGGGGATGGCGCTGGGGGGGATATTTCAGGCCGAAGAAGGACTACCATCATTTTGATAAGCCGTGATAGCGCGCCCCACCATGATTCCCGTCATCATCTTTCGCCTCGAAAGGTATTGATGCAGGGTAAGATCGGAAATAACAACCCTCTTCTCTGCTTCCGACGCATGCAGGAGATGAAGCGTGCTTCTTAGGCGTACCGCAAGACCAACGTGTATTACATCCAATCCCTCGATATCCGTGGTAACTGCAATTAAATCCCCACTCTCGACTGTGTGTTCGAACTTCCCTAAAGCAGCCTTAGGGATATAATGCAACCGCCGTCCAGAGAGGCGTTTTTCAATGGCCATCATCTCGCGATAAAGTTTTTCCCTGCTCAAGGCGGGATAATCTTCCCTATGCCTGGTCATGAAATTGAAATATTTGCGGATTGCTTCGCCACCGGCCCTACGGGTAACATCTACCACGATACCTTTTTTCTCGTTATCGTAGAGCCAGTCGGAAAAATAGTGGAGGCGAGAGACGTATCCCTTTAATATGCCATGGCGATAACGGATCTTCTTCAGCTGGGCGGCGTAGTCTCTGAAAGCGGATCTGCCTTTACTTATCAACCCGGCCAGGGCGACAACATTTTCCACAAAGGTGAAGCAGTCGAACTCTCTCAGGTTTATAATAAGGGCCTCCCGGCCTTCCCTTTCCAGCGAATGGCTCGCGTAGGGATATCCCAGAAAATACTTTCCCACGGCCTGCATCAGCTCGCCCATGGGTCTCATTCTTTCCCCCTGGTTGTGAATGGAGCGGACAATATCGTCATGAATGGCGAGATCTTCAGGCTGAGATATCACAATAAGACCTCTAGGCCGCCGAACCCGAGAGGAGAATTGGAACCATCTTCAGGAATCACAAAAGACAGGAACCTTTTCTCATCATAGGTGGAACCGGGGTTAATTGATATCAGAGATCCTATTCTAAACACATTCTGATCATGCGTGTGGCCACATATATGGTACTTGACCTTCGGATGATTGAGGAGCATCTCTCCGAGGCTGCTGCTTCCCATGAAGGCATTACAAAAATTCGAACCGGGAAACTCTTCCCTCACCGTCAGCATTTCGATAAATCCGATGTGATGGGTAACTGCGATGATCTGGTCTACGCTTGCCTCCAGAGTCCGTATGTCTGCTTCCAGTTTTTCCCGGAGTTCACTGGTATAGTCCAAGTCCGTTTTGCTGAGTCTCACGAAATGGACATCATTCCAGATGATGTGACCCCCGAATACCTTCCTTTCGTAAGATGATCGCGGCGGCGGGAGAGCGGGAGAAAAGGAGTAATCATACCACAGGCAATTGCCCGCAAAACCG
Source organism: Syntrophales bacterium (assembly GCA_052144335.1). Classification (GTDB taxonomy): domain Bacteria; phylum Desulfobacterota; class Syntrophia; order Syntrophales; family UBA2185; genus Fen-1135. Next base: position 35,598 of record JBKQQP010000094.1, read on the forward strand.
ATCCCGCCTATGATCATCGGCTCTTCCTCTAAGAGCTTGAATCCGCTATTTTTGATTCTTGTCTTCAGTATGCGGAGATTGCTGAGCGTATCGCCTTCGGTGCTCCAATATTCATGGTTGCCGAATACCGTGAGCCGGACGGGCGCTACTCCGCTGAAGAGATTCAAACATTCTTCCAGCTTTGAAGAACCAAGTCCCACGGTATCGCCCGCAAGTACGAGCACGTCTGGTTTTTCCTCCTCCAGTCTCCTTATGAAATTCAGGAATTTATCGCGCTCTGCCGAGTTTCGTATCAGATCATAGTGGATATCGCCGGTGGCTACAATTCTCATAGTCTTTGAAAAATAATCGTAGGAAAGTAAAGCTGTATTTCAAATTATCTTCACAAAAAATATCACATCCTGCGGTGAAATTGAATCTTAATCTACCGTTGAGTGAAAGAATAATCAAGATGCATCGGTGCCGGCATGTTCGTAAGCCATTGCCCTTATCCGAAATAACTTAAGTGCGGGTGGGGGGATGGCATCTATCGTTGATTTTTGGGTTGTTATGCGTTAATAAGTAAAATCATTTCAGCCAAAGATGTTAGTGGAAAGAATTAGGCCGAGTATTTTTCCGCTGCCTGATTAAGGGAGATATTTAAGCCCCGTCTGTTTGTATTTTTTAGCGAGGAGCTGAAGAAGTATACATGAAGATCCTTGTAACCGGTGGAGCCGGCTATATCGGCAGCCACGTTGTAAATGCCCTTGGTGAATGTGGCCACGACATAATTGTATTCGACAATCTATCGACAGGTCACAAGTGGGCTGTCCTTTACGGAAAGCTGGAAGTCGGAGATCTTGAAGACAGCTCTCACCTAAACGCCATTATGAACTCATTTCGTCCGGATGCAGTCATGCACTTCGCGGCATCGATCCAGGTTGAGGAATCCGTCCGCAAACCTCTCAAATACTATTGCAATAATGTCGCCAATACCCTGAATCTCCTCGACGCCATGGACCGCAATGGCATTAGCAATTTCATCTACTCCTCGAGTGCTGCCGTATACGGAGTCCCGGACAAATTACTCGTGGACGAAGATGTGCCTCTCCACCCGATCAACCCTTACGGCGCCTCCAAAGCTATGGTCGAGGCAGTTCTTGGAGATATGCCCCAGGCGGGGGATTTTCGCTACGTAGCGCTCCGCTATTTTAACGTGGCCGGTGCCGATCCTAAGAACAGAGTCGGGCAGGCGTATGCAGACGCAACCCACCTCATAACCCGAGCATTGAAGACCGCGCAGGGCAACTTTCCGAAGTTGTTAATTTTCGGGACGGATTACCCGACCCCGGACGGCACTTGTATCCGTGATTATATTCACGTCGTCGACCTTGCCAATGCCCATCTTCTTGCCCTTGATTACCTGATGGAGACGAAAAAATCAGATGTCATGAACTGCGGCTACGGCCGCGGATTCTCTGTCAGGGAGGTAGTGGCAGCGGCAAAGAAAGTCACCGGCATCAACTTTGCCGTAGAAGAAGCGCCCAGACGAGCAGGCGATCCGCCCAGATTAGTGGCGGACAGCACCAAGCTACGAAGTATCACAGGTTGGCAGCCATGCCATGATGATCTGGAGTTTATCATAAGGACAGCTTGGAACTGGGAATTGAAACTAAGGCAGCTGAATAAGCAGCCATAACCAGCGTATTTATTTGATCGCCATGTCTTCAAAAAAAAAGATGCTGACATACGTTGTTGTTCTGTGTCTGGCCATTTTTTGTGTCGCACTTTATTATGGCCCCCAATATCTGACTTATGCTGATAAGCCTATGAATTCGGATGCTATAGTGCTCTTTGTGGGAACGGACAGCAAAGCCAGGCAGGAAGACGCGAATCGTCTCATGAATGAAGGCTATGCACGCTACCTCTTTATCCCCGCCTATGGAAGAATCACGGAGGCGGCATCATTGTCATCGCCGGCGGGCACAAAAAAAGCAAACCCAAAATTGGTTATTTCCGGTCTAAAACCCAGGCCCTATTTTGAAAATACACATGTCGAGGTGCTCGAGGCAAAACGCATGATGGAGCAGTACGGATTAAAGTCTGCGATCTTCGTCAGTTCACCTGAGCACATGCGACGTATAAAGATCATCGCAGAGAGAATCTTTTATGAAGAACCAGTGAGGATCGTCTTTGTACCAATCCGAGTCGAGCCGGCGCATCAAGATCTGATACTGTCAGATTATAGGCGCATGGGGAAAGAATATGTCAAGATAATCTGGTTTCTGATGTACTACCCATTTCGGTCAATCTGACATCTAGTGAAATTATTGTCTAAGAAAAATACGTAACATCACTAAGGACGAGAAATATGAATAAGAAATATGTGCTTATTCTGGTTGCAGCAGGGCTTTCATGGATTGTCTCGGTCACCCCTGCTGTGTCGGAGACACCTTCCGGCTTTATTCAGAAAGGCAATGCCGTGGCAGAAGTAAAAATGACGGGGGACGCAACCAAAGTCACACTCGCGGAAGGTCTGAAGACTGTAACTTCCGAAAGCCATGTCGTCAAGGTTGCGAGGCAGGATGAGTCCATCGCCGAGGCTGACTCTTTGATTGCAAGAGCCAGGCTCCTCCCCAGCGTTAACGCATCAGGTTCGTACACATCCCTCGCAAACCAGCCTGCGGACTTGTATCTCGGGCAGGCGATCCCCATCTCTGACCGGTACTATAAATCCTACGGCATAAACATTTCGCGCGCCGATGAACGCGTCGTGATCGCGCGCGGCGGACGCGGCGGACGCGGCAACGCGCAGTTTGCCACTTCCACGCACCAGGCGCCGCGCGAGCACGAAGACGGACGTCCGGGCGAGGAACG